>NZ_CP159996.1:2400000-3000000 GCF_040703035.1 Terribacillus aidingensis | reverse complement strand
GACCAGAAGTGAAAGAATATCAGGTTGGCGATCGTGTTGTTGTAGAACCTATCTTTGCAACACATGGACATCAAGGCGCATATAATTTGGACAAGCAAATGGGATTCCTTGGACTTGCTGGTGGAGGCGGCGGCTTGAGTGAATACGTAGCAGTCGATGAAGAGCTGCTGTTCAAGCTTCCGGATTCTTTAAGCTATGAGCAAGGTGCATTGGTGGAGCCTTCAGCGGTTGCGTTATACGCGGTACGTTCCAGTAAGGTAAAAGCAGGAGACAAAGTAGCTGTATTCGGATGTGGTCCAATCGGTTTGCTTGTTATAGAGGCCTTGAAAGCAGCAGGTGCAACGGAAATTTATGCTGTTGAACTTTCACCGGAACGTCAAGCAAAAGCGGAAGAGTTAGGTGCAATTGTCGTCGATCCAAGCAAGGTGGATGATACAGTTGAGGAAATCAGAAGATTGACAGATGGTGGTGTAGAAGTTGCCTTTGAGGTAACAGGCGTACCAGTGGTCTTGCGTCAGGCGATTCAGTCTACAGATATAGGTGGCGAAACAATGATCGTCAGCATCTGGGAAAAACCAGCTGAAATCATGCCAAATGATATAGTGATTCAGGAGCGTTCTATTAAGGGTATCATTGGTTATCGAGATGTATTCCCGCAAGTGCTTTCCTTAATGGAAAAGGGCTACTTCTCAGCTGAGAAGCTTGTCACAAAGAAAATCAAGCTGGATGAAGTAGTCGAAGAAGGATTCGAGACCTTGATCAAAGAAAAGAACCAAGTGAAGATTCTTGTTCAATCTGAACAAGAATAAAGGAAAAGCGGATGCTTTGGCATCCGCTTTTTTCTTATCTAAAGATTTTATCGATTGCTTCGACATCATCTGCTGATAGTTTGACGTCGAGCGTCTTCAAGTTATTCAGTACTTGTTCAGGACGTTTCGCTCCAGGGATAATCGCATCGATGCTGTCTCGTGTCAGGTACCAAGCGAGCACGACATGAGCAACCTCCGCATCCTTCTTAGAAGCGATATCGCGCAACTGATCAACTTTTTTCAGGTTTTGCTTGAACGTTTCACCTTGGAATAGTGGATCATTCGCGCGCAAATCGTCAAACTTCGTATTTTCGTCGTATTTACCGCCTAGCAAGCCAGATGCAAGCGGGAAGTAAGGTACGAAGGAGATATTATTTTCAGCTGTATACGGTAGAAGATCGTTTTCTGCCCCGCGTTTGAACAGATTATATTCAGACTGCAATACATCTACATAACCATCAATATTCGCTTCTTTCAGCTGTTCGATCGAGAAGTTGGAAACCCCGATGCTTTTGATTTTTCCTTGATCCTTCAATTCCTTCAGCGCACCGACAGCTTCTGCTTTCGGTGTATCTTCGTCAGGGAAGTGGATATAGAACAAATCAATATAATCTGTCTGCAGACGCTTCAATGCGCTATCCACAGATTCCTTCAAGAATTGCGGCGAGTTGTCCATCAGTGTTTCACCATTGATGATTTTGTGGGCTGCTTTCGTTGCGATTACAATGTCATCGCGTTTGCCGCTTTCTTTGATAACCTGACCGACAAGCTCCTCAGATCTTTCCGGACCGTAAATATAAGCTGTATCAAAGAAATTCATCCCATTTTCAATCGCTTGGCGGACAACCTCCTTGCCTTGATCCTCATCTAAGTTTGGATAGAGATTATGGCCTCCGACTGCATTCGTACCGACACCAATCGGGTTAACATACAAACCGGATTTTCCTAATTGTACACGTTCTGTCATTTCTTGCTCAGCTCCTTTTTTATAAGTCTGTCCTAACTGTAGCAAATAGACATGTGTATATGGAAAAGATTTGCTTGCAAAAAAGAAACGGAACAGCATAGCTGTCCCGCATTTTTAGGCATGCGCCTTTTGTTCATTTTCTTCTGTTTGCTGAATCCGCTTCTTCCAAGGCCAGAAAGCCCATTTACCGAGAATCGTTGTGATAGCAGGTACAAGGAAAGGACGGACTAAGAAGGTGTCGAGCAGCACACCTATTGCTGTGATTGTTCCGAAATGGACAAGTATTTGAATAGGCAATGTCGTCAATACAGCAAATGTTGCTGCCAAAATCAGACCGGCAGACGTGATAACACCGCCTGTATGTGCAACACCGTCAGCAATTGCTTGCTTAAGCGGCATCGTTTTACTTCGTTTCCAAATGCTTGAGATCATGAAAATGTTATAGTCTTCTCCAAGCGCAACAATGAACACAAAAGCATACAACGGGATAAAGCCTTGGATTGCTTCAACACCGAATCCGTAGTGCAGGATAAGCCAGCCAAGGCCCAATGCACTAAAGAAGGAGAGTAAAACAGTTGCGACCAAATAGATCGTAGCCGTAATTGATCGCAAATAGGTGAGCAAAAGTAAAGTGATGAAGCCGACAACGATTGGGATAACCCATTTTTCATCATGCTTTGTCACTTGCTGTGTATCATACTGTTCTGCTGTTTGACCACCAATCCAAACACTATCGGCATCTCCGGTTGTATCCGATACGGTTTCCTTTATGTCAGGTATGTGTGCCATTGCTTCATTTGAGTAAGGATTTTCATCCAGTTCAAGCTGGATACGGATCAATTGATCGTCTGACTCTGACTGCTCCGGATCCATTACAGCAGCTGCATAAGGCAACTCTTCCAAAGCGCTCCGGACAGCCTCTGGATCATCTGTCTCAGCAAGGACGGAAACAGGTGCAAGCTCACCAGCATTTACGTGATCTGTCAGTATTTCAAATCCTTCTTTTGACGGCATATCATCTGGGAAGGATGACAGCGTATCATACGTATACGTGATACGGGATGAAATTCCGGCAAGAATTCCAAGTACAACAAGTGTAATGATAGCTATCTTCCATGGGTGGCGAATGACAAGTCTGCCCACGCTATTGCCAATCTTATTGTGCGGTTTCTTCGTACGAACTGGCTTTCCTTTTTCTTTTGCGCGCTTCTCTTGCATATCTTCTGTTCTAGGGATGAACGGGAAGAAGGATGCGCGTCCAATAATAGTGAGCAAAGCTGGCACGAGTGTAAGACTTGCAAGCAGCATAATAAAGATAGCGATTCCGAATGGAATAGCAAAACGATTAATCGATCCATAATCAGCAACAAGTAAGACTAGCATGGCAACGATTACGGTTAATCCACTCATGGCAATTGCTCCGCTCGCAGAGGAGAGGGACCGGACGATTGCTGTCTTCTTGCTCTTTATCTCCCAGAGGTTTTCCCGGAAGCGAGTGATGAGGAATAAGCAGTAATCGGTACCAGCACCAAAGAGCAGTACAGTCATGATTGCAAGTCCCTGTGAATCAAATGAAATCAATTCGGCCTTTCCTAATGCACCAAGGATTGGGCTTATGACTAAATAAGCAAAACCTACACCGATAAGAGGCACAAATGCCAATATCGGAGATCGATAGATAACGAGAAGGAAGATAAGCACAATCAGTACGGTTCCAAATAGAAGTGTCGTATCTCCTTGAGAGAAGAGGCCGACAGCATCAACGGAAATACCGGCAGGACCCGTTGCTCGGACGAGCAGATCGCCGCTATTCAAATCTTGTTCAAATGGATTTTGCGTGAATGCTTCATTTGCTGTATCTTGGATTTTTTCAAGACCAGCTTCGACTGTCTCTGTTGCTGTACCATTATCAAAAAGGATCGGCATGACGAGCGTCGTACCGTCATCGGAAAGCTGTTCTTTTAATGCTGGAAGCGGAATATCCTGGAATGGCGTCACGGTTGCAGCTTCCAAGTCAGCTTCCTGCAAATCAGCGCTGAACTGCTGAATCGACTGCAGGTCTTCATCTGTCAGCCCATCTTCCTGATACCACGTCAGCAAGGCAGGCAGACCGCTGTTGTCAGTGAATTCCTCTTCTATGATACGAGCTGCTTCCTCACTGTTCGTATCGTTCAGGAATGTTTCAGCTTGCTCATCTTCTTGAGAGTTTGCCTGCGGCAAGGTAAGATTTAATACGAGTGCAAGGACAATCCAAGCAGCCAGAATGATCCAGCGCCCAGATTTGCCGCTAATAAAAGCACCTAATTTTTGCATGAATGATCCTCCTAATTAATTTATCAACTGATAAGTTATACCCAAAAAATAAAAGATTATGCACATAATCTTTTATTTTTTCCGGATTCCGTCAAAAAGGATGTCTACAAGCATCTTCGATTTCTTGTCTGCGAATGCACGCCGGGCTTCATGATCCTCCTTGGATGGAGGCAGGAAGGATTTCATCATTTCAAGTACGAAAAATGTCAGCTCCATTGGCGGGGCAGAAGAAATAGAAGATATATCACCTTTTGCGATTCCTTCTGTCAGTGTCTGCATAACCGGATTGAAGTAGCTGCGCATCCACCAGTCTTGAATCGTTTTCCGGTGCTGTTCATCGATCTCGTATTGCAGATCATGAAACATCTGCGTCATGTCACCTTGATGGTTCATAATCATAAAATAGGCTATCTTCCGAATGCGCTCCTTGCTGTCAGCATGATCCTGCAGCACATGTGCCATTGCTTCCTCTGTCTGGACCATGATGGAACGGACAACTTCGAGATAGATGGCCTGTTTATTTGGGAAATGATGATATAACGCTGGCTGTGTAATGCCGCATTCCTCTGCTATCCGGCGAGTTGAAATCGCCCGGTAGCCATGTGTCATGAAAAGCCGTTCAGCTGTCGCAATAATAGTGCGCTGGGTCTGTTCAGCGGAAACTTCTTTTTTTCTAGCCATAATGCCTGCCCTCTTTAATAACTTATCAATTGATAAGTTAACTCATTTTGTTTGAAAAAGCAATGATTGTCTTACTTATTGTAAAATAGAATATAAAAAGGGGGTAGTGATATGGGGAGAAAAGGGTTATTTCTTTCCGTTGCCGGCTTGCTTGGAGGGTACACAGCTATTGTTACGACACTGGTGAACAAGGAACTGCGGAAAATGAAAGCCTTCACGGAGGAAGAGACGATCAGTCGTGAGGTGGAGGCTGGCCGCTACAACAAAGCGGCCTACGATGCACTGCGCAAGGAGGAATTCAGTGTACCTTCAAGTGAGGGGAAGATTTATGGTACACATTATGTAGGAGATCCAGATTCCCGGCATGTCATGGTCATCTCGCATGGAGTAGCAGTTAATAAATATAATAGTATCAAATACATGAACGTATTTCTGGAACTAGGTTTCAACGTTGTATTGTACGATCAACGCAGGCATGGACTTTCCGATGGCAAAAGTATTACGTATGGCTATCAGGAAAGGCACGATCTTGCCCGGGTGATACAGTGGACGAAGGAAAGATATGATTACGATTTGAAGCTTGGTGTGCATGGCGAATCGATGGGTGCAGCAACTGCTCTGCTTTATGCGGGTACAGTGGAGGATGGGGCAGATTTCTATATCGCCGATTGTCCTTACAGTGATTTTGCAGAACAGGTCGCTTACAGGCTGAAAGTCCAATTCCGTCTTCCGCGGCAAGTGTTCCTGCCAGCTGCAGAATTAATCGTGCGTAAATTGGATGGCTATCGTTTCCCGGATGTTTCCCCAATCCATTCTGTTGCGAATATCGAGAAACCGGTTCTCTTTATCAGCAGCTTGCCAGATTCCTATATACCTGTTCAGATGACGAAAGACTTATATGACAGGAAACGAAGTGGGTACAAGCATTTGCATCTGTTCGAAAAGGGTGATCATGCGATGTCGCTTGCCGATAACAAGCAGGAATATGAACAAGTTGTAAAGCAGTTCCTGCAAAATATCAGGATGGAGGCTCAGCCTGTCGGTTGAGCTTTTTTTATGTCGAAATATAGCGTACTATTCTTCTGTGCTATCAATTGCTTTCTATAACCTTAAGATGCTACCATATCAACTGTAAGCGGTTTCCTGTAGTCTATTATCTCGCATCATGACGCTTAGACAAAACTAGAATACAATCTGAGGAGGATTTCTATGAGTCAATTAGCAGCAGGTATGCACGAGAAAGTGGAGCGTTTTCTGAATGGGACGAAGAAGCTGTATATCAATGGGGAGTTCGTGGCAAGTGCAACAGAGAAGACTTTCGATTCGTATAACCCGGCAACGGGCGAAGTACTAGCAACTGTTTATGAAGCTGGATCGGAGGATATCGACCGTGCAGTGAAGGCGGCACGACTTGCATTCGATGAAGGCCCTTGGTCAACAATGACGGCAGCAGAACGAAGCAGAATCATGTATAAGCTGGCGGACTTAATGGAAGAAAATGCAGATGCACTTGCCCAGCTCGAAACATTGGACAATGGGAAACCGATCAGGGAAACGACAAATGCGGATATTCCGCTGGCAATTGAACATATGCGCTATTATGCAGGCTGGTCGACTAAGATCGTCGGACAGACGATTCCTGTTAATGGCCCATATTTCAACTATACAAGACATGAAGCACTAGGCGTGGTGGGGCAGATCATTCCATGGAACTTCCCGCTCTTAATGGCGATGTGGAAGCTCGGAGCAGCACTGGCTACCGGATGTACGGTTGTACTAAAGCCTGCTGAGCAGACGCCATTGTCTGCATTATACTTAGCTGAACTGGCAGAGGAAGCAGGATTCCCTGCTGGTGTCCTCAATATCGTACCAGGTTTCGGGGAAACGGCAGGTCAGCCGCTTGTCGATCATCCGCAGGTTGATAAGATTGCATTCACGGGATCCACAAGCGTCGGGAAACAAATCATGGCGAATGCATCTAAAACACTCAAGCGAGTAACATTGGAGCTTGGCGGAAAATCACCGAATATTGTTTTGCCAGATGCCGATTTGACAAAAGCAATTCCTGGCACATTGAATGGTGTCATGTTCAACCAAGGACAAGTTTGCTGCGCTGGATCGCGTGTTTTCATCCAGAAGAAGCAATTCGATAATGTGATTGCCGACATGGCTTCCCATGCAGAGAAAATCAAGCAGGGTGCTGGTATTCATGCAGATACGGAAATCGGTCCGCTCGTATCATTGGAGCAGCAGGAGCGAGTGCTTGGCTATATCGAGAAGGGGAGAAGTGAGGGAGCAGAGCTGGTCACTGGGGGCGGTAAGCCGCAGGAGCAAGGTTATTTTGTCTCACCGACGATCTTCGCTGATGTCCGTGATGAAATGACGATTGCCAAGGAAGAAATCTTCGGACCAGTCATATCGGCAATGCCTTATGACGATCTGGATGAATTGATTCGTCGCGCAAATGCCAGCGAATACGGACTTGCTGCAGGAGTATGGACGCAAGATGTCACAAAAGCACATTATATTGCAAACCGTCTTCGGGCTGGAACAGTATGGGTGAACTGCTACAATGCTTTCGATGCTGCATCTCCTTTCGGCGGATATAAACAATCCGGTATCGGAAGGGAAATGGGATCTTACGCATTGGATAACTATACGGAAGTAAAGAGTGTTTGGATAGGGATGGAATAATGCTAAACAGCCTGCGCTTAGTAGTGCGGGCTCTTTTAGTGCAAAAAAAAGCATACGCCATAGGCGTATGCTTAAAAGTGTTTACGGTACCATTCAGCAGCTGCTTGAACCTCTGTATGGGTTAGACTATGACCATTACTTTCCCAGTGTATGGATGCATCAGCACCAGTTTCCTTCAGCATTTGCTCAAGCTCTATTGCTTCGGATTTCGGACAGATTGGATCGTTATCTCCTGCTGTGATGAACACAGGTGTTCCTTGCTGCTCTGCAAGTGTGATATTTCGTCTTGGCACCATTGGATGGTGTAAAATTGCGCCTTTGAGTGAACCAGTATAGTGATACAGGAGGCTGGCTGCAATATTAGCACCATTGGAATAACCGATTGCGATAATATTGTCTCGATTGAATTCGTATTTCTTTGCTGCTTCATCAAGGAAGCTGCGCAGTTCTTCTGTCCGGAAAATCAAATCCTCTTCATCGAAAACGCCTTCAGCAAGACGTTTGAAGAAGCGCGGCATGCCATTTTCAGAAACATTTCCCCGGACACTTAACACGGCTGCATCAGGATCGATCAGGTCAGCCAGCGGCAAAAGATCCCTTTCGGTTCCGCCAGTACCGTGCAGCAGCAGGAAGGTCGGCTTGTCTGCTTGTTTAGCAGCTTTGAAGACATGTATCATGTGTGTTCCTCCTTTTATTTGTCAGTCGAAGTACCCTCGGCATACAATCCTAATGTTTTAATATGTTCGATGACTTGAGCTTTTTCATCGTCGTCAAGACCTGCTAAAATGCTGTGAATCGCTTGTTCATGCTTTGGAAAATAATCTTCCATGAAAGCACGTCCTTTTTCGGTCAAAGTTGCGAACGTAATGCGTCGATCCTCTGGGCAGGGACGTCTTCTGATCATTTCTTTTTGAACAAGGCGGTCTACTACATAGCTGATGCTGCTGCTGGATAGCAGTACTTTGCTGCCGATTTTCTGGATCGGCTGATCTCCTTTATGGAATAGCAGTTCCATCACAGCGAATTCCGTCAAATTGATTCCTTGCTTCTTAATATCTTCCTCGACCCTTTTCTTGATGGACTGGAGAGCTCTTGTCAGTACAATGAATAGTTTTAACGATAAGCCTACGTTATCAGTTGCCATAGTCTTTCACGCTTCCTTTTTATCTCGAATTCGAGATAATTATATGAAATAAATGACTGAATGTCAATGATAGGGGAGCCGGAAAAACCGGCTCCATGTTTATTAAGCTTGTTCCTCGAACAGTTTTGCGATTTCTATGATAACCTTTGTTGCTTTTTCCATATTGTCGACGGAGATATATTCGAACTTGCCATGGTAGTTTTCACCGCCTGTAAAGACGTTCGGTGTCGGCAAGCCTTTATAAGAAATTTGGGATCCGTCTGTCGCACCGCGAATTGGTTTGATTACTGGTTCAATGCTTAGGCGCTTCATTGCATTGGATGCAATATCGACGATTTCCATGACAGGTTCAATTTTTTCACGCATATTGTAATATTGATCATGCATATCAAGCTGGATACTCTTGTCGCCGTATTCTGCTTTGATTTCAGCAGTAATTTCTTCGAACAATGCTTTTTTCGCCTCGAATTTGTCCCGGTCATGGTCCCGCAGAATATAATGGAGCTTAGTCTGTTCAACATCTCCTTGAATAGAAAGCAGATGGAAGAAACCTTCGCGTCCTTCTGTATACTCTGGTGCTTCATCTTCTGGCAGCTTGGCATGGAATTCCATCGCGATCTTCATGCTATTGACCATTTTGTTTTTAGCTGTGCCTGGATGCACGTTATTACCATTGAAGATAACTTTGGCTTGAGCACCATTGAAGTTTTCATACTCCAATTCACCTAGAGGACCGCCATCCATTGTATACGCGTATGTAGCGCCGAAAGCTTCTACATCGAATTTATGCGGTCCACGACCGATTTCTTCATCAGGTGTAAAAGCAATTCGGATTTTGCCATGCTTGATTTCAGGATGCTGAATCAAATATTCCATCGCGGTCATGATCTCTGCGATACCAGCTTTATTATCTGCTCCTAGAAGCGTCGTTCCATCTGTCGTCATCAGCGTATGCCCTTTGTAGCCAGGCAATTCTGGAAATTCAGCTGCGGACAAAACGACATCAAGCTTTTCATTGAGCGTGATATCATTTCCGTCAAAGTTCTCGATCACTTGCGGATTGACATTTTTACCAGTGAAATCTGTTGCTGTATCGACGTGTGCCATAAATCCGATAACTGGTATGTCTTTATCTGTTGTGGCCGGCAGTGTTGCCATTACATAGCCATTTTCATCGATTGTGACTTCTTCCATCCCAATCTGTTTCAGCTCATCAACAAGCATATTTGCAAGCTCAAGCTGTCCTGGGGTGGATGGGGTTGTTTCGATGTCTTCATTGGATTGTGTATCCACTTTCGCATATGTAGAAAGTCGGTCGATCAATGTTTGCTTCATTATCTTCATCTCCTTGAAGTTTATATTACTAGTTTAGCATGAAAGGTATACACTGAAACAGATGACGCATGAGTGTATAATAGGGAGAAAAAGAAATTGGGGGAAACGTAATGCATATTGTCGTTGTGGGCGGAGGAATTGCCGGAGCCAGCACAGCCTATCATTTGGCCAGAGCAGGAGCCGAAGTGACGATAGTCGATTCAAAAGCAAAAGGGCAGGCTACTGCTGCTGGAGCAGGTATCATTTCTCCTTGGCTGTCAAAGCGGGTAAGAATCAAACCTTATTTCAGTTTAGCCAAAGCAGGTGCTATCTATTATCCTGAGCTGCTTGAGATGCTGAAAGAGGATGGTCAGAATAATGTAAGTTATAAGCAAGTGGGAGCATTGTATGTGAGTGCAAGTAAGAAGCGGCTGGATGAGCTGGAAAAACTTGCTTATAAACAGCGGGTTGAGACACCGGAAATAGGGGAAATCAGAAGACTGAGTGCAGAAGAGGCGCGGGTTAAATTCCCGCCGCTGCGGGAAGATATGACAGCTCTCTTTCTTGAAGGAGCCGCTCGGGTTGATGGACGGCAGCTGCTTCAAGCTTTACTGGAAGCAGGAGAAGCACGCGGTGTACGGTATGTGCAGGGAGAAGCATCATTGCTCCATGAAGGAAGCAAGGTTACCGGTGTGTGTGTCGACGAGGTAACTATCGAAGCAGATACTGTTGTAGCAGCTGCTGGAGCGTGGATCAATAAACTGCTGGAGCCGGTTAGCATCAAACTGCCGGTAGAGCCGCAAAAAGGGCAGATCATGCATATGCATGTGAATGCCGATACAAGCAACTGGCCCGTCATTCTTCCGAAAAGCAGTCATTATCTGCTCGGTTTCGATGGCGGGAAAGTTGTGGCAGGGGCTACGAGGGAAGTCGGGTCAGGCTACGATACGAAGCTGACTGCGGCCGGCATGCAGGAAGTGGTACGGGAAGCGTTGAAGGTAGCGCCTGGTCTTGCGGATGAGGAAGTGACAGAATTCCGTGTCGGCCTTCGCCCTGCAGGTCCGAACCCTTATCCGATTCTTGGTCCGGTCAAGAATGTGGACGGACTTCATTTGGCTGCTGGATTTGGTCCTGCGGGGCTTAACCTTGCACCGTATTCCGGCAAGCTTGTAGCAGAGGTAATACTTGGACAGACGCAAGGCTTGGATATTACACCGTATTTATTATAAGCTAATAGAACAGCGTATGAGCGGACAGAGGGGAGGAAAGAGATAGCATGTTGCGGAGAAAAAGAGCTTGGATTCTGGGAATTGTCATTTTGGCAATCGGTATCCTGCTCCTCATCGGCAGTCTCTTTTCTTCCGAGATTAGAGCTTTTATGGCAATCGATCAAAGCAACAAACAGCCGGAAATGCCTTACCCGGAAAATGTCGTAACCGTGAAGGATATTGCCTATCCGACCGAGAACTATGACGGCAAATTGGACTTTTATTATCCGGAGGATGCGGAAGGAACGCTTCCGATCGTCATCTATATTCATGGCGGCGGATGGATCGGAGGAGACAAGGAAGCCCAAAATCCATTCACGATGTGGATTGCATCGAAAGGCTATCTTGTTGTGAACGTTAATTACGGGCTGGCACCGGAATATAATTTTCCGACACAGCTTTATCAATTGAATGATGCCATCAGCTTTGCGCTGAGAGAAGCACCCCGTTACCATGGTGATACGGAACAAGTATTCGTCGGCGGAGGATCAGCGGGTGCAAACCTTGCGGGCATGGTCGCTGCAATGGCTACCAACCCAACTACAGAATCTGTAATTGGCGAGAATTCAGCGCTTCAGCCGGAACAGGTTCGGGGTACATTGCTTTACAATGGGGTATTGAATCTTGAAGAAGCCCAGCAAACGGGTTTCAGCAATATGACGACATTCCTTTGGTCGTATACAGGAAATAAAAACTATAGCCATGACCCACGACTGCGAGACATGTCTCCGGTATTTCAGATTACGGACGATTATCCTCCTACTTTCATTTCATCCGGTGAGTCTGATAAACTGCATCCCCAAAGTGTGGAAATGGCAGATGAACTGGAGAAGGAAGGGGTGGAAGTGGAAAGGATGTTCTTTGACACTTCCCATCCGGCGGCCGGGCATGAATACCAACGGAAATTATATTTGGAAGAAGCGCAATACAGTTTTGAGCATATGATCAACTTTCTGCAATCACATTCGGAATGACCTCTGGCTAAGCCAGGGGTCATTTTTTCTTCCAATCACCATGGAATTTCCTGTAAAATATCTATATAATTAGAAAATATAGAAAAGGGGGAATACGATGCGATTTAGGGATTTTCATCCAAATATAAAGATAAGGCTTGTGGAATCCTTCGTGTCCAGCTTGATCGGCAGTATGGTAACCCCATTCATGACCATCTACTTAGCAATGCATTTCGGAGCAAAAGTGGCAGGACTGCTGCTTCTTGTCAATGTATTCCTCGGAATCGGGATGTCTTTGCTTGGCGGTTACTTTAGTGATTTATTCGGACGGCGCAAGATCATGCTTATAGCTGAAACACTCCGGCTGGTGGCATTTTTCATGATGATGGTGAGTAATTCACCATGGTTCGAATCAGCTGAGATAACGTATGCAATGATCATGGTGAACAGTATTTGCTGGGGATTGGCTGGACCAGCTAATGACGCCATGCTGATTGATGTCAGTACACCAGATCAGCGACGTTTGATTTATTCTATTGGATATTGGGCTAGTAATTTATCTATCGCCTTAGGTGGTATTGCTGGTGCGTTCATGTTTGAGAACTATTTATTCCAATTATTCATGGCGCTGACGATCGCAGCAGCAGGAACGTTGTTTGTTGTCTATTTCTTTATTACGGAGACGCATTTTCCGGAGAAAGTGGAGATTAAGCCGCTTCAGCACATCACCCAGATTTTCGGCACCTATCAATCGGTCATGCAGGATCGGCTGTTTGTCTGGTTTATTGCAGGCGGGATCCTTGTCCTGAGCATGGAATTCCAGCTGACAAGTTATATCGGAATCCGATTGTCCGAAGAGATGCCGACACAGCAATTTCTGTTTTGGGAAGTGGATGGCGTGAAGATGATGGGCTTTTTGCGGAGTGAGAATACCATTCTGGTTGCTTTGCTTGCCTTATTTGCCGCCAAGCTTATTGTTGGGATGAAGGACAGATTCGTTCTTGTTGCCAGCTGTCTTATCTTTACAATGGGATATGCAGCGCTGACTTTCTCGAATAATATCTGGGTGCTGTTCATCATGATGGCAGTACTAACAATTGGTGAAGTATTCAGAGTGCCAGTGGAGCAGTCCTATATGGCAGCAATTCCGCCGGATGACAAGCGCAGTGCATACATGGCATTCGGTGGTCTTCAGTATAACCTCTCCATGCTGATTGTTTCCTTGACCGTTACGCTCAGCGGATTTCTGTCATCCATCACCATGGGGATATTGCTTACGATGATCGGGCTGGCTGGTACTATCATTATGTATTTGATTACGCCACAGCTTGATATCAGGAAGCTGAATGCCGAGCAAAAGGCAGTGTAGTACGACAGGAGCGGACACAATCGGACAGAAAAGTACATGCATACTATAAAACCAGGGAGGGAGCAGGCTGAAGAGAGGGGCAGAAGAGGTTGGATCCCGAAAAGAAGAGCGAACAAATTTCGCGTGCAGAGCTCTTGGAAATGCAGCTGAAGCTTCGGGGAGATTTCCAACAGGAAATCGACAGTATCAAGGAAGACTTGGTTAGCATCAATGAGAAGCTGCTTCCTTTGGGAAGATGGCTGGAAAACATTGAGAGCCACACTGGAAAGATGGCAGATACCTTGGAAAAGCAAAAGGAAGCACAGGATAAGTTTATGGAAAGGCTATATGAACAGGAGAGGAATATACAAGAACTCCAGTCCAATATGACTTTCAAAAATGAAAAGCTACGTGTCAGTGGTGCTATCTTGATCAGCATCATTTCTGTGCTTGGTGCTGGTTCCGGTGTGGTCATGCTATTTGGAGAACGTTTAGCAGAATTTTTATTTGGTAACTAGTTACAACGAACAACTAGATAGAGGTTTTGCTCCTTCCATAAAAAAAGACGAGGATACTAGTATCCTTGTCTTTTTAATGTGTATGAATATGCGCATGGGAGCCGGCATCATGCTGGCACATGAGTGATTCTTCATGTGTGTGGGCGGCTGTTTCCATTTGGATAGTCACATGACCGATTCCTAAGTGCTCTAGATCATGCTCAATCTTGCGCAGCACGGCCTGACTCTGCTCGATTAGCAAGTCACCTTCCACTACCGCGTGGCAGGAAAGGGCATTCTGGCCGCTGGTAATGCTCCATACATGCAAATCATGAATGGCAATGATACCAGGGGCTTTTTCTATACAATCAATGATCTTAGTCATTTCGACGTTCCGTGGCGTCCCTTCCATGAGTACATGAATGGCATCCTTTGTAACTCGCCAGCCACTTATTATTACTAGGGCGGCTACAATGACACTTGCGACCGGGTCGGCCCAATTCCAACCGAACAGAAGCACGAGCAATGCAGCTGCGATAGCACCGACAGATCCGAGCAAATCCCCGATTACATGTAAGAAGGCTGCGCGTACATTCAGATTTTCACTCGTATCACCTCGCATCAGGATCCAGGCGACTAGAATATTAACAAGAAAACCAATGACAGCAATAATCAGCATACCGCCGGAAGCAATCTCCGCTGGATCTCGGAAACGCTGGACTGCTTCATAGAAAATGTAGAGGGATACAAGGATGAGAGTGACGCCATTGAATAAGGCGGCCAGAATCTCGAATCGCTTATAGCCATATGTTTTACTATAATTAGCTACTCGTTCGCCGAGTATAAATGCAAACAGGCCGACTCCGAGAGATACAGCATCGCTAAGCATATGTCCGGCATCCGACAGCAAGGCAAGGCTGTTCGTAAGAAAACCCCCGATTGCTTCCAGCATCATGAATCCAGCTGTCAGGATAAAACTTATCAGTAAAGCTTTTTTATTCGCATTATGTCCGTGATGGTGGTGATAATCATGTCCATGATCGTGTGCATGTCCGTGTCCCATACATATTCCTCCGGTTTATTAGTTATGGCAGGCGTGGTTGATGGCTTCTGTCAGTAAATCGATGACATGTTTGTCATCGTGGGAATAATAGATCGTCGTGCCTTCCCGCCTCGATTTGACGAGCCGGATTTTCTTCATTGAGCTCAGCTGATGAGAGACGGTGGACTGATGCAGCTCAAGCTTCTCCGCTATTTCATTGACACTGTACTCCTTATCAAGCAGTAAGTGCAGGATTCGGATTCTAGTCGGATCGCCGAGGGCTTTGAAGATTTGCGATACATGTGTCAATCGTTCTTCTGTCAGTTCCGGGTGTGTGTCGTACTTCATATGCAGACGCTCCTCTTATTTGCTTATATGCATATATTAGCATATATAAATACTCTAAGCAAATTCTAATCTTTCTCTTATTTATAAGAATTCTAACAATCTAAAGAGGAGATTAGGATGATAACCAGCTTCTAAACATGTGGTTAGTCACAGGCAGAAAGGGACAGGCAGAAAGTATGGATAGGATGGATTAACTTACAAACATTTTACAAACAAACCTCTATAGAACGACGTTTACTAATATTTTACGAACCTAGCTTCTATGTGAGCAGGAAGATAGTTAGGATTAAGAAACTAAAGTAAGTAAAGACGCTTTTATGAGAATAGCAGGATTTATAGCCAATGGGTATGATATACAAATTTCAGCTTTTGTCGAATACTTGATTCCAACGAATCTGTAAAGGAGGTTGCAGCAGGACGCTTCTTGCAATGTATGCAAACTGAAAAGGCAAGGTGACAACAAAAAGAAGGGTAGTGATGAAATGAAGGGACTTGGAAGATATAGCGGCTATAATTTGCAAGCGCTGCGTCGGGATATCATTGCGGGAATCATTGTCGGTATCGTGGCCATCCCGCTTGGAATGTCCTTTGCTATTGCATCAGGAGTGAATCCTGAATATGGACTGTATACAGTCATCATCGGCGGTCTGCTTATTTCATTGCTTGGTGGATCGAGGTTCCAAATCGGCGGACCAACTGGAGCATTTGTTCCGATTCTCTTAGGTGTTGTCATTCAATTTGGCTATCAGGATCTTTTGGTGGCAGGTATAATGGCTGGGATATTGCTCGTCATTTTCGGCCTGCTCAAGCTCGGGAGTTTGATCAAATTCATACCTCGGCCAGTAGTAGTCGGTTTTACAGCAGGTATCGCGGTCATTATCTTTTCTGGGCAAATCGGGAATTTCACGGGCATCCAGGCTGAACAAGAAGAGGGATTCCTCCCGAAAATGCAAGCACTGCTTGCAGCCGCGGATACAATCAATCTATACAGCTTGATCATTGCAGGTGTATCCCTTGCTGCCATTCTCCTCACGCCTAAGATCTTGCCAAAAGTACCAGGAGCACTGGCAGGCTTGATTGTATCGACAGTTGTAGCAGTCCTGTTTTTCCAAGGACAGGTGGCAACCATCGGCAGTGTGTACGGTGATATACCGAGCCAGCTGCCGCAGCTCCAGTTACCCGCTTTCACATTGGACAAGATTATCTACCTGCTGCCATCTGCAGTGGCCATAGCCTTGCTGGGCGGAGTAGAATCACTCCTGTCTGCTACAGTTGCTGATAATATGGCGAAAACGAAACATCACAGCAACAGAGAATTAATTGGTCAAGGAGTGGCGAATATCGCTGTCCCGCTATTCGGAGGTATTCCAGCGACTGGAGCAATAGCCCGGACCGCTACCAATATACGGAGTAATGCTTTTTCTCCGGTATCCGGAGTGGTGCATTGTGCCTTTGTCCTGATCATTCTGCTTTTGCTAGCCCCTTATGCTTCTGCTATCCCGCTTGCCAGCATGGCTCCGATTCTAATGGTAGTTGCATGGAATATGAGTGAACGTAAAGAGGTCATCCATATTATCAGGATGCGTACATTTGATTCCTTCATTTTGATTGTCACCTTCGCGTTGACAGTCCTTGCTGATCTGACTGTCGGTGTGGGGTGCGGACTATTACTAGCATTTGTCGTTTTCGTCAAACGTATGAGCACTGTACTATTTGTAAAAGACGAACAAATTCAAGTTAAAGAAACCAATGGTGTGCGGGTGTGGCAATTTGAGGGACCTTTGTTCTTCGGATCTACTGATATCCTGGAGGAAGTAGTGGAAAAGACGATACATGAGGAACCAGATTCCCTTATCCTTGATTTGCAAAAGGTATCTTATATGGATACATCCGCTGAAGCAGCTTTGCATAAACTCGTCGATTATTATGAAGCGGATGATAAGCAGCTGCTATTCCTTGGTGTTCACGGCCAGCCGAAACGTTTGCTTCATAAAACCGGTTTGCTGGCAAAGGTCGGGGAGGAGTTTACAGTCAATAAGAGGGAGGACGCTGTCCGGATTTGTACTTCATGAGGATAACCTCTATATAAAGATTTAACAAAAAACAGCAAGCAACCCACATGTTTTACATAATGTGGATTGCTTGCTTATTTCTTGTTAAAAAATCCTAATCTCTTAACCATAATTCTGATTGATTCGGTGTAAGACATTTTATATTGGCTAATCTGTACCGATATAAATAGCAGGATTCTATTGTTGAGAGGAATATTGCAAATGAATAAAATTTTAATGAAGCAAAGTATCTTTGCTTTGCTTCTAGTCGGTTTAGTGTTCCAGCTGCCGACTGAAAAGGTATATGCGGAAGAAGAAAAACGTATGGTCGTCGTTTATGAGAACGAACAGGGTGAAAAAGCAGTTGAGGCAAGTGATGCTGCGATTGAAGAACAATATGATCACCTTTCGGCTGCAACAATAGCTGCGGATACAGCTACAATCGATAAATTGAAGAGTGATCCGGATATTAAATATGTTGAACCAGATAGCAAAATCAAAATTGCTGAGAGCGGTGACATGCAGCCGGACGAAACAGTGGTTTCGGATCAATGGAATCTTGCTGCCATTGGGGCTCCTGCGGCATGGCATGACGGTCTGACAGGAAAAGGTGTCAAAATTGCCATCATGGACAGCGGGATTGCTGCCCACGAGGATTTGCAAGTAGCCGGAGGTATTTCGACAGTCGATTACACAGAATCCTTTGAAGATGATGAAGGTCACGGTACACACGTAGCGGGAATTATCGGAGCAAAACACGATGAAAAAGGAACAGATGGTATAGCACCGGATGCAGATCTTTTTGCTGTCAAAGTACTTGATAATACCGGGGAAGGATATCTTTCCGATTTATTGGAAGGAATCGATTGGGCTATTTCCAATGACATGGACATCATCAATCTGAGCATGGGTACTGCAGATGAAAGTGATGCGCTGGAAGAAGCTATGCAAAAGGCTTATCAAGCAGGCATTTTGTTAGTTGCCGCCAGCGGCAATGAAGGAGCTGGGTATCCAGTGGATTATCCTGCTGCTTACGAGCCTGTCATTGCTGTTTCTGCTACCGATTCTGAAAACAATATCGCTGCGTTTTCATCGGTTGGGGAGAAGGTAGAGTTTTCCGCACCAGGAGCAAATATCAAGAGTACATTGCCAGGCTCCGGTTATGGTATCATGAGCGGCACATCCCAGGCAACGTCTCATGTATCTGCTTTGCTTGCTATATTGAAGCAGCAGTTCCCTGCTGATACAAATGAACAATTAAGGGTACGGCTGCAACAGTATACCAAGGATCTCGGGCAGGAAGCGCGTGATCAGCTGTATGGTTACGGCTTGATTCAATACCCTGCTCCAGTACAGGACGAAAAGCTTCTCTCAAATGACTCGGAGGGAAGCATGTCAGGAAATACAGGAGATGAAGTGAAGGAAGATAGAGTCACAGCTGGGGAATTACGTATTTTGGCAAATAAATTAGAAATGACAATAGATGATCTGGCAGATTTGTTTGCTGCAAATGGCTTCGATTTATACAACTACCAAAACCTTGATGAAGTTAATGACGTAATCTATCAAAATATAAATGGAGTGTCTGTACATTTGCTTTTAGAAAAAGCGGGATTGGCTCGAGAGCAGCTTGATCTTCAGCTTGCAGCTGAAGATCTAACACTTGATGATTTTAATACCCTCGAAGAACTGTCAGCATATATAAATGAATTGGAGCAGCATATTAAAAACGGAGAAAATCAGCTGGGTACACCTGAAGGGAATGACGAAGAAGGTGATACAATTCAGGACATTTCCGTGAATGACGATCTGACTGATGGGAATTCAGTCCATGTACCGGTTGAGTCTGACTTTGTTGAGAAGGAGAGAGTTGATTTAGAAACTGTGCTGCAACAGGCTGACTCTGCTGGAAAGGAGAATGTTGATTCAGGGGCTGTGCAACAGATTGACGAATCCAATAGAGTAACAGACGAGATTATTTTCACATATAAATCAGCTGGCAAAGCAAATCCAGAAGACCAACAAGGAAAGCAGCTGCCGGATACAGCCTCCCAAATTGGGAATTTGATTGCGGCAGGGGGCATGTTAGCTGCGGCTGGATTGATACTTTATATGAGGAACCGACACACTAAATTTAGAAGCAGGTAATGGAAGCTATCAATCTTTTTTGAAACTCTTGTATTAGCTATTATGTTTTCCTGGTTTGGACCGATATAAGTATCATGAAATTCACTTAATTGAGAGGAAAATTACGCGAATGATGAAGGTTTCGATAAAGAGCCTATTTCTTGTTTCGTTGTTGCTGAGTCTGACTTTCCTGTTTCCGGCTGTTAAAACATATGCTGAGGAAGAAAAGCAGATGATTATCGTGTATGAAAATAAGAAGGGAGAAGAAGCAGTTCAGGGAAGTGATGCAGCAGTCGAAAAGGAATACGATAATTTGCCGGTGGCTGCGATCACCGCTGATACCGGAACGATCGAGGAATTGAAGGAAGATCCGGACATTAAGTATGTCGAGCCGGACGTTAAGATTTCAGTTTCCGATAACGGAATTACAAGCATTCGAGCTGTAAAAGAAGCTGCATCTCCAATTTTAGATCAATGGAACTTAAAGCCAATCCAGGCGTCCCTTGCCTGGAACGAAGGCTTAACTGGCAAAGGTGTCAAAATTGCCGTAATAGATAGTGGAATATATCCACATGAGGATTTAAAAATAGCAGGAGGATACTCCGCTGTAAGCTATACGTCCTCTTATAAAGATGATGAAGGGCACGGGACGCATGTGGCCGGTATCATTGGAGCAAAGCATAATCGATATGGAACCTATGGTGTTGCACCGGATGCACAGTTATATGCAGTCAAAGCGCTGGATAATGCCGGCCGAGGAAATCTCTCGGATCTGCTGGAAGGTATCGATTGGGCAATATCCAATGATATGAACATTATCAATATGAGCATGGGAACTGCTTATAAGAGCATGGCATTACAGGATGCTGTGGATAAAGCATACCAGAAAGGCATCTTGCTGGTTGCAGCAAGCGGGAATGAAGGGGCAGGCCGACCATTGGATTATCCGGCAGCCTTCGACAAAGTGATTGCTGTTTCTGCTTCTGAATCGCAAAATAACATCGCTTCCTTCTCTTCAGTAGGAAGTAAGGTAGAACTATCTGCGCCAGGAGCAGATATTACAAGCACCTATCTTGGTACCTATTATGCGATGATGAGCGGAACTTCACAAGCCACACCGCATGTGACAGCGATGCTTGCGCTGTTGAAACAGCAATACCCGAATGAAGCGAATGATCAGCTGCGCACACGTTTGCAGCGATATAGCAAGGACCTTGGGCAAAAAGGCCGGGACAGTCTATTCGGTTACGGGCTAGTCCAATATCAGTCTGAGAAAGATAAAGGGTATCAGCCAGCCTTGGAGGCCGTTGAGCTAGCTGAGAAAGCTAGCAATCAGGGAAACTATGATACAGCACAGAAACTCGTAGCGGCCTTATCGAATAATAAGGACAAGCAGAATTTGCAAAAGCGGCTTGATAAAGTAAAACAAGCGCTAACGCTACAGGAAACAAAGGATAAGGTTACCAAAGCGGAGAAGAGCAAAAGTAAAGCAGATATTGATGCAGCGCAATCCGCCATCAATAAAGTTACAGATAGCACTGAAAAGAAAAACCTTCAGAAGCGATTGGATAAAGTGAAACAAGCTCTAACGCTGCAGGAAGCGAAGGACAAAGCCGCCAAAGCGGAAAAGAGCAAGAAGAAAACAGATATTGATGCAGCACAATCTGCCATCAATAAAGTAACGGATAGCACTGAAAAGAAAAACCTTCAGAAGCGATTGGATAAAGTGAAACAAGCTCTAACGCTGCAGGAAGCGAAGGACAAAGCCGCCAAAGCGGAAAAGAGCAAGAAGAAAACAGACATTGATGCAGCACAATTTGCCATCAATAAAGTGACAGATAAAACCGAAAAGAATAATCTGCAAAAGCGCTTAGATAAGGTAAAGCAAGCTCTGCTAGTACAGGAAGCAAAAGACAAAACCAGTAAGGCGGAGAAAAGCAAGACTAAAAAGAATGTTGATGATGCCCAGCAATCTGTGAAAAAACTGACTAATGGCAAAGACAAAACAGATTTGCAGAAACGTCTTGATAAGGTGAAGCAGGCCCAAATCAAGTCAGCAAATGATCTGGTGAAGGCAGCTGAGAAGAACATTAGCGATTTTAATATTCAGAAGGCACAGAATGCACTCAAGGAGCTGCAATCCGGCAAGGATAAGGATAATCTTCAGAAGCGTCTTGATAAAGTGAAGGTAAAAGCGGCGGATGCAAAGAAACTGATTGACGCTAAATCGAAAGTGAAGAAAGCGGAGAAAGACAAAACGAAAAAGGCTAAGCAATCTGCTCAGTCGGCAGTTGATAAGCTGAAATCCTCTACTGAAAAGAAAAATTTACAAAATCGAATTAAAGCAATCAAAGTGAAATGAAAACAGGCATTCCATCATCGGAATGCCTGTTTTTTATAATTCTACGGTAGCCTCGCCAATTCTTTTCACACCCCGTATGCGAGCGACATCCTCTGCCAGCTGTAACGCAGCTTTATCCTTTTGTTTTGCTTCAATCATGAAATCCACTGATTGGTCGATTTCTTTCAAATGCTTGATCAAAGGCATCAGGAATTCCACATCTACATAATCAGCATGACTGCGATATGCCTTCTCTGATTTAGGAGAAGACGTATGGACTTTTGGTACATGTTTACGTTCTTTCCATGTGGCCATAAAACGCGGAAGAATGTCTTCTAATGGCTCTTCTTCTGCATGATTTGCCATGTAATGATGGATATCGAACATCATTGGAATGTTATGTCTCTCGCATACTTCCAACGTTTCAGTTGTTGTATACGTTTTGTCATCGTTCTCCAGCGTCATCTGTCTCTTGATCGGATCTGGAAGCTGCTTGATATTCTTATGGAAACGCTCCAGGGCAAGTTCTTTGTTTCCGTATGCTCCGCCTACATGGATGTTGATATATGCTTCGTCTTCTAATCCCATAGCAGTCAGCATATTGTAATGGTATTGCATATCTTTAACAGCATTTCCCGTAATATGCGGTTTATCGCTTGTAAAAAGGGTAAACTGATTCGGATGAAAGCTTACACGAATACCGTAATCCCGCACGAGCCTTCCGATCTCCTCGTACAAGTCTGTCAAGGGTGTAATATAATCCCATCCTACTTCCTCATGTGTCGCCAGTGGCGCAAGAGAGGAAGAGAAACGGTAAAGTTTGATCTGGTGGGCAATATTATAATGAAGGATTCGAATCGTCCGCTCTAGGTTTTCCCTTGTGAGTGCTTGCAGCTGTGCCAATCTTTCTTCTTTCTCAAGCTTGGACCACCTGGCAAATGTCATGGTTTTTGCTGGCGATGCTTCATATAAATTCAATGCGGTAGATACGTAGCCGAAACGGATGATCATAAAATTTCTCCTTTGTGACAATCTGTAGCTATTTTCCCCTTCTTTTGACATTGATAATCCTGTTTCGCCGCAGCAAGTGCATGCATGTATGACTGTACACCTGTATAATTAGAGACAAGCAGGAAAAAAGTTTGAAACCTTCTGTATCCCTGCCCGTATATAAGATACAAGATAAGAGGATGGTGAAAGGTTTTGGGTATTCTTTCCCGTATATTCAAGAAAAAGTCCCCTGAGCGTCCTGCTGTAAGGGAACGCAATGCACTGTCCATCCAAGTGGGCGACATTGTCGAATATGACTTGGTCACCTATGAAGTAGTCGGAAAAATCACTTCCCGTCAAGGGAGCTATGAATGGTTCGACTACCAGCTGGTGGAAGGGGATACGATCCTTTGGCTCTCTGCTGAGATGGATGATGAACTGGAGCTGGGTATATATAAAAAAATTCCGCTTTCGGTATCAAAACCATATCCGAAGCAGCTGACGCACGAAGGCCGGACTTACTTCCTTGATGAGCAAGGTGAAGCTCGAGTCGTCGGTGAAGGAAGAAGTCGTAATGTGAATGGCTCAATCGTCCATTTTGCCGATTATTATGATGAAGATGAAGAGCATTTCCTTGGTCTCGAAGGCTGGGGAAGCGAAATTGAAGTCAGCTATGGTTATGAAATCAAACCGCGTGAAATTAAAATCATTGCGGGTTCAAATTAAATTAATTAAAGGGAGCGAATTGTATGTTTAAATTTTTTAACCGTGTAAAAACAGTCGTAAACTCAGAATTGAATGCAATGCTTGATAAAGCAGAAGATCCGGTGAAAATGCTGGATCAGTTCATGCGTGACATGGAAGCAGATATCCGTGAAGCAGAAACAGCGGTAGCGAAGCAAATTGCAAACGAAAAGATGCTGAAACGCAAATACGATGATGCCAAGGCAATGGCTGATAAACGTCAGCAGCAAGCGGAGACAGCGATTGAAGCTGGCAATGATGATTTGGCTCGCCGCGCTTTGGAAGATAAGCAGACGCATCAGCAGACAGCTGATTCACTTTACGCATCATGGGAGCGTGCATCAAGCGATGTAGCGTCCATCCGTCAGAAGCTGGATGAGATGAAAAAGGAATACGGGGAAATGAAACTGAAAAAAGATTCCCTCAAGGCACGTGCAGAATCTGCCAAAACACGTACAAAGATGAACCGTACAATGTCCAATATTGGCAGCGACGAGTCCCGCGGCGGTTTCGAGCGCATGGAAGAAAAAGTATTGCAGTATGAAGCAGAAGCTGAGACGAGCGAGGATATGTCCCGATCTAACCGATCCCTGGATGATGAATTCGCTGCTCTTGAGAAGAATGGTGTAGACGATGAGTTAGCTGCCCTGAAAAAGAAAATGGGTAAAGAATAAGCAGCCATAGCCATCGGCAGGCTGACCCTTGCGTGAAGCAAGGGTTTTCGTCTGTCTGCTTTACATAAGGAAATCGAAAGAAGGGAGGAGCCTTCATGAAATACTGGCTGGCGGGTCTTTGTCTTGTATTTGTTGTTATTCTGGCCGGGTGCGGTAATTCCGATGAGCAAACTGCTTCTGTCAGCGAAATACCTGATGAACCGGACAAGGAGACAGTCACGTCTAAATTTGAGAATAGTGTAGGTGAATCGATCGAAACGTTGATCGACAATAACTTTTATTTGCTTGATGTTGTTTCCGGTGAAAGACGCGGTAGTGCAAATGTGTATGCGACACGCCTTTATACAGTAGATGAATTGGAAGAGTTATTTAAGCAAGCCGAAGGTCCGGATGAAATCAGCGACAAGAAAAACGGACAGCTGATGATGATTTATGACGATGTTTTCATTACCTTGAAACCGAGTGACGAAGATAGCGATGTCACATTGATGGAAGTAGCAGATCGTACATTTGTACGAAATAACTACTCACCGAACTATTTGAATACATTCTTTACATTTGCCCTGTTGAATTCCCTCTTTGGCAGTAACTGGAGCCAGAACAGAATGGATACTTGTCAGAATGGCGGCTGTTATGGCGGCTACACGTCAACATATCGGTCGAATGATGATAGCGGTGGTTCGGGCAGCAGTACGAGACGCGGTACGTCCAACTATCGTGGCGGCGGACCGGATGCAGGTAAATAATCAAAATTAAGGAGGCATAGAATCATGAATCCATTTTTATCGACTTTTCTATACTTTGTCATTGCAGTTGTGATTGTCATCATCGGACTTATCATCTTTGAGCTGATCACACATAAGTACCGGGACTGGGAGGAAATCGAAAAGGGCAATACAGCTGTAGCTTTATCTATCGGCGGTAAGATCATCGGAATCTGCCTTGTTCTGTCATTCTCCATTTACCACAGCAGTGAACTTTGGGAAACACTCATCTGGGGCGCATACGGTGTTGTCCTGCAGATGATTGCCTACTTCGTATTTGAGGGTGTGACACGCCGATTTTCTGTTCAATCCAAGCTGAAAGATAACAATATTGCGGTCGGAATTATTTCCTTAGCGGTTTCAATCGGTCTTGGGTTCGTCATCGGTGCGTCCATTACGTAAGCTAAAAGCAGTTCGGAGATGAAAGACATGCAGCAAAAAGTAACAAATAAAACCTCATTTATTTATTGGGCTTCAGGTATCGTTTCCATATGCGGTATTATATTTGAAGTTTTGTTCGGGGCATTAGGTTCCTATATTCTCGGAGATGGTGTGAAGCAATATACACTCACCATCTCTTTGTTTTTGACTGGTATGGGGATTGGTGCCAGCATAAGTGAGCGTGTGACGAAGCGACTCATTCTAGCATTTATTTATATCGAATTTTTCGTAGCTTTGATTGGTGGCTTTTCTAGCTTTACGATGTTCGGGATCACAGCATATACCCCTGACGGGACTGACGCGTTCTATCTCTATTTCGTCACAATTATCGTTGGTGCGTTAACCGGAGTGGAGCTGCCGATTCTGATTAGGAAGGCGAATGAGATCGGCGAGACGATAGGTCGGAGTACAGCACGTGTTCTGTTCAGTGATTATGCAGGCGGACTGATCGGCGGTCTGCTTTTTGCCTTCTTGCTGCGTCCGCAGTTCGGAATCGTTAAATCAGCTTTTCTAGTCGGTCTAGTTAATTTAGTAGTTGCACTGGTCGTACTGTGGTTATTCCGGGAAGAAGTGAAGCGGGTTGCCTTGCATGCTGCAGTCGGTATATTCATCGGGATTTTGCTCATTCTTGGTGTCTTTTTCGGAGAGGAAACTGCATTTTCGTTCGAGCAGAAGCTTTACGAGGATCCAATCATCCACATGGAGCAAAGCCAATATCAGAAAATCATCCTTACCCAGGATGGAGATGACCTGCGGCTGTATTTGAATGGCGGATTGCAGTTCAGTTCATTTGATCAGCACCGCTACCATGATGCGCTTGTGCATCCGGTCATGTCCCAAGCCAAACAGCATGATCATGTGCTCATACTTGGCGGAGGGGACGGATTAGCAGCAAATGAACTCTTGAAATATGACGACGTTCAAGACATTACCTTGGTCGACCTCGACCCTGCTGTAACAGAAATGGCTAAGACAGAGTCGAGACTGCTAGATTTAAACAATCGCTCTCTGCTGAATGACAAAGTCACCATCCACAATCAGGATGCCTTCACTTATCTGAAGGAAACGGACCAGATTTATGATGTGATCATCGTTGATTTGCCCGATCCGAATGACGAGAGCTTGAACAAGCTATACACCGAGGAATTCTACTCTCTAGTGCGAAATCATATGCATCCGGAGGGTGCAATGATTGTCCAAGCCACTAGCCCGGTGTTCGCAACAGAATCTTATTGGACAATAGACGAAACGATCCGCGCAACGGGGCTTGAAACAGAGAATCTGCATCTGGATGTGCCAAGTTTCGGTAACTGGGGATTTGTCATGGGCAGCAGAAATCCGATTGACCCAAAAAATTTAGAGGTTACCGTGCCAACCGAATACTTAAAATCTTCCATGATTCCTGGAATGACAGAATTCGGAAAGGATGAGGATAAGGAAATCACCAGCGCGGATGGAGAGAAAGTCAGCCTTCGCCCAAATACATTGGTTGATCCTCATTTGATTGAAATCTATCAACAGGAATGGAAACATTATTGATCTTCCCTAGGCAATAACGCTCTATAAGCTACTGGAGATGTCAGTACAGTTGAAGTATTAAATGCGCCATACGGAATCAGCCGGTCGATCAATTCCCGCATGCCATTCATGTCAGGGACTGCTGCCTTCAGCAAATAATTGATCGGTCCGGTCACCCTGTGGCATTCAAGTACAGCTTCTTCCTTTGCAATCAGATTTTCAAACTCCAAATGAGGGATCTTCAATTCACTAACCTGGATGAACAACAAGATATCCAATCCAACCTTCGCATGCGCAACTCGGGCTGTGTAATGCTCGATAACACCGCGCTCCTCAAGCCTTGCCATCCGCTCTGAAACACTCGGCCTGCTCAGTGCTAGCTTCTTGGATAATTCGCTAATTGTGATTCGGCCATCATGCTGCAGCAGCTCCAGCAGTGTGCGGTCGATGTGATCCATATAAACGCTCCCTTTCACATTGCAGGTAAGTTCTGCATATAATTTTCAATATGAAACTCGAATCAAGATATTGCCTGCAAATATCTATTCATTTCTCGTGTTATTTATTCTAACATAGAAAGTGAAGAAACAGGATGTCGTGATTATGTTCGCTCATATTGTCCATAATGGGCGTGTTTCAACATGGATTTTAACTTTGAGAGGAGCAATTCGTTTGCCGCAAAAATATCTGAAAATCGTTCTTGGCTGCTTCCTGGCCAGCATCGGCTTGTATATGCTCAAAAGTGCAGAGCTGGTAACGGGCGGTACAGCAGGGCTTTCCTTAGGATTATCCTATATACTGTCTATGCCTTTTGGTGTCGTCTTCTTTATCATTAACATTCCATTCTATATCTTTTCATTTATTAATATGGGATGGCGTTTTACGGTAACAACCATAGTATCCGTATCAATTTTGACGTTGTTCTCATTTCTCCATCCGTTTTATCCCGCTATTGAACTTCCGGGGATCGTTGCAGCTGTGGCAGGCGGCCTGATTGTCGGATTTGGCTTGATCATCCTTTTTGCGAATCAAGCATCCTTAGGGGGAGCAAATATTCTTGCGTTGTTCCTGCAGAAACGTTTTGGAACAAATCCTGGAACGATCAACTTTATATTTGATTTCTGCGTGGTCATGGTCAGCCTTTATTCAGTTGGTCTTATCAAAGGTATCTATTCCATTGTTTCCATAGCAGTTACTTCATTTGTTATCAGCTACTTTAAAGAAAAATTCGCCAAACCACTTCCAAAACCGAATGCAGTACCAGTTGCCCAAGCAGCAGAGTGAACGAAGGAGAAATCCTTCGTTTTTTAATGGTATAATTTAGGCGGTAAGCTCGGAAGTGACCGAAGCGAACCTGCGTATCCGCGCAAATTTTAAGCAGTTCATCCGCAGCCTTTATTTTTGTTCATCAGACTACCCATCCCTAAAGAAAACGTTACATGAATGTGAACAGTTATTTTCTGGTATCTATCATAAAAAGTCCTCTTTCTGATTGTTGTTCAGGTGCTTTTGTTATATGATATTCCGGAAAGTCTGTTTTAAAGAATCTATAATGAAGAGTGATGCGAAATGGAACAACATTTGACATATACAATGCCTCCTGAATGGGAGAAGCATGAGCGTACGCTGATCAGCTGGCCTGTGAAGGACTCAATGGTCTATCCGGAGGATTGGGAAGCTGTATGTAAGGGTTATGCTGAACTGATTCTTGCGATTGCGGAATTCGAGCCGATTACCGTATTGGTGAACGCCAAGGATCGCGATGCAGCAGCTGCTTATGTAGGACAAGATAAAAATGTAACACTGCTTGAGGTTTCTCATAACGATGCATGGCTTCGAGATAACGGCCCGACATTCGTCCGGGACGAAGCTGGCAAACTGGCTGGTGTAAACTGGCGTTTTAATGCATGGGGAGAAAAATACTTCCCATGGGATCTGGATGATGCAGTAGCTCCGGCTGTTCTGAATCACTTCGGTGTGAAGCAATTGGATGCTCCATTAGTGTTAGAAGGCGGATCCATTCACGTGGACGGGGAAGGGACACTAATTACAACAGAGGAGTGCCTTTTAAACCCAAACCGCAATTCAGACCTTTCCAAGGAAGATATAGAAGCATATCTTCGAGAGTATCTTGGTATTGAAAAAGTGATTTGGCTGAAGCGTGGTGTTGCTGGGGACGAAACGGATGGACATGTCGATAATATCGCCTGCTTTGCCGCACCTGGTAAACTGCTGCTGCAGGTGACAGATGACCCGGAAGACGAGAACTATGAAATCACTCAAGAGAATCTGCGCATTCTTGATGAGACGAAAGATGCGAAAGGACGTCAGATTGAAGTGATCGCTATCCAACAGCCGCCTAAGGCTGCCTGGAATGACACGCGCTTGACTTTGAGCTATATTAATTTCTATTTTGTAAATGGAGGCATTATCCTTCCTGTTTTCGGTAATACCGCAGCAGGAACGGATGAACGGGCAATCAAGCTGCTGCAGGAGCAGTTCCCGGATCGCCGAATCCGTACAATTGATGGACTAGCTATCATCAAAGAGGGCGGAAATGTACATTGTACTACACAGCAGATGCCTGCAGTGAAGGAGTGAAGTAAGTGAGAAAGGTAACTTTAGCAGCTACACAAATGGCTTGTTCCAGTGTCGTTGAAGAGAATATCGCCAATGCCGAGAAGCTTGTCCGCCAAGCGGCAGCTCAAGGTGCGAATGTCATCCTGCTACAGGAGTTGTTTGAAACACCATACTTCTGCCAAAAGGAAAAGCCTGCTTACTACGCGTTTGCAACAGAGCTGGAGCAGAACAAAGCAGTGCAGCATTTCAAACAAGTGGCGAAGGAGCTTGGAGTAGTACTTCCAATTAGCTTCTATGAGAAAAAGAACAATGCAAACTACAATACAGTCGCTATGATCGATGCGGATGGCTCTGTTCTTGGTATCTACCGGAAAACGCATATTCCAGATGGACCGGGCTATGAAGAGAAATATTATTTCAGCCCTGGGGACACTGGCTTCAAAGTGTGGGAGACGAAATTCGGGAAGATAGGTGTGGGCATTTGCTGGGATCAGTGGTTCCCGGAAGCAGCGCGCAGCATGGCGCTTCAAGGAGCGGAAATCCTGCTGTATCCTACAGCAATCGGTTCCGAACCGGAGGATGCAAGCATTGACTCGAAGGATCACTGGCAAATGTGTATGCGAGGACACGCAGCAACCAATTTGATGCCTGTTTTGGCTTCAAACCGGATTGGTGTGGAAACGGATGAGGATTCCTCTATCACGTTTTATGGTTCTTCGTTTATCGCTGGTCCGCAGGGGAATTTGCTGGCGGAAGCAGGACGTACAAAAGAAGAAATCCTTACTGCTACGTTCGATTTGGACGAGCTGGCTATGCAGCGTGTGGAATGGGGGCTGTTCCGTGACCGCCGTCCTTCCATGTACCGTAATATCTTAAGCTCTGATGGTTCAACAACTGTATAAAATGAAAGCTGCCAGTCTATGCTGGCAGCTTTTTTAATGTCGCGGAGCCCAGAGCATGACAGCGACGCCTGCTACACATAAGCCGGCTCCTATCCAGTCATACATATCCGGTGTTTCTTTGTCGATGAACCAGCCCCATAGAATGGAGAGTACAATGAAAACACCGCCATATGCTGCATACACACGACCGAACGTCGGAAATGTCTGGAAAGTGGCAATCACACCGTACATGATCAAGGCGATACCGCCTAAAAATCCAAGATAACCTGGTCTGCCATCACGCAGCCATATCCAGATCAAGTACCCGCCGCCAATTTCGGCAATTCCTGCAAGCAAAAAAATGAATATCGATAATAACATTCTTTCGTCTCCTAGTACGTAATACATCTATGATAGCGTAAAAAAACGACCCTGTCCGGGTCGTTTTTTTAGTTCTTGAGTAAATTATTTTCGTCGAGGAAGTCCTTGGCTACACGTTCTACACTCTTTTGCTCAATATCCACTTGGTAGTTCAGTTCACGTAAAGTATCCTCTGTCAGAGCATTCTGGAGCGGTTCCAGTAATTCTGTCAGCTCTGGGTACTCATCCAAGGTTTCTTGATTGAAGGTGGCAGCATAATTGTAGGAAGGGAAGAATTTTTGATCGTCTTCCAATATCTTTAAATCCATCGAATTAATTTGCGGATCAGTTACAAAAGCTTGAGTGACATCAATCTCATCATTTTTCAATGCTGTGTAATAAAGACCGATTTCCATTTCACGGATATTGGGATCAGGAACTTTGAATCCATAATATTCTTCTAATCCAGGCATTCCATCTCTCCGATTTGCGAATTCCGTCTCCATCCCGAATCGAAGGTCTTCTGGATTTTCTTTCGCGTAAGCTGCCAAATCACTTAAAGTTTCAATGCCTAACTCATCGGCTTTTTCTCTTTCCATAACCAAAGCATACGTATTATTAGCATCGGTTAAGTTTGTCCAGGCAATGCCGTTCTCCTTATCCAATTCCCGAACCTTTTGCATTGCCTCATCTTTATCTGCAATCGGTTCTTGATCCAAATAGGTGACAAGTGCTGTACCAACATACTCCCAAGACATATCAACCTGGCGGGTTTCGATTGCTTGACGCATGGCAGAGGAGCCGAGATTTTGAATCTCTTCAACATTATAACCGTTATCCTCCAATATGAAGGCTGTCATTTTGGCTATTACCAGCTGCTCGGTGAAAGTTTTTGCTCCGACGGTAACAGTTTTTCCGCCCGGACCGCATGAACTTAGCACAACTAGTAAAGCTGTTAATAAAGCAAATAGGGTCAATCGTTTTCTCATCAATTCAGGTATCCTTTCTTCACGAATTTTGTGCTTTTCTAGCAAGACGGAGTCCTTTTGGCACTAAGGCGAACTGCAGCCACTTGAATAGATAGTCAATCACGATAGCTAGCAGTGTGACAGGAACGGCTCCGGACATTAAGAAAGCATTATCGAAGAGACGGATACCAGTGAAAATCCATACACCCAGTCCGCCGGCACCGACTAGATAGGCAAGTGCAGCGGTCCCGATATTGATGACCAATGCTGTCCGCACGCCTGCAATAATCGAGGTGAGTGCATTCGGCAGCTCGATCTTCCAAAGGATTTGCGTGTTTGTAAGTCCCATTCCTTTGGCAGCATCAATCATGTTGTCGTCAACGGAATCCAGGCCAGCAATCGTATTTTGTAAAATAGGCAGCAGGGAATAGACGAATAAGGCAACTACTGCTGCGCTGATTCCAATACCTAGGAAGCCCATGGCGAGTGCAAGCACAGCTAAACTCGGAATAGTTTGCCCAAGATTCGCGATGCCTACGATCAGCCATTCGGATTTACGGAACTTTGGCCGTGTAACGAAGATGCCTAGTGGTACTGCAAGCAGCACAGCAGCAGCTCCTGAAAGGAGTACAATCGTAATATGCTCCCCGAGTAAGCGCAGGAAAGTATCCGGCTGTTCCCAGATTTTGCTGAACATATTGTTGGCGAATGCCCACACAAAGAAGGCAATGAGCAGTGCCCAGAAGATAAGCTTGATAATCAAGGCGATGGTCTTGTTTGTCCGGTCCATGATTACAGCCCCCTCAGACGCTCTCCTTGATCTCGCGGTGCAGGAACTGCTCGATCAAGTCCAAAGTAATACTTCCTTTGCGAGTACCATTGTCGTTCTCAACAATCAGCTGATCAGCTTCTTGATTTAAGATCTTCGATATAGCCACACGCAGGGAAAGGTTTTCGTTGATATCCTGAGAATCAGGTGATTCCATAACAGGCTTTAATGTAATTGCATCGGCAAGGTCTTTTACTGTATACAGACTCATGCTCTTCAGTACGCGGTCCTGACCGACGAATTCAGCAACAAAGCTGTTGGCTGGTTTGTTCAGCATTTTGGCTGGCTCAGCGTATTGCATCATTTTGCCGCCTTTAAGCAGGGCGATTTTATCTGCCATCTTGACCGCTTCGTCAATGTCATGGCTGACAAACAGGATCGTTTTCTTTAGCTCTTTTTGAATTTGCAGGAATTCCTCTTGAAGATGGGTGCGGATAATCGGATCCAGTGCACCGAAAGGTTCATCCATCAACATGACTGGCGGATCAGCAGCCAAGGCACGGGCCACGCCGACACGCTGCTGTTGACCTCCGGAAAGCTCATGCGGGTATCGTTTCCGATATTCATCTGGTTTCAAGCCTACAAGTTCCATCAGCATATTGAAGCGATCACGCATTTTTTTTCTGTCCCAGCCAAGCAGGTTAGGAACAATCATGGCGTTATCTTCAATATTCATATTCGGGAACAAGCCGTTCGATTGAATGACATAACCAATATTGCGGCGCATCTCTATTTTATTGGAATGACGCACGCTTTTACCGTTGAGCATAATGTCGCCGTCTGTAATACTCTCCAGCTGGTTCACCATTCGAAGCAAAGTCGTCTTTCCGCAGCCGGAAGGTCCCAGCATAATGACTAATTCACCATCTTCGACTGTGAAATTCATATTTTCAATAGCTTTTACATTGCCGTTGTATACCTTTGTTACATCGTTGAAATGAATCATAATGTCACCCTTATTATTTTTTTACACCCTTTGGCGTAAATAGATTTTCGATTAAGCGCAAGAACAAATCAGCAATCAATGCCAAAACAGCAACCGCAATTGCACCTGCAAGGATCATTGTGTTGTTGGTACGAAGGATTCCTTGATAGATGATACCGCCAAGACCTCCAGCGCCTATTAACGTAGCGATGGCGCCAACACCGATATTTAAGACGGTAGCAGTGCGGATACCAGCCATAATTAATGGCATGGCATTTGGAAGCTCCACTTTATAGAGGCGCTGGAATGTAGTCAGTCCAATGCCATTTGCCGCATCACGTATGTCGGGATCGACATTGCTGATAGCTGTGTACGTATTCCGGATGATCGGCAGCTGTGAATAAAGTACAAGTGCGATAACAGCCGGTAACGTACCGATTCCTTCGTTGATGAGTGAAAGAATTGGAATCATGATTCCAAATAAAGCGAGGCTTGGAATAGTCATCATGATAGAAGCAATTTGGAGAATAGTGGAGGCAGCGTATTTATTGACGGAGCAATAAATACCTAATGGGACACCGATCACAATTGCGATGATAATTGCTAAACCGACAAGCTTGATATGATCCCATGTATATCCAAGTATGAATGTAAAATTAGTAGTGAAATATTCGATTAAATCCGTAATGGGAGGGCACCTCCTAAATTTGTCATGCTAAAGGTCTTATCAGACTTTTACTACCTATTGTTATACCCAGATAAACCAACATCCTAACATGAAAAAATAACCATTACAAAGACAGGATTAACTTATAACACTAAGTATGGTGGAGTAATCGGGAGGATATTAGGCTTGAAGGTGGCTGAGCATAATATATCAATGGATTTCCTTATCGACATAAGGGGAAAGTTTTGGCTACGGAAACCATAAAATAACTGAAAAATTAAATAATGTTATAAGAAATATATTTACTTCCTCCTAAAAATGATGGTAGTATATCTAAATACTAATATGTACTCATTTAAAATGTACTAGAGTGTAAGGAGTCACGCCCTTATACAAAAAAAAAGAGAGAATGGAAAGCTAAATAGTCTGAATTGACAAACTATTTGGTAGGGAGAGGGAGCGAGAAGAATGAAGGAATACTTAATCGAGCGAATGTACAAAGCATCACAAGGAATGGCAAATGCAGTCCTCGTGACCCTCGGTATCGGTCTATTGATGGAGACTTTTGGTGAATTTCTGAACTGGCCGACATTGATTGCTGTCGGTACTGTTGCTAAAGCATTGTTGGCACCCGCTTTAGGTGCCGGAATCGCTGTTCAGCTGGGCGGCAATACGTTGGTTGTTTTCAGTGCAATGATCAGTGCGACGATCGGCGGAGCTGCAATGACTGTAGGCGATGACGGCTTACTGACATCGATGGTATCGGGACAGCCGATCAGTGCAGTGCTTGCTGCTGTCGTTGCGACATATGTAGGTAAAAGGGTAGCAGGGAAGACACCGCTTGATATGATGGCTATCCCGTTTGCGGCAGTACTTGTAGGGGGGATTGCTGGAGCGGGACTTGCTGCAGTTACAACACCGATGCTAACATGGATGAGCGGACAGATTGCCAACTCTGTTACTGGCTCACCGCTGCTTGCATCTATCGTCATTTCATTGGTGTGGAGTATCCTGTTGATGACACCAGCTTCTTCTGCAGCTTTGGCAATTGCATTACAGCTGGATCCGGTATCCAGTGCGGCTGCTTTGATCGGCTGTACGGCACAGTTTGTCGGGTTTACGTTCATGAGCATCCGTCAAAACGATTTAGGTGGTTTTCTGGCACAGTTTGTCATTACACCAAAAGTACAATTCCCTAACTTAATAAAGAATCCAGCGCTTGTCATCCCGCCATTTGTAGCGGCAGTTGTTTGTGCACCGATCGCAACAGTGCTGCTAGGGTTTACAACGTCTTACGAACTGGCAGGTTTGGGCTTGAATTCATTCATTGCACCGCTTAATATCCTGGCCAGCCAAGGCTGGGAAGCTTTCTTGATTTATTTAGTAACAGGCGTCATCATGCCGCTGATCATTTCACTTGGTCTTTATCATGTGATCAAATCGATCGGATGGGCCAAGGTCGGCGATTTGCGTATGGAAATTCAATAATCAAAACCGCAGCTGCGAAGCTGCGGTTTTTTTCATGCAGCTAACAATATTATTGTTATACTGAAAGGAGAAACAAAATTAGAAAGAAGGATATCCTTCATGGATCAACTTAATCGTGTGCTTGCCAGATACATGCCTTTTCTCACCCCTGCGAGTGTGCTGGCGGGGTTTATCTTTGCGAGTTTCCTGCATCATGGAGAGGCATTGGTCCCTTGGATATTTGCATGTATGACATTCGCTGGAAGCTTATCAGCTAATTTTAACAGCCTGCTGCATGCTGTTAAAAGACCTGGACCGATGCTGCTTGCTTTTGCAGTGCTTCATTTCATTATGCCTTTGATCGCGTTTGGCTTCGGACATCTGCTCTTTCCTGGAGATATAAATACGATAACGGGTCTAGTGCTGCTGACAGCAATTCCGACTGGTATTACAGCATTTGTCTGGGTTGCTATGCAGAATGGGGATATTGGACTTACCTTATCAACCATTCTCTTAGGCACATTGCTTTCTCCATTGCTTGTACCTTTGATTCTGCATCTACTGGTAGGAGGCGATGTCCAGCTGGACATACTCCCGATGATGGAGGGTTTGTTATGGATGATTGTCATACCTTCGGTAGCGGGTATGTTAGTTAATCAATTTTGCAGCAAAAGCGTCACAAGCGCATTAAGTAAGAACCTGTCGCCATTCTCGAAAATAGGCCTTATAGCTGTCGTTTCCATTAACGCATCAGTGGTCGCCCCTCACTTAACTGGCATCGATATGACAGTGATTGGGATTGTATTGCTTGTATTCTGTTTATCGTTTACCGGTTATCTGATAAGCTGGCTTCTTGGTAAGCTACTCCATTGCGATAGAACGGAGATTGTAAGTGTAACCTTTCTTGGGGGAATGCGGAATATCAGTGCAGGGGTAGTGCTTGCTGTAAGTTTCTTTCCGGCTCCTGTCGCTATCCCGGTTGTAATAGGGATGCTGTTCCAGCAGGTTTTGGCAGCAGTGTTTTCCAGCCTTCTGAAAAAATATGAACCGCAGCAAGCAGCTGCTTGAAAAGAAGACCGTTCAGACGGTCTTCTTTTCTTTATAAGGAACACTTCACGCATGTTTAATTTCTTCTCATTTTGGCAATGGCTCTACAAGACACGGAAAGGAAGATGAATATGTGGGAAGCAATTTTATGGGGTGCCATAGCAGGGTCTGCCAGTTTAATTGGTGCTGCCGTACTGATGCTTGTACCCGTAAAAAAGCGAATTATCGGGTTTATTATGGCTCTAGGTACAGGAGCACTGATTGGTTCTACCTCCTATGAACTCTTGGAGGAAGCATATGAAATCAGTGGCGGGTTGCAGGAAGAAGCGATTGGATTTCTTGGAGGCGCAGTTATTTTTACTATATTGGATATCCTTATATCCCGCAGTGGCGGGAAGAATCGTAAAAGCAGCCGACTGCACGAGACACATCATAAAGACGAGAAGGGTTCAGGACTAGCAATATTCGCAGGTACAGTAATGGATGCAATACCGGAATCAGCCATGATCGGATTGAGCTTGGCGAGCGGGGGCGGTGCTAGTACTGCTTTGATCGTATCCATTTTTATCAGTAACTTTCCAGAAGGTCTTTCCAGTACTTCAGGGATGCAAAGCAGCGGCTATAGCCGGAAGCGCATCATTTTCATGTGGATAGCCGTAATCGTGATTTCCGCTTTAAGTGCACTAATAGGAGCTGTTTTACTCCAGGATACGAGCGCTAGTACAAGAGCTATACTAAACTCATTTGCAGGGGGAGCAATTATTGCCATGGTCGCATCCACCATGGCTCCTGAGGCATATGAAGAGGGCGGTCCAGCTGTAGGGATTGTAACAGCAATAGGGATGTTCATCGCCTTTTCTTTGGCACATGTTTAAGTAACTCTCATGCAGGGGATATACAAACAAAAGAATGGAGGCGTTTCAGCATGAAAAACCTTATTCGAAAAGCGATTAAGTATGGACCTGTTATCTATCCGATCGTTAAGAAAATTATCAATAAACGCAAAGCAAAGCGTTCTGGAAGAGCTTCGTATTAAAAAGACGTGAGAGCAAAATGCTCTCACGTCTTTTTATCTGCTGCGACTGCCTTTTTCAAGGACAGTGTCCACCTCAGCTGCTGCTTTATCCAATGCAGTTTTAGGATTTTCACCTTGGTATAGACTCTCCATACCAGTTACAATCTGCTGACGTGCTTCTGGGAAGATGGAAATCAAAGCACCTTGTGTTGCTGTACTTGGCACTGTATCGTGCAGCTGATCAACAGTTACTTTTAACTGCGGATATTTTTCCCACTCCTGTTTTACGATATCTTCTTCATATGCAGCTGGGTTAATGGCGAAATAACCAGATTCTACATGCCATTTTGCCTGAACTTCTGCTGTTGATAAGTATTTCATGAAGTCCCATGCAGCTTGCTGCTGGTTCTCATCAATATCCTTCGCCATCCAGAGGGATGCTCCGCCGATGATGACCCCTTGCGGATCCACATCATCCGGATGCGGCAAATAAGCTACGCCAACCTCGAAATCAGCATTATCGACAAGCCCTTTGATGCCTGCAGAGCTATCAAGCATCATTGCCATCGTTCCAGTCTGGAACGATGCCCGCATATCATCCCAATTTTGGCCGCTGTTATAGAAGGTTCCAGCTTCATACATATCACTGATCAATTCAAATACCTTCTGACCTTTTTCATCGTTGAAGGAAGCCTTTGTTGCTTCGCCTTCGCGACCATTTTCATTATCGACGAACATTCCGCCCTGTGTGGCAAGCAATTCCTCGAAGAACCACCCATAATTCAAGATGGAAAGACCATATTGTGACGTTTTATCTCCTTCTTTGATCGTCAGCTTTTCTGCAGCTTCCTTCAGCTCGCTGTAAGTGCGAGGCGCTTGCTCAGGATCAAGTCCAGCTTCCTTGAATGCATCTTTGTTATAGACAAGCACAGGAGTGGAGGAGTTGAAAGGCATAGAATACTGTTCTCCATCCACTTGATAGTAGGAGGAGATATTTTCTTCCCATTGTGATGTATCGTAGTTTTCTTCATCGATGAATTTTTGGACAGGCTGGATGTTTCCGCTGTCTATCATTTGTTTTGTACCTGCTTCAAAAATCTGTGTAACTGCTGGAGCATCTGCAGTACCTGCAACAGTATTCAATTTTGTTAAAGATTCCTCATAGGAACCTTGATAAACTGGTTTTACAGTATATTTATCCTGTGAACTGTTATATTCGTCTACGATTTCATTGACACTTGCTTCCAATTCTCCGCCCATGGCATGCCAGAAGATGATTTCAGTCTTGCCATCCTCAGTCGTACCGCTCGCAGAATCCGTACTGGAACAAGCAGTGAGGAACAGTACAAATAAAACAGATAAACCAGCTAATAGTCTTTTCATCATATAACCTCTTTCGATTTTATTTGATTGCACCTTGCGTGAGACCTTTTTGCAGTTTTTTCTGTCCGGCGAACAACAGCAGCAGTGTAGGCAGAATGACGATGACGACACCGGCCATGACGATACCCCAGTCAGATGCGATTTCCTGTGCTTGCAGCTGTTTAAGCCCGATCTGAACGGTTCTTGCAGATTCCGTATTTGTTACTAGCAACGGCCAAAGATACATATTCCAATTGGTAAGAAAGCTGTAAATACCTAAGGTGATTAAGCTCGACCGGCTGACAGGCAGGATGACATTCCAGAAGAAACGGAATCTTGAAATACCAGCTACCTGAGAAGCTTCGTAGAGTTCCTGCGGTATTGTCTTGAAATGCTGGCGCAATAGGAAGGTTCCGAATGCCAAAGCAAAGAACGGAACTGTCAAACCAAGATAGCTGTTTGTCCAGCCTAGACCTTGTATGGTCATGAAGTTCGGTACCATCGTTGCTTCCCAAGGTATCATCATGGTCGAAATGAACAAGAAGAAGACGAAATCCCTACCTTTGAATTTCATGAAAACAAAGGCAAAGGCGGCTAAACTGCTGACTAACAGCTGGCCAATCATAACAATGGCTGATGTGACGAAACTATTGAGCAAGTAGGTTAGAAGCGGCACTTTTTGAAATACCTCGACGTAATTATCCAGCGATAGACTGCTAGGAAGAAGCTGGCCGCCCATCACTTCCCCGCCATCCATGAACGAGATGCTGAAAGCATAGAAAATTGGAAACATCATGATAATGGCACAGATGATCAGGACCGCATAAAGGCTGATACGCTTTGCGAGTATCACTGATAATGCACCTTCCTCTCGCCAAGCTTAAACTGCAGTGCTGTCAGCAGCAGGACGCAGAAGAACAGGATGACTGCCTGAGCACTCGCAGAGCCGACATCGTTATTGATGAAGGCATCCTTATAGATGGAATAGACGATTACATTGGTTGATTCTACCGGTCCGCCCTTTGTAAGGATGTCAATTTGTCCGAATGTCTGAAAGGCATTGATGAACGATACTGTCACGATAAAGAATAAAGTGGGGGACAGCATGGGCAGCGTAATTCGGCGAAGCTGATAAATATAGCTTACTCCCGCCACTTTTGCATTCTCGTATAGGTGTGTATCGATGTTCTGTAATCCTCCAAGTATGATCAGAAATGCGAAGCCGGCATTCATCCAAATCGTGGATAATGATACTGCAAGCAAGGCATAGTCGGGATCCTGCAGCCATTGTACGGCCGGAAAGCCCAGCCACTCGGCAATTCTGCTGAATACGCCGATTGAAGGATTATACATGAACATCCAAATGACGCTGGATGCTGCAACGCTCATCCCCATTGTGGAGGAAAACAATGTACGGAATATGCCGATTCCTTGGATCTTTTCATTTGTCAGCAAAGCCAGGAAAAGAGCGAGCAGGATGCCTGCGGGTACTGTGTACAGCACAAAAAGAATGGTAGCTTTTACGCTGCTCTGAAAACTGTCAGAGCTTAGGATATACTGATAGTTTTCCAATCCGACGAATTCGAATGGACCCATTTGGTCAGCTAAAAAGAAACTCAAGTATATGGTTCGGAACATTGGGTAGAAAACGAACACGCCGAACAAAATGATAGAAGGAAGCAAATAGAGCCAGCCCTCCAGAAAGGAAAATAGGTTCCGCTTTGGCGCGCTTTCCTGAGGTCGAACAGACTGTAAATCCCGGGAAGCGTTCATCTTAGCACCTCTCTGGCTGTCTGCTTCGGTTGTCCATCATTAGCTGCCCATAGAATCCGTCCATTGTCTTTTGAGAAGAGATGGATGGCATCCAAATCGAAACGAATCGGAATCCGATCTCCGACAGAGAATTGCCATTGTCCGTTCCATCGGGCAATCCACTGCTCATTGGATTCATCCAGAATGAAAGTAATGAGCGTTTCTGTACCAAGAATCTCAGTATTAACGACCTCTACTATAGCATCGGCTTGTTCTGGAGCAGCAAATAGGATGTGCTCTGGCCGTATACCGACCTGGACATTCTTGCTTGCTGCTTTTACATTGCCTTTCATTGGGTTAGGTAAGGTGCAATTTGGTGATAGAACAATACCGCTTGGAGAAACGTCAGCTTCCATTACATTCATGGCAGGTGATCCGATAAATGATGCTACGAATGTATTGGCAGGGTTATTATAGATATCAAGCGGTTTGCCGATTTGCATCGCTTCGCCTTCATGAAGGATCATCATCCGGTCTGCCATCGTCATTGCTTCGGTCTGATCATGTGTAACATAAATCATCGTAATCCCGAGCTTCCGCTGTATCTGCCGGATTTCCGAACGCATCCGCGTCCGCAGTTTCGCATCCAGATTTGATAATGGCTCGTCCATCAAGCAAAGAGGAGCTTGTGTTACAATGGCGCGGGCTAGGGCGACACGCTGTCTCTGGCCGCCAGATAGCTCACGTGGTTTGCGTTTTAAGTAATCAGCTAATCCGAGCATGTCGGAAGCTTCGAGAGTGCGGCGTCGTTGTTCCTCGCGTGAAATTTTTTTTGTATGTAAGCCGAAGGAGATATTTTGTTCCACATTCAAATGCGGATACAATGCATAATTCTGAAAGACCATGGATAAATCCCGTTTATTCGGTGGTGCATCATTCATCTTCTTGCCATTCACAAACAATTCCCCGCCCGTTATCGGCTCCAGGCCAGCTATCATGCGGAGAATAGTGCTTTTTCCACAACCTGAAGGACCGACAAGCACGAAGAACTCGCCTTGCTCCAGCTGCAGGTCCACTTGTTCAATAACATTTTTTTTGCCATCGTAAGACTTTTTCAAACCAGCCAAGCATACATGTGTCATAATCTGCTCCTTTCTGCGAATTCATCTATACTATAACGAGTGAAAATTGAGTTAACGTGAAGAGTGGGTGAAAAAGCGTTTACAGAAAAGAGGGAGATGACTGTTTATTTTACAAAGCTCATACAATCCCGGCACAAAAAAAGGACTTGCAGGCAATATTGCCTGCAAGTCCTTTTGTGTTCCATTACTTTCTACGCATTTTGCGTAGAATTAGGCTTAATACAAATACGAAGATAATGGCACCGATCAAAGCAGGGATGATTGCTATACCTGCGAGGTCAGGACCGAAGTCTCCGAAGATAAGTCCGCCAAGCCATGCCCCGATAATACCTGCAATGATATTACCAATGATACCACCTGGAACGTCACGTCCAAGGATCAAGCCTGCCAGCCAGCCGATAATACCACCAACAATTAGATATAAGATGAAACTCATAATACCTACCTCCAAACAATGATGTGATTTAATGTGTTGTGATAATAGCATTCCCCATCTTACAAGATTACAAACATCTAAGCTTTGTGGCATGTTTACACGTTCTTAAGATAAGCTGCATCATTCTACACAGCAGCTCAACATCTGCTTAATAAAAAGTCGCTATATTAAAGTCAAGAAGATAACAAAGATCACCGTCCAATTCATGTACTCTGCATAGAACAAAGATTACAATCCAGATAACTACAGGGAGATGATCCGAATGATGAATCAGATTAATCCATCGTATGAGTCCGTAACTACAAGGTCGCTTGATAGTCAGTACATGCAAAATGGAATACTGCCTGTCATCGCTCATCGCGGCGCTTCCGGATTTGCACCTGAAAATACAATCGCTGCTTTTGATCTGGCTGTAGAGATGCAAGCCGATTTTATCGAACTGGATGTACAAATGTCCAAGGATGGTCAGCTTGTCGTCATTCATGATACATCTATAAATCGCACAGCTGTCGATGCTCCTGAAGAGGCCGTGTACGTGAAGGATCTTACGTTTGCCGCCTTACAGTCATATGACGTAGGTGCTGGATATGATTCGGTGTATGAAGGTCAGCGAATCCCGTTGTTAGAGGATGTAATAAGAAGGTATAAAGGAAAAACAAAGTTCCTGATCGAATTAAAATCGCCAGAGCTTTATGATGGAATAGAGGAAGCTGCAGCTGAACTGCTGGAAAAATATGATTTGGCTAATGTTCTTTATGAGGAAGTGATTCTGCAATCCTTCAATTTTGGATCAATTGCGTATCTTTCCCAGCTGTTGCCGCATGTACCGCTTGGTGTATTGACGTCAAGAAGTGCTGACCTCACAAATCGTAAACTTGATAAAATATCTACGTATGCAAACTATGTAAATACGCATTTTACAAACGTCACACAGGATGATACATTAGTTGGCAGAATCCATACACGTGGAATGCGAATTATGCCATGGACAGTACGGGCACCTGGGGAAGTCCAGCCTTTAATCCGAGCTGGTGTTGACGGAATCATTACAGACTACCCAAATTATGTGAAATAAAAAGGAGACCTTTTACAGGTCTCCTTTTTCATATTATCTATTCTGAACGAGCCGAAGCAGTTCGAATGCTCTGTCTCCTGCAAGTGCAGCAAGATCCTCCCAGCACTCGTCACGCTTCAGGTCGAGTTCTACGATTTGCTTGGCTAAATCAAGGGCTTCCTGATCATGTGCCACGTGCTTGACGCTCCTTTCTGATGTTCCCTTTTTACTGTTACGCTCAGTATACTTATAGCCGAATAATTTTGCATCAAACATGTTAGCGATGCTGACGAACTATTTTGTTGTTTGTTAGGTTTCCTCACACAACACTAGGATGAATGGATAAATACGGTATAATGTGGAGTAACAGCACATGGTGATGAGGTGAACAGATGAGTAACGAGCCTTCTTACAAGAACAGGAAAGTAATCACAATAGGTATTGTGAGCGAGCTGACTGGTCTGACTGAACGCAAAATTCGTTATTACGAGGAACGCAAGCTCATTTTTCCTGAACGTTCAGCGAAGGGAAATCGCAAGTACTCTTTTTCGGATGTAGAGCAATTGATCGAGATCGCCAACAAAAGGGAAGAGGGTGTGCAAACCTTCGAAATTCGTCAGCAGATGCTAAGAGACAAGAGGAAAGAAGCGGAACGAGAAAGCCGCCAGCAAATGCTGCGAGGGCAGATCAACGCCCGCTTTGGTATACAGAGAGAGTAAGTGTGTGTACGTATGTGTTGGGAGGCCTAGTACACAGGAGAGCCGGATGGTTATCATCCGGCTTTTTATTTTGTCAAAAAAGTCTACTCTATAAATCAATGGATTACTTTCTGACATGCTGTGATCTAGCCAGTTTAAATAATTTTAATGAAAAATAGGATACGTGAAGTAAAGTATTCAAAACGCATATACAACTAAAAGGTAATCTGCCGAATTCGTCATAAATCAATTAGTAGACAGCATTATCAAAGTGATTCACAAAGAATAAATGTAGACTTCTGTCGGCAATTGCAGCTTGATCAATCGTTTGTTTTAAAGATATGCAGTCATATTCTCGTATTCTTAGACTGGGTTGAATGCCTGCATACTCTCCAGCAATCATAATACAAGAAAACAGATTGATTTTTCTATAAATTTTAAAATTATATTGACAATAACTAGTTTGGAAGGTAAAGTAACAAACAGATCAACAACAAATGTATAATGAAATTCTTATCAAGAGCGGCGGAGGAACAGGTCCTATGAAGCCCGGCAACCAGATCGATGATCTAGGTGCTAATTCCTGCAGACGGCGAACAGCTGTACTGAGAGATAAGAGAATGAGTGCATACGGATACCATGCGCCTCTCTTATTCTAGAGAGGCGCTTTTTTATTGTAGTTGATAACAGCGAAGAAAAAGGGGAGAGCAACATGAAAAAAATCTTAAGCTTTGGACTTATCGGATTATTGGCATTATTCTTAGCGGCATGCGGCAATGACAAATCTGCTGCACTGGCAAATGACAAAATATTGGTCGGCGTCAGCGGCGGACCGCATGAGCAAGTAATGGAAAAAGTAAAAGAATTAGCAGCAGATGAAGGTATCGATGTCGAAATCAAAACATTCAATGATTACAACACACCAAACAGCGCGTTGGATGATGGAAGCCTTGATGCGAACAGCTATCAGACACTTCCTTTCCTAGAAGACCAAGTAAAGAACCAAGGTTATGAATTGAAAGAAGTATTTAAGACGCTAACGTTCCCAATGGGTATTTATACAGATAAGATTTCGGATATTTCTGAATTGAAGGAAGGCGACAAGATCGCTGTACCGAATGATCCAGCCAACGAATATCGTGCGTTGAAGCTCTTTGAGACAGCTGGAGTATTGAAAGTTGATCCAGAAGCAGAAAACTCTGCCACGGCAAAAGATGTCGTAGAAAATCCACTGAACCTGGAAATCGTTGAATTGGATGCTTCCCAGCTTCCAGCACAGCTTCCAGAAGTAGCAGCAGCGGCAATCAACACGAACTTTGCGATGGGTGCTGACTTGAATATCAATGATGATGCAATCTTTGCAGAGGAATCAGAAAACAATCCTTGGTCCAACTATTTTGTTGTAAGATCAGCGAACACGGAAGATGAGGTTGTGAAGAAGCTTCAAGAAATCTACCAATCTGATGAAGTGAAACAGTTTGTGGAAGATGAATTCCAAGGATCCGTTGTTCCAAGCTGGTAAGGGGGAAGCAGTATGATTGAACTAAAAAATGTATCGAAGACCTTTACCACTGGCAAGAAAAAAGTGGAGGCGTTGAAAAACGTCTCCTTGAAAATCAATAAAGGTGAAATCTATGGCGTCATCGGATTCAGCGGAGCAGGGAAAAGTACCCTGATCCGCTGTGCCAATTTACTGGAGCGTCCGACTGAGGGCGAAGTATTCATCGACGGTGTAGACCTCACGAAGCTTAAGAAGTGGCAGCTTCGTAAAGCAAGAGGGAAAATCGGTATGATATTCCAGCATTTTAATCTGCTGACGACTGCAACAGTATACGAAAACGTCGCTAGACCACTCAAGCTGAGTAAGGTACCGAAGCATGAAATCAAGGAACGTGTTGATAAGTATCTGAAAATTGTAGGTCTGGAAGAAAAGAAGAATGTATATCCGGCTCAATTATCTGGTGGCCAGAAGCAGCGAGTGGCTATCGCGCGAGCACTTGCGCAAGAACCGGAAGTGCTGTTAAGTGATGAGGCAACAAGTGCTTTGGACCCGAATACGACGTCTTCCATCCTTGAACTGCTGCTCCGAGTGAATAAGGAGCTTGGCATCACCATTTTCCTGATTACACATGAACTGGATGTCATCCAGCGTATTTGTGATCGTGTCGGTGTTATGCACCATGGAGAGCTGGTGGAAGAAGGCGCTGTTATCGATGTCTTTACCAAACCGAAACATCCGCAGACCCGGAAATTTGTCTTTGATGATGCGAATTTCCAAGTACCGGACAGCGTGAAAAAAGGACTTTCTGCTACAGGGCGTCTCGTTTCACTGACGTTTATCGGAGAAGCTTCCAATGAGCCATTCCTTGCGGCCATCACAAAGAAATTTGATGTTGTTCCAAGTATACTGGCAGGTGGAATTGATCAGCTGAAAGCCAGCTCCGTTGGTAAATTGCTTATCCATTTGCAAGGAGATCCAGCAGAAGTGGAGAAGGCAATTTCTTACTTGGAGTCGCAGCAAGTAACGGTTGAGGAGGTGGCGTCATGATTGAGTTCTGGACAGAATGGGGTGCAGACATCACCGAGGCGTTTTGGCAAACGCTGCTGATGACAGGTATTTCATTAGCTATTTCAATCGTGATCGGACTGCCGCTAGGTATTTTGCTGGTCATGACAAGAAAAGGCGGCCAAGCAGAGAATCGAGTATTTTATTCAATCGTGAATACGATCATCAACGTAATCAGATCCATTCCTTTTATCATCCTTTTATTCCTGCTTTTACCTCTGACAAGGGCTTTGGTCGGAACCACAATTGGCGTAGAAGGTGTTATCCTTCCTCTTGTTGTCTATACAGCTCCTTATATAGCGCGTTTAATGGAATCTGCGCTACTGGAAGTGAATAAAGGTGTTATCGAGGCATATGAATCGATGGGGATATCGACTAGTAAAATAATCTGGAGTGTAATCATCAGGGAAGCACGTTCTACGATGATTCTAGGTTTAACAATCGCAACAATCGGATTGATCGGAGCCACAGCAATGGCTGGTTTAGTCGGTGCTGGCGGTCTTGGAGATTTGGCATATCAATATGGGCATTTGCGCTTCGAGCCTGTCGTTATGTATGTCGTTATCATCATCCTGATCATACTTGTACAAGCAATGCAGACATTCGGGAATGTGTTGGCAAGACGATTGCGAAAAGACTAAAAAAAGCACGCTTGGTTAATTCCAAGCGTGCTTTTCTATATATTAGAAGAAAATATTTAAGATGTAATAGATCAAGCCACCTAGGGTAGCAGTGATCGGTAAGGTAATGAACCACGTGATGACCATGCGCTTTGCAGTACCCCAGTTAACGCCTTTGCGTCGGTGAGCTGCACCAACCCCCATGATAGAGGAGGAAATAACATGTGTCGTACTTACCGGTAAATGAATATATGTGGCACCAAAAATAATGAACGCTCCAGTCAAATCAGCTGCAACACCGTTCACTGGACGAATCTTCATGATTTTACCACCGACAGTTTTGATGATTTTCCATCCACCTACTGAAGTACCAAGTCCCATCGCAGTCGCACAGGCAACTTGTACCCAAAATGGAATATCAGATGTTGTGTGCAGACCTGCTGTGATCAATGCCATCGTGATGATCCCCATTGCTTTTTGGGCATCGTTTGTACCATGGGTAAATGATTGCAGCGCTGCAGTCAAGATCTGTACGCGACGGAAATTCTTGTTTGTCTTCGGCAAGTTCTTTTCCCGGAAAATCAGCTTGATGATGTTATATAGAATAAAACCTACAACAAAAGCCAGAATCGGGGAAATGATCAAAGCTTGCAGGATCTTCAAAAATCCCTCTACATTGAGAATTCCAAATCCGCTTGATGCTATAACTGCGCCTGCAAGAGAACCGATGATGGCATGGGAAGAACTGCTCGGGATACCGTAGTACCACGTAATTAAGTTCCATGCAATTCCTGCAATCAGTGCAGCCAGGATAACGACAGATCCGTTGACGATGTCATTCGGATTAGCGATATCGCTTGTAATTGTCTTTGCCACTCCAGTAAAAGTCATGGCACCCACAAAGTTCATGACTGCTGCCAAAATGATAGCGTGTCTTGGTTTCAATGCTTTAGTTGATACAGATGTTGCAATAGCATTGGCCGTATCATGGAAGCCATTGATAAAGTCAAATGCAAGGGCGAAAATGACGGTTAAGATGGTTAGTACTAATAAAACATCCATTGTTTACGCCTCACGAATTCTTCATGATGATTGTTTCAAGATTGTTCGCAACAGACTGACAGCTGTCGGCGATTTCTTCAAGGATGTAGTACAACTCTTTGTACTGAATCACCTTGATTGGATCTTTTTCGTTCTGGAAGAGCTGTTTCAAGGATTTACGGAAGATCGTGTCACAGTTTTGCTCGTGCTCCTTGATTTTGATTGCATGTTCTTGTATTTCTTTCAGTTTGTTGTGTGAAAGCAAATCGATTGTAATCAAGATTTCCTTTGCACAAGAACGGATTTCTTCTGTAAACTGGTCGATGAAGCTATCGGAAGAATAGATACCATAAGTGTCCATCATTCCAGAAAATTCTTCTATTCCATCAAGTACGTCATCCAAGCTGTTCGTCAGCTGAAGGATGTCTTCGCGTTCGATTGGTGTAATGAAGGCATGATTCAATTCCTTGATGATCGTATGTACAAGCTGATCACCTTTTGTCTCGTATTCCTTCAATTTATTGGAAAACTCGGATAAAGTTGCTGCATCTTTCACTTTATACGTAACAAAAAAGTCAGCAGTCTCATCAATATTCTTTGCTATATCAGCTAAAAGCAAAGAGAATTTGTCTTGTTTCTTCTTGAACATTACAAAACCTCCGAATGGTGTTTGAATAGGGTTGTTCCTGGGAACATATAATGATAATTTTTTGTAAACTATCCTCTAGAGATTGTAAACTTTTTATTAATAATTATCAATGTTTTCGTTTGATTTTTGTCGAATGAGGTACACTTTGTCACTATTTGTTATAGTTGTATAGAAGGGGTGAAATTATGCAGATCTCCATTACAAAGCCCGCATCAAACTGGTTTGTTCAAGAAATGGACCTTGAACCTGGCAGTGCTGTGCGTTTTTATGTTCGCTATGGCGGGATGGGCGGCATTAAAGAAGGATTTTCACTTGGTATTTCCGCGGAACAGCCAAATGATCCAATTACAAGTGAGGAAGTACAGGGTATAACATTCTTCGTCGAACGTTCAGATGCATGGTATTTTGAAGGGGTAGACTTGAGCGTTAAGTATTCTCGTAAATGGGACGATATCCAATATGAATATCCTCCGCATAATTGAAAAAAATGAGCAAGAGCCGGTACCGGCTCTTGCTTATTTTTTAGTTTCGGATAGGAAGCATTGGAGCGGTCGCATCCTTAACGCCAACCATTCCAAGCAGGGCAAGCAGAATTCGCTGCGGTCCGTAGAAGGCATCCGTCGGATCGAAGAACTCCTCCAGTGTATGGTGTCCGCCGCTGTTACCGCCGCCGCCTAGTGTTAGGGCTGGAATACCCAGGCTGATCGGAACATTTGCATCGGTACTAAGCGGTTCCTCCCGTTCTACTTCAATACCAAGAACTTCAGCCGCCTGTAGTGCAATGTGACGAATCGGTGCATCTTTTGGCTGGCTGCCAGCAGGTCTGTCTCCTACAAGCTCTGTCGTAACGGAGATGCTGCCCGGCTGCTTTCGTGCTTCGCCTTCTGCCTGTGCCGCTTCTTCAATGATAGCTAGTGCGTTGGCTTCCAACTCTGCAAGAGCGTCGCTGGATACAGAACGTAAATCCAGCTGGAATCCTGCGTGTTGTGCGATGGTGTTGATGGATGTACCACCATGAATCGTGCCGACGTTGTATGTTGTCTTCGGATCATTTGGAACGGTCAGATCTGCTAACGCAGCGATAGCGCGTCCAGCTGCATGAATGGCACTTGAAGTACCAAAGTCCCCAAAGCTGTGTCCGCCTTTTCCTTTGAAGGTTACATTGTAGCGTTTGCTGCCGACACCGCAATAAATTAAGTCGCCAGGCGCACCTGGTTCCACAGAAATGAAGCCATCCACATATGTATTATCCCGGAAATATGCTTTCATTCCACGCAAGTCTCCCAGACCTTCTTCTCCGACATCAGCAAGGAAAACGATATCTCCTTCCGTTTCAATCTTATTTTCTTCCAAAGTACGCAGTAAAGTCAGTAAAACTGCCAAGCCGCGTCCGTCATCCCCGATTCCGGGAGCATAGACGATTCCATCTTCAATTTTTGCTTTCACATTTGTTCCAGCAGGAAAGACGGTGTCCAAATGGGCTGCGATGACAACCGTAGGTCCTTTGCCGCTGCCTTTTCGTATGCCATATACATTTCCTTCGTCATCTGTTTTCAAGTCCTCCAAGCCAAAAGCTGCCAGTTTCTCTTTGAAAAAGGCTGCGCGGTCTTCTTCTTTGAAGGGAGGTGCTTCCACTTCTGTCACTTCTATTTGATCCTTTGTCGTCTGTTCATTATCCTGCTTGAGAAAATAGAGGGCGTCACGTACTTGCTGAAGATCTATAAGCTGCTCAAACTCCTTTGCGAATACTTTGCTGGTTGATGTCATATATTCCCCTGCTTTCCTATGGTATACGTGTACTGTAACACAAAATCTCAATATACTGACAATTTAAACAGCGTAAATAGTCGAAAAGTAATGATTTGTTCTATTTTTATATTTACAAGGCATAGGATGTTATGTAAAATAAATGCACCGGAATGAATAATTATAGATTTTATTGCAAGTTTACAATATAGATAGAAAAGGGAGATCAACTATGAAATCAGTAAAGAAGCTCATGGCAGCAGCGGGACTTTTTAGTGTTTTATTCTTAAGTGCGTGTATATCCAATAACGAATCAAGTGGTTCTGGTGAAGAGAAACTCACTATCGGAACAGAAGCGACCTTCGCTCCTTTCGAATCCATGGAAGGTGATAAAATTGTTGGATTTGATGCAGATTTGCTAGATGCTGTCATGAAAGAAGCAGGTCTCGATTATGAATACGAAAACACTGGCTGGGATCCGATGCTTGTCGGAGTAGAGGATGAAACGCTGCAAGCTGGAATGGCTGGTATCACAATAACGGATGAGAGAAAAGAAACTTATGACTTCTCAGCACCTTACTTCGAGGCAACGCAAGTTATCGCTGTACCAGAAGGAACAGATATTCAATCAGCCGATGATCTGCAAGGGATGAAGATCGGCGTACAGAACGGTACGACTGGTGATGAAGCTGCACAGAAACTTGTTGGGGAGAACAGCAGTAATCTTTCTAAGTACGATTCATCTGCAGCAACTATGATGGCTTTGCAAAACGGTGATGTAGAGGCTGTTGTTACCGATATCGCAGTAGCTCAGCATTATGTGAAAAATAATCCTGATGCCAATCTTACTTTAGTTGAAGACGATGAGAACTTTGAACAGGAATACTACGGTATGCTGCTTCCGAAGGACAGTGAATATAAAGAACAAATAGATGAAGCTATTCACACGATCATGGAAAACGGAACGTATGAAGAGATTTATCAGGAATGGTTCGAAGGTACACCAGATATTGAAGGTCTGGAAAGCGCACAGCCATAAGAAGAATCATATAGCGTAACGATAATTACCGTTACGCTATATTTATGTGTTGATTTATCAGCTATACTGAGGTGAGAGAAATGGATTTTAGATGGGAAATTATTAGTGAATATATGCCTTTCTTCATGAGAGGATTAGGTTATACAATCCTGGCGTCTTTGATAGGGTTCCTCATTGGGGCTTTGATCGGACTAGTGATCGGAATGGGGAAAAGCTTGAACAATCCGATCCTCAGGCTGCCGTTCATTTGGTATGTGAATATTTTCAGAGGCACCCCGCTGTTAGTACAGATCTTTTTGATCCACTTTGCGGTGATGCCGATTTTCATTAAGCCGCCGGAGCCGCTTATATCATTGATCGTGGCTTTGGCATTGAATTCTGCAGCTTATATTGCAGAAATCTTCCGTGCTGGTATCAACTCAATCGATAAGGGGCAGCGGGAGGCTGCATACAGTCTCGGTATGAACCATGCGCAAGTGCTGCGGCATGTCGTGCTGCCGCAGGCATTCAAACGGATGATTCCGCCGCTTGGCAATGAATTTATTGTGTTGGTGAAGGATTCCTCACTTGGAGCCGTCATTGCTGCACCGGAACTGTTTTACTGGGGCAGAGTAGCGGTAGGCGCGACTTCCCGAATTTGGGAGCCGTATTTGGCTGTTGCCGTTTTATATTTCGTCGTTTGTTTAGTATTATCATATGTACAGAGCTTTTTGGAAAGGAAGTATGCGACAGATGATCAGCGTAAAAAATCTAAAAAAGTCGTTCGGCGATCTCGAGGTGCTGCGGGACATTAACGTCGAAATAGAGGAAAAGGAAGTGGTCGTCGTTATCGGCCCTTCAGGTTCCGGCAAGTCCACTTTCATTCGGTGCCTCAACCGAATCGAGAATATTACGGGTGGTCATGTTTATATAGAAGGAACAGATATCTCCCAGAGAAAAGTAAACATTAATAAAGTGCGTACAGATGTCGGCATGGTATTCCAGCAGTTCAACCTGTTCCCTCATAAGACAGTACTGGAGAACATCATGCTTTCTCCGATGGTTGTCCGCAAATGGAAAAAGAAAGATGCGGAAGAAAAGGCTCTTGCACTGCTTCGTAAAGTTGGTCTGGAGGACAAAGCGGGCGTATATCCTGAATCGCTTTCCGGCGGACAGAAGCAGCGTGTCGCAATTGCTCGTGCTTTATGCATGGAACCGAAGGTGATGCTGTTCGATGAACCAACATCTGCACTTGATCCAGAGATGGTCGGTGAAGTGCTCGAAGTTATGAAGCAGCTTGCGAATGAAGGCATGACCATGATAGTTGTGACGCATGAAATGGGCTTTGCGCGCGAAGTCGGTGATCGGGTGCTGTTCATGGATGGCGGTTATATCGTAGAGGAAGCGAAACCGGAGGAAATTTTCAATAATCCGAAGGAAGAACGGACAAAAGCTTTCTTGAGTAAAGTTTTATGACAAGTACAGCCAGTGCATTTACGCATTGGCTGTTTCTTTGTAAAAAGGGCGTCATATTTTCTTACAAGTTTGCTGTTATCCTATATTCCCTATGCTAAAGTAAGGGTAAGATTTTCGGGTAACAAACGAACTGTAACCAATAGGCAACATTCGTCATGTTCTCGGTTAATCCCTCTCATTTGCAAGCAGAATGCATTGTTCGGCTTGTCTTACAGCTTGTACAGGTGATATGTTGCGTGGCATATCCGACTGTGCAGGCTGTTTTTTTGTGCTTTTTGCGGAAATAAGGAAAATTGTGCTGGACATGCTATTAATTTGTAATCATTTAGCACGCTCCTGCGTATGATGGGTCTATAGAAATGACAGGAGTGGCGCAATGTATAAATTAAAAGTCGTAGATGCTAGCAAGATATTCAGACGCGACGGACAGGAAGTTGTTGCATTGCAGGAGACTACAATGCAAATACCTGCTGGACGATTTGTCAGTATTATTGGCCCCAGTGGCTGCGGCAAGTCGACACTCTTTAATATGATTGCCGGGCTTATTAAACCGACCACTGGAAAAATCCTATTGGATGGGCAGGATATTGTCGGCAAGAGTGGTTATGTCGGATATATGCTTCAAAAGGATCTTCTGCTGCCATGGCGGACAATCTTGGATAATGTGATTCTAGGCTTGGAAGTCAAGGGTGTTTCGAAGCGGGAGGCCAGGAAGCGAGCTCAGCCATTACTAGAGAGATATGGTTTGCAAGGCTTTGAAAATAATTATCCGCCAGAGTTATCAGGCGGTATGCGACAGCGGGCAGCATTATTGCGGACGCTGCTGTATGACCAGGATGTGATCCTGCTTGATGAGCCGTTCGGGGCGCTTGATGCACAGACGAGACTGCAGATGCAAGGATGGCTGCTACGCATTTGGGAGGATTTTCAGAAAACTATTTTATTCATCACCCATGATATAGATGAAGCAATTTACTTATCAGATGATATTTATGTCCTGTCGCATCGTCCCGGCAAGCTTAAAGCAAAAATTCACGTGGAATTGGAACGGCCGCGCGGGGAAGAGACATTGCTGTCGGACAATTTCATATCATTAAAGCAAACATTGCTGGATTTGCTTAGAGAGGAACCGAAAGACAATGGCACAACCTGAAAAGAAACGCTACATCGAGGATGAGAAAAAACGCCTGCAGCGCATGAAGCGTATAGTATTCGGCGGTCAGATTGGTCTTGGGATTCTGATGATTGTGCTGTGGGAGGTTCTGACACGATACGAGGTGATGGATCCTTATTATTGGAGCAGTCCAAGTACAATCTATGAAACTGCCAAAGTCGCATTTTTGGAAGGCACGCTTTGGGATGACTTGGTCTATACATCGCTTGCCACACTTGCTGGTTTTGCATCAGGAACCGTTATTGGCTCCCTGGTCGGTCTGTCTTTTTGGTGGTCTGCTTACTATTCAAGAATATCAGAGCCCTATTTAATTGCATTTAATGCCATTCCAAAGCTTGCGCTTGGGCCGGTCATTGTTATTCTTTTCGGCATCGGATTCTTTTCCAAAGTGATGCTCGCATTCCTGATGACAGTTATCGTAACTGCACTGGCTGCTCATAGCGGCATTAAAGCAATTGATAGAGATCTGGAAAAGCTGCTTTATTCTTTAGGGGCGAAACGCAGACATGTCTTTACAAAAGTAGTTGTCCCGACAACGATGCCTTGGATCGTCAGCAGTCTGCGAATCAATATCGCATTGGCGCTTGCAGGAACCATCGTCGGAGAATTCATCAGTTCCCGTCAAGGGATTGGCAGGATGATCCTTTATGCAGGACAGATTTTAGATATTGACCTTGTTTGGGTAGGTGTTGTCGTATTGTCACTATTGTCTTTGCTCATGTACGCAGGGACAGTCAGCTTGGAAAAGTTATTGCTTCGCGGTCAAGAGCCGAAACAATAGGAGGTGTCCAATGAGTAAAGCACGGTTGTTTGGTGTGATTTGTTTGGCAGTTTTGCTTGGTATCCTGGCAGGATGTACAGGTGGCGGTGAGGAAGAGAAGCTGAAGAAAATCACTATTGCAGAACCAGTGCACTTGACTGGCTATCTGCCGCTGTATGCAGCAATCCATGAAGGGTATTTTGAGGATGAAGGACTGGATGTAGAAGTAGTAACCGCAACTGGCGGAGCACATGTGACAACCGTTGTAAGTGGTGATGCCTGGGGTAATATCGCCGGTCCGGATTCGAATGCCCTTGCCAATATCGACTCAAATGACCCAATCGTATCTGTCGTCAACGTGGTTAATCGAGCGAATGTCTACTTGATGGCAGGCGGAGACACACCTCCTGCAGGAGCATCAGAGGAAGAGCTGGCAGCTTACCTGGAAGGAAAAACAATCGCTGCTGGGCGTTATGGCGGCAGTCCGAACCTGCTGACACGTTATTTGATCATGGAGCTCGGTATGGAGCCAGGCAAAGACGTTTTACTTGAGGAGCCTGCCGACGCAAGTGCAGTCGTATCATTAGTGGAAAACGGCCAGGCGGATATTGCCAATGGAGCTGAACCGCAAATATACGATGGTATTGAAAAAGGGGTATGGAAGGAACCTTTTTATGGATTTCCTAGTTTGGGAGATTATCCGTATAGTGTCATCAGTGTAAAGCAGTCTACCATTGACGAAGATCCCGAAACTGTCCAGAAATTCGTGACTGCTATTACAAAAGCTTTGAAAGCAGTAGATAAGGATGAAGAGCTGGCGATGCGGGTATTAAAGAAGGAGTTTCCTACAACAGAGGAAGCGAGTCTGCAAGCCTCACTGGATCGGGCGTATGCTGATGAACTATGGAGCAAGGATGGGTATATAACAGAGGAAGCAACAGATAAGACGATGGATGTAGTCACGAAGACAGGTGTATATAAGGGAGAATACAAATACGAAGAGCTGGTCAATATGGAGTTCGTCGATGCATTGGAATAAAACGAGGCTGGCAATCGATGCCAGCTTTTTTTATTGGAAACTTAGGCTTTGTATTGCATATAGTATGGAGGGATAGGGGTTTCTAATGCTTAAAAGTTTCTACTAGGAAACTTTATTGTTATAGTGCATAATAAGAGAAAATAGATTGTGAGCAGAACAAGGAGGGCAATGATGGACGAAAACGTATTACTGGCCTTAGGTTTGACCTTGATGGCCGGCCTTGCAACAGGTATAGGCAGTCTGATGGGATTTTTTACTTCGACAACAAATACAAAATTCTTATCACTCAGTCTCGGTTTTTCTGCCGGGGTGATGATTTATGTGTCAATGGTCGAAATCTTCGTCAAGGCAAAAGACGCCTTGACTGGCGCGATGGGTATCCAGGCAGGTAACTGGGCAACTGTAGGAGGATTCTTCGGTGGTATGCTCCTCATTGCACTAATCGATAAGTTGATACCAAAGCAAAACAACCCGCATGAAGGCAAGAAAGTGGAGGAGATGGATAATCCAGTACAGAATCAAGCCTTGCTCAAAATGGGGACTTTCACCGCATTGGCTATTGCCATCCACAACTTCCCGGAAGGTATTGCCACCTTCACGTCTGCCTTGCAGGATCCTTCACTTGGCATAGCTATTGCAGTCGCCATTGCTATCCATAACATTCCGGAGGGAATTGCTGTTGCTGTGCCAGTCTACTTTGCGACGGGCAATAAGAAGAAGGCTTTTGGGCTTTCTTTCTTATCTGGTTTGTCGGAACCAGTAGGGGCCGTTCTTGCTTACCTTGTTCTGATGCCGTTCCTGAACGATATTATGTTTGGAGTTATCTTTGCTGCAGTAGCAGGAATCATGGTCTTTATCTCACTTGACGGGCTGCTGCCAGCTGCTAAGAAATACGATGAAGGTCATACCTCCATTTATGGATTGATCAGCGGCATGATGGTGATGGCTGTCAGTTTGCTTCTATTCATCTGAATTAGAAACCGTCTGCTTAAGCAGTCGGTTTCTTTGTGTATAATAGGAAGAAACAGGAGGGATATCCAATGGGAAGTAAATTGGTGGAGAATAGCAGGAATGTATTGAGCAGCAGTTTGGCACTGAAAAAAGAAGAAACCTTGCTTATCGTAACAGATGACAGTAAGAAGGAGCTGGCGGAAGCCCTCTATGCAGCTGGCAGATCAATCGGGTCGGAAACATTGCTGCTAGTTATGCAAGATAGGGAGAAGTCTGGTCAAGAACCGCCGAGCGGAGTGGCAGAAGCAATGAAGCACTGTGATGTAGCAGTTTGTATTACAGAGCATTCCCTAACGCATACACAGGCAAAAAAAGATGCGGTAGCAGCCGGAGTTCGCGTTGCGACGATGCCGGGGATTACATATGATATGTTTTTGGAAGGCGCAATAAGTACAGATTATGATACAGTTGAAAGAATGACATATGAAGTAACGGAAAAATTGAGCCAATCGAAACAAGTAACAATCCAAAAAGACGGCGAAGAACTAAGCTTCTCCATCCAAGGCCGCAGCGGCGTACCAAGTACAGGTATTTATCGGGAAAAGGGGCAATCCGGAAACCTGCCTTCTGGTGAAGCATATATCGCGCCATTGGAAGGTACAGCTTCAGGCCGTTTATGGATCGATGGCTCGATTTCAGGTTTAGGCAAGATGGAGGAACCTATTCTTCTTACAATAGAAGAAGGGCGTTTGACAGAAGCTACTGGCCGGCAAGGAGAAATGCTGCTGCAAATGCTTGGAAGTGGTGATGGCCGCAATGTAGCGGAATTCGGTGTTGGTACGAATGACAAAGCCAGAATCACTGGCAATGTCCTGGAGGATGAAAAAGTATATGGAACGATTCATATCGCTTTTGGCAGCAACAACACCTTCGGAGGCATGGTGGCTGCTGGTGTCCATATCGATTGCGTTGTAAAAGCTCCGACGGTCTATTTGGACGATACAGTGCTCTTGGAAGAAGGAGAGATGAAGCGTAGCTAAAGCTGCGCTTCTTAGCATATCGCACAATAAAAGCGCTTACATTTTGTGCAAGTGACAAATGGAAATAAACTCCGAAACAAGGTAAAGTAAAGGTATACAAAAGGAGGCGCTTACATGGCTAAAATACAGTTGAAGAATATCCAGAAAGTCTATGATAAGAACGTTACGGCAGTTGAAGATTTCAACTTAGAGATAGATGACAAAGAATTCATCGTTTTCGTTGGTCCCTCCGGCTGCGGGAAATCAACGACTTTACGTATGATTGCTGGTCTGGAGGAAATTTCAGGCGGTGACTTCTATATGGACGGAGAACGAATGAACGATATCCCTCCAAAGGATCGGGATATTGCAATGGTATTCCAAAACTATGCGCTATATCCGCATATGAACGTATACAATAATATGGCATTCGGTCTGAAGCTGCGTAAATTCAAAAAGGACGAAATCGACAAACGAGTGCAGGAAGCAAGCCGGATTCTGGGATTGACAGATTACTTAAACCGGAAGCCGAAAGCCCTTTCCGGAGGTCAGCGTCAGCGGGTTGCACTAGGACGTGCGATTGTCCGTGATGCGAAAGTATTCCTCATGGATGAGCCGCTTTCCAACTTGGATGCAAAGCTGCGTGTGCAGATGCGTGCGGAAATCCAAAAGCTTCACCAGCGCTTGCAGACGACTACAATCTATGTAACGCATGACCAGACAGAAGCAATGACGATGGCAAGCCGTCTTGTTGTCATGAAAGACGGTATCATCCAGCAGGTAGGTGCACCGAAGGATGTGTATGACAATCCAAATAATATGTTCGTAGGCGGCTTCATCGGTTCTCCATCTATGAACTTCCTCAACGTGACTATCCAGGATGGCAAAGCAAAATTAGGCAATGTTACATTCCAGCTTCCGCCATCAAAACGAAAAATGCTGCAAGAGGCAGGCTATGGCAGCGGCGAGGTTGTAATGGGTATCAGGCCAGAGCATATCCACGATGCAGATTATGAAGAAAGCCTGGCGCATGCGCATGAAGTGGAAGCGACAATCGATGTAGTCGAATTGATGGGTGCTGAAAGCTTCCTTTATGCGGATATGGCTGGACAGGAATTTGTTGCTCGCGTTGACGCCCGTTCGGATATTAAGAACAAGGATAAGCGCACGCTATTGTTCGATATGGATCAAGTACATTTCTTCGATAAAGAAACAGAAGCCCGGATTACAGAAGCAAACGCAGCTTCACAAGTATCTTGAAAAAAGCCTGTGCCCAGTGGGTGCAGGCTTTTTTCTATGGTAAAATTATCTAAAATGAAGTGAAGGAGGGGTTTGATGGACAGGAAATATCCAATTGGTCAGTTTCGACAGGAAGGACCTATAGCGGAGGAGCAAGTGAAGCGGTGGATAGAAGAAATAAACCAGCTGCCAGAGCAGGTAACATCATTAGTGAGGGGGCTGTCAGAGTCTGATCTCCAGCATACATATCGGGAAGGTGGCTGGACTATCAAGCAGCTTGTACATCATTTAGCTGACAGCCATCTTAACTCCTTCATCCGTTTCAAATTGGCATTGACAGAAGAAAATCCAATCATTAAATCATACGAAGAAGCAGAATGGGCCAAGCTGCCAGACTATGACATGCCAGCTCAAGCTGCTTTAAATCTGCTTGATTCCATCCACCATAAATGGGTTATTCTGCTGCAATCACTTACTGCCGAACAGTTGGCTCGGACATTCCGGCATCCGGAATCAGGTGAGGTGAGCTTGAAAGAAAATATCGGCATCTATGCTTGGCATGGCAAACATCATTTGGCTCATATTCGCTTGGCGCTGAAAAACGAAGACGAACACTAATGGAGTATCCTATACGGATACTCTTTTTTGATGGATCGGGTTTTACTTCAGGATTAGTAAGGAAATAACTAGTAAATAGATGAAGGAGTGGATGACGGAATGGATGCATCATTGAATGGTAAGGTGGCGGTTGTGACTGGAGCGGGATCTGGTATCGGAAAGGCAGCTGCCGCCATGCTAGCTGAAAAGGGTGTCCGAGTAGGGTTGTTTGATATGGACGCTTCTGCTGTAGAGAAGACAGCAACAGAAATCGAGTCAGCTGGAGGAGCGGCGATAGCAGCCAAAGTCAACGTAGCAGATAGCAGTCAGCTGCAGGAGGCGTACAAGCAAGTGCTGGATAAGTTCGGACAGCTGGATATCGTCTTTGCTAATGCGGGCATCAACGGCACGCTTTCTCCGATTGAACATTTGCCTGAGGAGGATTGGGATAAGACCCTCGGAACGAATGCGAAAGGTACTTTTCTGACAGTAAAATTCGCCATCCCTTACATGAAAAGCAATGGCGGGAGTATCATCATTACAAGTTCAATAAATGGAAATCGTACATTTTCTGGTTTCGGCATGAGTGCGTACAGTGCTTCAAAAGCTGCAGAAACTGCTTTCGGTAAAATGGCTGCATTGGAGTTATCGGCTTATCGTATTCGGGTGAATGTCATTTGCCCAGGTGGAATCGAAACGAATATTGAAAAACGGACGAACAAAGACGAGGAGCATCTGGCAGAAGTGGAAATACCCAAAATCTTTCCCAAAGGTCAGCATCCTTTAAAAGGGGAGCCTGGTAAGCCAGAAGATGTAGCATCTATTGTCTGCTTTCTCGCATCCGATGCTTCCGGGCATATGTCAGGAAGTGTCCTTTATGCGGACGGTGCAGAAACATTGCTATAAATTTTAGGAGGCAAGTTAATGTATGAGGTAATTATTATTGGCGGCGGAATCGCAGGTATTCAAGCTGCTATACAGTTCGGCAGATACAAGCGTGATGTACTTGTTCTCGATAAGCGTAATGACGGAAGATCGCATTGGTGCAAAAGCTACCATAATTTAATTGGGTGGCCAGATGGGGTATCAGGAAATCATTTGCTGGAGCTGGGCAGGAAACAGATTGATTCGTATGGCTGTATTAGTATTGAACAGCAGGAAGCAGTGGAAGTGGAGAAATGGAAGGAAGGCTTCACAGTCAAAACAGCAGACGGAAATACGCATGATGCAAAACTTCTGTTGTTCTCGACAGGAATAACAGACCGTATACCGATCAAGGAGCTGTATCCGCTGCTTGGTACGGATGTGTATGTGTGCCCTGATTGTGATGGCTATGAAATAAGCGGCAAGCGGACAGTTGTTGCTGGTTCAGGAGAAGCAGGGGCACATTTAGCCATCATGCTTCATTACTGGTCGGATGATATAGTCTTTGTTAATCATGAGCGGGAGCCGGTGTCCGAGGAAACTTTCGAGAAATTGAAAAAGCACTCGATCGAATACTATGACCAGCCGATCCAAGAAGTCGTACTAGACGACGAGGATAAATTGGAAGGCTTCCTAGTGAATGGCGAGAAGCTATGGGCGGAGAAAGCTTTCGTTGCTTTTGGTAAGAACAAAGTGAACAGCGAGCTGGCAGAATCATTGGGCGTGGAACTTCATAAGAATAAGCATATAGAAAACAATCCCCGTACAAAGGAAACAAGCGTAGAAGGAGTCTGGGCAGCCGGAGATATTACGGTTCATTCTGAGCAGGTCAGTATCGCGATGGGGGATGGCATGCAGGCAGCTATCTGGATGCAAAAGCGTTTATTGAAGACAAAATGAAAAGACCAACTTAAGGGAATAGAATTTGTATTTGCATCTATGCCTACAGTAAAATCTATCGAACATAACATTTAAAACAGTTCAACGATTCCTTGCGGAGATAGAGGCTAACGACGGGAAAAGGTATGCAGAGGTCTTGCAGGAGACGTATCATAAAGTTAATGAAAGATATAACATAAAAAAAGAGGATCAATCCGTTCAAAATGGAACGGATTGATCCTCCTTTTTGGTCAGGCTTTACGCTCTGTCTTTTTGTTGTTCATATTTTTCGATAGCTTGCTTTACTAGCTCGCTGTCTTTAGGCTGTCCGCTAATATGAGATAAAGCGGAAGCTGCTCCTTCAGACTTGATGCGTTCCTGCAACTCTTTCGCTTCATCATCGCCTTCTGGATCGAATTCCAATGCAAAAGCGATTGTCGTAAGTAGCGCATCAGCCGATTTGCCTTGCTCCAGCAATGCTTGTGCTGGGTAGACCAATCTATCCTTAGGTCCAAGCTTACGGATCGGTCCGCGTCCCACGCGTGTCACCATATCTGAAATGTATGGGTTTTGGTAACGCTGAAGGATTTTTGCGATATAGTGGGACAGGTCATCTTCCTCGAAGCCCCATTTTTCTTGTAATAGAGAGCTTGTTTCTTGCAGCGCCCGCTTAGCTAAAGTAAGAATCTCTTCATCTTTAATAGCGTCGATGATTGTATCGTAGCCTTTTGCGTAGCCAGCATAGGCAATGGCAGCATGACCCGTATTAACTGTCAGAAGCTTTCTTTCAATATAAGGCTCCAGATTATCAACAAAAGTGATAGCATCTATTGCTGGTAGTTCACCCTGCCAGTTCTTCTTCTCCACAACCCATTCGAAATAAGGTTCCACTTGGACTGTCAGCAAATCCTGCTGCTCCTGAATCGGAACAATCCGATCAACAGCAGCATCGCAGAATGCTGTATAGCTTTTTACATTTTCCATATCCTGTTCATCGATGTGAGAAATGACAAACTCACGCAGCTGGCTTGATCCCCGGATCATATTCTCGCATGCAATGACATGGACCGGTTTGGGCTGTTTTGCCCGTTTGACGAGTCCTTTGGCGATTACAGGTGCAACATGAGGCAGGATGGATGGGCCGACTGCGGTCGTAACAAGATCAGCTTCTGCAATTGCTTTGATGACAGCTTCTTCTTCTGTGGCGCTATTTAAACCAGTAACACCGGTTATGGTTTCGGAATGTGCTTCTTCCTGTGCATAGACGACTTCATATTGCTGCTTTTCCTTCAAAGCAGAGATGATGTCACTGTTCACATCAGCAAAAGTAACATGTACATCCGCATGAGAGAGAAGGGCGCCGATAAAGCCTCTGCCGATATTGCCGGCACCAATGTGTACGCTCTTCATTACGCATCCACCTCAGAGAACATGTCAATGATCTCCTGTTTGCTTGTTGCATTCACAAGCTTTTCAATGTTTTCCTCCTCGGAGCAAACGATAGCAATTTGCGAAAGGATATCCAAATGTTCATTGTTTTTACCGGCAATACCGAAAACGAGCTTCACTTCATTACCATCGAATGTAACGCCTTCTGGTGCCTGAATGATAGAGATACCGGAAGCGATAACTTCGCCTTTTGCATCTTCTGTACCATGCGGAATAGCTACGAAATTACCCATATAAGTAGATGTCAATGCTTCTCGTTCGATCATTTTATCCACATACGTTTCATTTACATAGCCATTATCCACAAGAATTTGGCCGGCTTTCCGGATAGCATCTTCCTGATTGTCCAATGTCGTGTTCATCAAAATATTTGCTTCTTGTAATACTTCCATGATTACCCTCCTAAGTGATCTGTGAATTGTTGGATGTGGGCAGTGAGCAGCTGCGCCAATTCCTTGCTGAGTGCATCCTGATCCGCAGAACGAATCATGTGCTGAATATGCTCTTCTAAAATAAGGATACTGATCTTACTGAACAGCTCGTAACAGCTCGCAGGCAAATTGTCCGGTGCAGCAAGGATGAAAAGGCGGTCAGCCTCCATCACTTTGTTGTCCATCCCCTTGATCATAATAGGGGAGGATAGCGCCATCATCCAAAATGCGGGCTGCTCGATTTCTGTACTGCGACTATGATACAAAGCCATTCTTGTATCAGGGATACCCATTCCTCCGAGCTCATCACGTTGTCGGAGAAGGATTGCAAGCGTTCCTTGTTTCTTGATGACAGCATGATCCGCTGCACGCTGATCGATATAGGAGAACAAATCTATCTGCGATTGATATGTCTCATCGATCATAAAGTTATTCCATACAGTTCGAGTCGCCGCTGTCAATTTCTTCAATTCCTCTAATTTTGAATCGAAAGCTGAAACTGTCGGAAATGTTGCGGGTGACGCTTTAGTGGGTGCTATATGTTTTCTTTTCTTATAAATAGTCGGAAGTTCCTGTTGAATGAATGCATCTACTCGTTTGACATCCGGTCCAGGCAGGAGTGGATTGACAAGCAAGTATTGGCGGTGGAATTGGTCAAGGCTGATTGTTGAAATAAGCAAATCAAAGCTTTCCAACTCCATATCTTTCAACTCTAGAAAAGATGACAGCGACACCTGGGTGATTTCGGGAAACTCATTCTGCAGCCTGCTGGCAAGCATCTTGGAAGTGCCAATCCCGCTTGCGCAAACGACTAAGGCATGCAATCGTTGTCTGCTGCGCTGTCTTTCCCTTGCAGAAGCGAAGTGCAGTGCCAGGAAGGCAACTTCTCCTTGTCCGAAACGAAAGGTAGGAAACACCGTTTCAAGAGCTTCTCGAACTGCGGCTACAACTTCTTGATAATCTTGTTCAATCTTCTCTGTAAGCGGATTGTACGTTTGAATACCTTCCCTCGCTCGGCTGATAGCCGGTTCGATATGAGCGAGCAGTCCATCAGTAAAAGTTTCGTCCTTTTCCAGCTGCGGCAGCTGTATCGAAGCAGCAACCAATTGGATGAAAGCTTGTACTTGCAGCTCAAACAGTGGATCAGAGCAATGTTTCGTTTCGTTCCGCTTCGCACCTTGGATCTGTACGGCAATATAACCGATCTCAGAAGCTGAAAACGTTACAGGGAAGGTATCTTCCAATTCCCTGCAGAGTGCCGCGGCAATCGTATATTCTTCCGTTTTTTGCAAAGATTCGAGCAGCGGGGGAGATAGTGTAACGCTCTTGGCCTGCTGTATTCTTTTGATTGTAATACTGATATAGGTGATCAATGCAACGTAGGCATTATCTGCAATGGAATACGACAGTTTGGTCAAATGATCCATTACGTACTTTTCGACCATTGTCATACGCTGATCCTTTATGATGTTTTGAAGGAACTGATGCAAATTCTGTTCTTCGTGATCATTTGTAAAAGTATAGATGGATGCTTGATCCAGCTGTTCCATCATGAGCTGGACGAGTACCTTCCTTTTTTCGTTCTCTTCTCCATCCAGCTCAACTCCAACACCTCGACGCCTTATGATGGACAGCGAATAATCGGCTAGTCTTGCTTCCAATGCATCCAAATACATGGATAAAGCCGTCTTCGATAATTGCACTTCATTTGCCAAATAAGCTACTTTAACAGGTTCGGCAGCCTCAACTAGTAGATAAAGCAAATGAAGCAGCCGCTCTTCCTGGGTCGTATCTACCTCGACCGCATCACGCAGCTGCTCTTGCAATGCTTCCATCTGTTCCCTTTCTCCTTCAATCCGGATACCGGATCCGGTAACGCGCAGCAGGGACAGCTTATTCTCGGCAAGTGTCCGTTCCACTTGCTTCAATTCCCGGTGAATAGTTCGAGAGCTGACATGTAATAGCTCTGCCAGCTCTCGAATGGAGATGAATTGGTTTCTGGAACGCAGCAATTGCAGGATTATTCTTCTTTCTCTGCTGCTAACCAATTCCAAATCAATCACTCCTTGCTTATTGATGCTTTTTAAGGTTCTCGATCAGTTCTGCGTATCTCGGACTGTTCAAGAAGTTTTCCACTGAGATATGCTCAGCGTCAGGACGTTTGTTGCGGGCGCGGTCCGTCAGATTCTTCTGTGTGATGACGATATCAGCATCATTCTGGATATTGGAGATGGCTGCATTATCCACCTTGATTTCAGTCAATCCTGCATCCTTCATCTTCTTACGCAGAAGGGAAGCACCCATTGCACTTGATCCCATGCCTGCATCACAAGCGAATGTAATTTTGTTTACATTGCTGTAGTCGAATGAATTACTGCTAGTATCTGCATGCTGTGTGTTAGCTTCTACTGCTTCATCTGTTGCACCAGCTGATTGGTTGATACCAACTGCAGCAGTTGGTTTTGTACCTTTCATTTCTTTAGATTTCGCAGTTGCTTCCTCAATATTCGTTTCGGAAGCTTTACTGCTCTTCATGATTACAGCAGAGATAGCGAATGATACTGCAGCTGCACCGAGAATACCAAGTGCCAGGCCGAGGTAGTCACTTGGATTACCCATCAAGAAGATTGCGATGACACTACCTGGTGATGCTGCCGCACGAAGACCAACATCCAATAGGGAGAAGATAAGTGTACCTGTTACACCGCCGCCAATTGCCGCAACGATCAAGAATGGTTTCATCAAGATATACGGGAAGTAAATCTCATGAATCCCCCCGAAGAAATGGATGATTGCTGCACCTGGTGCAGATGCTCTTGCGCTTCCTTTTCCAAAGACCATAAAAGCAAGTAGGATACCTAATCCTGGTCCTGGGTTAGCTTCCAGCAGGAATAGTATGGATTTACCGACTTCTGCTGATTGTTCAAGACCAAGCGGAGTAAAAATACTATGGTTGATCGCATTGTTCAAGAACAATACTTTCGCTGGTTCAATCAAGACGTTAACAAGCGGCAGAAGACCAAGTCCAACGAGCCAGTCAACACCAGCTGACAATACGTTCGTCAAACCTTCAAGAAGCGGACCTACGAAATAGATTGCACCGATAGCAAGTGCACCGCCGATGATACCGGCAGAAAAGTTATTGACTAGCATTTCGAAACCGGAACGTACTTTAGAACCGATATACTGGTCAAACAATTTGATGGCATATCCGCCGAGCGGACCCATTGCCATTGCACCAAGGAACATCGGAGTATCCGGAGAGCCTACAATTGCCCCCATGGTGACGATTGCCCCAACGACACCGCCTCGGATATCGTGGACGAGACGTCCTCCAGTAAAACCAATTAATAATGGCAGTAAATAAGTGATGGACGGACTAACGATCGCAGCGATCGTTTCATTTGGAAAGTATCCATCCGGAATGAATAAAGCGGTAATAAGACCCCAAGCAATAAATGCACCGATGTTTGGCATAACCATGCTGCTCAAATATGAGCCAAACTTTTGAACACGAGCGCGGACACTGGCTTTTTCCTGTGCCATGCTTTTTCCCCCTTTTATATGTGAAAAAATATTGTATAAAGTAGTGCTTGCTTCTATCTTACGTGGTATGTATGCGATTTCACAACAGAAACAAACACCACCTTTGTCACGTGTCTTCCTGCCAACTGTGTCTTTTGCAATGTTTAGCTTAGGTAAAAGGCCGCAGACTATACTGTCGAATAAAATTTGACACTTTTGTTACTGATAACCTTCTCTGCTGGAAAAGAAACGTAAAGTTTATGAAAAAGCATACAGATTTTATAATTGCATCCGATATTAATGGTAATCAAACTTTTTTAGGAGAATGGAAATATGGATAAATCATCAATCATTGGTGTTATATTGGGCTTGGTTGCAGTAGGAGTCGGGATGGTATTGAAGGGTGTAAGTCCTGCAGCACTTATTAACCCTGCTGCCATACTGATCATCATCGTAGGTACAGCAGCTTCTGTTGTACTGGCTTTTCCGGGAAATGAATTGAAACGATTCCCTAAGCTGCTTGGCGTTGTATTTAAGAATAAACAGGAATTCAATACAAAAGAGCTTGTCCGTATGTTCTCGGAATGGTCGCAGATCAGCCGGAAAGAAGGATTGCTTGCATTGGAGAACAGTGCTCGTGATGTAGAAGATGATTTTCTTCGGAACGGATTGAGCATGGCTGTTGATGGAGAGTCACCAGAATATATCCGTAATGTCTTAAATGAAGAGGTTGATGCGTTAGAAGATCGTCATGCGATTGGTGCATCTATTTTCACACAGGCCGGCACTTATGCACCATCATTAGGTGTACTGGGAGCTGTTATCGGCCTTATTGCGGCACTTGGCGACATATCAGATATCGATAAGTTAAGTCATGCTATTGCTGCTGCCTTTGTTGCAACTTTAATGGGGATATTCACAGGCTATGTCATCTGTCACCCGATCGCCAATAAATTGAAGCGGAAGACACAGCAGGAAGTACAGCATAAGCTGCTGATGGTGGAAGGTATCCTTTCCATCTTAGAAGGCGAGACACCGCGCATGCTCGAACAGAAGCTGCTTGCTTACTTGCCAAGTAAAGAAAAAGCTGAGTTTGCTGATGCTGAGACGGAGGAGGAAGTGGCAGTATGAGCCGGAAGCGCAAGCACAAAAAGCATGAAGAACATGTGGACGAATCCTGGCTGCTCCCGTATGCCGATCTTCTGACACTTCTGCTGGCGCTTTTCATCGTCTTGTTTGCCACCAGCTCGATCGATGCGCAGAAGTTCGCCAAAATATCTGACTCCTTCAGCAGTATCTTGCATGGCGGAGAAGGGTTATTGGAATCTAATACAAGCATGACTCCAGGAAACGATACTAGTTCAACTGTTATTGATCAGAATAATGAAGAAGAAAAGAAAGAAGAGACAGTTGCATCTGAAGAGGCTGATAAAGAGAAAGCTAATGAAGCTGAATTGGAAGCAGCCGAACAGGAAGAGCTGAAAAAGATTCAGGAGAAGATAGAGACATATATCAAGGATAAAGATCTGAGTGATAAGTTCTCAACTGCGTTGACAGACGAGGGCTTGCTGCTGACTATCAACGACAATGTCTTGTTCAACTCGGGCAGCAGTGAGGTCAGTGTAAGTGATGAAGAGATCGCAAGAGAGATTTCGGATCTTCTTGTGATGGATCCGCCGCGCGAAGTAATCATCAGCGGTCATACCGACAATGTGCCGATAAGCACATCATCATACAATTCCAACTGGGAGCTTAGTGTGATGCGTTCTGTTAATTTCATGAAAGTCGTATTGGAAAACGAGGAGCTTGACCCACGCTGGTTCAGTTCAAAAGGATACGGTGAGTTTAAACCGATCGCTTCAAACGATACAGCTGAAGGCAGGGAAAAGAACCGCCGAGTGGAAGTCTTGATATTGCCTCGAAAAGCTGAGACAGAATAACAGTCCTATTAGGGCTGTTATTTTTTATTATGGAATGAAAATGCTTACATAAGAATAGGGAAATAAGGTAGGATTGAGTTAGTTAAATTTGTGAAATACTAGATATAAGCAGGAAAGAACGGAGGAATTCGGATGATTACGAAAGAGTTGTTACCGCAGCAGGTGAGTGAAGCGGCCGAGCGCAATCGGAAGCAGGATGATGAACGTATGGATGTATGTCCTGCTGTATGCAAGGACAATAACATACCAGTGCATTATTATTTTACATTTATGCCCAGCAATGAACGCCTGCTTATTGCAGAGGACGGCAGAGTACCTGCGCAGCATGAAGTGGAGGATCTGGCTGCCCGTTACTATAGCTATATGACCAGTGTGCAGATGATTCGGAGGTTGACTTCAGATGATGGAGTTAAACTGACGGACACGCGCTATCATTCTTTTCGTCAGCTGCTTGAGGCTGTGGAGAAGAATGTGATGCGTCTTGCTACCGACATCATCCAGCAGGCATTTTCTAGATTTTTTGATCTGTTGGATACAATTCGGCAGGAGCAGGAATCAATATTGAAGCATACAGCAGAAGCCGAGAAGCTGATGAACGATACAATCAGTAAGGGGACATTCACAACTGCTGAACAGGAAGTGATGGAAGAGCATCTGAATAAGATCGTACAGGCGCAATATACGATTGCACAGAAGAAAGAGGAGACAACAGCAAGTCAGGCAGAAGTATTTGAGTTCTTCAAAGAAGAAATGTGGCTTGATCTGAAGCTGATGACGTATTATGTAAGACTGCGAGTGCTGAGGAAAGAATTATGGGGTGAAGAAGAATCCTATATGCAAAATCCTGACAATCCAGCATTGGTGCCGGACAGTCAGGATGAGCAATTCAAAGCTTTTATCAAGCATAAGCTGCGTAATGAAAAGGAAGTATTAGCTTAAAGGTAAAGGCACAGCACGCGGTTCGCGCTTATCAAATTGGCAGATATGAGTGAATCCGCATTGTCTGGCAATTTGTGCAGCCTCTTTTATACCTGCCCCGACTGTCTCTGCTTTATGGGAATCAGAGCCAAGTGTCAGGATCTTCCCGCCTAGATCACGATATAGAGAAACGATCTGCGGTGTAGGCAGAGCCTCTTTAAGTGAGCTCCGCAAACCGGAAGTGTTGATCTCAATACCGATACCGCGCTGTATCGCTTTTTCCAAAATCGCGGCAATTTGATCTTTATGTTGTTCGAATAGATAAACATCATGCCCTTCTTGGACTGCGTACCGCTTCATCAAATCAATGTGAGCAAGTACGTCGATATCGGCATCCGAAACGAGCTTGTACATTTCTGCGAAATAATCATCGTAAAAAGTGTCCTCATTCGCACGAAGATGAAGACGCAGCTTCTGGTTGTCGATATTATGAACAGATCCCATGATAAAATCAAATGGAATCGAGCTGAGCTCTGTCTGGTACACATCCATCATGAGATGCGGTTCGCACAGCTCGATTCCCATCTTGATTGTAAGTTGGTTACCATAGGAATCCTGAGAGCCTTTAATATCCTGCTGATATTTAGCGAAATCCATATGACCGTATGTAGGCGCAGATGGATTTACGGAAAAATGCTCGGTGAAACAGATTTCTTTGATTCCTTTGCTGATAGCTTGTTCACACACGTCCTGCATGACAGCTTTGGAATCGATTGAGTTATTCGTGTGATGATGGTAATCCATATACATAATCTCTAATCTGCCTTCTTTCCGTTCGTACTTATTAGGTTATCCACATGTGGATAACAACCCCGGAATAGTATAACAAATTTATTGTATATATGCGATACCAATTATATGAAAATGCGGTGTATTATGCTTTCATCAATGACAGGATGTAAGAGAAGAAAGCATCATGATCGACATCATGAACCAATTGAATTTCTTTCCCGTTTTTATCCTCATATGTACGTCCTTGTGATGGACCATCAGCCTCTACACTGACATGAACAGGCTGCTTTTTAACTAAGGAACTATTGCCGACAGAAGCTGTTGTAAGTACATCCCACAGATAATACGTTGAATTTGTTTCGAAGTGAACGAGCGGCGGTACAGCAGCATAGCTCTGACCGACAAAATCCACACCTTCATGCTTGCGGTTGCGTGCCCATTCTTCGCGGATATCCACAGTAAGAGGAACTTGATTTGTACTCTCCAGCGCTACCATATCAATTAGTATGTCACTTTTCCAAACAGTGTCCATTGCTTCTGGATCCCAGAAGGCATTCCATTCAGCTGTTCCATCGTGTTCTGGTTCTTCCACATTCCCTGTTGGAAGCAATGTGCCGCCCATCCATACAAGCTTTTCGATATGCTGTTCAATAGACGGATCCATTTCCAATGCTCGTGCCAAATCAGTAAGCGGTCCGATGAAAATGAGAGTCGTTTTCTCTTCCTGAGCTTTCAATTTATCTATGATATCTAGGTGGGCAGGTTTTTCGGCAACCTTTGTACGCACCGGAAGATATTCATTCAAAATTGGCAATGCATCAACAAAGAAGGCATGCATCCGCCAGTCTTTCGGAAACGGATTTTTACCTCGGGAAGTGGACGCAGCAATTTCAAGTGTGTCCGGATTGCCGAAGCGATCATTGATTTTTCGGCTTGCTGACAGTGCAGGTTCCAAATAGCAATCTGCTGGAATGACGGAACAGCCGATAAGACGCACATTCTCCATTTTCAATAAAAGATATAGCGAAATAAGATCATCGACTCCGCCATCATGATTTAAATAGACGTTTTTCATTTTATGACTCCCTTTCTTCTATGCTGTCTGACTTTCTTACTATATCATAGAAAGAGAGAGTCAATTTTGAGTATTCGCATAAAAAGGAGAGGGTTTGGATGAAGCTAGTAGCTTATAAAGTTGGCAGAGACCTTAATCCGTATCGAATCGGAAGCAGAGTGGAAGGGCGTATAATCGATTTACAGGAAGCGTACCGGTATTATTTACTGTCAGAGAACGAGATGGATTTGGCGATGACAGTCGGGAGTTTGCTGCCAGCTGATCCGAATGCTTTCTATGAAATGGGTCCGCATGCAATGAAGCGTGCATTCCGTGCCGAGGCATTTGCGCTTGCGGAAGGGCTGGAGGAGGTCCAGTTTAGAACAGAAGAAATCATACTTGGACCACCTGTGCCGAAGCCCGGGAAAATTGTCTGTGTTGGTTTGAATTATAAGGACCATATCGAGGAAATGGGCCGGGAACTGCCAGATTACCCAGTTCTTTTCGGTAAATTCGCTAATGCGGTATGTGCGCATGACCAAGGTGTATACCATTCAAAGCTTACCGAAAAGCTTGATTATGAAGGAGAACTTGCGGTTGTAATCGGTAGAAGGGCGCAGGAGGTAACAGAGAGTGAGGCAATGGACTATATAGCAGGGTATACCATTGCCAATGATGTGTCTGCTCGTGACTTGCAGCGCCGGACTCCGCAATTCCTTCAAGGAAAGACATTAGATCGCAGTGCCCCGATGGGTCCGCATCTTGTTACTGCGGAAGAAATCGAAGACGTATCCAATCTTTCGATCCGTACGTTTGTGAATGGGGAAAAACGACAGGATTCCAGTACAAAACATCTGATTTTCTCAGTACCTCATTTGGTTTCTTTCATCTCAGGCATCATGACATTGGAACCAGGAGATGTCATCATGACAGGAACTCCGAATGGCGTTGGCTTCGCAATGGATCCGCCGCAGTTCTTAAAAGACGGAGATGTGGTTGAGATAGAAATCGAAGGAATCGGTCAGCTTCGCAACAAGATCATTCCTAAACCAGCCCGAATCTAATAGAAAAGACAGCTTCGGTTATCCGAAGCTGTCTTTTTATTTATTGCTGATTTCCACTGGCAAGCCATTACTTAGGAATACATCCCGCATTGCCTTCTTCGCTTCTTCAGCGTCCTCGCCATATATCTCCAAGCGGAAAAAATCGGATGTCAGTACACTATTGGAAAGTCCGAGCATACTTTTGGCATCTACCACTTTGTTATCCATTACTAATACAATACTTGATTTGAACTGGTTTGCAGTTTGATTGATATCTACTGCAGCGTGGATGAGTGTTTTCTTTGATCGCATATATCATTCTCCTTTGTCTAGCAGTTTAGCATACCAAATTTTACAGCAGTAGCAGAAAAGTGCAAGATGAACTTATTGATAGCGCTTACAAATTACTTGATAGCAGTATAACATATTGTATGGTGAGTGCAATGATTTTGATAAGTATATGCATGAAAGCGCACAACGGGTGCGTGCTTTCTCTATTAGAGATATTCGAAGTTCTTTCTGCTCAGGAAGAAGGATATTTTCATCAGGATGAAACACTCTCACATAACAGCGTAGGCAGATCAATTTTGTCATCTCAGAATCTCCTCTATTTTCAATAAAGAAGTAACAACTTTTGCTTGCTCTTAATAGTATGCGACGTAATAAACTAACCTGAGATAAGGAATATTCCCCTAAAAAGTAAATGTATTTACAACGTATAACACTGGGATATGGTGAGACAGCAGCAAGTGTATAATTTTCACCTTTCCTATTGAATAAAAATACATACTAAAGTATAATTACTAACTAATTCGTACTTGTTTATAGGAGGTTACGTCCGTGAAAGTCGCAATAATAGGCGGTACAGGTTATGGAGCGGTGGAATTACTAAGGCTTCTGCATATACATCCATATGCAGAAGTGAAGGCGATTATCTCCCATTCTAATGCGGGAAACTCATTAACAGCATTGTATCCGCATACGGATGGTTTTGTAGAAGGAACTATGGAAACTTTTGATGTTTCGGAATTGAAAGAGCAAGTGGACTTTGCATTCTTTGCTGCTCCTCCTGGTGTGAGCAGGGATCTTCTTCCGGAGCTTGTGGAAGCTGGTATTCGATGTGTAGATTTAGCAGGTGATTTCCGTTTGAAGGATCCAGCAGTCTATAAGGAATGGTATAAGCTGGACGCGGCTTCAGCTGACCTGCTGGAAAGAGCTGTTTACGGATTGCCTGAGCTGAATAGCGAGGAGGTTGCAGACGCTGCATTTGTAGCTAATCCGGGCTGTTACCCGACAGCCACGCTTCTCGGTCTGCTGCCGGCAGTACATAATGGTTTGATTGATCCATCTTCCATTATCGTTGATGCCAAATCAGGTCTTTCCGGAGCAGGCAAGTCACTAAGTTCTGTTACGCATTATAGTGAGATAAATGAGAATATGAAAGCTTATAAATTAGGTGCACACAAGCATATCCCGGAAATAGAACAGGTTGTGGCAGGTGTCGGCGGTACGCAGAAGCCTATTACCTTTTCCACGCAGCTTGTTCCGATGACGAGAGGGATTCTCGCTACCATTTATGCAGATCTTCAAAAGGACTTATCAGAAGCTGAATTATTGGAATCATATGAAAATTATTATCGATCACACCCATTTGTACGTATCAGACCGCAAGGAGAATGGCCGGCGACAAAGGAAGTAGCTACAAGTAATTTCTGTGATATCGGGCTGCATCTAGATAAGCGGACAAACAGGCTGACTATCGTATCGGTTATCGACAACCTAGTAAAAGGAGCGGCAGGCCAAGCTATCCAGAATATGAATATCATGCAAGGCTGGGAGCAGACTGCAGGATTGTGGATGCTGCCGGTTTATCCATAAAGGAGAGGGATCTAATGATAAAGACAGAACAGGCTGCATATACAGTCATTGAAAATGGCAATATCACCAGTCCGAGCGGATTCCAGGCGGGTGGTGTCGCAATTGGCCTTCGCAAGCATGACAAGCTCGATATGGGATGGGTCTATTCAGAAGTGCCAGCAGCAGCTGCTGGAGTATACACATTGAATTCTTTTCGGGCAGCTCCGCTTCTTGTGACAGAGGAAAGTATTAAGCAAGAGGGGAAGCTGCAGGCAATTGTAGTGAATAGCGCCAATGCAAATGCATGTACAGGAGAAGAGGGTTTGACAAATGCTTATGCGATGCGCAAAGCTTTCTCAGAGCAGCTCGGAATTCAAGTACAGCATACGGCGGTAGCATCAACTGGACTGATTGGCGTCCAGCTGCCGATGGATAAGATAATGTCGGGTATTCATTCAATCTCAGGAGAAGGCAAGGCAGAGGATTTCGCTCAGGCCATCTTGACAACAGATACTTGCACAAAGCAAATTGCAGTCAGCGTCGAAATTGATGGTGTACCAATAACGATAGGCGGAGCTGCAAAAGGATCTGGCATGATTCATCCGAATATGGCGACTATGCTAGCCTTCGTGACAACGGATGCCGTCATTCCGGCTGATGTATTGGAGCAGCAGCTGCGGAAAACGACGGATAAATCCTACAATATGATCACGGTAGATGGAGATACGAGTACAAATGATATGGTACTTGTACTTGCAAACGGAAAAGCAGGCAACAAGGAGCTTAATCCAAACCATCCGGAATGGGAAAAATTCTGCGCGGCATTCCAATATGTTTCACAGGAATTGGCCAAGAAAATCGCTCGTGACGGAGAAGGCGCGACGAAGCTTGTAGAAGTTCGTGTACGTCAGGCGCAATCGGCAGAAGAGGCGCGGAAAATAGGAAAGTCGGTAGTTGCCTCCAGCCTGGTGAAAGCAGCAGTTTATGGAGCCGATCCAAATTGGGGCCGTATCATTACGGCAGCAGGTTATAGCGGTGCAGCATTTTCTCCTGCAAAAATTTCGGTTTGGCTCGGAGATGTATTGGTCGTAAAGGAAGGAACACCCGCTTTATTTGATGAGTTGGAAGCTAGCGAACATTTAAAGCAGGACAATGTCGTAATCACGATCGATTTGCAGGAAGGAAACGGAGAAGCGACCGCCTGGGGCTGTGATTTGTCATACGATTACGTCAAAATCAATGCTTCTTACCGGACATGAAGGGGGCGGCGAAATGAATTTTCTTATTATAAAGTGCGGCGGCAGTATAATCGATAAGCTGCCGGATAATTTCTATGATAATATCGCTGCTATTCAAAAGCAGGGTGATTGGAAGCCTATCATTGTCCATGGAGGCGGCAAGCTGATCAATGAGCTGCTGGAACAAACAGGTGTGAAGCCGGAATTCGTCGATGGTTTAAGGGTGACAACCGAAGAGGTGCTGGATGTTGTCGAGATGGCACTCAGCGGAGCAGTGAACAAGTTCCTGGTCCGTAAGCTGATGAGCAGAACAGATGCTTATGGGGTCAGCGGCCTGGATGGTAAGCTGCTTTACGCGGAACCTGTTGCGAATGCAGATAAACTAGGACTTGTCGGTACTGTCACAGAAGTAAATACGGCGCTTATCGAGCAAATTGTCTCTCAAGACAACATCCCGGTCATATCACCGCTCGCTGGAGGTGAGGGCAATTCCAGATTCAATATAAATGCCGATTTAGCGGCATCAGCCATCGCACGGGCATTGAACGCGGAGCTGTGCTTCATAAGTGACATTCCGGGCATTTATCGGCAAGTGAATGGGCAAAAACAGATGCTCACAAATGTAACAGACAGTGAATTGAAGCAAATGATAGCGGAAGGGTTCATCAAGGATGGTATGATCCCGAAGGTGCGGGCAGCGCTGGAAGCATTGGAGCATGGAGCAGGAAAGGTTACGATCGTCAACGGACTGGCTGATGACAGTTTGCTGCAGTTAGTGGAAGGTAAAGTCGCAGGTACTACCATCACTTTATCGGAGGAGGCACATCATGTCTGAAACGAATGCAGCTGTATCATCTGTGATGCCAACGTATAGCAGATTTCCAATCTCTATCGCAAAAGGAGAAGGAAGCTATGTCTGGGATGCTGACGGTAAGCAATACCTTGATTATACTGCAGGAATTGCTACTTGTAATTTAGGTCACGCCCCCGCAACAGTAAAGGAAGCTGTCAAGGCACAGCTGGACACCATTTGGCACTGTTCCAATCTATACCATATTCCGATTCAAGAGCAGTTGGCGGAGCTTTTGACTGGTCATACATTCGCTGATCAAGTATTCTTCGCCAATAGCGGGGCAGAGGCAAATGAAGCGGCAATCAAGCTGGCGCGCAGCTATGCCCAGAAGGTGAAAGGGACAAATGCCTATGAGGTGGTCACATTCAGTCAGTCGTTTCACGGCCGGACATTAGCGACGTTGGCTGCAACAGGTCAGGAAAAGATACAAAAGCATTTCGCACCGCTGACAAAAGGCTTCCGGCATCTTCCTTATAATGATGTGGAAGCACTTGATGAGCTGATCGGTCCGGATACATGCGGCGTATTATTGGAGCTTGTCCAAGGGGAAGGCGGTGTCATCCCGGCTGATTCTGCTTGGGTAAAGGAAGTGGAGCGCCTTTGTAAGGAGCACGATGTACTGTTTATGCTGGATGAAGTACAAACTGGAGTCGGTCGTACCGGCACCCTTTATGCTTATGAGCAGTACGAGCTGGAACCAGATGTGCTGACAACGGCAAAAGGACTGGCTTCTGGTATCCCGATCGGAGCAATGATTGCAACGGGCAAAGCAGCTGCGGCATTTGAAGCAGGCAGTCATGGCAGCACCTTCGGAGGTAATCCGGTGGCTGCGGCAGCTGGCAAATCAACACTGGAAGTAATCGCGAATCCTCCATTTTTGATTGAAGTTCAAGAGACAGCTGACTATTTCCGTAGTGAACTGGAAGGAATCGCAGCAGCATCACGTGCTTTCACTGATGTACGGGGAAAAGGATTGCTGCTTGGTCTCGGTACAACAGGAAAAGCGATTGACCTCGTCAATCAGGCTCGAGATCTCGGTTTGCTCGTGCTAGTAGCTGGAGAGCACGTACTACGGATATTGCCACCGCTCAATACAAATAAAGCGGAAGTTGATTTCTGCATTGAAACACTGAAACAGATTGCGGGTGAATAAAGCTTCTCTTCGCTCATACAATACATACGATTCCAATCATTTGGAATCGTATTTTTTTGTCACAATTCTCTGTTGTAGAAACAAGATACAATCGTTAAGATAGAAGAATATTAGGAGGTTAGTCATGGCCGTACATTATCTAGAAAAAATCAAAGCTTTCCAGCAGAAGAACGAAAACAGATATAGAATCGTCATTTCCTGTCCTGATCAGCCGGGGATTGTTGCAGCAGTTTCCGAGTTTCTTTTTAATCAGCAAGCAAATATTATGGAGTCAAATCAATATACAACGGATCCAGATGGAGGGAGCTTCTTTCTTCGGATCGAATTCGAGTGTCAGCAAGATGGCGACACACAGCAGCTGCTGGAGGAAGGCTTCCAGCACATAGCAGCCCATTTTCAGATGGAGTGGCAGCTAGTGAGCGTACGAGATATGAAAAAATTGGCACTCTTCGTCTCCAAGGAGCTGCATTGCTTGCAGGAGATACTTTGGGAATATCAGAGTGGAAATCTCATGGCTGATCTTTCGGTTATTGTGAGTAATCATGAAGACGCAAGGGAACTAGCGGAATCCTACAATATTCCTTTCCATCACATACCTGCAAACAAAGATATCCGTCTGCAAGCAGAGCGTCAGCAGCTTGACCTATTGGAACAATACAACATCGATACAGTCATTCTCGCAAGGTACATGCAGATACTCACACCTGGATTCCTGGAGAATTTTAAAAATAAGATTATCAATATCCATCATAGCTTCCTGCCGGCTTTTATCGGTGCCAAGCCATATGAACGCGCATATGAACGCGGAGTGAAATTGATTGGTGCAACAAGCCATTACGTGACTTCCGACTTGGATGAAGGCCCAATCATCGAACAAGATATACATCGGGTTAATCATAAGGATAAAGCGGAAGATTTGAAACGTGTCGGACGTCTTGTCGAGCGCAGTGTATTAATGCGGGCGATTAAATGGCATATAGATGACCGGGTAATTGTATTCGGCAATAAAACGATCGTATTTTAAGGAGGGCTAGCTATGTCGCAACAGCCAAAGATAACCGTGATCGGCAGTCTCAATATGGATTTGACAGCAACTTCAGCTAAACGTCCTGCAGCAGGGGAAACAATACTTGGTGAACGTTTTGAGACGTTTCCTGGCGGTAAGGGTGCCAATCAAGCTGTAGCGGCAGCGCGTCTAGGAGCAGACGTTACGATGATCGGCATGGTCGGCCAGGACCCTTTTGGGGATGAATTAACGCAAGTCCTTCGTCAGGAAGGAGTAAAAACAGAGCATATTGGAAGAGCTGACACATCATCTGGTGTAGCGGTCATCCAAGTAGTGGATGGAGATAACAGCATTACAGTCATTCCAGGAGCCAACTTTAAGCTTATGCCGGATTATATAGAGGAAAAAAGGGATGTCATCCAAAACAGTGATATCGTCCTTATCCAGCTAGAGATTCCACTAGAGACAGTAGCAGCAGCTGCAAAGTGCTGTAAAGAGGCAAACGTGCCTTACATATTGAATCCAGCTCCAGCGCAGCCGCTTCCTTATGAAATTATCAACCAGGCTGCTTACATTACGCCGAATGAGTCAGAAGCGGCAATCCTATTTGAAGATACGGATAAAGCATTACAGGAATTCCCCGACAAGCTTGTCATTACAAAGGGTGAGGAAGGCGTTGTCTACAGTGGCGGTCATGTGGCAGCATTCCCTGTCTCAGCAGTAGACACAACAGGTGCGGGCGATACATTCAATGCAGCACTTGGACTGAAGCTGGCAAGCGGCAGCCCGTTGGCGGAATCTTGCAGCTATGCAAATGCAGCTGCTGCCTTACAGATCGGATCACACGGCGCGCAGGCAGGAATGCCGACTGATGCAGAAGTCATCGCCTTCATGAGACAAAAAGAAGAAAATCCTTTATAATAAGAATCGCTTGTGTAAAAGTTTGCAAGGAGGAATACAAATGGCAGGAAGAAATCCTGAAGAAATGACAGACGTAACATTGCTTGGAAACCAAAACAATGTTTACGACTTCGATTACAAACCTGAGGTTCTCGAAACCTTTGATAATAAACACACATACCGTGACTATTTCGTGAAATTCAACTGTCCGGAATTCACGACGCTGTGCCCGATTACAAACCAGCCGGATTTCGGTACGGTTTACATCAGCTACATTCCTGATGAAAAGATGGTGGAAAGCAAATCACTGAAGCTGTATCTTTTCAGCTTCCGTAACCATGGTGACTTCCATGAAGATTGCATCAACATCATCCTGAACGACCTGAAAGAACTGATGAACCCACGCTACATCGAAGTATGGGGCAAGTTCACACCACGCGGCGGAATCTCTATCGACCCATACGTCAACTACGGCCGTCCAGGCACGAAGTATGAGCAAATGGCTGATCATCGCATGATGAACCATGATATGTATCCAGAGAAAGTGGATAATAGATAAGCGGTAATAACTGTATGGCCATAGGGAACTTGTAAAAATATGACCATTTGAGTTTATGAGGAGGCATCCCTAATAAAGGGATGTCTTTTTTGTGCATACTATTACATGTAATGGCGAAAATGGATGAAGGATTGTTTTGTTCAGGTGTTATAATTCATTTATAGTAATTAGAATGTTTCTCTGCTTGAATCAAGAATTCTAGCGGAGTATCATGTGCTGCAATTATCAAAGGAGGAAATACATTATGAAAATCGTTGTGACAAGTATATTCGTAGACGATCAAGACAAGGCATTGACATTTTACACAGAAACGCTGGGATTTGTGAAAAAGCATGATGAACCTGCTGGAGAATTCAGGTGGATAACCCTTGTTTCTCCTGAAGAGCAAAACGGTACCGAACTTTTGCTCGAACCGAATAACAATCCAGTTGCTAAAGAGTATCAGGAGAAGCTTTTTGCGCAAGACATCCCCGCAACGATGTTTGGCGTGACGGATATTGAGAAAGAGTATAAACGGTTATTGGAACACGGTGTGAAGTTTACTACAGAGCCGACAGAAATGGGAGAAGTCACATTAGCCGTTTTTGACGATACATGCGGCAACTATATTCAAATAGTACAGAATAAAGTGAACGGTTAATTAGCGTTTTCTAAATAAAAATGCCTGACAGATTAATTTCTGTCAGGCATTTTTATTATTCTTCATCCGCTACTTTAACCAGTTGCTTACCTAGGTTTTCCCCTTTGAACAGTCCAAGAAAAGCATCCGGCACATTTTCAAAACCTTCTACTATATTTTCTTCGAAGGTAAGCTTGTCTTGGCTGAACCATTTGGATAGCTGTTTCTTTCCTTCGGCGTAGCGGTCGCTGTAGTCACCTATGATGAAGCCTTGCATTTTGGCTTTGGATTTGACGAGATAGCCGTGGACGCGAGGGCCTTGGTCTTCTTTTTTATTATAAGAAGAAATGCTGCCGCAAAGAGGGATACGTGCGTGCGCGTTGAGCAGTGGGTAAACTGCGTCGGATACGGGTCCGCCTACGTTGTCGAAGTAAACATCGACGCCGTCCGGGCATGCTTTTTCCAATGCTTCTGCTACATTGTCTTCTTTATAGTTGATTACTTCATCCGCACCTAGTGTGTTTTTCACATAATCGAGTTTCTTCGGAGAGCCGGCAATTCCGACTACACGCGCACCGAGAATCTTGGCAATTTGGACAACAGTTGAACCGACTGCACCAGCTGCACCTGAAACAACGACTGTTTCACCAGCTTTTGGTTCGCCAATATCAGTCAAACCGAAATATGCAGTTAGACCTGGCATACCCATCACACCTAATGCAGTGGAAATCGGTCCGAGCTCTGGATCTACTTTTTGCAGATTATCAGGATTTGCTGCATTGAAACGGGCCCATGGCAGGTTTCCGAGTACATAGTCGCCTTTTTGGAATTGATCGGATTTGGAATCCGTCACTTGGCCGACAATGCCTCCTGAGATGGGAGCATCCAGTTCATATGGCGGGACATAGGATTTCGTATCGTTCATTCTTCCGCGCATATACGGATCCACGCTGATATAGATGCTCTTGATGAGCACCTGTCCTTCTTCAAGTTCAGGAATTTCTGTTTCGACAAAGCGGAAGTTCTCTTCTGTTGGTGTGCCTTCCGGACGTTTAGCCAATTGGATTTCTTCGTTTTTCGCCATGTGCTATCATCTCCTCTTACGTAATAGGGCAATTGTAAGACGGGAAAACTGCGCATACAACTCTTTTGCTTAGGGAGTTTCATGGATACAGCAGGGGGAATAGTATGTTTATAAAATACGCAAAGGAGTTTTTAGCATGCCATGGACGATGGACGATTATCCTGCTTCGTTTAAGAATCTGGACAAGCCGATAAAAAAGAAAGCGATAGAAATTGCCAATGTGATGGTGGATGAAGGCTACGACGAAGGCAGGGCTATTCCGATTGCGACCAATCAGGCGAAAGAGTGGAAGTCGAATGCCTCCGAAAAGGAAGTGAAGGACTTTCTAAAGCACGATGATCCGACAAAACGTGACTCAAATGCCTCACATAGTAATCCGGATTTGATCGATAATGCAGAGGAAGTTGTTCCGCATGAGGATGGCTGGGCAGTACAATCTAAAGGGTCAAAACGGCCGTCGCAGGTCTTCGATAACAAACAGGACGCAATCAAACGGGCGAAAGAGATTGCGGATAATAAAGGGACAGAAACGATTATCCATAAAAAAGATGGTTCTGTTCAGAAGCGTTCTTAATGGGAGAGCTGTATCACTTATGATACAGCTCTTTTTATATGTCCGCTTTTCCTGCTTGTCAGGATAATGCTTTATTTATTCCTAGAAAAGCTTATAATGGGGAAAGCAAGACCATATTGAAGAAAAGGTGGATCATTTCCATGAGAGGGTTAACCAAATGCATAGCGGCTTGTTTCGCAGTTGCTTTGATGTTCAGCTTTGCCTTTTCCGATGTTGTATCCGCAAGTACAGGAAAGAACACGGATAGTATCAATGAAAAATTCGGCTTGCCGATTGTCGTAGTTGGAGATTCATTATCAGAAGCACAAAAAGAACAAGTCAGAGAAGACCTTGGTGTCACAAATACGGATAATATAGAAGAAATTCCGGTTACAGCCGATGATATCGTGAAATACATAAATGGAGATGCAAATTCCAGAATGTATTCTTCAGCGATGATCACAAGAGAAGACGAGGGTCATGGACTGGATGTCCAAATCGTCACACCTGACAATATCACGCAGGTAACAGTGGATATGTATAAAAATGCGCTGCTGACAGCTGGTATTGAGGATGCAACAGTAGATGTAGCTTCCCCGGTTAAGGTTAGCGGACATTCCGCTTTGACAGGCATCTACAAGGCGTACGATACAGCCGATGGGAACCTGGATCCGGAGCGGACAGAGGTAGCTAATGAAGAGCTTGATCTGGCTACAGATCTTGCGCAAAAAGAAGGCTTGGATAACGAAAAGGTTACCCAGCTCTTAACAGATATCAAGCAAGAAATTGCAGAGCAGAATCCTGCAACACGGGAAGATGTGGAGCAGATCGTAACGGATCAGCTGAGCAAGCTGGAAATCAGCCTTAGCGATGAAGATCGTCAGCTGCTTATCGATCTTTTCGATAAAATGCGTGAGCTGGACATCAATTTCGATGGGGTAAAATCACAGCTTGATGACATCGCTACTACAATCCAGGATAAGATAGATGAAGTGGCTGGAAATGATGGTTTCTGGCAAAGTGTGAAAGATTTCTTCAAGTCGATAGGTGACTTCTTCAAAAATCTGTTTTAGACTTCGTAATTAAATCTGTTTAAATAGGAGAGATACGAATGCGTAATATCATCCAAACTGACAAAGCACCACAAGCAATCGGACCTTATTCTCAAGCGGTAGAAACTGCAGGGACGGTTTATATTTCCGGTCAGATTCCATTGGATCCGGCAACAGGAGAGATGGCAGGAACGATTGAGGAACAGACAGATCAGGTGATGAAGAACCTGTCTGCTATTTTGGAAGAAGCAGGATTGTCATTTGATCAAGTCGTGAAGACAACAATCTTCCTTACATCCTTAGATGATTTTGCAGCTGTGAATGAAGTATACGGGCGTCATTTGTCCGAGCCATACCCGGCACGTGCAACGGTAGAGATTTCCAAACTGCCTAAAGGTGCAAATGTTGAAATCGAAGCGATTGCCGTGCGAAGCTTTAATATGTAAGAAAAAAAGATTGCCGATTTGTTCGGCAATCTTTTTTTAAATGGAAGAAGTTCGTGTTTGTGCACGAGCATTCCGGATATGGGCAGTGAGCAAGGTAATGCCGCAGATGATGAGCAGTGCACTTGTCATGTAGAATACAGCTGAGAATCCGAAGTATCCAGCCATCATCCCGCCAAGTATCGGACCGATGAAGTTTCCGAGGAAGCGGAGGCTGTTATTATATCCGAGTACTTCTCCTTGCATCGTAAGCGGAGCAGCTTGCCTGATATAGGCGACGCGTAAAGGAATGATGCCGCCTATCGCCATACCAAGAAGCAGTCGGATAGCAGCGAGTTCCCATACGGAGCCGACCAGTGCGCCGGGTATATAAACGATACCAGCTGCAAAAATAAGTCCAATCAAAATCTTCACATATCCGATACGGTCGCCAAGCTTACCCCAAGTCCTTGTCATGAGCAGATTGCCAAGGCCAGCCGCTGAAAAGGCGATACCGGAGTAGAATGCTATATTCTCAGGTCCGTGCAGTTCTTGCACATACAAGGATAAAATAGGCTGGACACTGAAATTGGCAATTTGGATCAATGAACTTAAGATGAGTACGACCAATAAAATCGGGTCCCGCAGAATATGTGCGAGCACTTCCTTTGAGGTATAGTGTGACTTTTCGCCTTTTTGAATCTTGACCGGATATTCCTTTGTACCGAAGGTGACCAAGAGAGCAGAGGTGAAGACACTTATCGATACGAGCAGGAACGTACCGTGGAAGCCGATGCTGTCTGCAAGTATGCCGCCAATCATTGGTCCGAAAAGCATACCGGTGATGCTTCCGGTCTGTAAGGTGCCTAGCACACGTCCAGCAATGTGGCTGGGCGTCTGAGTCGAGATGAATGCTTGGGATATACCGATGAAGCCTGTAAAGATACCCATGAACACACGAAGCATGAATAGCTGCCATACATTTTCGGTGAATCCGAGCAGGAGAATGGAAACCCCCATGCCGAAGGAAGATATGATCAGGATCAGCTTTCGTCCATACCGGTCGCCGATTTTACCCCAGAAAGGCGAACAGATGAATGCGGTAACAAAAGTTACCCCGAAAATGATACCTGACCAGCTCTGAACCTCCCGTTCAGATAATGTGCCGAATGATGAAATATATAAGGATAGAAATGGCATGATCATACTCAGGCTTGCCGAGATGAAGAAGTTGGCGAACCACATGATAAACAGATTACGCTTTGCGAGCTGTTCGTCCGTCATGAATGAAAAACACTTCTTTCGCGTTAATATTTCGATTCCCTAACTAATTATACACACGAATAGAAAGGATATGCAAAAGGACAGCTTGGAAATGACAGGATAGAGAAAAATTGCAGGGGAACAATGAACATGATAAAATAGAGGATGTTCTGCTAACATAACATAATTTAGCAAACCATTTAAAATTATACATCATTTATATATAAATGTCAATTGTTTTGGAGGGACGCCGGAATGACAGAAGATGAAAAGGATTTGAAGGACGAACAAGCCCGTGTGGCCCGCGTCCAGGAGACGATCGAAAAGAAGCGTGAAAAAACGGCAGGCATGATACAGGGTCTGCGGGAGAAAGTAATTGATCTTCGGAAAAACTTCTGGGAGGATGTGACCGTAAACCTGGATGAACCGGATGATGTGAACGAAACACAAGCCAGCTTGAAGCAGCAAGCAGAGCTTCTAGGGGAGCGGGAACGAACGCATCAGCAGATTCACAATGAAGTGAAGACGTTGGATCGGCTGCAGCGCAACCCTTATTTTGGTCGTATCGACTTCCGGGAAGAGGGCGCTGATCAAGACGAAGAAATCTATGTAGGCTTAGCGAGTCTGATGGATGAGAAAGAAGAAGATTTCCTTATTTATGATTGGCGTGCACCAATCTCCAGTATGTACTATGACTTCTCCCCTGGTGGTGCTTCGTATGAAACGATAGAAGGCAAGATTCAGGGTGATATGACACTCAAACGACAATTCATCATCCGGAATGGCAAGCTTGAAGCGTTGTTCGATACTGGAGTGACGATTGGAGACAGTCTGCTGCAATATGTTCTGGGCGGTAATGCCAGTACAGAGATGAAAAGTATCGTCGCCACGATTCAGAAGGAACAAAATCAAATCATCCGCAATGAATCAGCAGCTAATCTGATCGTACAAGGTGCTGCAGGCAGCGGGAAAACATCAGCAGCACTGCAGCGTGTTGCTTACCTGCTATACCATTATCGTGACCGCATTACAGCTGAGAATATTGTACTGCTGTCGCCGAACCCGCTGTTCAATAGCTATGTTTCCAATGTCCTGCCGGAGCTTGGCGAAGATAATATGAAGCAAGCTACTTTCTATGCCCATATGGATGCCCAGCTGGAGGGCAGAGAAACGATCGAAACACCATTTGAACAGATGGAGTATATGCTGCTTGCTTCCGGTCAGGAAAAAGAGCAGCGGCTGGCTGGAATCCAGTATAAAGCAAGCCTTGATTTTAAAAAGTATATCGATGACAAGCTGGATGAATTCAAGCGCGCCGGCCTTATATTCAAGGACGTCAGCTTCCGCAAGCAGCGTATCGTGAGCAAACAGGAGATTCAATCTTATTTCTACAGCCTATCCAACACTTTGCCGATTTCGAACCGAGCAGAGCTGACGGCAGCTTGGATCGTAGAAAAGCTGCAGCTTTGGGGTGATTGGGAGACAAGGAAAGATTGGGTCCGGGAAGAAGTAGAGCTGATGGAGAAGGAAGACTATGTCGAGGCCTTTTCCGAGCTTCAAAAGAAAGACCGCACAGAAACAGATGATTTTGAGGAAAACAAACAGGAGGAAGAAATCCTTCGCAAATGGGTTGTGGAACGAAAGCTTCGCCCGTTGATCAAGAAAGTGCGCAAGCATGCCTTCATCAATGTGAAAAAATCCTATTTACGTATGCTGACAGCTGAAAGACGTCCGGAAATGCCAGCATCATGGACGGAACTATATGAAACAACCAAGCAAAATCTCATCCGCAAGTACATGAGCTGGGAAGATGTGACGCCGTTTGTCTATTTCCGTGATAAAGTGCTTGGTGACCGTTCGGATAAAACCATCCGTTATGTGCTTATTGATGAAGCGCAGGATTATTCTGCTTTCCAATTCGCTTATTTACAGCAGGCATTCCCTAATGCACGGATGACATTGCTTGGGGATATCAATCAGGCCATTCAGGCACATGCACTGACAGGGGAGAATGTGCTCTCCGGCAACACAGTTGACAGCCATCGGATCGAGCTATGGCGCAGCTACCGTTCAACGAGGCAGATTGTTGATTTTACAAAGGAGCTTTTGGATCATGCAAAGCGAATCCAGCCATTCAACCGTGATGGAGATCTTCCGACGCTGACGAAAACAGCCGATGATACAGAGAGACGCAAGCTGGTCTTGGAGAAAATCCACTCCTTGAAGGAGGCAGGTTATGAGACGATTGCTGTTATCGCCAAAACTAGTAAAGAAAGCAAAGAAGCGCATAACTGGATCAAGGATGAAATGGAAGCAGATTTGATTACAGAGACAACTTCCCAGTATAAAAAAGGGTTATCGGTTATTCCGGCATATCTTGCCAAAGGTATCGAATTCGATGCTGTCATTTTGTACGATGTCTCAGATGAGGCTTATGGCCATGAATCAGAACGTACCTTGCTTTATACAGCATGTACACGCGCGATGCATGAATTGCATATGTACAGCATTGGTAACTTGAGTCCGTTTATTGAAGCTGCAGATGCAGCTACTTATACAAGCAATTAAAAAAACAGGAATCCACAAAGGATTCCTGTTTTTATTTATTTACCATAGACCAATCAGTTTCCACCAAAGTCCGCCGATACCGATCCAGACGACAAGATGGATGATGGAGATGAGGAAGCCAAGTCCCCACCATTTTTGCTGGGTGACGAAGCCTGCTCCGAAGAATACAGGTGCAGGACCGCTGCCGTAGTGTGTCAAACAGCCGAACAAGTTACTAAAGAAAGCTAACAGTAGGGCTGACAATAATGGCGGCGCGCCAGCTGCCACAACTACTGAAAGAAAGGCTGCATACATAGCGCTAACGTGTGCTGTGTTACTCGCAAAGAAATAGTGGGAGTAGAAGTACACGATAGCTAATATGAGCAAAGCGACAGGCCAGGAAAGCGTACTTACGACATTCCCCATAATGTCACTGAACCAAGGGACAAGACCAAGTTCGTTCAAGTAATTTGCCATCATGACAAGCACAGCGAACCATACAAGTGTGTCCCATGCACCTTGTTCCTGCTTGATATCAGACCAAGTCAAAACTTCTGTCAGCAATAGTACGACTAGTCCGATGAAAGCTGCAGTCGTAGAGCCGATTCCGAAGCTCTCACCAAAGATCCACAATACGAGCAGCAATAAGAATACGCCGATCATATACCATTCAGAACGCTTCAGTTTACCCATGCTTTGCAATTTTTCTGTTGCCATCTCAGTTGCCTTCGGTGTCTCCTTGATTTCAGGAGGATACAGCTTGAAGATGACGAATGGAATAACGATCAAACTGATGATACCAGGAACGATGGAAGCGAGAATCCAGCTGCCCCAAGAGATGGATTGGCCAGTGACGCTCTCTGCAGCACTTGCTGCCAATGGGTTTGCTGCCATTGCTGTGAGAAACATTGCGGAAGTAATCCCGTTTCCCTGGTAGGATGCAAAAGTCAGGAAGGAACCGATTTTGCGCTCCGAACCATCACCGCTTTTAGAGCCATATGAGTTTGATAACGACTGGATGATCGGGAAAATGATACCGCCGGCACGAGCTGTATTGGATGGCATAGCCGGGGACAGAATCAAGTCACTGCCAATCAACGAGTAAGACAAGCCTAAAGTCTTCTTACCGAATAGACGTACGAACAAATAGGCAATTCTGGATCCGAGGCCGGTTTTGATGAAACCCCTGGAAATAAAGAATGCAATGACGATGAGCCAGATTGTACTGTTCTGGAAGCCGCTCAGCGCTTCTTCTAGTCCAAGTGTCTTCGTCAAAACGATAGCCGTCAGCGAAAGGATAGCGACACTGCCCATTGGCATCGGTTTAATGATCAGACCGATGATCGTAGCAACAAAGATAGCGAATAAATGCCATGCTTCTGCTTTAACACCATCTGGTGAAGGGACGAACCAAAGAATTACGCCGATCAATACAGTGATCAGGAGCGGAATCCACTTGACCTCCCGTTTTGGTTTGTTAGATGAATCAGCCATGATGAAGACCCCTTTAGAAAGTTATTAAATTATAAAAACCATTAATTATCTTAGCATAAAAATATTGATATGAAAGTGTTCTGTATGTGCAATGCAACTTATCAACTGATTTAAAAAATTTAATAAACTAGACAGATGATAATGATTATAATTTGGTGAAAATAAGCAAAAAAATTACTTCACACAAACTAAGTATCTCGGAGCTTGATACCCTGCGCCTTTTGTTAATATGCCAATGTTAATTAAAAAAAATAAATGAGAATAAAAAAAGAATCCGAAAAAATTCGGATTCTTAGTCTGATTCGTCTCAATCTCTTGCTAAAAGTGCATAAACGGCAGCAACATCCTGTTTGCCATAACCATTTTTCTTCGCTAATGCATACAGTTCTTTCACACTGTTTGTCATTGGAAGAGGAGCGCCTGCTTCATAAGCTGTTTCGGAAATCTGCTGCAAGTCCTTGTAAGCATGCTCCAGAGGGAATTGCGGTTCAAAGTTCTGCTGGAGAATCGTATCCCTTTTACCTGCTTGAATATCGCTTGTAACAGGAAGGGCAAGCAATACATCCATCAGATGCTCTTTATCAAGGCCGACTGCTTCGCCGAAGCTGATTGCTTCAGATAGACCAGTCAAGGACTGAACAAGCAGCATATTCACTGCCAGCTTAGTCGCTGAGCCATTACCATTGGCGCCCATATGCTGGATGCTTTGTCCCATTTTCTCAAGCAGCGGAGTGACCTTTTTGACATCTTGTTCTTCTCCGCCGACAAGGAAGTGAAGTTTACCTTGCTGTGCCGGTGCCTTTGAGCCGGACACCGGTGCATCAACAAAACGGATATGGTGCGCACGAGCGGCTTCTGCCATCTCTTTTGTGAACGCTGGCTTAACAGTACTGACATCAACCCATAAACTGTTTTCCTGCATCCCGCTGAAAAGCCCATCTTCTCCGTAAGCAACTGCTTGGACAGCTGCAGGATCTGTCAGCATCGTAAATACGATATTAGCTTGTTCTCCGACTTTCCGGGGTGAATCTGCCCAGACAGCACCTTTATCCAATAGTGCTTGAGCTTTTTCTTTTGTACGATTATAGACAACTAATTGTTCGCCCTTTTCGAGCAGATTAGCTGCCATGTTTTGACCCATGATTCCTAATCCGATAAATCCAATCATATGAGCACCATCCTTTTTATTCAGTCAATTCTAGCATACAGAAAAACGGATTGTTTTTAAAAGTCTTTCGCACAGGATATGATACAAAGAAGGAGTGGATAGTATGAAGTTTAGTATATTGGATCAATCCCGAATCAAAGAAGACGGTAATGCAACAGAGGCATTGGAGGAAACAGTGCGGCTGGCCGAACTTGCCGATCAGCTTGGCTATGTGCGTTTCTGGGTGTCCGAGCATCACGCCGGCAGCCTCGCCCACAGCAGTCCAGAGCTTCTGATGGGGCATCTTGCAGCTAAAACATCCCGTATCCGTATTGGCTCAGGCGGTGTTATGCTGCCTCATTATAGTGCGTATAAAGTTGCTGAAAATGCAAGATTGCTCGAAGCGCTTCATCCAGGAAGAATCGACCTTGGTATCGGGCGGGCGCCAGGAGGCATGCCGGCAGCGAAAAGAGCGCTGCAAGAGCATAGAGCTGTGCCGGAGGATTGGTATGATCGGCAGATACGTGATTTGCTTCATTATTTGAATATAAGAAAAGAAGAAAAACATCGGTTCGGGGACTTGGTAGCGATGCCGAGCATTGGCACCGCTCCATCTGTCTGGCTGCTGGGCGGCAGCGCTGGCAGTGCAGGTCTTGCTGCATATCATGGAATCGGATTCGCTTATGCCCAATTCATACGGGGAGAAAAGGATGCGGCAGTGATGGATGTGTATCAGAAATCCTTCCGGAAAGGGAAGCAGCAGCCGCAAATAATGGTCAGTCTGTTTTTGTTCTGTGCAGAGACGACAGAAGCTGCAGAAGCATTGGCAAAGAGCCATGAGGTTGCATCGCTGCTTCAGGAACAGGGAAGGCCCGTCAAAGGGATGCTGCGTCCGGATACAGCAGCAGATTATAAAATGTCTCCTTATGAAAAGGAGCGTCTTGAGGACAATCGTCCAACCATGGTAATCGGAACACCAGCTGAGGTGCTGCAGCAGCTTGGAGAGCTGGAAGACTACTACGGCGGGGAGATTGAGTTCATGCTCACCAGTCCTGTTTATGAAGAAAAAGCAAGACAGGATGGGTTCCGCCTTTTGATGGAGGAGTATATGCAACAGGCATAGCAGTTGTTCTGTTTGAATCTGACACTGCAAATCTGGTATAGTAGGAAGTACAATTCATAAGAAATCTTATAACGAGTGGCGGAGGGAAAGGCCCGATGAAGCCCGGCAACCCACTGCAGGAGGGCAGTCCTGCAGGAAGGTGCTACGACCTGCAGCGAAAGCTGCGTGATAAGATGACGACGGCTGCAATACAGAGCTTCTTCCTCATCGAAGAAGCTTTTTTAGTAGAATCGATGTGTCGTTCGGTAGGATTTCCTATGTGCAAAAGGAGTAATAACAATGAAATATGCATACTGGCAGCCAGTTTCTAGCAGCTGGCTGCGTCATGTGGAGGATGGTGGACCGCTAAGTTTGTCAGATGTGCAGGAAACGGCGCATCTGGCGGAGGATTTAGGGTTCGATGCCGTCTTTCTTCCAGATACCTACCTATACCAAGGGAAAAATGCCGATCAGCAGCTTAACTTTTGGGAAGCTGCTGGTGCTATTGCGGAAGCAACCGATAGACTGCACATCATGGCAGCAGTCCGGCCGAGCATTGATCAGCCCGTGGAAGCCGCGAGACAAGCAGTAATGATTGATCAGGTAAGTAATAGCCGTTTTTCCCTGGCAGTCGTTTCTTTCTTGCGCGAAGAGGAACAAAAGCGCCAAGATGGCGATATAGCGGGATCAGAGGATTTCTATATGCAAACCGAGGAATTTTTCGAAGTGCTGCGCGGAGTTTGGACAGCTGGCAATTACACCTATGATGGTTTGTACTATCAAGTTCAGCACGTCGATTATTTACCAGCTGGCAAGAGCAAAGAGATCTCGCCATTATACGCAGGCGGAGAGAGTGACTACTTACGACAGACAATTGCCGAGACATGCGATGCCTATGTAATGAAGGGCGGTACTGTACAGGAAGTGGCCAGTATGATCGCTGATATGCAGATTCGCCGTGAAGCAGCCGGCAAGTCTCCGTTTACCGAATTCGGCATGACAGCTTATGTCATTTGCCGCGAAACGGAGGAAGAAGCTTACCAGGAATGGGAAAGAATTACCGGTGCGGATTACGAATCATATGTAACAGAGGAAGAATTGGCACAAAAAAGCAAGATCAGTGACGATGCTGTTTCTGCAAGGGGCTTACGGCCGCATCTGGTTGGTACTCCGTTGCAAATTGCGCAGCGGATACTTGCCTACGAGCATGCCGGTGTCAGTCTTCTGCTGCTTCAATTTTCGCCGCACAAGCAGGAAATGGAACGTTTTACTAAGGAAATCATGCCATTAGTCGAGGAAATGCGCGATAACTCAATCTGATTGGAAATATACGGTAGACAAGCCTGGCGATATCGCTTACATTAGAAAAAAAGGAATAAGTATGGGGGCAAAACATGGAGCTATTGACGATTTTCGATGAGCAGCATCGGGAGCTTGGGGTGAAAGAAAGAGAGGAAGTCCATCGTGATGGAGACTGGCATGAGACTTTTCACTGCTGGTTCGTGGAACATGATGGTACAGAACTATACATTTATCTACAGCAGCGTTCTTTCAATAAAAGTGAATTTCCCGGGAAATACGACATTACCGCAGCTGGTCATCTGGAAAGCGGCGAAACGCCTGTGGTCGGAGGTTTACGTGAGGTGCAGGAAGAATTGGGTGTTACGCTCCAGGAGAGCGATCTTTTTTATAAAGGAATCATTCAAGAAGAGTTATTTGCTAAAAACCTGGTCGATCGAGAGTTCTGTCACCAATTCTTTTACTATTTGGAGGAACTCCCGGATATTCTTCTGAATGAAGAAGTGGTACAAATCGTACGGATGCGGGTTAATGATTTGGAGAAGCTCGTCGAAGGAAAAGCAGCAAGCGTAGAAGCGGAAATTGTTGCAGGAGCTCCACGTCAGCGAATCGAGGTTGCGCATGAAGAACTTTGTCCTCATCAGCTTGGCTATTACCGAGAAGTACTCATGATCTGCCGTACATAGCAAAAGGAGCAGCGTAATGCTGCTCCTTTTCTATATTCTTAAAAAGCCCAGTTTCCCTTTTCGAAGATTTGTTCCACGGTGCCATCTGGTGTTTCGCCAGTAATAGATAATTCCCCAGAGCCAACCATGAAATCAACATGTGTGAGACTGTAGTTGAAGCCGATTGCCTCTAGTTCTCCTTTAGATTTCTCGCGGGCATCCTTCACGCACATGCCAATCGCTTGTCCGAGAGCCAAATGACACGAAGCATTCTCATCGAATAAGGTATTATTGAAGACGATTCCCGACTGGGAAATCGGTGATTGATGCGGTACAAGTGCAACCTCTCCAAGAAATTGTGCGCCTTCGTCCGTTTCCAGCAAGTTCTTCAATGTTTCATAGCCTTTTTCTGCTTTGAAATCTACTACTTTTCCATTTTCGAAGGTAAGGGAGAAGTTCTCCAGCAACGTACCAGCATAATTCAATGGCTTTGTACTGCTAACTGTTCCGTTTACTCCATTTTTAACTGGAATAGTAAATACTTCTTCTGTAGGAAGATTCGGGATATATGTAGAGCCATCTTCTTTCATGAATTCTGCGCAAGTCCAGAAGGAATCAGGATGCAGTTCAATCGTTAAATCAGTACCTGGCCCCGTATAATGGAGCTTGCGATAGTCGCGTGCATTTAAGTGGTCAGCATTCTTCTTCATGGCTGCAACATGCTGTTCCCACAGCTCGACTGTATTTTCCTGATCGGAGCGAGTTGTGAAGAAGATAGCATCCCATAGCTTATCGATAGCTTGCTGCCCTTGTGATTCGGGAAAGACAGACTCTGCCCATTCGACAGTTGGTACCGAAGCGATCAGCCAATTAATACGACCATTTGTTTTGTAAGCTTGATACCCTTGTCTGGCAGCACCCACTGCTTTTGTATAGCGTGCAACCCTTGCTGGATCAATTCCGTCAAAAAGAGATGGATTCGGTGTCTTGAGCTCCAGGAAAGCTGTGTCCGCTGCTGCTAGTTCTTCATACACACGGCCTCGGAATGGGGTGAAGTAATCCAAATCTTCTTCTTTTGCATGCTTCACTTTTGCTTTTGTAATATTATCATCCTGATAATCGACAATTACGTCCCGCATGCCGGCTTCGTATGCTTTCTCAGCTACGACCTTTGTAAAAGGTGCAGCAGCTAGATCAGCTACAATCATCAAGTCCTGTCCTTGCTTAACTTTCAAGCCGATATGCAGCAGCAACTCGGCATATTTCTCTAATTTCTGTTCAAATTGCATGTCAAGATCCCCCTTTAATTATACTATCTTCATCATTTTACCAGAAAATTATGACTAGAGCCGATACTCAAGAGAGAATTTTGCAATCGGCTCAAAAAGGGAGGAGTGCTTGATATGGTGCGGAAAGATCCAGCGTTTGGGCAGCTGTTTTCGAGCACTGGTCAAATCGGTGCTGGCGCCGCTCCAAAATGCCTGCCAAACGAACTTGGTGCAATAATTCCAAGCAGGGTCTGCCAAGGTGCGGCTGAAACGGTATCCTTTCATCAAGCTGATGGAACGTTCTGCCCAATCCGCTGCACCAGACGGATCTATTTTTGGCCGGAGCAGCGTGATTGTTCCGCCGTAGCGGTGACGGGACAGATACACTGTCAATGATTCGGTGATACCGCCTGATGGGTGTGCATGGAAAATCCGCCCGTCACTGCCGACTATACCAGCGTGGCTGAAGAAGAAGGTGGAAGGACCAATCGAACTGTACAGTACGTCACCAGCCTGCAGCAGCTTTTGGAGGTTGGAAGCTGTCTGGAATAGCTTTTCAAATTCTGCTTTTGATTCTCTCAAATGGTCCACTCCTTTTCAAATGTCACAAAATCGCAAACGAAAGCATGTTCCTTTATCTCTGCATGTATTATGATAGAGAAAGATTATAGTTTTGTGGAGGTTTAAGCATGAATGCATTAGAGAAACAAGGATACAGCATATATGATTTACAAAAGGATCTGGCATATGAGGGGATGGAACAGGATTTAGCTGAAATACAGGCTGTTTTCGATACATTGCCCGCAGATAGCTATGCGCTTGATTTAAATCGTTACCGTCGCTATTCACGGGCGATCATCTTCGACAAGGATGACCGATTGGAATGGCTGCCGGGTATCGAACGGGAAAACGGAAGCATGGCGCAGTATTTCCAGGGACGCTTCAATCCGGAGTATGTGGATTCTTACCGTGAATTCCCGTCCCTACCGGATCATATCCTGGAAAACAAATTACTACAGAAAATCATCATGCATGATTATCACGAAACTTTCTGGCGTAAAGAGGATTTGATTTTACCGGTTCATGCGGGCATTCACTTTGTGAAGCTGGAAGTGGCAGAAGAGGGACAAGAGGGCGTATCTTCGCCGAATCTGATTCATCAGGATGGCGAACCATTCACATTTGCCCATCTTATCAAGCGGGATAATGTCGTTGGAGGGCTTAATATCATTGCGACTCCTGCTTGTGCCGGAAAGCTGCCTAAAGACGCGGACTCCAGTCAATTCCACGAAAGCTTTGAAATCCATAAGCCGTTGGAATCCTACGGAGTACATGATGAGGCGGTTAGTCACTATGTCAGCCCAATCCAAAAAGGGGAAGCAGATCGCCCAGGTGTACGAGCTGTCTTATTGATTGATTTTCAGCCGACTGTATTAGCTTAATCTAAAAAGGGGGATCAGGATGACAGTTACCATACGTGAAGCAAGAAAAGCTGACTGTAATAGGATCGGAGAAATTAGTATGCTTGGCTGGCAATTTGCCTATCAGGATATATTGCCTGCTGATTATCTAACTGCCATTCGACCGGAAGAAAGAGCAGCTCGGTTTGAAAGGGTGCTGGGGTCCGGATCCTTACTGCTTGTTGCAGAAGAAGGTGAGACGGTTGTCGGCTTTATCAGCGGAGGCAGATGCCGGGATAATATACATCCAGATTACGATGGCGAGGTATACGCAGTTTATCTTGATCCTGCCAATAAGAATCGTGGGATCGGAAAGATGCTTATGCGATCTTTGGAAAATCGGCTTGCCACCGACGGGTTAACAGGCGTGGTGGCATGGATGCTCGTCGGAAATGATGCCAGGCATTTCTATGAAAGCTTAGGCGGAGTGAAAATCGCTGAAGACAAGCTTCAGATTGAAGGGGTCTCTTACCCTGAAATTGCATACGGATGGAAAATAGCGGACAGATGATGTCCGCTATTTTTGTATAGATAAAGGCTCAGCCTGTATGTATTGGTGGTCATCGAAGGTTAGCTTCCAGATAGCAGGCATCTTCAGCTGTTTCCAGAATTCATAATCGAACCGGGTGTCGTAATGCCCCATTGTCAGCACCATCAGATTACCGTGCGTTCCGATGGCGACCCGTTTACCAGGATAAGCAGCGAGTATATCCTGAAAGGCATTCACGCCTCTTGCTCTAGCACTCCTATTCGATTCACCGCCCGGAAACAGATATTCTTCCTGTGACCATAAACGGTCCATAGCTCCTTGGAAGTCTTCAACCGGTGCAGTGGCTACTTGCCGCTCTCGCAGTCTTTCATCCAGCACAGCAGCGGAAGCATTACGCACAATCGTTTCCCAAGCACGTCGATAGGGGCTGGAGATATAGGTGTCTACTTGTTCGGCTGCTAAAAGCTTCTGAACTATCCTCGCATCACGATATCCTTTCTCGGATAATGTCCGGTTCCGTTCATCGGGTGTATAAATAGTATGCGCATGACGCACAACATAAAGAGTTGTCAGCATAATTGTCCTCCTTCACTTTAATTCTATCAATAAAGAGAGGGAGCATTTGCATTTTTATTTGAAGTAGGTTACATTTTGTAAGTAACTAATACATTGTACGTTTAGGGGGCGAAGCAGATGATGGAACTTCACGGTATTCACCACGTTTCAGCCATAACAGCAAACGCAGCGAATAACTATGATTTTTATACAAAAGTGATGGGAATGCGCCTTGTCAAAAAGACAGTCAACCAGGATGATACGTCGATGTATCACCTTTTCTATGCTGACAAGCTTGGCAGTCCGGGAACAGATCTAACTTTTTTCGAAATTCATCGTGCTGGCCGGACGTATACGGGGAATAACAGTATTTCCCTTACATCCTTGCGTGTCGCATCAGATGAAGCAATTCGTTATTGGGCTGATCGTTTAGAAGGATATAATATTCAGTCACAAGAAGTGGAACTGCAAGGACGAAGAGTTCTCTTCTTCGAGGATCCGGAAAAGCAGCGGCTCATGCTTGTTTCGGATGAACAGAACGAAGGTGTCCCTGCAGGAGTTCCTTGGGAAGATGCCGATGTACCGGCGGAGTTTGCTATCGTTGGTCTTGGGCCGGTAAAGCTGACTGTGCCGGAGCTTGCACCGACAGAACGTGTCTTAGTAGAACTAATGGGGTTCCGTAAGAAAACAGAGGCACAGCTTGCTGATGGAACGAATTTGCATATATATGAGGTTGGCCAAGGCGGCACAGGCGCTGAAATAATGGTAGAAGTTGTACCTGAATTACAGCGGGAGCGTCCTGGCCGCGGAAGTGTGCACCATGTAGCTTTCCGGGTGAAAGACAGGGACGAATTGGAGCGCGCGAAGAAAATCCTATATGCTGCTCACTTGCCGAATTCAGGACTGGTGGACCGTTATTATTTCCAATCTCTTTATTTCCGGGAGCCGAATGGTATTTTGTTTGAGCTTGCCACAGACGGACCTGGATTTGCAACGGATGAAGATCCGAATGCTTTAGGTGAGACACTGGCGCTGCCGCCGTTTCTCGAAGGTGAGCGGGAGAGTATTGAAGCTAGGCTGACACCGCTTGATACGAGAAAGAAATAACAGCTGGAAACCGCCTGACAGGGCGGTTTTTTCGTATGTCGGGGTTGACGCAAGCAGCGGAAGTATGATTCTATAAATAGAAATAAATGCGTATAAGAAAGAGCGTTTCCCGAGCTTGAGTTCCACGGTGCCGGGAATTTTTTACACGTTTATGGGCATAACGTATAAGGATAATAGGAGTTGAACACAGTGGGAAAAAGAACGAAATTATATGAAGCAGCAAAACGATTAGGTGAGGTTGCATTAGGAAAGCGTCCCGCTGATTTGATTATCCGAGATGGTGTGCTAGTCAACGTATTCACAGGAGAACTGCTGGAGCATACCGATGTTGTCGTATCAGGCGACCGGATAGCACTGGTCGGAAAAGCATTGAAAGAGCATGAAGGACCTGACACAAAAGTGATAGAAGCAAATGGACAATACCTAGTACCAGGGCTGATCGACGGTCATATGCATGTGGAAAGTACGATGCTTTCCGTGACGGAATTTTCCAAGGCAGCACTTGCAAAAGGTACAACTACTGTATTCATGGACCCTCATGAAATTGCGAACGTGTTCGGTATTGAAGGTGTTCGTTACATGCACGAGGAAGGGCAGCAGCTGCCATTGAAAGTGTATACGACGTTCCCGTCATGTGTACCGGCAACAGATGATTTGGAAGATGCAGGAGCAAGCCTCTCTGTAGCAGATATACAGGAAGGACTTACGTGGGAGAATGTCCAAGGACTGGGAGAAGTAATGAACTTCCCTGGTGTCGTTTATGGAGATAGCAAAATGCATGGCGAAATAGCGGAGACAATCAAAGCAGGGAAGACAGTTACCGGCCATTTCCCTTCAGAGGATCCGTATGCGCTGCAAGCATATATTGCAGCAGGTGTTACATCCGATCATGAAACAATTGCCAAAGAAGATGCATTGGCTAAGCTTCGTGCAGGGTTGCACGTGCAGATTCGCGAAGGTTCAGCTTGGCGTGACGTGAAGGAAGTAATCAAGGTAATCACGGAGTATAATGTCGACACACGCAATATTTCGCTGGTGACGGATGACGTTTATCCGGAAACATTGATTACAAAAGGACATATGAACCACGTTGTCCGCCGAGCGATTGAGGAAGGGCTTGATCCTGTGACAGCAATCCAGCTGGCTACGATCAACTCGGCTCGATATTTCCATATGGAAAATGATATTGGCAGCATCAGTGCTGGTAAATTTGCGGATTTGCTTCTAATAGAGGATTTGCAGCAGATGGAAGCAGCTACTGTTATTGCGGATGGAAGCATCCAATTTGAAAATGGTGAGCTGCAGCAAGCATTCCCTACATACACATATCCGGATGCTGTGCGAAGCTCCGTTCATCTAGCGCGTGAAATGAAAGCCGACGATTTTCTTCACCATACAGATCGCTCAGACGGTGACGTAAAAGTAAATGTCGTCAGAGCAATTGAAGGAAGTGCGCGAACAGAGAAGATGACAGCCATCTTACAGGTGCAGGATGGGGCTGTACAGATCGATAAGGAACAGGACATCATCCATTTAGCATGTATCGAGCGGCATAAAGGAACCGGCCAAATATCCAATGTATTTGTCCACGGCTTCCAGTTCCAGCATGGAGCAGTAGCTTCGACGGTGGCACATGATAGTCATAATCTGCTTGTCATGGGCGTAAATCGAGAGGATATGGCCATCGCTGCAAACCGACTGGCAGAAATCGGCGGCGGGCTTGTTGCTGTACGGGATGGCGAAGTTTTAGCAGAATTACCGATGCCGATTGCCGGACTGATGTCCGATCAGCCATTGGAAACAGTCGTTGAACAAGTAAGTAGTCTGGTGAAAGCCTGGGAAAACCTCGGGTGCAGCATAACGGATCCGATTATGACATTCTCCTTGATTGCTTTGGCGGTTATTCCAGAAATTCGCGTAACAAACCGAGGTCTTGCAGATGTCACCACATTCGAGCTGATTGATGTGGTTATATCTGATTAAATAGAGGGAAACCAGCAGAAATGCTGGTTTTTCTTATGGTGTGAATATTCCGATTTATCCTAAATTCATTGACAAAAAGTTGGATTATCTGTTATTGTACTTTAATACTTTACCATAATAAAGTGATGGAGGAATTTGAAGTGAACGCAGTTGTTTTAGCAGTTATCGCAGTGCTGGTCCTCAGTTTACTGCGAATCAATGTCGTTTTTTCTTTGATATTAGGATCTCTTATCGGCGGATTAGTCGGAGGGCTTGGAATAGATGGAACGCTTAGTGCGTTCACAGATGGTGTAGGAGGAGGCGCAAATGTCGCCTTAAGCTATGCAATGCTCGGTGGATTTGCTGTGGCAATTGCTAGCACAGGTCTTCCGGAGGCGATGGTGAGAGGCATCATTTCCATTAGTGGAAAGAAAGACACAGCTTACGCTAAGAAGCGTACACGTGCACTTATTCTTATCTTGATCTTGATCATGGCTTGCTTTTCACAAAATGTCATACCGGTGCATATCGCTTTTATCCCATTATTGATTCCGCCGCTTTTGAAGATCATGAATGAATTGCAAATTGACCGCCGCTTGACGGCTACCATTTTGACATTTGGTTTGGTAACGCCATACATGCTTCTGCCAGCAGGCTATGGTCAGATTTTTCATGAAATCGTAGCAACGAATATGACAGCCAGTGGTATGGAAGTGAATCCGGATCAAATCCCGACTGCAATGCTTATTCCATCCTTGGGAATGGTGGCAGGTCTGATTATTGCACTATTTTCTTATCGAAAACCAAGACAGTATCAAACTGTCGAACTGCCAGTCCCAGATGAAGTGAAAGAAGAGAATGTGAATCTGAAACGTTCTACCTTAATCTTTTCCATTTTATCCATTGTTGCAGCACTAGCCGTTCAGATTTGGACTGACTCCATGGTATTCGGTGCTTTGGCCGGTATTATCGTGCTCTATGTTACAAGAACACTCAAATGGAAAGAAGCGGATACAATCTTGACCAACGGCATGCGCCTGATGGCTTTTATTGGATTCGTAATGATCTCCGCTTCCGGTTTCTCCAGCGTAATTGGTGCTACTGGAGATGTTGAATCGCTGGTCGAAACTGCAGCAAAAGCAATTCATGGCAGCCAGGCTCTTGGTGCATTGATGATGCTAGTTGTTGGCTTGCTTGTAACTATGGGAATTGGGTCTTCATTCTCAACAGTGCCAGTCATCGCAACGATCTTTGTACCTTTGGCAATCGAACTAGGCTTCAGTCCGATGGCGATCATTGCACTTGTTGGTACAGCAGGTGCCCTTGGTGACGCTGGTTCACCTGCCTCTGACAGTACGCTCGGACCAACGTCGGGTCTGAATGCGGATGGACAGCATGACCATATGTGGGATACAGTCGTCCCGACGTTCCTCCACTACAACCTGCCTGTCATCGTCTTCGGCTGGGTTGCTGCAATGATCCTCTGATGGTTGAACGCTGGACATGCTAGCGTTATGATACGTGTAGAGGATAAAAAGGGGCGATGACAGTGGAAGGCAAAACAGTACGCGAATTAGTGACGGCTATCAAAGATAAGGAAATCTCACCAGTTGAGGTTGCTTCTTATTATTTGGATCAGACAGAGCGTAAAAACGGCGAGATTAATGCGTTCGTTACCATGAATGATGAGCTGCTTGCGGAGGCGAAAGAGGCAGAAGCGGCAGTGATGCGCGGCGAAGAGACAGGGCTCTTGCATGGTATTCCAGTCGGGATCAAAGATCTTACTCCGGTAAAAGGTATGCGTACCACGTTTGGTTCACCGGCTTATAGGAATCATATTGCTGATCGGGACGCTACGATCGTCAAGCGTCTGCGCCAAGCGGGTGCTCTGATCATGGGCAAGACGAACACGCCTGAATTTGGTCATAAAGGTACGACGGATAATATGGTTTTCGGTGCGACTGTGAATCCTTGGGATCATACCAAGACAGCAGGCGGATCAAGCGGCGGGGCCGCTGCAGCTGTTGCAGCAGGAATGGTGCCGCTGGCAGAGGGAAGCGATGGAGGAGGCTCCATTCGAATTCCGGCCAGCCTTTGCGGTGTATTTGGCTTTAAGCCGACATATGGCCGTATTCCGATGGATAACAATCTAGGTAATGTATTTGGATCAAGTTCTCCGTTCGTCAATCATGGACCGCTCTCCAATCATCCAGATGACAGTGCGCTTTTCCTTGAGGCAGTTCAGGGTCCGTCCACAACAGATCCTTTCAGTCTGCCGCTTCTGGATAGTCATATCGGCTCTTCCTATTTGGAGGAACAAGCTCAAGGTTTGCGTATCGCCTATACACCGGACTTCGGCATGTATGCTGTGGATCCAGAAGTGAAGAAAGTTGTCGAAGCAACATTTGATAATTGGCGGTCGCTCGGAATGTCTATTGAGACAGTAGATCTTAATTTTGACATGGATAGACATGAATTCAATGGATTCTTTACAAGTATGTGGTATGCGTCTTCAGCAGCAGGCAGTGCCAAATTGCTTGAAACCAATCCAGAATGGGTGTCAGATTCCTATCGCGATATGATCGAAAAAGGCAAGCCATTGATGGCCTCGGATTATCGTGCATACGAAAGAAATCGCTCGACAGTTTGGAACAGGCTTCAGACGGTACTCCAGGATTACGACTTGGTGCTGTCGCCGACACTGGCAGTTCCAGCATTCGACTATCATTTGTTAGGTCCGTCTGTCATTGATGGGCAGCAAGTAAAGGAAGATGCAGACTGGATGATGACACATGCTTACAATGTGACTGGTCTTCCGGCAGCTTCCCTGCCAGCAGGTCTATCACAAGGGCGCTTGCCGATCGGCATGCAGCTAGCTGCCAACCGATTTCAGGATGCCCGTGTGCTTCATGCAGCCAAAGCTTATATGGACGCCTATCCACTACGTTAGAAAAGCAGCTTCGGCTGCTTTTTTCCTTTTTGCCCAAAATACCCCGGTTGCTTTACAGAAAATTAACCAGAATCAAAACTATCCTCCTATATCAGGAAAACGGCATTCCCGCTAGTATGGTAAATGACGGAGTTCGCCAGTATTTGCCGAACTTACTAATATTTTGGGGGAATCAAGTAGATGGGCAAAAGAATCATATCTGTTTTTGCAATAGTCACACTTATTTGTTCCGGGATTTTGCCGAGCTTCTCTTCTGTACAAGCTGCAGAACGTGCTGCGGCACCAATTCTATCGGAATACGTAGAAGGAAGCTCTTATAATAAAGCGATTGAGCTTTATAATCCGACAAGCGAGCCGATTGATCTAAGTCAATTCGAGCTGGCAGGATATTTCAATGGCAATGCGGAAGCGACTGCTTCCCTGACATTATCGGGTACATTGGAATCTGGTGCTACATATGTGATTGCCAACCCGCGTGCTGGCGAAGAATTGCTTGCAGCGGCGGATCAGACAAACGGGAGCGTCATTAACTTCAATGGAAATGATGCAGTTGCTCTCCAGCAGGATGGTGCTGTTCTGGATGTGGTTGGAGAAATCGGGAATGATCAGGACACAGCCAAGGATATAGGCCTCATCCGATCCACTGAAGTGACCGAAGGCAGCACAGTCTTCGTTTCAGAGCAGTGGGAGGTAACGGAAAAGGATACGTTTAACACCATCGGCTCTCACGGGCAAGAGCAGCCTGGTGAGAATCCTGAAGAAGAGCCAGAGGTAGGTACAGTCCAGCCGATAGCCGATGTGAAGGGCAAGACTGGTGAAACGGTAACAGTGGAAGGAATTGCTACAGCAGATAATGCTAGTATCGGCGGTGGGAAGTTATCCACATTCCTTCAAGACGATACAGCAGGTATCAATATCTATCATACTGATACAGCTGTCTTTCCGGATATCAAGGAAGGCGACCTTATCCGCGTTACTGGGAAAATTACGAGTTATAAAGGACTAACTGAAATAGAACCAGCAGAAGATGGCGTCACAATCGTTTCTGTCGGTAATGAGATACCTTTAGCTGAAGAAATGAAAATCAGTCAGCTTCAGGATGAAACATCAGCTGAACCGGCTGAAGGAAAGCTTGTCCAGGTGACAGGTTACATCAAGGATATTCCGGAAAGCCCAGCTGGCGGTGGCTACAATGTGCAGTTTATCAATGAAAACTATGAATCTGTTACATTGCGTATCATGGAATCCGCGTTGGATATTTCGACTATCGAAGAAGGTAAGTGGTATGACGTTACCGCTATCCTGAGCCAATACGACAGCTATCAAATTCTTCCTCGTAAGCAGGAGGATATGCAGGTTGCGGCAGAACAGCCAGAAGCACCTCATACGGAAGGTACGTACAAAGCAATTGTAGAATCTGTCACAGACGGAGACACAATCCGTCTTCAAGACCCTGTTTTAGGCTCGGATCGTGTGCGTTTTGTAAATGCGGATACGCCAGAGACATTCCACTCTGTAAAAAATGAATTGGATCAGAACCAGCTGGATCATGGAAAAGCTTCGTCTGATTATTTGAAGACAAAGCTTTCTGCAGGCGAAGAAATTACCCTTAAAGTGGGTGAAGAGCCGACAGATAACTATGGCCGTTTGCTGGCACAGGTCATCACTGATGAAGGCGAAAATATGAATCTGGAATTGGTGAAAGAAGGACTGGCAGTCACTTATTTCATCTCACCAATCGGGGATACAGACGAATATGACATCTTCCAGCAAGCTGTTGCGGATGCAAAAGAACAGGAAAAAGGTATCTGGAATCCTGAATCGCCGCTGGAGGAACTGCCATTTGAATTCCGGGCCCGCTATGATGGCGGCGGTCTGGATAAATATGTTGGAAACTCGGATACAAAGGAATATGTAGTTCCAACTGAATGGGAATCTATTCCGGTTGATAAGCGTATCTTCTTCTGGACAGAAGAGGATGCAATTGCAGAAGGCTATACTGCAGATGGTGGTACAGAGCCTCCAGCTAATGAAGATAACTTGGCGGTGCAGCTGCTTGGTATGAATGATCTTCACGGTAAGATTGATCAGCAATACGAACTTGATACAAACGAAGATGGTACGATGGATGGTACATTCGGTCGTATGGATTATACTGCTGCAGCTATCAAACAGCGGGAAGCAGAGAATCCAAATAGTTTGTTAGTACATGCCGGAGATATGATCGGCGGCAGCTCACCTGTATCAGCTCTGCTTCAGGATGAGCCGACAATCGAGATTATGGAAGCGATGGGCTTCGATGTCGGTACAATTGGCAACCATGAATTGGACGAAGGAACAAAAGAGCTGCTGCGTATCGTGGAAGGCGGGGAGCACCCGAATGGGACTCCTGGCTATGATGGTACGAACTTTGCCACACTTTGTGCGAACTGTGTCTACAAAGACAGTGGTGAGACAATTCTTCCTCCATACAGCATTCAGGAAGTGGACGGAGAAAAAATAGGCTTTATCGGAGTAAATACGACAGCATCCCTTGGTATGGTCATGCCGGAAGGAATTCAAGACATTACCATTACAGATGAGGTAGAAGCAGTCAACAAAGCAACAGCAGAACTGAAGGAGCAAGGCGTGAAGGCTATTGTAGTTCTGTCTCATATGCCAGCGGAGCAGAGCGGAGATAGTGCTACAGGTGACGCAGCTGACATGGCAAATGCGGTAGATGACGAAGTTGATATTATCTTTGCAGCGCATAACCATGCTGTCGTCAACGCTACTGTAGACAATAAACTTATAGTACAAGCATCTGAATACGGCAAAGCTTTCTCTGATGTGGACCTGGAAATCGACCGTGAAACTGGCGATATCGTATCCAAGCAAGCTGAAATTGTCTGGGCAGATCAAGCGGACTACACACCTGATTCGACAGTCGGAGCTATACTGTCTAAATACGCAGAAGAAGTGGCGCCAATCATGAACGAAGTTGTAGGTGTCGCAGCTAATACGATGACTGGCGGTTATGCTGTAAAAGGGGAAATAGGTGATAATGCACTTGGCAATTTGCTTGCTGATGGCATGAATCATGCAATGAATAGTGATTTCGCTATGATGAACGGCGGAGGAATCAGGGATGATTTATTGGAAGGTGATATTACTTGGGGTGAGCTTTTCAATATCCAGCCTTTCAATAATACACTCATGACATTTGAAATCGATGGAGCTGATTTGGCGCCTATATTGAATGCCCAGATCACTTCCTACGGTCCGGATTACAGTATAAGCGGCTTTGCGTATACGTGGGATGGAGAAACAAATCAGGTTGTGGACATTAAGCTTCCTGATGGTTCGCCTATTGACGAAGATGAAGTATATACACTGACAGTGAATAACTTCATGGGTACATCATTAGGAGATAAGTATCGTCCGATAAGCGAGCTGGGACGCAACCCTATAATGGGACCAGAGGACCTGGAGGCTACTGTGGAATATGTACGCAGCTTCGAAATGAGGCCGATAAGCTATACAGCAGAGGGACGCATTTCCGAAGTGAGCGGAAATACACCGACTGATCCTCCTACAGAACCCGAGGAGCCGCCAGTGGACCCGGAAGAACCACCGACCGAACCTGATCAGCCTGATGAAGACGAAAAACCAAATCATCCGATTGTGGACATAGTCAAAAATATTATCGGTACTGTGTGGAATTGGGTGAAGAACCTGTTTTGGCGCTGGTAATACAAAAAGACCTTCAAGCAATATGTGCTTGAAGGTCTTTTTTTACTTTTCAGCTACTGTTTTTTCTTTGTTGTACCAGATGAATTTTCCAGTGTAACCGTAGATGACAGCGAGTCCGATTGCCACAAAGCTCAGCCACATGAAAGGCAGATAAGCGAAAGTGGAAACGCCTAGAATACCAGCCATGTAGATACCATTATCTGACCAAGGAACCATACCGGAAGTGAGCGTACCACCGACCTCGGTATTACGAGAAAGAACACGACGGTCCAGCTGAAGCTTGTCGTACGTCTTCATCATCATTTTAGGAGTCAATATCAAGGAAACGTACATCGCACAGCCTAGAACATTACCAAGAAATGCGACAATGAGGGTCGCGACGGTCGTATTGCCTGCCGATACCAGTTTCCTTTCGAAAGTAGAAACGATGACTTGCAGGACACCTAGCTTCTCTAGCAGTCCGCCGAAACCTAGACCGAAGATGATTACCATCAAGGTATCGAGCATACCCAACACACCGCCGCGGTTTAGTATGCCATCAATGAATGAAACACCTGTATCAATGGAGAAACCGCTATAAGCAGTGCCTAGTGCTTCTGCAAAATTCATTCCCTGGAACACAGCTGCCCAAATGGCACCAAACAGCGCACCTATAGCTATGACTGGCATGGATGGCTTTTTCATAGCCAGCAAAACAAGCACGATTATAGCTGGAATCAGCATGATGATGCCGATATCGAAGTTATCCATCAAGGCTGTTTTCAACGAATCGACCCTTGCTTGGTCAATATCATCTCCACCGTAGATAAATCCGGCACCGGTAAACAAAATGGCGGTGATAACGAATGCTGGAACAGAAAGGAAAAGCATAGCCCGCACATGCTCGAGCACGTCTACGTCAGATAGAGAGGATGCAAGCACCGTACTATCTGATAACGGGGACAGCTTGTCTCCAAAATAGGAACCCGATAAGACAGCTCCAGCTACTAGCGGCAGCGGCATACCTAGTCCTTCGCCAATCGCCATCATCGCGATACCAGCTGTACCAGCTGTTCCCCAGGACGTTCCTGTAGCAACGGACATGATGGAACAGATGATCAAGGTTGCAAGCAGGAAGATACTAGGGTGAATGAATTCTAGACCATAGTATATTAATGTCGGTACGACACCACCGGCGATCCATGTACCAATCAATGCTCCAACGGCAACAAGAATCAGGATTGCTTCCAATCCGTTCGATATACCGCCCATAATCGATTTCTGCAAGTCCTGATACCGGTGACCAAGTCGTATGCCAAGTACGATGACAACAAACCATGATATGAAAATTGCCAGCTGAATCGGCAGGTCAAGATAGACTGTGAATGATAATACAAGTGCTAGAAAGATTCCTAGTATGATGATTATCTCAGTAATTGTTGGTAATCTTGCTTCTTTCAAAACCAGTCCTCCTAAAAATAATAATGAACCCGCTTACAAATAGAAACGGATAAACATGCGCCCTGTGACCTATTTTTTAAAAGAAATAGGTCGCACGCACATTTTTCTATTATCTATCAAAAAGCTCCTCGCCTGCAATACCCGGTTTTGTCATTTCGTAAGGATTTAAGATAATATCAAGCTCTTCTTCAGTTAAGACATCATATTGGAGGCAAAGTTCACGGATAGATTTACCAGTAAGTATCGCTTCACGTGCAATCCGTGCTGCAACTTCATAGCCCAAATGCGGATTGACTGCCGTTAGCAAGCCAACACTTTTATCTACGTATTCCTTCAATAAAGCTTCATTTGCCTCAATGCCGATCAAACAGTTATCAGTGAAGGAGCGGAAGCCGTTATTCATGATGCTGATGGACTGCAGTAGGTTGAACACAAGCACAGGTTCCATGACATTCAATTCCAGCTGTCCAGCTTCGGATGCCAAGCAAATCGTGTTATCATTGCCGATTACTTGGAATGCGATTTGGTTGATCATCTCAGCCATGACTGGATTCACTTTCCCAGGCATGATGGATGATCCTGGCTGACGTGCCGGTAAGTTGATTTCGTTCAGTCCTGCTCTCGGGCCAGAAGCCATCAAGCGTAGGTCATTGGCAATCTTGGACATGTTCATCATACAAACCTTCAGAGAAGCGGAAACCTCGGTATAGGCATCCGTATTCTGTGTTGCATCGACAAGATTTTCAGCAGTTACAAGCGGCAGGCCGCTGTTGGCAGCCAAATGTTCGACAACATGTTCGATATATTTAGGGTTTGCATTCAAACCTGTACCGACGGCTGTTGCTCCCATATTGACCTCGTACAGATGCTGACGGGACTGCTTGATTCGTTTGATATCTCTTTCCAGCACACGGCTGTAAGCTTCGAACTCCTGTCCTAAACGAATCGGCACTGCATCCTGAAGATGCGTACGCCCCATTTTGATGACAGAATCGAACTGTTTCGCTTTCTTCTTGAATTCCTGCTGCATATATTCCATCGTATCGAGTAATTTCTCAAGCATATTCAATGTCGAAATATGGATGGCTGTCGGAAATACATCATTCGTCGATTGAGACATATTTACATGTGTATTAGGGCTTAAATGCTGATAATCACCTTTTTCATGACCGAGGATCTCCAGGGCGCGGTTCGTGATAACTTCATTAGCATTCATATTAATAGAGGTGCCAGCACCGCCTTGGATTGGATCTACGATAAATTGATCATGCCATAGGCCGTTAATGATTTCATCTGATGCTTGAACAATTGCATTGCCGAGTCCTTCATACAAGCGTTTTACATCCATATTGGCAAGAGCAGCTGACTTTTTCACGATACCAAGTGCTTTGATCATTTCTTCATGGATGCGGTAACCCGTTATAGGGAAATTCTCTGACGCGCGCAGCGTTTGAATGCCGTAATAGGCATCCTTTATAATTTGTTTTTCTCCCAGAAAGTCTTTCTCAATCCGGTAGTTCTCTTGTAAGTCTGCCATGAACTGAACCTTCCTTTTCACTTATTTAAGAGGGCCATATAGTAATATCTTCAGCGATCGGTGTTTCCATCATGCGTTTCACTTCTTTAGGATCAGTGGATTGGCCTAGTGCCCACATGAGTTTCGGTACGATTGCCTCTGTGTTCATATTGCTTGAACGAATCACCAACTCCTGGTTGATGCGCCGCCCGACTTCGTAGATACTCATGTCTTCGCCTTCTTCAAGGCATTGTGTAGTGATGACGACTATAATGCCTCTTTCCACCAATTCGTTTATCTTTAGGAGAAGGTCGCGTCCTTCGAATGGAATACCGCCGCTGCCATAGCTCTCGATTACAATTCCTTTATACATGCTTCCTAAAGCATCTAATATCTCGGGCTTCAAGCCCGGGTACAACCTTAATAAGAGTACATCAGTACAGAGGGAAGTATCAACGGTAAACGGGACTTTTTCGCTTTGAATTTTTTTATTGTATTCGACCTCATCTTCATGGATGAAGGCGATGTACGGGTAATTGATGCTTTCAAATGCATCATAGCTTTTCGTCCGCAGCTTTATTGCCCGTGTTCCTTGTATAACACGGCCATCAAATACAACATAGACACCGCCAACTTCTTCACAAGCAAAGCGGATGGCATCCTTAATATTCTTTTTCGCATCTGTTTTCTGGAACGTAATCGGGATTTGCGAGCCAGTGATCACAATCGGTTTGTTTGCGTTTTGCAGCATATAGGACAGAGCTGCTGCCGTATAAGCCATCGTATCGGTTCCATGCGTGATGACAAAGCCATCGTAAGCATCATAATGATTTTTGACTGCATCCGCCATCGTCACCCAATCTTCCGGCTGCATGTTTGTGCTGTCCAGATTCATGAGCGAGATTGTTTCCATTGTATAATCATTATCCATATTGGAAACATAGCTTAATAATTCATTCGCATCTACAGCCGGTGACAGGCCATTTGATCCTTCGACTGATGCAATGGTGCCGCCGGTGGTAAGTAATAATAGCTTCTTCATTCCCTGCACCTCTTCTATCTATCTCAAAATGTTATTCGCTAATTGCGTACTTTAACCCTAATTATAGAGAAGGTATTAGGGTTAATCAAGATTATATTATTCGTATCGCGTACGAAACGATGCTATAATAATAGGAAGGAAAAATGAGCGGGGGAAGTAGGATGAATCTGGATCGGTTATCTGAATTAAGGAAAAAGAAAAATTGGTCACTGCAAGATACAGCAGACCGTCTTGGTATTGCCAAGAGCACATATGCAGGCTACGAATCCGGATATCGGCGTCCGTCATTTGAGGCACTGATTATGCTGGCAGACTTATTTGGAACAAGCTGTGACGATTTGCTGGGACGTCATTTTGATAGAAGCCTGGAGCTGACAGAGCGGGGGGATACAGAGCTGTCAGTCGATCAAAGGAAGCTGACTGAAAAGGAGATAGGCGGAGCAATAGCGTTTATCCGAGCAACAAGACAAATCGAAGAAGAGCAGGCATTATAAAACGCGTTGCAGAAAGCTGCAACGCGTTTTATTTATGCTAAAGTTTTCTCCATCATACGTTCTGGCTCAACAGGAGCGGTACTTCCGAGAATATTATATGGCAAGCAGAGAGGCACTCCTGAACGCGGGTCGATGATCACATCAGCTTCGATATTGAATACTTCCCGCAGGTTTTCTGCAGTGACGGTTTCAGCGGGTGAACCTTCACAAATGACCTGTCCCTTTTTGATAGCAATCATATGATCTGCATAACGTGTCGCATGATTGAGATCATGTACAACCATGACAATTGTGCGATTTTCTTCACGATTCAGTTTATGCAGCAGCATAAGCACTTCCAGCTGATGCGCCATATCCAGGAATGTTGTCGGTTCATCAAGGAAGAGCGTCTCCGTTTCTTGTGCCAATGCCATCGCAATCCATGCGCGCTGACGCTGTCCGCCAGAAAGCTGATCGACTGCACGCTGTGCGAAATCCTCCATCGCAGTCACTTCTATTGCCCAATTGATTACTTCCTTATCATAAGGAGTTAGGGTTCCGAATCCTTTTTGATGAGGGTAGCGCCCGTATGCAACAAGTTCAGCTACTGTCAAACCTTCTGGTGCAACTGGATTCTGGGGCAGGATGGCAAGCTGCTTCGCAACCGCTTTCGTTGACTGTTTATGAATGCTTTTCCCATCCAATAGTACCGTGCCGTTCTTCGGCTTCATGACACGCGCCATCGTTTTAAGTATAGTGGATTTGCCAGAACCATTCGCTCCGACAAGAGCTGTAATCTTTCCTTTAGGTATTTCTATAGTCAAATCTTTTACGATTGATTTATCTCCATAGGCTACTTCGAGTAATTCCGTCTGTAAACGTCCCATTACTGGTACCCCTTTCCTCTTCTCGTTGCTTTGAGAATGAGATTCGTTATCATTTATATTGTCACAAAATTGGTGTCTGTTCAAGCGTTATCCGAAAAGTTTCATAAAAAAGTAAGATTTTTTCCAAATTACTCGCACATTGACAGTGTATGGAATATTCAGATATGATATTGATAATGATTTTCAATTAAAGAAAAGTACGGAGAATGGAAGAGGAGTGGTACAGATGCAATTGGAACAGTTGATAAAAGGCAGAAGATCCGTAACGAACTATGATACAACCAAACAACTATCCTATAAGGAGATACAGGAATTACTTGATATAGCAGTGTGGGTACCAAATCACAAAATGACTCAGCCTTGGCGTTTTATTCTGATTGATGGCGAGACGAAACAAAAGCTTGGTGAAATCAATGCGAAGCAAGGAGTGAAAGGTGCGGCAACGGCTGAAGAGAAAGAGAAAAAAGCAGAGGCGCTGAAAAAGAAAATCACTGATGTCCCGCTTTGGATAGCTGTTGTATTAGAGGAAAACACACAAATGAAACTCCGTGAAGAAGATTATGCATCAGCAAGTATGCTGATCCAGAACTTCAGCCTGCTTGCTTGGGAAAAAGGAATCGGGACGATCTGGAAGACGAATACATTGCTTGAGAACCCAGATGCGAGGGAATTACTGCAAATCAAACCAGGTGAACGAAACATCGGACTACTGCAAGTCGGATTTATCGGTAAAGAACCGAAAGTGAAGCCTAGAGTGCCTGCAAGCGAACGTACGACAATATTGAACTAAAAAAAGCGATTCTGCTTATAGCAGAATCGCTTTTCTTTATACGATTTTCTTGCGTAAGTAGCCGGAAATCAAATCGATTACAGATACCAATATGATGATACCTAATAAAATGATGCCGACACGCGGCCAGTTACGGGAAGTCAATGCGAAGATAAGCGGAGCTCCGATACCACCTGCTCCGATAATACCGAGGATGGAAGCCCCCCGGACATTTAGCTCGAAACGGTAAAGCGTATAGGAAATGAATCCAGGCAGTACTTGCGGTAATACGGAGTAAACCAGTACTTGGATACGATTCGCACCAGTAGCTATAAGTGCTTCACGGGGACCATGATCAATAGCGTCGATTTCTTCAGCAAATAGTTTGCCAAGCATACCTATGGAGTGAAGCCCTAATGCCAGTACTCCGGCATAGGAACCTGGACCAACTGCTTTGATAAAGATTATAGCCAATACAACCTCTGGAAATACCCGGATATAACTAAGGATAAAACGTCCTACTCCTGTAACGAAGAAGCCTCCTTTACTACGGCGTCTTGCAGCCCAAAAGCCAAATGGCACGGTAAGGATCGCTGAAATAAATGTACCAAGTATTGAAATCGCTAATGTGTCAATCAACCCGTAAATTAAACCTTCCTCATCATTGATGAAGTCCCAATCCGGGTGAATAATTCCTTCAAAGATAGCCTTGGAAATTTGTCCGGCTGTATCCTTAATCTCGAACTCCTCGACGCCTGAGAATGCCCAAACATAGATCGCAGCCAAAATTACTAGAATTAGCACACGGTTGAAAACCCGTTTACCGCGGCCTTTTGGTTTGTCGACGGTTTGTGTTGAAAGTTGGCTCATAGTAATTTCTCCCGAAGTTTATTGCTGACAAAATCGATGATCACGACAACGATAAGAGTTGCGAAAACTAAGGTATTGACATTCGGATAGTTGAAGAAGCCAAGGTTGCTGTCAAATAGGAGACCGATACCCCCAGCACCAACTAGTCCAAGAATTGCCGCGGCCCGAATATTTACTTCAAATGTGTAAAGCACATAAGATACGAAATATGCAGCAGCCTGCGGAATGATAGAGAAGGTGATCCATTGCACTTTATTCGCGCCAACTGCAGTCATTGCTTCCATTGGTCCTTTATCGATGCCTTCGATTGATTCATAAGTCAATTTGGCGATGATTCCGACTGAAAAAATCGTCAAAGCAAAGATACCAGGAATCATACCGAGTCCGAAAATAGCAACAAAAACAGCTGCAAGAAGGAGCTCAGGTACAGTACGAATCAAGTTGAGCACAAAACGTGCTGGGTAGGAGATCCAAGGAATCCGGTTAACATTATTCGCACACAGCAGGATTATAGGAACGGCTATAATCGCACCAAATGTTGTACCAATAACAGCCATACGGATCGTTTCCAGCATAGGATCGATTATCTCAAGGAAATAGCCCCAGTCTGGCGGAAACATTTCAATTAAAATGGTCGCCATTTGATCACTATTGGTAAACAAATCCATGATGCTGGCTTCAGAGCGCCAGTAGCTCCAGGCAAGCAAAGCGAGCACAATGATGCCTGTGAGATAATGCTTGAGTTTTGACGGGGGTTTTGGAACCATTTTTTTTGGAGGCTGACTCATTCGGATCCAGCTCCAATTGGCGCACGCTGCTGTTCTTTTTCCAGCTGCTGTCCATAGATTTCCTGGAATTTCTCATCTGTCGCTTCTTCCACTGGTCCGTCAAACACAACTTCACCAGCATTCAGTCCGATGATTCGTGTTGCATATTGGCGGGCAATATCGATGAAGTGAAGATTGACAACTGTCGTTATACCGAGTTCTTGATTTATTTTTTTCAAGTCATCCATTACTTGTTTAGTCGTCAGCGGATCAAGAGATGCAACTGGTTCATCAGCTAGGATAATTTTAGCTTCCTGAGCCAATGCCCGGGCGATGGAGACACGCTGCTGCTGACCACCGGATAGCTGATCAGAACGTGTGTACGCTTTGTCGATGATATTTACACGATCCAAAGCATTTAGAGCCAAGTTGACATCTTCTTTCGGGAATAAGCCGAAAACGGTACGTAATGTGGAATGATAAGCAACACGTCCTGAAAGGACATTACGCAGAACAGAAGAACGTTTAACGAGATTGAAGCTTTGGAAGATCATGCCGATGTCACGGCGGAACATACGTAAGCTTTTTCCTTTTGCAGCGGTGATGGATTTGTTATCAATCAGGATTTCTCCCTCAGAGATTTCATGCAATCTATTAATCGAGCGCAGCAGTGTGGACTTACCAGCACCGGAAAGACCGACAATGACAATGAACTCGCCTTTTTCAATAGTCAAGTTGATGTTCTTCAAACCTTTGACGCCGTTCGGATATGTTTTCGAAACATTGCGAAATTCTATCACTTTCTATACCAACCTTTTTATGTAATTTAATAGTAAAGCGGAGAAGTACTATTCGGAAATATATACATACAGACAAAAGCCCAGCCAGTCCAAGGATATCTCAGGCTGGCTGGATTGATAGATAGATTATGAAACGAACTTGATTATTCTAGACCGTATTTTTCAGCGTACTGACGAACAACTTCGAAGTTGCTGTCATCTGATTTCACGTAACCTTCATGTGTGTAAACATCGCGGATGATCTCCAGACCTTCTGGATCTTTACCGATGTTAATGAAAGCATCAGTGATTTTTTCTTTCCATTCGTCACTGATCTCTGGAGTGACTGCGATTGTGTCGTTCGGGATTTTTTCTGTCGTAGCGATTACTTTCGTATCTTCGAATACTGTTGGATAGTCGCCGCTTACAGTATTACGTGCATCCTGGAATGTAACAGCTGCATCTGTATCGCCGTTCAATACGCTGATGATACCAGCATCATGACCTTTGACGATTGTCGGAGTCAAATCTTGCTGGATATCCAAACCTACTTCATCGAGCGCGCCTGCTGGCCATACATAACCTGCAGAAGAAGTTACATCCTGTACAGCGATGCTTTTGCCTTTAAGATCTTCAAGAGAATTAATATCGGAATCAGCTTTAACTACGAATTGTGCAAGATAGTAGTCTACTAATTCATCTGTAGGAGAACCATCTTCCGGATTGACACCATAGCGCTGGGACTGAAGGATAACATCCGCGGCATCTTTGTCATGCGCCAAAACATATGCTGTAGGCGGTAGGAAACCAACGTCAACTTGACCAGAAGACATCGCCTCGACGATAGTGTTGTAGTTAGTGGATACGCTTACTTCGACAGGAATATCCAGCTCTTCCTCAAGAAGTCCTTCAAGCGGTTTTGCTTTTGCTTCCAGTGTCTCTGCATTCTGAGAAGGAACGAACTGCACACGAAGTTCTTCTAGATCTCCGTTGCTGCCGCTGCCGCCCTCTGCGTTTGAATCGTCGGATCCGCATGCACTAAGCAACCCTGCTGCTAGAAATAGAGTTGCACCGACACCTGCAATTTTCTTAAACATGATATACCCCCAAAAATTGTTTAATTTGCACTGCATGAACAACTATATCACGACTTGTTCCAATTTATGTTAACTTACTGTAATAAGAATGTAAAGATAGTTTTGGCATGTTATGATAGATTATAGCAAAAACTGTTTTAATTCTGAAAAAGAGGTCGGAGGAATCAAAAGTATGCTTGAAAAAGTGACAAATATCACCATGCTCGTTACTAGTGATGTGCATGGGAATATCTTTCCTACTACATACCGGGATCACGAACCAGCTCCTCAGGGACTGGCACGGGTAGCTACCTTAATTAAAAGAATAAGAGAAGAAAAGAAGCATGTTCTGCTGCTGGATAATGGGGATATGATACAAGGAACACCGCTGACGTATCATCATGCAAAATACCAAGCAGATAAGGATAACCCCTTGATCCGATGTATGAACGAGCTCAAATATGATGCTGCGGTAATAGGAAATCATGAATTCAACTATGGCATGCCATATCTGCAATCAGCTATTCAGCTTGCAGACTTTCCATATCTTTGCGGGAATATCCTGGATGAGACGAAAAAGAGACCTGTATTCGGCAGACCGTACGAAATCAAACAGATCGATGGTATCAAGCTGGCGATCATCGGTGTCACCACTCATTTCATTCCTAACTGGGAAGATCCAAACCACATTGAGGGGCTTACGTTCGAGCATGTCCTGGAATCGACGAGAAGATGGGTGAAGGAAGTTCGGGAAAAAGAACAGCCTGATGTCCTTATCGTTGCTTATCATGGCGGGTTCGAACGTGATCTGGAAACCGGAGAACCAACAGAATCACTTACTGGTGAAAATGTGGGCTATGAAATTTGCCATTCAATAGAAGGAATTGATATTTTGGTCACCGGTCACCAGCATCGATCACTTGCTGAAAAGGTGAATAATGTGACCGTTGTGCAGCCTGGATCCAATGGTGCATTCCTAGGAGAAGTCTCGATTGCTGTCGAGCATCTGTATAATAGTAGAAAACGTGTCACATCAGAGACGAAATTACATACGATCACGAATGAAATTCTGCCTGATGAAACGATTCTGAGACTAGTTTCTTCCTATGAAGAGGAAACACAGAAATGGCTGGACCAGCCGATCGGGAAAATAAATGGAGATATGATCATCCATGATGCCTTTGAAACGAGGGTGAAGGAGACACCATTTATTGAGTTCATCAATAAAGTTCAGATGGATGCAGCAAATGCTGCCATCTCCAGTACAGCATTGTTTCATAATGCGTCACCTGGTTTTCCGCAGAATATTACGATGCGCGATATCGTCTCCAATTATATCTATCCAAACACGTTAAAGGTGATTGAGATTTCTGGAGCAGATATGAAGCATGCTCTTGAACTCTCTGCCACTTACTTCAATTTGGATCAAGAGGGTGAGCTTGAGGTGAGCCGCTCCTTCCTGGAACCTAAGCCGCAGCACTACAATTATGACATGTGGGAAGGAATCGGCTATATATTGGATATCAGCCGCGAAATTGGAGACCGTGTACAGGAATTGACCATCAAGGGCACCCCTGTCATTGCAGATGAGATGTATGAGGTAGTAATGAATAATTACCGGGCAGCTGGCGGTGGAGATTACGTCATGTTCAAAGGAAAGCATGTTGTCAGGGAGATCACAACAGATATGACGGAACTAATTGCAGATTACATCAGCAAGCGAAATGTAATTGAAGCAACTTGCAATCATAATTGGGTAGTGAAGAAGTAGAAAACAGGAGCTCCCGCTCCTGTTTTCTTCTGTAATTGGAATAAAAAAGGGAAATCAAGGATTGATTTTGTAACATTTGTCCTAATAAAGCCGGAAAAACGACAAAAACTGAATGGAAAAAAGCGAGTGCAAACAAAGTCAACAAGAAATTTAATTTTGCTCATTTACAATTAATGGAATAAAAAGAGGCCTTTTATTACAAAAAAGCCCCTAAAAGCTTGGTTATCGAATGTTTTATTACAGAAAGATTACAGTGTAACAATAGTATTGCTGGAGTCCTAGCCTGTAATATAACCTTAAACTTCCTGTAACCCACCTAGCTAAGCCCATGTGATACCATAAGTTCTGTTAGAAATTTAAGGAGGTAAACGACGTATGAAAAAAACAGTCGTATCTTTAGCTACAGGACTAGTAATTGCGGGGGCATTCAGTACAACAGCATCAGCTGCTGAATATAATGTTCAAACAGGGGACTCTCTTTGGAAAATCGCAGACAAATACGAAGTGAGTGTAGATCAGCTTAAAGAGCTTAACCAACTTGATTCTGACCTAATCTTTCCTAATCAAAAATTAACTATAGATAAAGAAACAAACCAAACAGACTCATACACAGTACAAAAAGGCGATTCTCTTTCTAAGATCGCAGGGAAGTTCAATATATCGGTAGGCGAGTTGAAATCTTGGAACAGCCTTAATTCCGATTTGATTGTAATAGGTCAGCAACTAGCTGTAACTGGCGGGGCTGTAACTGAAACAGCACCAGTGAAGCAGGAAGCTGCTAAGACAGAAGCTCCTAAACAAGAAGCTCCTAAACAAGAAGAAAAGCAAGAAGCACCTGCACAAACAGAACAAAAAGCAGAACCTGCTAAACAAGAAGCAGCTCCTGCCCAAGAAGAAAAAGCAGCTACAAGTACTAGCCAAGAAGCAACGAAAGAATTGACAGTATCCGCAACTGCATATACTGGTCAATGTGAAGGATGCTCTGGTGTAACAGCAACTGGTATCGATTTGAACGCTAATCCTAATGCGAAAGTTATTGCAGTAGACCCTAGTGTCATTCCTTTGGGATCCAAAGTATGGGTTGAAGGCTATGGTGAAGCAATTGCAGGCGATACTGGCGGTGCAATCAAAGGTAATAAGATCGATGTACACGTACCTGATCAAGGAACTGCTTTGAACTGGGGACGTAAAACTGTAACAGTAAAAGTACTAGACTAATACAAATAGCGTAACAGGTGGAGCAAATGGCGGTTTGCTCTGCCTGTTTTTATTTATATTATAGTTTACCCGCGTGTGTGCAGGATAAACGCATCACTATTTTAAATTTACAGAAGATTTACTTGTCTCGTTAATGCTTTGGATATTTCCTTCCCCTCGAAAAAGACCGATTATGCTGAAACTGATGATCAGCAGGACAAAAATGCCGATCAGCCACTTTTGCATATAATTTCCCCCTTTTTATGTGTATACTAGTATCTTACAAACTTTTCGCGCGTACTTCTATGGAAACTTCACATAATAATTATGTAAAAAGTATGAAAGAGGGAACAACATGAACGTGTTCAATGATCTAAACTTACAAAATAATCGTTTGGAAATATTACATAAATTAGGTCTGACAGAACCAACACCTGTTCAAAAGCAAGCTATTCCAGAAATTTTGGCTGGAAAAGATGTGATTGCCAAAGCACAGACAGGTACTGGTAAGACACTTGCATTCCTGCTGCCGATATTGGAAATGCTGGAAGCAGATAGCGCTGGCATTCAGGCACTTATTCTGAGCCCGACGAGGGAGCTGGCTATCCAGATCTATGATGAACTGGCGAAGCTGATTCATCCGGAAGAAGAAATTGGTACGCTGGCAGTCTATGGCGGTCAGGATATCGTCAAGCAGCTTAAGAAACTGGAAGGCAGAGTGGATATCGTTGTCGCGACACCGGGTCGTCTGCTAGACCATATGCGTCGCGGCACAGTGGATCTTTCCCATGTCCGGACATTCGTGCTGGATGAGGCAGATCAGATGCTGCATATGGGATTCTGGCATGATGTAAAGGACGTTGCAAATGCATTGCCGAATACGAAACAAACACTGCTGTTCTCTGCTACAATGCCGAAGGAAATCCGCCAGCTGGCATCCTCCCAGATGCAAAAGCCAAAGGAAATCACCATTCAAACAACCAATGTGACTCTGAAGGAAATAAAGCAGATTGTCCTGGAAATGTCTGATCGTGAGAAGCGGAATGCATTGAAGGTGTTATTGCAAATGTATCGTCCATTTGCTGCTATTATCTTCTGCCGGACAAGAAGACGTGCTTCTGAGCTGCATGGATATTTGCGCGCGCAGGGTTTCGAATCGGATGAACTGCATGGTGATTTATCACAGGCAAAGCGGGAACGTGCTATGAAGAATTTTCGGGAGTATAAGACACAGTTCCTTGTTGCAACAGATGTAGCAGCTCGGGGGTTGGATGTTGAAGGTGTGACCCATGTATTCAATTACGATCTTCCGGAGGATACTGAAAGCTATATCCACCGCATCGGCCGTACAGGCAGGGCAGGCAGTACGGGCTTAACGGTAGCCTTTGTGACACCTCGCGACAGACATCAAATAAAACAAATTGAAAAAGAAACAAAACAGCATCTGCCGCGAAAAGAACTTGTTTTCGGAGAGAATGGCAAGCCTGATTTATTGGATGCAGAGTAAGTCGCCCTTGACAAACGAAAACAAGGGTAATACAATGAATCCAACATATCTGATACGTGAGCGAAGACGAAGAGTAGTAGCTTATGTGGTCACTTCAGAGAGCCGGTGGATGGTGGAAACCGGTGTGACACATACGTGAATGGACTTCCGAGCACCATAGCTGAAATCACCAGTAAGCTGTGGCGGCAACTCCCCCGATAGCAGGAGCAAAGTGAGCTAGTTCGCTAGCTAACAAAGGTGGTACCACGGGTAATCTCGTCCTTTATTGAGAGATTGCCCTTTTTTTATACACATAACTCGTTGATGAAGAGGAGTACATGCTGCTTGATTTGCACAGAGAGCCTGGTGTGGTGAGATCCAGGTCAAATCGGCAGCATGGAATGGACTTCAGAGAGATTCCTTGAAACATAGTAGGGGAATCCGGTTTCCCCCGTTACCGGGATAGGATATCAAGGCTAAAGCTTTCGTAACCGAATGAGAGGAAAGCAAAAGAGCTTTCAATAGAGGTGGCACCGCGGTGTAAAACCGTCCCCTATGCACATGAACCAATCATGTGCATAGGGGACGGTTTTTTTATTTCAAAGAAAAGGGAGCGAGAAAGATGACGGTTACGGATAGTGTTCGATTTCAGAAGAAGCAATTGAACGGAGATACACTCACACCTGTCGTAATTTATAAACGGCTGGCAGGAGAAAAGAAGTTTTTGCTGGAAAGTTCGGTACACCATACAGGAAAGGGTCGCTATTCCATCATTGGAGCTAATCCTTATAAAGAATTGATCGGGAAGGGACAGGAAACAACGCTGAAGTCTTCAGGACAGGAAGAGAAGCTGGCAGATAAACCGTTAGAGGTTCTGAAGAAACAGATAAGCGGAATGGAGCTGCCGCTTGAGTTTCCTTTCTATGGCGGTGCTGTCGGATATATGGCATATGATTCGATCCGGCAATATGAAGTGATTGGAGAAGTGCCAGAGGATCCGATTGGTATGCCGGAAGTTCATTTTATGTTTTATGAGGATATCATCATTTATGACCATAAGCATCAGCAGATAACTTTACTGGCTATTGATGGCGCAGGAAACCGGTCGGCGGATATGCTCCAGGCTCGTTTGGAGGTTATGGAGCGAGAGATTACAACCTTCAAGAACATACCCGATGCAGTATTGAAGCCAGTCTATTTCCAGCCTGAGACGGATCAAACAACATTTATGCAGATGGTGGAAGATGCCAAAACGTACATCAAAGCCGGTGATGTATTCCAGATAGTACTTTCGCAGCGATTGACAGCAGACTTCCATGGAGATGCTTTTAGCTTTTACCGAAAGCTGCGGGCAAGCAATCCTTCGCCGTATATGTTCTTCCTCGATTTTGAGGACTATACCGTACTGGGTGCGTCCCCTGAAAGCTTGATCAAAGCTAGCGGCAATAAAGTGACAGCTAACCCGATTGCTGGGTCAAGGCCCCGTGGTAAAACGGCAGAGCAAGATGAACAGCTGACGACTGAACTGCTGGCCGATGAAAAGGAATTGGCAGAGCATCGGATGCTTGTCGACTTAAGCCGCAATGATCTGGGACGTGTATGTAAGGTCGGCACCGTCGAGCTGACAAAGTATATGACGGTGGAAAAGTACCAGCATATCATGCACATTGTCTCTGAAGTCCAAGGAGAACTAGCAGATAATATGACTGGATTGGACGCATTGGTTGCAGCACTTCCTGCTGGAACCGTATCAGGTGCTCCTAAGATTAGGGCAATGGAATTGATCAATCATTTTGAAAAGAAAAAAAGAGGGCTCTATGCCGGGGCGGTAGGCTATATAAATATGAATGGCGATCTCGATCTGGCGCTGGCTATTCGAACGATGATAATAAAAGACAACAAGGCGTATGTACAGGCGGGAGCCGGACTAGTGTATGATTCCGATCCCGAGACAGAATATCACGAGACACTGCATAAAGCGAAATCTTTAACGGAGGTCGGATTACATGATACTGCTGATCGATAATTATGATTCTTTTACGTATAATCTTTTCCAATACACAGCGGAGCTTGGGGAACAAGTCAAGGTTGTACGTAACGATGCCATCTCCATCCAGGACATCGAAACGTTGAAACCTGAGGCAATCATCGTCTCACCTGGTCCGGGCAGACCGGAAGATGCAGGAATATGTGTCGATGCAATCCGCCACTTTGCAGGAAAGATTCCGATACTCGGCATATGTCTTGGTCACCAGGCAATCGGTACAGCCTTCGGTGCGGACATTATCCGTGCAGGGCAAATCAAGCATGGCAAGACATCGACGCTTCGATATGAGGGAGAACCTGCAATCGAAGGGATAGTAAAAGATTTGCCGATCATGCGCTATCATTCTCTAGTCATCGATAAGCGCAATATTCCGAATGAATTGAAAGTTACCGCTTATTCAGAGGATGACGAGGAAATCATGGCTGTCCAGCATATCCGCTATCCGGTTTACGGACTGCAGTTCCACCCGGAATCAATCGGAACAGAAGCAGGTAAGGAGATCGTGAGGCATTATATTTTAACCATGAAAGAAGGGGAAAGTAATGGAACCATTATTGGCTAAGCTTACGAATACACAGGCTTTGACGTATGCAGAAACGCTGCAGGCATCCCGGGAGTTGCTGGATGGCAGTATGCCGGATGCTGTGGCAGGTGCATTTCTTTCGATGCTGCAAACCCGTGGGGAAACAGCGGATGAAGTAGCTGGTATGGTGGCTGCAATTCGGGAAAAAGCGCAGACAATTCCCCTTCAGGCAGCAAATGTAATGGATAACTGCGGTACCGGAGGCGATGGATCGCAAAGCTTCAACATTAGTACGACGGCAGCCTTTGTCATTGCTGGAGCGGGTATTACGATCGCCAAACATGGGAATCGCAGCGTATCAAGCAGAACCGGAAGTGCGGATGTACTGGAGAAGCTGGGGATCCCATTGTATTTGCCGGCAGAGGAGATGACGCATCTGCTTGAGGAGAATGGTATCGCCTTCTTATTCGCGCCTCATGTTCATCCAGGTCTGAAGCAGGTGATGCAGCTGCGCAAAGTACTGCGAATTCCTACGATCTTTAATTTAATTGGGCCATTGACGAATCCAGTCCAGCTTGATTCACAGCTGCTCGGCATCTATCGCCGCGATATGCTTGGGATGATGGCCGAAGCGCTCCATAAGCTGGGACGCAAAAGAGCGATTGTCATTAATGGAGCAGGATATATGGATGAAGCATCACTTGCAGGAGAGAACCATCTTGTCCTGCTGGAGGACGGTAAACAGACAGCTTTCACTCTTCATCCGGATGAGGTTGGCCTGCCGGTTTATCCGCTTAAAGCAATCAAGGGCGGTGATGCAGCTGAGAATGCAGACATTCTTCTGCGTGTGTTGAATGGGGAGAAAGGTGTCCATCAGGAAACAGTGGTTTTGAATGCAGGACTTGGCATATTTGCGAATGGAAAAGTGGCTTCTATACAGGAAGGCATCGAGCTTGCTAAGGAAAGCATTGATAGCGGAGCTGCTAGACAGAAACTGCAATACTTGATCGATTATAAACAAAGGGAAGTGAGATCATGACATTCTTAGCAAGGATACTAGAAGAGAAGCGAACGGAAATTAGTACAATGAAGCAAACATATCGACCGACAGCAGCGCAGCGCAAGCCGATATCGTTATATGAACGATTCCAAGAACAGAAACAGCTGCAGATTATCGCAGAAATCAAGCGTGCTTCACCTTCCAAAGGATTGATCAATCCCGATGTTGTACCTGCGGACCAGGCAAAGATCTACGAAGCCGCAGGAGCGGGTGCAATTTCAGTGTTGACTGATTTACCGTTTTTCAAAGGCACGATGGATGATTTGGCAGCTGTCCGGGAGGCAGTGGAAGTACCGATATTGAATAAAGATTTCATCCTTGATGAAATTCAGATAGACCGAGCAGCTGATTATGGTGCTGATGTAATTCTATTGATTGTAGCGGCATTGGAAGAAGAGCGATTGCACGCTCTCTATCAGTATGCAAAATCCAAAGAGATGGATGTGCTGGTAGAGGTGCACAATGAAGAAGAATTAGAGCAAGCGCAAAAGCTTGGTGCCAATATCATCGGCATCAATAATCGAAACCTAAAAACCTTCGAGGTGGATTTGGGTGTAACAGAAAGATTGATAGAAAGAATTGACACCTCAGATACTCTTGTTATCAGCGAAAGCGGCATAACGGTATCAGCTGATGCATCTCGTGCAGCAAAAGCAGGGGCAAGGGGAATTCTTGTTGGTGAAACACTTATGCGAGCTGACGATGCAGCAGCAGTACTGGAGACACTCCAAGTTCCGGTAGGAGCGGAGCAGTCATGATCGTCAAGATTTGCGGCATTCAGTCGGTGGAGGCTGGGCAGACAGCGGTGGAAGCAGGAGCTGACATGATCGGATTCGTTTTTGCGGACAGCAGAAGGAGAGTATCACCTGAGCAAGCTGCCGGCATCGGGAAAAAGCTTCCAGCTCACGTGAAAAAAGTAGGTGTATTTGTCAATGAGTCGATCGAGAGTTTGCTGGTCATAGCCGAGACGGCAGAACTGGATTATATTCAGCTGCATGGCGATGAAACACCAGACTACATTAAAGCTATCCGCAAGCCTGTCATTAAAGCTTTTTCGGTAGGTTCAGAGGATGACCTGAAGAAGCTGGCTGATTACCCATGTGATTACTATCTGCTGGATAGTCCGGCTGAAGCATATAGGGGAGGGAACGGCACCACATTCGACTGGTCGCTGGCAAGCTCAGAAACAATTCCGACGGAAAGGCTCTTTCTTGCAGGCGGATTGCATGCTGGCAATGTACAGCAGGCGATTGAAGAAGTAAGTCCGATTGGTGTCGACGTCAGCAGCGGTGTGGAGACAGATGGACAAAAGGATCCGATTAAAATAAAACAATTCATTACAGCGGCAAAGAGAGGACAGTGAAAAACATGGCAACATATCCGACAGAAACCGGGCATTATGGAAGCTTTGGCGGCCGATTTGTACCAGAAACACTCATGCCAGCCATCTTGGAACTAGAAGCGGCATTCAAGGAAGCGAAGGAAGATCCTGCCTTCCAAGAAGAGATGCGCTATTACTTGAAACAGTATATCGGACGGGAGACCCCGCTTTATTTTGCAGAACGTTTAACAGCAACTCTTGGCGGACCGAGGATCTATTTGAAAAGAGAAGACCTTAACCATACAGGGGCACATAAAATCAACAACACAATCGGGCAGGCGTTGCTCACACAGCGGATGGGCAAGAAAAAGGTTGTAGCTGAAACAGGCGCTGGCCAGCATGGTGTTGCCACTGCGACAGTCAGCGCGTTGCTAGGATTGGAATGCATCATCTTCATGGGAAAAGAAGACGTCAGACGACAAGCATTGAACGTGTACCGGATGGAGCTCTTAGGCGCTCAAGTCGTATCCGTCGATCAGGGTAACGGCACCTTGAAGGATGCGGTAAACGAAGCGATGCGCTATTGGACGGCGAATGTAGAAGATACACATTATATTTTCGGTACAGCTGCCGGCCCGCATCCATTCCCGCAAATCGTCCGCGATTTCCAGCGGATTATCGGCGATGAAACCCGCAAGCAGATCATCGAGGCAGAAGGCAAGCTGCCGGAAGCAATTGTTGCCTGCGTTGGAGGAGGAAGTAACGCAATTGGCATGTTCTATCCGTTCGTGGATGATCGCGATGTTAAAATGTACGGTGTGGAAGCAGGAGGTATGGGTCTGCCAACAGGTAAGCATGCGGCCTCTCTTACAGAGGGGAAAGCGGGAATTCTGCATGGATCATTATCCTATTTGCTTCAAAATGAAGACGGTCAGGTACAGGAGCCTCATTCCATTTCGGCCGGATTGGATTATCCAGGCGTCGGTCCGGAACATAGCTATTTAAAAGATGCTGGTCGAGTTACGTACGATGCTGTTACCGACGAAGAAGCGCTAGAGGCTGTGCGACTCCTATCCAGAACAGAAGGAATCATACCAGCACTGGAAAGCGCGCATGCAGTTGCATACTGTAAAAAGCTGGCGCCAGTGATGGGTGAAGAGGATGTGCTTGTTGTCTGTTTGTCCGGACGCGGGGATAAGGATGTAAACACAATCAGGGAAGCGCATGAAACAGGAGGAGATCTGCATGAGTAAAGCTATGCTGGATAATGCATTTCAAACGGTATCACAAGCTGGGGAAAAAGCTTTCGTACCATATATAATGGCTGGTGATGGCGGCTTGGACAGTTTGAATGAACGCATTCAATTTCTTGCTGATAGTGGTGCAACAGGAATCGAGCTGGGACTTCCTTTTTCAGATCCAGTCGCGGACGGGCCAACTATCCAGGCAGCTGGAATTCGCGCATTGGAGGCGGGCACGACTGTCCGTGCAGTACTCGATGAGGTTGCTAAGGAAAAAGCCAGCCGCAATGTGCCGCTTGTTATCATGACGTACTTGAATCCAGTCTTCGCCTTTGGTGTGGAAGACTTCGCGTCAGCCTGTGCTGCAGCAGGGATATCTGGTCTTATCCTGCCAGATCTGCCGCTTGAAGAGGAAGGACTTGTTGTCGAAGCTCTTCAAAAGCATGAAATAGCTCTGATTCGTTTGGTCGCTTTGACCAGTACACCAGAAAGGATCCGGGCACTCGCTGAGCGCGCTGAAGGCTTTCTTTATGCCGTGACAGTTGCAGGTACGACAGGGGAGAGAGCGACCTTCGTCGATCAGCTGGGAGCACATCTGCAGGAGCTGAAAAAAATCAGCAACGCACCAGTACTGGCTGGTTTCGGGGTTTCTACACCAGCGCATGTGAAGGAACTGAGCCAATATTGTGATGGAGTAGTGGTTGGAAGTAAGATTGTCGATGCATTGCATCAAGGAGACAGACAGCAAGTGGAAGAGTTGATTAGAGCAAGGAAGCAGGTGTAAATGACTTGCTTCTCCGTGGTTGGAGTGCAGGGAAATCATGATTTCCCTGCACTCTTTTTTTGCTTAAGAGAAGAAAGATCTGTCTGCCCCCAGCCCCAAACGCTTAGTTCAAACTTATGATATATGAAACATTTCCAGCAACCATCCGTAGATTCATTAAGAGGAAAAAGAAAGGATGGTGCTAGTGCTTGAACTAAAGGATGTGACGAAGAGGTTCGGCAAGCATACTGCTGTCGACCAGCTGACATTGTCGATACCAGAGGGAGAAATTTTTGGATTCCTAGGAGCTAACGGTGCAGGTAAAACGACTACTTTCCGTATGATTCTTAACTTATTGGAGAATACAGAAGGAGAAATATTCTGGCGTGGAAAAAAGATTACGTATGATCAGAGTGATGAAATTGGCTATCTTCCAGAGGAACGCGGACTTTATCCAAAGCTTACCGTAAAGGATCAGCTCGTGTATTTAGCCAAGCTTAGGGGGATGGCAAAGGCAGACAGTGTGAAAGCAATAAAGAACTGGCTTGATCGATTTAATATAACAGAATATGAAAACAAGAAAGTGGAAGAGCTCTCTAAAGGAAACCAGCAGAAAATACAATTCATATCCGCTGTATTGCACAATCCTCGCCTATTGATATTGGATGAACCATTCTCAGGACTGGATCCGGTTAATGTGGAAATGCTGAAGCAGGCTGTAATAGAATTGAAAAATAATGGAACATCAATCATCTTCTCGTCTCACCGCATGGAACATGTAGAAGAACTATGTCGTTTTCTTTGCATAATGAAGCACGGAAAGCCGGTCGTAGAGGGAGACTTAATCGAAATAAAGCGATCTTTCCGCAAGAAGAACATTACCATATCAGCAGACTATGACTTAACCTTTTTAAAGGAAGCATCAGGTGTGGTGAAGTACCATCAAACGCAGCAGGGATGCCGACTTCAGATTGCATCATCAGAAGATGCCGTTTCTGTATGGAAGCAGCTGACCGAGAAAGGATTTGTCAGCAAATTTGAAGTGGAGGAACCAACGCTGAATGATATCTTCATTGAAAAGGCAGGTGAGTCTTATGCGTAAGTTTTGGACTGTGTTTTCGCATACCTATCTCTCTCGAGTAAAAACAAAAGGTTATGTTATTTCGAGTGCGATATTTTTACTTGTTATCTGTGGAGTCTTTTATGTGCCGGATATTATCGACCGTTTTACCGGCGATTCTGAAGAACCGGTCGTAGCTGTTATAGATGAAACAGAAAATCAGCAGACCTTTGAAGCATTAAATGCCAGTGCAGAAGAATATCAGCCTGAATTATTTAATGGAAGCGAAGAAGCAGCGAAAGATGCAGTAGAGAATGAGGAATATGAAGGACTGCTCGTTTTAAGTCAGTCTGAGCAAAGCTTGCCAGAAGCCGCTTTTTACAGTATGCAGCTCACGAACAGTACCAGTGAAACAATAGAAGCACAGCTGCAGCAAATCAAAGTTGCCCAAGCAGCTTCACAGGCAGGCGTTGACGAAGCGACCATGCAGGATATATATGCACCAGTGTCTTTCCAGCGGGATGCCCTTGATGATAATGCAAAAACGGAAGAAGAATTGGCAGGATCATATGGACTTGTTTATATTTTAGTTTTTGCTCTATATATGAGTGTGATTGTTTACGGCATGATGATTGCAACGGATATCACCAATGAGAAATCATCAAGAGTGATGGAAATCTTGATCTCCAGCTCCTCGCCAGTCGGCCAAATGTTCGCCAAGATTCTGGCGATTGGAATGGTAGGACTTACACAAGTCGCTTTAATCACGGTAGCCGTGTATGCAATGGTGCAGATCCGCGGGGAAGAACTGGGCGGAGGCTTCTTCGATTTTATTGGTATCGCAAATGCATCGCCGGTCACATTAACGTTTGCGTTGATTTTCTTTATCCTAGGCTACTTCTTATATGCCACAATTTGTGCAGGGCTCGGATCGGTTGTAAGCAGAATGGAGGATGTCCAGCAGCTTGTTAGTCCGGTTATCTTCTTGGTGATGGGAGCATTCTTTCTATCTATCTATGGACTTAGCTCACCCGATTCACCACTCATAGTCGTGACATCTTACATTCCATTCTTCACACCGATGATTATGTTTTTACGTATTGGAATGCTTGGCGTTCCTGCCTGGGAAATAGCCCTTTCCATCGCAATCCTTGTAGCAACCATTTTGCTGATTGCTTGGATTGCTGCTAAAATCTATCGCGGCGGCGTATTGATGTACGGTAAAGGCGGATCATTCAATCAGCTGAAGGAAGCGTTAAAGCTGTCAGGAAATATAAAAAAATAGAGATGGTAAGATTGACGAGCGTGCAGAGAACTTCTTGTTTTCTGTACGTTTTTTATTAAAAAAATAAGGGGCTGGGACAAAAGTGTTTTAGTTAGATAAAAAACCGAACTATAGTGCAAATCTTCATACGAAAAATTGCATAAGTTCGGATTTTTGATTCTTTATCTAACCTAGCGTAGGCAGAACACGGAGACCCTTACGGGAACAGCGCGAGTGGAAGACCCCGCAGTGGTGAACTGGAGGTTGAGACCGTGTTATGTCCCTGCCTCTATAGCTGTGTTTTATACCTTGCCTATCTTCTATTGCGGCTCATCTGCAGTAGATACCTGCCATGTTACACCGAACTTATCTTTGACCTGCCCATATAAAGGACTCCAGAAGGTCTGCTGCAGTTCCATAATGATTTGGCCGCCGACTGATAGCTTCTCAAACACAACCTTTGTTTCTTCCGGAGCGCTGATAATAACGGCAATTCCTACTTGGTCGCCTAGCTCGAGCGGCTGACCTGGGAATGTATCAGATAGCATCAAGTCGTTGCCGCCCACTTTTAAATGCGCATGCAAAACGCGATCCTTTGCTTCAGCCGGAATTGGGTGGTTAGGATCCTCCGGCATCTCACCAAAAGTTTGTATATGCAGTACTTGAGCTCCTAAAGCATCCTCATATAATTTGACTGCTTCTTGTCCATTGCCGTTTGTCACAATATAAGAATTGATTCCTTGTACCATGTAAGTTCATCCTTTTCTATGTTTTATTTCATTCCTGTAAGAATTTCGCGGCAGATTGCGAGATTCCTTTACTATCTATGTAAAAAAGAACTATCCATCCAGACTGGACGGATAGTTCGAATCATCTTCCGAAGTTGGTAAACATCCCGCCAACAAAGTCAGTCACATTTTCCATCTTCACATTTTCTATTTCTTCCCGGTAATCCTCAGGATTGTCTTCGGGATCATAGCCGATTTTGGCTGCATATCGATTATCAAAGTAGTCATTATGCAAGGAAGAAACGCCATAAAAGACACTCGTGCCGATTTGGTCCGCCTCCAAACAGCAGACAATCAGCTGATTCATATCCCGGACACTGATCCATGTATTCAGGTTGCGATGCTCCGCGGGTTTCTCCAAATAGCTGCCGATGCGCAGGCTGGCTGTTTCAATGCCGTGCTTTTTGTGATACATATTCGCCAGGTTCTCGCCGAATGCTTTGCTGGAACCGTAGTATGTATCTGGCAGGTGAGGGGCATCTGGTCCGATTGATTGATTGATCGGGTGGAAGCCGACAGCGTGGTTGCTGCTGGCGAAAACGATACGTTTGATACCATGCTTCCGGGCTGCTTCGTATACATGGTAGGTTCCATTGAAGTTGTTTCGGTTAATCTTCTCGTATGTGCTTTCCGTTGCAATCCCGCCCAAATGGACGATTGCATCCACACCTTCTGCCAGCTGTTCGACTTCTTCTGCTACGGCAAGATCAGCTTGTTTGAATGTACCGAATTGATTTAAGTCTTCGTCTTGTTTAATATCGGTCATCACTAGATCATATTGATCGTGGATAGCTTTGACTAAATTCTTGCCAATATGACCGGCGGCTCCTGTCACAAGTACTTTCATCTTTCATCTGCTCCTTTGTTGTTCGAATTCCAACAGCCAGTTCTTACGCCACGGCTCCCAGCGGTAACCTGTTACAATTCCGTTCCTGCCGACAACCCGATGGCAGGGGATAACGATAGCGAATGTGTTTCGCCCGACCGCACTGGCTGCTGCCCGAACGGCTCGTCCATTTCCTGCATCTTCGGCAATTGTGCTATAAAAAGCGGAACTGCCATATGGTATTTGATTGACCTGTTCCCACACACGCTGCTGAAAGGAAGTTCCGTTCATCGCCAGTGGCAGCTGGAAATTGGTAAGTTCACCGTTAAAATAAGCCTGCAGCTGTGTTTGAGCCAGTTTTGTTAGCGTGTTCTCGTTAGCCGGCAGCTGTTCACCGAATAGGATGCTTGTTATGAGTTGATCGGTTGCTGTGATCTGTACATTACCTAAAGGCGTCTCTATATTACTTGTATAGAACATGATTGCCTCCTAAGAAATAAGCTCCAAAGCAGAAAGCCTTGGAGCTTGATAGATTAGCTGTACATTGCTGCAATTTCTTTCTGCAGCTTTTTGTCAGAAACATATTCATCATACGTCATTTCTTTATCTACGATACCAGCTGGAGTGATCTCAATCAGACGGTTCGCGATACTGTTCACAAACTGTTGGTCATGCGAAGTGAAGAGAAGCACACCTTTGAATTTGATCAATCCTTCGTTCAAGGATTGGATGGATTCAAGATCCAAGTGGTTCGTCGGTTCATCCATTACCAATACATTCGATTTGCTAAGCATCATCTTCGATAGCATACAGCGTACTTTTTCTCCTCCGGAAAGCACGTTCGCTTCTTTCAGTGCATCTTCACCACTGAAAAGCATACGTCCTAGGAAACCGCGAAGGAACGTCTCTGTCTGGTCCTCAGGAGAGTACTGACGAAGCCATTCTACCAAAGTCAAATTCACACCATCAAAGTATTTGGAGTTGTCTTTCGGGAAGTACGATTGGGAAGTAGTGATACCCCATTTGTACTCACCAGCGTCAGGCTCCATTTCACCCATGATGATTTTCAATAGTGTTGTTTTCGCGATCTCATCGCGGCCGACTAGGGCAAGTTTGTCTTCGCGGCCGATTGTGAAGCTGACGTTATCGAGTACTTTAACACCGTCGATTGTCTTCGAAATGCCTTTGACAGTAAGCACATCATTACCGATTTCGCGCTCTTGCTGGAATCCTACATACGGATAGCGGCGGGAAGAAGGCTTGATGTCTTCCAATGTGATGTTATCAAGCATCTTCTTACGGGAAGTCGCTTGCTTCGATTTCGAAGCATTCGCACTGAATCGCGCGACGAACGCTTGTAATTCCTTGATTTTCTCTTCTTTTTTCTTGTTTTCATCCTGTGCCATTTGTGTAGCTAACTGGCTGGATTCATACCAGAAGTCATAGTTACCGACATAAAGCTGAATTTTACCAAAGTCAACATCCGCGATATGTGTACAAATCTTGTTTAAGAAGTGACGGTCGTGGGATACGACGATAACTGTGTTATCGAAATTGATCAAGAATTCTTCCAGCCACTGGATCGCTTGCAAATCAAGTCCGTTGGTAGGCTCATCCAGAAGCAAAACATCAGGGTTGCCGAACAAAGCTTGTGCAAGGAGCACTTTCACTTTCTCGGAACCAGTCAATTCAGCCATTTTTTTATCATGTAAGTTTTCAGAAATACCTAAGCCTTTTAATAGAACAGCGGCATCAGATTCTGCTTCCCAACCGTTAAGCTCTGCGAATTCACCTTCAAGTTCAGCAGCACGCATGCCGTCTGCTTCAGAGAAGTCTGCTTTTGCATAAAGCGCATCTTTTTCTTCGATGATTTTGAATAGACGCTCATGACCCATCATGACCGTTTGCAGAACTTCATGCTCTTCATAACCGAAGTGGTTCTGTTTCAGGAAGGCAAGACGCTCTCCATCACCAATCGCTACGTTACCTACCTGCGGCTCAACATCACCAGAAAGTACTTTCAAGAAAGTGGATTTTCCGGCACCGTTTGCACCTATAACCCCATAGCAGTTTCCAGGGGTGAACTTTATATTAACTTCTTCAAATAGCTTTTTGTCGCCATATTGTAGACCTACATTATTTACCGTTATCATGTATACCTTTTCCTCCATGATCAAAAATGTCACGCATGCCTTAAGCTTACGGGAAATAAGAGTGTAAGTCAATGTTCAAAAATTTGTAAAAGATATGGTGAAGGGTAGAATGAAAGCAGAGAAGTGACTCCTTTAGAAACTGCTGCCCATGCCGCTTGCTCCCGAAAAAAGCCGCCATGTGCTAAACTATAGGAAGTGATTCGAGAAAGGATGTTTTCATGGGTAAAACGGTTGTACTGGCAGAGAAGCCATCTGTCGGCCGCGATATAGCGCGTGTTCTTGGCTGTACGAAGAAGACGAACAGCTATATGGAAGGAAAAGACTATATTGTAACGTGGGCGCTTGGTCATTTAGTGACATTGGCAGACCCGGAGACATATGACGATAAATATAAAACTTGGAAAATAGAGGACTTGCCGATGCTGCCGGATAAGCTGAAGCTTGTTGTGATCAAGCAGACTGGCAGACAGTTCAGCACGGTAAAAACGCAATTGAACAGAAGTGATGTCAGTGATATTGTCATTGCCACTGATGCCGGGCGTGAAGGGGAGCTTGTTGCACGCTGGATTTTGGAAAAAGCTCGTGTGAACAAGCCTGTGAAACGGTTGTGGATTTCCTCGGTTACGGATAAAGCGATCAAGGACGGTTTTAAAAACCTGAAAAGCGGCAAGCAGTTTGAGAATCTCTATAAAGCAGCGGTAGCCCGCTCTGAGGCTGATTGGTATGTCGGTCTGAATGCAACACGCGCATTGACGACGAAATTCAACGCGCAGCTGTCCAGTGGACGCGTGCAGACGCCGACACTCGCGATGGTCCATCACCGGGAAGAAGAGATAAAGAACTTCAAGCCAGAGACATTCTATGGCATCGAAGCAAAGACTCAGAAAGGCTTGCGCCTCGTCTGGAAGGATCAGAAGCATAACAGTACACGGACGTTCTCTAAAGATAAGGCAGAGCAGGTGCTTCAGAAGCTGAATCAGGTTAAGGGTACAGTGAAGGAAGTGGAGAAGAAGCTGAAGAAGAGCTATGCTCCACAGTTGTATGATCTGACTGAACTTCAGCGCGATGCGAACCGTCTGTTTGGGTTTGGCGGTAAAGAAACACTCAATATCATGCAGCAGCTGTATGAGCGTCATAAGCTTCTCACATATCCGCGTACGGACTCACGTTATCTTTCTTCTGATATCGTTCCTACGCTGAAGGATCGGGTTAAAGCTGCAGGTGTAGGAAGCTACGGCCGTCTGGCAACGAAAATTACGAACGCACCAATTAAAGCGACAAAAGCATTTGTTGACGACAAGAAGGTATCTGATCACCACGCAATCATTCCAACCGATCAGAATGCGTATGGTGCTGACCTTTCCGATAAGGAACGGAAAATCTATGATTTGGTCATCAAGCGTTTCTTCGCTGTCCTGTTCCCGCCGTTTGAATATGAACAGACAACATTGACTGTTGAAGCAGCTGGAGAATCCTTCACTGCCAAAGGTAAAATCGTACAAAAGCAAGGCTGGAAGGAAGTCTATGCGAACAACTTTGATGACGTGGAAGCTGATGACGATCAAACGTTGCCGAACGTCGAAAAAGGCGAGGAGTGGTCGCTTGCGTATCGGATGACGATGGGCGAGACGAAACCGCCGGAACGATTCACAGAAGGCACCTTGCTTCATGCGATGGAAAATCCGGTCCGTTTCATGGCTGGTGAGAACAAAGATCTTATCAAAACGATCGGCCAGACTGGCGGACTTGGCACAGTTGCGACACGTGCTGATATCATTGACAAATTGTTCAATACATTCTATATCGAGAAACAAGGCAAGTATCTGAAAATGACTTCCAAAGGTCGACAGCTGCTTGAGCTTGTACCGGAAGACTTGAAATCACCAGCATTGACTGCAGAGTGGGAAATGAAGCTAAGTGCCATAGCAGAAGGCAAGCTGAACCAGCAGCAATACATTTCTGAAATGAAGCAGTATGCGAAAGAAGTCGTTACCGAAATCAAGAACAGCGAGCATAAGTATAAGCATGATAATATGACGGGCACACAGTGTCCGGATTGCGGCAAACTGATGCTTGAAGTGAATGGCAAACGCGGTCGTATGCTCGTTTGTCAGGACCGGGAATGCGGACATAAGAAAAATATCGCCAAAACGACGAATGCACGCTGCCCGAACTGTCATAAACGTTTGGAACTGCGCGGTGAAGGGGAAGGTCAGATTTTCTTCTGCAAATGCGGACATCGTGAAAAGCTGAGTACGTTCAACGAACGCCGCAAGAAAGAGAAAACCAATAAAGCGAGTAAGCGTGATGTACAGAAGTATTTGAAGAAGAATCAGCAAGATGATAGCTTCGCAAATACTGCATTAGCTGATGCACTTGCTAAATTTAAGAAGCAATAAACGAATAAGCCCTGCCATCTGGCAGGGCTTATTTTAATACAGGCGGGGAGAAAAGATGATTTTGCGCAGCACATCATCCCAGACGATTTTCCCTCCATAGATGAGGAAGACAAAGCCAAACACTACATCCAAGTAAGATTGAAATTTAACGACAATCTTACGGATTTGTTTCATGCCGACAAGCAGCAATGTCCCAACGTACCACGCACTGTTGCCAAGCAGGAAGCAGATGATAAGCAGAAATGGGTTTTGCAGCTGGTCGGTACTAGCGAATTGGGGGAAGATACTCAGGAAGAACAAGCTGACTTTTGGATTCAGGAAGTTGCTTAGGAACCCCATCCGGAAAGCCTGCACTTTTGTGATGGTAAATGCTGCGCTATCATGCGTGCTTTTTTTGCTGCGTAAAAGATGAATGATTTTCTGGATTCCAAGATAAATCAAATAACATGCCCCAAGCAGCCGGATGCTAGTGAACAGGATTACAGATTCCTGCAGAATCATCGATAGTCCGAGTAAGGCAAAACTAATGTGAATGAGCAGGCTGCAGCGGTTGCCGAGCAATGTGATGAACCCGAATCCTTTGCCATGCGACAAGGTGTTTCGTGTCATAAGCAAAAAATCAGGGCCTGGCGTAGCAGCTAAAGCGAATCCAAGAAGAATGATCTCAGGCAATTGAATGGCCTCCTTTTTTTAGATTCTACCATTAACGGTAGATGGGAGAAATGCTCATAAAAAATCTTTATAGCAGCAGGAACCGTCGTCGAAACAAGAAGGAGGAGTTTAAGATGCCACCAAAACATATTGTTTCCGCCGCAGCAATTGTTCGGAATGACCAAGGACATATTTTACTGATTAAAGGACCAAAACGAGGCTGGGAGATGCCGGGAGGTCAAGTGGAAGAAGGAGAATCACTTGAACAGGCAGCAATTCGGGAAGTGAAGGAAGAAAGCGGAATCGATATAGAAGTGAACAGGTTTTGCGGAGTCTATCAAAATACAGAAAAAAGTATCTGCAATACCCTTTTCCTAGGTAAACCGATTGGCGGTGTTTGTACGCCTTCGGAAGAAAGTCTGGAAGCTGGTTATTTTCCGCTTGAAGAAGTAAAGGAAATGGTAACCTGGGGAAACTTTCTGGAACGGATCGAGAGCTGCCTCGATGAGAATCAGCACCCATTTTATGTAGCATTTTAATACATAGGAAGTACCTTGCTTAGAGAAAATAAGCAAGGTACTTTTCGTTTTCATCCTGCAATCCAAGGGAAATAGACAAACAAAACAGGGAAGGGTGACATGATATGTCCATGCCGAAGGAAGAAGGATTAGATCATAGTCTAGCTTTTTTAAAAGAAGGCTATGAATTCATCCTGCATAGGAGAAAAAGCTTTCAGTCAAATGTGTTTGAGACTACATTGCTCGGAAAAAAGGCTATTTGTCTTGGTGGAAAAGAAGGTGCAGCGCTCTTTTATGACCCAGATAAGTTCATTCGTGCTGGAGCTGCTCCGAATCGGCTTGTTAAAACACTATTTGGCGAAGGCGGTGTTCAGACGCTGGATGGGGAACAGCATCGTAATCGCAAGGGGATGTTCATGTCCATCATGTCTAAGGCTCAGCTGCAGCAGCTCGATAAATTGTTGGAATCGGAATGGGAGAAGGCTAGCGAGCAGTGGGAAAAAATCGATCAGATAACGTTATATAAAGAATCACAGAAAATCCTGATGAAGGCCGCATGTGATTGGGCAGGGGTGCCGCTGGATGATGAGGAAAAAAGGACAGAGCAAATGCGACACCTATTCGAATCGCCAGCAGCCGTAGGACCCGCCCACTGGAAAGGACGAACCTCCCGTTCTGATGCGGAGAACTGGATTGCCGGACTTGTCGAGCAGGTAAGGAATGGGAATCTGCATGCGACTAAGGAAGGTGCACTCCGCGTTTTTTCCGAGCATCGGGATAGTGATGGAAAGCTGCTTCCTAAAAAGATAGTTGCTGTAGAAGTGCTGAACATACTGCGGCCGATAGTCGCCATCAGTATTTATATTGCATTTGCTGCACTTGCCCTGCATCAGTTTCCAGGAGAAAGAGAACGGCTGAAAAAGGGGGATGGCAGTATCCGCAGGTTCGTACAAGAAACCCGCCGCTTCTATCCATTCTTCCCCGCAACCATGGCAAAAGTGAAACAGGATTTCGAATGGGAGGGCTATCAATTCAAGGAAGGTACCATGACCTTGCTGGATTTGTATGGTAACAATCATGATCCGCATTTATGGGAACAGCCGGATCTATTCAATCCAGACCGATTCCTCGATTGGAAGGAAAGCCCATTTGACTTTATCCCGCAGGGCGGCGGGGACTTTGACATGGGACATCGCTGTGCTGGAGAATGGGTCACGATACAGGTGATGGAAGTTAGCATTGACTTTCTTACAAATCGCCTGCAATATAATGTACCAAAGCAGGATTATAGCTATAGTCATTCTGCCATGCCGAGTATGCCGAAGAGTCAAATGATACTAGCTGATATTCGGAAGTTAAACAACTGATTTGGTTAATATGCGATAATGAAGGGGAGGGGGAGGTTATATGGAAATCCTGCTTTTCCTTATCGCAGTTACATTACATAATATAGAGGAAGCTATCTTTTTGCCTGCTTGGTCTAAGACAAGCAAGTATCAAAAGACAGTGGAGCCAAAGGTATTCCATTTTGCGGTAACTGTCATAACATTACTTGCATGTTCCATTGGTACATTGTATCTGCTCTGGCCATCTAATGTATATTTTCAGTACCTTCAAATCGGTTTGATTGGCGCTATGCTTCTAAATGTTATCGTGCCCCATGCTGTTGCAATGATTGCAGAGAGGAAATACGCCCCAGGCATTGTCACAGGTCTTATCTTGATTTTTCCGTTTGGAGGTTTAGCAATGTATCATATCCTTCAGGTTACGGAGATTGCCATTTTGGAAGTTGTCTTTTCTGCTATGGGTACCGGTATTTTACTATTAGGTATAATACTTATATTATTTGTTATCGGAAAACGTTTCTTCCACGAAGAGCTCCGTTCAAAATAATCAGCGGAGTTTTTTTATGTCTGTCAGTTTTAATCTGGGAGAAGAGGAAAGTATTCAAGCCTAAGTAAACAAAATAGCTGAAAGAATATGAAATAGAATATAGTACAATTTTATGTTTAGGTTTAAAATGAGTTCATCTTATTTATAACTAAGAAACCGAGCACAAAAAGGAGATAGTAGTATGGAAACAGATTGGTACAAACTAGATAGTGCTGGTAAGCTTTATGCTTCTACTGTTTCTTCCAGGGTATCCACTGTCTTTCGTCTTTCTGTAAGTATGTACAAATCTGTCAATGCTGCATTTCTTCAAGAAGCTTTAGAGGAAACATTAGAAGAGATATCTTCCTTCAAGGTTATCGTAAAAAGAGGCGTATTTTGGTACTACTTCGAAAAAACAGCCACTATCCCTACTGTATCTGAAGAGCATTTTTATCCTTGTTCCAATTTATTTTTCAGAGGTCGTAACACATTTCCTTACAGAGTGCTTTACTATAATAAAAAAATTTCTCTAGAGCTGTCCCATATGCTGACCGACGGTACTGGAGGAATAGAATTTTTAAAGCTGTTGGTAAGAAACTATTTGAAAAAAGAAGGCGTTGACCTGCCTTGTATACGGGAAAGGCTTAATGGATTTAATTTTGATAACGCCTTTTTTCAGCATTACGAAAAGCTGGTTCCAAACTGGCAGGACACACTGGATAGAGCTTATAAGCTGCCATTAAGATTGGACAAAAGAGGCGTGTATCACGTTACGACTGGTAAGCTGGAGATTCAGGAATTGAAGAAGATAGCAAAGCAATACCAAACAAGTATCACAACTTATTTGCTAGCGTTATATGCTGAAATATTGATTGATATTCAATCGCAAAATTCGAAAACAAGAAGGCCTATTACAATAAATGTCCCCGTTAATTTACGTAATTTCTTTAAAACGAATACATTGAAGAATTTCTTTGTAAGTGTTCCGGTAACGGTAGATCCTCGTCTTGGTACATATAGTTTCGAGGATATCATTGAAACGATTAGTATAGAGCTAAAACGATATCTAAATGATAAACAGTTAAAAACATTAATTGCGCGCGGAGTGAGGGGAGAACGTAATTTTTTGCTACGGGCGCTGCCTTTGTTTGTAAAAGATTGGATCTCTCCAATGGTGCACGCCAGGTTTGGCGAAAACTTATACACAAGCTCGATCTCCAATCTAGGAGTAATATCACTTGATACAGAATTAGAAAAACATGTGGAGCGCTTTGAATTTTATCCTCCGCCAAGTATCGGCAACAAGATAAAAGCTGGAGTAATAAGCTACAAGGATGATATGTATATTACTTTTGGTAATTTGTCAAATGACCGACTGGTAGAAAGAATGTTTTTTAGGAAATTAGTTAAAGAAGGCGTACAAATAAAAATCGAAACCAACAGGAGTGCATATTAATGGCTTACTGTCCTAAATGCGGGGTGAGTGTTGAAAAGGATCAAATTCCTTGTCCGCTATGCTTTACATACATACCGAAAATAGTAAGCGATGAAGAATTGCTGGATACGAACGGGTTTCCAACATATTATAGTTTATATGAAAACCTGGTGAATTTTTTCATACGTGTTGTGTATCGTGTTCTATGTGTTCTGATGATCCTGGGATTCCTTATTCCTACACTTATAGATGTCATATTGAATAAAGAGTTGACATGGTCTTTATACAGCAACTTATCTATTGTTATATGCTGGAGTTTTCTATATGTTGCCTTTGGTTATGTGAAAGGAACTAGAGATAAAATTATCGTCTTACTCATAACAATATGCGCTGGTTTAGTAGGTTTTGACGTAATCAATGGATATACAGGATGGTCAGTCGAAACAGCATTCCCACTCCTGGGTATTTCTCTGTTACTGCTGGTAATAAATATAGCTATTTTTAAAAGGAATAGAAGCTGGTTTCGCCAAAGCGGCTATATCATTTTCTCTATTCTTATACTCCTCATTGGAATTGAGTTTATAGTAGGCAGGTATGCAGATACAGAAAACATAGTTTTTCATTCTGTGGATGAGCTTCTTCCGTCTACTTTATTAGGTTCTATTTTGCTCCTGATTTCATATAGAATGCCTAAAAAGTGGGTAGAGAAGTTGAAGCGGAAGTTTCATATTTGATTTAGACGTTTAGTTAATAAGGGCGCTCGTAAATTATCTCGATAATTTACGAGCGTTTTTTGTTTGTTTTTATTGGAGCAATATGATTAGTTACTGCAATGGAAGGACACCCTCCGGGCTTTCTCACTTCCTTCTCCGTTCCTAACCGGCTTTTTCCGCCTTTCAATGTTGTCTAGCTGCGGTGACCAGAAACTGTGCTGTAAGCAATGAATCCCTACTTGGGGGAAAAGCGCCCCACTCCGGGCTCCCTTGCTTACCTCTCCGTTTCTAACCGGTTTCTTACGCTTTTCGTAAGACCAAAGTCTTACTCAAGTTATGGCTGGGGGTCGTTATGGGGGAGCGGGGATAGCGGTAGACTAGGAGTATGAAAGGAAGGAGAGAGGCTTGATGAAGAAGGTGTTATTGATCATCGGTGCGGTTATTGCTGCGGCAGTGCTCTTGACTAATCTGGGCTCGCTGCTTGTGCTGGCTATCAGTGTAGCAATTGGCTATTACGGGTTGAGGAGGTTCATCCTGACAGATAGTGTCGGTGCCAAGATTGGCTGGGGTGTAGTGATTGGAATTGGTGTATGTATTTCACTTTCCAATTTGCCGGCGTTGATCGGATTGGTTGCTCTTGCAGCTTTGTATTACATGTACCGGGCTTGGAAGAAGGAAAAGGAAGCTGAGAAGTTCGATTATACTCTGTAAGTGAAAGGAAGAGCATAGTGGACGATTACTTGGAGCAGCGAATACGTGTGCTGGAATTGGAAGTGGAAGAGCTGAAGGAGCAGGCCAAGCCGAATCGGCAGGATAATAGGTGGATTTGGGCATTTATCCCGATTTTGGCACTGCTCATCCCAGTATTGGCTCTTGTTGATGACATATTTTAAACAAAAAAGGAGAGGTACACATGGAAAACATTTTAACTCGTATCAAACAGGCGGTAGCAGCAGATTTTCACGAAATCTTGGATAAGAAGGAAGAAAAGAATCCAACGGTTCAACTCAGTCAATATATTCGTCAATGCGAGCAGCAAGCGAAAAAGATTCGTGAATTGATCGAAAAGCAATACCAGCTCAAGCATGATTTCACGAAGGAATATCATGCAGCGCAGGCAATGGCGGATAAACGTGAGAGACAGGCGAAGCTTGCTGCCGAGCAAGGGGAAGCAGAACTTGCTGAACAAGCGCAAAACGAACGTGAGCAATATCAGGAACGCGCAGACAAGATTAAAGCAATGATGGATAAAGCGAGTTCTGATCTGCAAGAGCTTGAGAAGAAGTACGTGCAGATGAAGCATAAACTAAAAGACCTTTATGTAAAGAAAATGGAGTTCGCGGAGCGTGAGAATGTCGCAAAAGCACATCGAAGCATGAATGAAATATTGAAACATAAACCTGAATTCGAATTTGCTACAAACAAATTCAATGATTTGGAAGGCTATATTGACCGTTTGGAACGGAAAGTGGACGCAGATTATAGGAAAATGACATTGGATGCCAAGCTTGCAGAGCTTGAGAAGAAATCTAGTTAAAATAGGCACATCATGGTAATCTAGGAAGGACACAGGCGGCTGTGTGCTTCCTTATTTACACTTGCCGCATGAAAGGGAGTGCCTCGGAATTGAAGCCTAACGATATGATCCGCTGGCTGCTGATCACAGCAGCTGTCGTTTTTGTGGCTGAATTATTGATATCAGGCACAGGTGTCCTGATAGGGATCGGAATCGGGATATTCTTCATTTATCTTGGAAAACGGAGGCTTTCCAATGGTAAAAGACCAGTCATGTTTTGGATAGGGATAGTCATTGTTGCCTTCAGTTTATTGCAATCATTTGCTTTTTATCTTGTTCTGACAGCAGGCATTATCTATTACTTTTCGAAAATCCATGACAGTGCGGCAAATAAACCGCAAACCTATCAGCCTTCCTTTGACCAGGCTGCGTCAGAGGAGCAAGTATTCGAACAGAAATCTCTATTCCAAAACAGCTGGTTTGGTGCGCAGTCGGCAGGCAGTGGCGTTTATGAGTGGCAGGATACGAATATCCAATCGTTCATAGGTGATACAATCATTGATTTGAATTATACTGTGCTGCCAAAAGAAGAAGCCGTCCTGATGGTGCGAAAAGTGCTCGGTAATGTACGAATCATTGTGCCATATGATATAGAAGTCGATGTCCATCATTCAGTTGTGTATGGCTCAGTCACAATTTTCGACCACAGGGAACAGAACTGCTGGAGCAAAGTGATCCATTTGCGTACGAAAGGCTATCAGCAATCCTCTCAGCGCATCAAAATCGTTACGAGTGTAGTAGCCGGTAAGCTGGAGGTGGTGCGCGTATGAGTAATATCGTGAAACGCCATGTTGGCTTCGGTATGCTGTACAGTGTGCTATTGCTGGTAGGATTAACTGTTCTGTATATTATCGATTTTCCTTTGGATGATTGGAAAGATATCTGGACGATGCATGAAAGCACCCTGCCATTTTTAGTTGCAGCACCGCTCTTTGTCCTTTTTTCTGGAGCAATTCTTGGATTGTTCTCCGGGCTGTATTGGCGCAAGCGCTGGCATCAGGCGGCGAGGGAAATGGAAAGCATCCGGGAAGGCCAGCAGCCGTTGAAGAAACGCAGCTTCAGCTTAACCGAGCTGCAGCAGACATGGGCTGAACTCGAACGTCTTCAGACTTATATGAATGAACAGGCTAAGCTTGCCCAAAAGCTGACAAATGAGCGTGTGATCGATCGTGAGGAAGAGGTCCAGCGTATTGTATCAGAGGAGCGGAATCGCCTGGCAAGGGAGTTGCATGATTCAGTCAGTCAAGAGCTGTTTGCAGCATCTATGCTGATTTCTGCTTTGACGGAATCCGAGGGAGAAGAGACAGCTCTGTTTAAAGCATTGAAGCAGCTGGAGGCAATGGTGCAGCAATCACAGCTGGAGATGCGGGCACTGCTTCTGCATCTAAGACCGGCTGCACTGAAAGGGAAAACGCTGCAGGAAGGAATGGAGCTGCTCCTGGAAGATTTGCGGGCAAAGGTACCCCTATCGATCGACTGGGAACTGGACACATTTCCTGTAGAGATAGGTATCGAGGATCAGCTGTTCCGAATCGTGCAGGAGTCGGTATCCAACACGCTGCGTCATGCGAAAGCGGAAAGCTTGTCAATCAAACTGCTGCAGCGCGACAGCTTTATTATCCTGCTTGTTGCAGATGATGGTATCGGTTTTGAAATAGGTACCGAACAGCCGGGTGCATACGGTTTACAAAATATGAAGGAGCGGGCAGCGGAAATCGGCGCTCATCTGCGTGTGGTAAGTGTGCCGAAGCAAGGCACACGCTTGGAGGTACGCGTTCCGATGCTTGACAGAGAGGAAGAAGAAGCATGATCAAGGTGCTTTTTGTAGACGATCATGAAATGGTCCGAATCGGAGTTTCAGCCTATTTATCCACCCAAGCTGATATCGAGGTGATAGGTGAAGCAGATAATGGAGAGGAAGCGGTGGGGCTTGCACTTGATTTGCGTCCGGATATCATCTTAATGGATCTTGTAATGGACCGTATGGATGGAATTGAGGCGACCAGACAAATCATAGCTGCTTGGCCAGAAGCCAAAGTAATCGTCGTCACAAGCTTCCTGGATGATGATAAAGTATATCCAGCCCTGGAAGCAGGAGCTGCCAGCTATTTGCTGAAAACATCCAAAGCTTCTGAAATAGCGAAGGCAATCAGATCTACATATAATGGCACGTCAGTCTTCGAGCCTGAAGTGACGAATAAAGTGATGGCACGCATGCGAAAGCCCCAAGCTCCCGTTTTACACGATACATTGACAGCGAGAGAGCAGGAGGTGCTGCTTTTGATAGCGAAGGGCAGATCGAATCAAGAGATTGCCTCTGAGCTGTTCATTGCTTTAAAGACAGTCAAAGTGCATGTCAGTAATATTCTAAGTAAGCTCGAAGTGCAGGACCGGACACAAGCTGCAATTTATGTCCATGAGAATGGGCTTCTTCCGTAAAAAAACAGGGCATCCCTTTAAGGGGATGCCCTGTTTTATTTACAAGCCGAATGTATCATTCGGGATATACAGTTTAAAGCTAAGATTATCATTCGGTAAATCGAATTGCTCTACTTCCACATGGAAATTGTTCTCTAATTCCATTTGGGTAACAGCAACATAAATGGATTCTTCATCCGGGTTGATAGTTACCCACTCCGGCATTTTATAATATCTATCTATATATTTGAGAACTTTATCATTCGGCAGGGAAAGACTGCCGAGGGAGATATCACGCTGTACAAGCAATAGATCTCCGTTATCCTGTACCTGCGGCTCGAGTGTCATCTGCAGCGGAATCCGCACGCCGAATGCCGTAATACCTCCGCTTAGCTCTACAGCATCATCACCTAGAACGACAGCATAATTATCGGAATTATCATTAAGCTCTTTATCAATATATGCGTTTATCAGTTCATTAACATTTGCTTTCGTTGAGCTGATTGTGAACTCCGAGGAGTCAGAGCTGTCAAATTGTGCTTCCTTCGGAGGCTCCGGTGCCGGACTGAATGCCGGAAGGAAAATGAGCAGCAATAGAAGCAGCAGGACGATACCATTCGCAATAGCTAATATTTTAAAGTATTTTTTCCAGTCACGCTGCTTCGGTGGCTGAGATTCGTTCTTCCTGTTTTCCACGATACATCACCTGCCTATTCATCGTCTTCCTGTATTACGGGCTTGATGCTTTCCAATACCCTTTCTGCAACTTTTCCATACCCGACTTCATTCGGGTGGAAGTAGTCTTCAGATAATAAATCAGCTGTTTTATTTTCGAATAAATCAGCGGTTTCGATATAATGCTGGTCTTTCTCTTCTGCGACCTGCTTGCCTATGGCATTGTACTCATTAATGATTGTTCCGAGCTGGTCTTGTAGTTCTGGGAAGTTCTCCTCGAATGGGTTATAAAAGCCGATCAAATATACCTCTGCATCTGGATTCAACGTATCAATTTTATTGAAAACATCATTCATTCGTTCCTCATAGGCTGGCATGGCAGCACTATAGTCCTCATAATCCAAGTCGGTGAAGTGATCCTTTGTCACTTTCATAATGTCATTGGCACCGATTGTAATCAGGACAACATCAGCATTCTCGATGGAAGCTGAAATGATAGGATCATCCAGTCTTTTCAGCAGCTGATCTGTTCGATTTCCGCGTTTACCGAAGTTATCAATCTTCACACGATCATCTGTCTGTTCAAAGGTTTGCTGAAGAATACCGACATAGCCGCCTTTCTCGGTCTCATCACCGACTCCTTGAGTCAAACTATCACCAACAGCCGTAATATGCAAATCTTCCTTGATGAAGAGGCCTAGTGTATCCTTAAGCAATCGCTGGAAAGCATCTTTTATATCAGAAGAACTATCCGCTTCTTCTTCCGATGCAGCAGCGTCTTCATCAGGATTTCCGGAGGAATCAGTTTCAGGTGGAACAACCTCTGCAGGGGAATTGGTGACTGTTGTTTTTTGTTCGGATGCAGCAAGGACAATCATTGCGCCGATGACGATAACAAGCAGAAATGATGCGATAACCAAGTAGATTTTTCTTTTTTGCAAGCATCATCACCCTCGTTTGGTAGAAATATAGTTACGTATTCCCGCTAGTAAATTCCTTAGACAGCGGGATACGATAAAATACAATCGTGAATTGAGTGTAAAATTATATTTTACTAGATTTAAAGGGAGTTGAATAGTGGGAACAGCTGGCATGTAATGTTTCACGAGATGAACAGCTGGGAACAAAATTTGTAAAGTTATGAAGGAGGGACATGGTATGAAAGAATACAGTGTTGTCCCGAATAAGGATGTGTCTGGCTGGTGCGTGAAGATAAAAAAGGTGGCACCGACGGAATAACATAGTTCGCGTGATGATGCTGTTCTGGAAGCGGAAGGACTTGCCAAGGATAATGCGCCTAGCAAAGTTGTCATCTATGATGCTCACCAGGAGATTGAGGAGGAACGGCAGTTTTAAAAAAATACCGGCAGGAATTGCCGATATGTTATAACCGATTGGGCAGTTCCTGAATAAGCTGAACAGCAGGAGGTGCAGGTATGGATTTTTCCTTGCTGCTGTTAGCTTTTTCTGGAATTGCACTGCTTAGTATCGGAGTGCTGCGACATTTCACAAAGAACCCGTTCGTCTTATTCATCCCGGCTGCTGTAACGGCTTTGCTGCTGCTTGTTACCAGTGTATTCTCCTTCTTGTTTCAGGAGGAGATCATCAAAGGGACATTATACATCTTTGCTACTATCTTATGTGGATTATTTGTGTTATTGCTTTTCTTGCCACCTTTTCGTAAATAAAGGTGGCTTATTTTGCAGCTTGGGCTTGTTTTAGCTGCTTCGTCGTCAGGCGCTTCAGCCGGATACCCGAAATGGTGTAGAGGACTAGAGCTCCCCAAATACATGAAAAAGCGATCAGGTGTGCATGTGTGAATGCTTCGCCGAATAAAGTGACACCTAAGAGAAGCATGAGTGTCGGGCCAATATATTGGAGCAAACCGATTTGTGTCAAAGTAAGCCTGCGGGCTCCATGGGCAAACAGCAGAAGCGGTGCGGCTGTGGCAGCCCCAGACAAAAATAGGATGATAGCTGTACCTGCAGCTATCGGTTCGCTATGTGCTGCGGGTACAAATAGCAGATACAAAATGGCCAGCGGTGTGACGAACATTGTTTCGATTGTCAGTCCGAACATCGGCGGAATGGTAACGACTTTTTTCAACAGGCCATAAACAGCGAAACTGATTGCGAGCAGGAATGATACCCAAGGAAACACACCGTAACTGATAGTCAGATAGAGTACCCCAAGAGCGGCAAGGATGAAGCTGACAATTTGCAAGCGAGTACTTTTTTCCTTCAAGACAATCATCGCGAGCAAAATGCTGATCAGTGGATTTATATAATAACCTAAGCTGGACTGCAGGACATGTCCGGAATTTACCGCCCAGATAAATACGAGCCAATTGAGGCTTACGGTCAAGGAAGCAGCGAACAGACCCCAGAACGCACGCTTATCTGAAACTAAATCCTTTACTTGTTTCAGGAAGGGATGGATTTTCCCTAGCAAAAGAACTACAAGGATCATCGTCACAAAGGACCAGACGATTCTGTGAGCCAGCAGATGACCTGCGTCTATTTCCCCTAATAAGTTCCAAAAAAGCGGCAGTACGCCCCACATCACGTATGCAATTGCTGCATACACGACGCCGGACTTGGATGATTGCGATTGCATATTATTATGGCCTCTCTTTCTTTCTCTGTATGATTCAAGTGTAAGGTTGAGTTTGACGCTTTTCAATACTTTTGTTTCTTTTGGGGTTACAAGAAGTTGTCAATGCTTGCTGTGATACTATATATTAGTATGGGTAATTGGAAATATGCTACATATGAAGGGAGACGCTCATGTGCATATATTTGCGTATTTATTAGGATTATTAACTATCATAAATATTCTCCTGGCATTAGCGATTGTTTTCCTGGAAAGGCGCGATGCCAGTGTCACATGGGCATGGCTGCTAGTACTCGTCTTTATTCCGGTAGCGGGCTTCGTTATTTATTTGCTTTTCGGCCGCAAGCTCTCGGGTAAGATATTCACCTGGGATACGAAATCCAGACTTGGCGTGAAGAAGCAAGTACAGGCCCAATTACGCGCTATCGAGGAAGATACATTCGTCTATAAACAGGAGGCGGTTAAGGAATACAAAGACCTGGCCTACATGCATTTGCGGAATGATGATGCAATTTTGACGCAGGGGAATGATGTAGAGCTGTTCACGGATGGCCAGAAGAAGTTTCATGCGCTGCTGCATGATCTTTCGCAGGCAAAGGACCATATTCACCTTTTGTATTATATTGTGCGAAGCGACAAGCTTGGCGAACGGTTGGCAGATGTATTGATTATGAAGGCACAAGAAGGCGTCAAAGTGCGCTTTTTGTATGATGATATGGGCTCGCGAAGTATCAAGAAGAACTATGTTCGCAGACTCGTAAAAGCTGGTGTTGAAATCGAAGCTTTCTTCCCGTCCTTCATTCCGAAAATCAATCTGAAGCTAAATCACCGAAATCACCGTAAATTGGCTATCATCGATGGGAAGGTAGGCTATATTGGCGGCTTTAATATCGGGGATGAGTATTTAGGTTATGATAAAAAATTCGGTTACTGGCGTGATACGCATCTGCGGATCACTGGAGAGGCCGTAAGAGCAATGCAGACACGCTTCATTTTGGATTGGAACCAAGCTTCCCGGCATGATATCGAATATGAAGACCGCTATTATTTATCTGAACCAGTTGGTAATGTCGGGGTGCAGATCGTTTCAAGTGGACCGGATTCTGAATGGGAGCAGATCAAGCATGGCTATATCAAGATGATTCTCTCTGCCAAGAAGTATGTATATATCCAGACGCCATACTTCATTCCGGATGAGAGTCTGGCAGATGCACTGAAGGTTGCTGTGCTGTCAGGGGTAGACGTCCGGATCATGATTCCGAACAAGCCGGATCATCCATTTGTTTATTGGGCAACTTACTCGAATGCGGGTGACTTGATCAAGGCTGGTGCCCAAGTTTATATTTATCAAAATGGCTTCCTGCATGCAAAGACGATTGTTGTAGATGATAAGATATCTTCAGTCGGAACGGCTAATATCGATGTCCGAAGCTTCCGTCTGAATTTCGAAGTAAATGCATTTTTATATGATCAAAATACGGCAGGGGTATTGAAAGAAAAATTTGAAGAGGATATCCTATTATCAACACAGCTTTCACATAAACTATATAAGCAGAGGTCAAACTGGATTCGTTTCAAGGAATCCCTTTCGCGTTTGATCTCCCCGATCTTGTAGCCTAAAGTCTGGCGGAAAGAAGGAACCCATAGTGAAATCGAAACCATGTATCGCATCTTTGACAGTTAAAACGTCCCATGTACTTCCTCCTGATACGAACAACCACGGTACGCTGTTCGGAGGGACGCTCATGGCTCATATCGATGACGTAGCAGCAATCGCTGCATACCGCCATGCTAGACAGCTTGTTGTGACAGCTTCAACCGACAGTGTGGATTTCCTTGCACCGGTGAAAGTAGGAGATACAATCTGTGTAGAAGCATTTGTTACGTGGACAAACAATACCTCCATGGAGGTTTTTGTCAAAGCAGTGACAGAGGATTTGCGCACAGGAGACAGAAAGGTATCGGCAACAGCGTTTTTAACGATGGTTGCATTGGATGACAACAAACAGCCGGTTGTAGTACCAGAAGTATTTCCGGAAAGCCCGGAAGAGAAGTGGCTGCATGATGGTGCGCCGCAGCGTGCTGCCTATCGTAAGGAACGGTTAAAACGATCCAAGGAAATGGCAGTGGCATTCGGAACAGACTATCCATGGTACCGTAACGATGGCCGTAATTTCGAAGAATAATAAGTAAGACGAGCCTGCTTTCATGCTAGGCTCGTCTTTTTTATGTCAATATATTCTTTTCTGCATATTCCCGCAGGTCGGCAGCTGTTTTTGTCAGTGTTTCAATTTCAGTCATAAACTCAGTAACCAGCTTGGCTTCTTCCTGGGAAGAGCTTGCAATTTCTTGGAAATCATTTTGCATCCGGTTGATAGAATCCTTTATTGCACGAAGTGTTTCTTCGATACTGATAGTTGCATTCTTTGATTCAATACTGAGCTTGCGGACTTCTGTAGCCACAACTCCGAATCCGGCGCCAGCACTGCCGACGCGTGCTGCTTCAATGGCTGCGTTGAGGCCGAGAAGATTCGTCTGCTCACTGATACCTTTGATCGTTCCTGCAATATCAGTTATTTTAGCAGAATGTGCCACTGTATTGCGTGTATTCTCAGAGATTTGCTCAGTCGTTGCAGATAGCTCCTCAGAATGCGCTGCAATATGCTGTATCTTTCCTAGTAAAGCATCGGTTGCGCTTTCCATACTGCTGATAATGTCCTTGAACAGATCTTGTTTGGCTGTCGTCACTGCACAATTCAAGCCGCCAATCATCTTCCCATCATCGTCTTTTATCGGGATGGAAATGCTATCAAATGGTACGCCGAATTGTTCTTTCGGTACTTTTACGATAGTAACGCCGTCTGGATTGACTTGCTTGAATTGCTTGTAATCTTCAGGTAATGGATCTCCAGCTTTATGGTGGAAGTTTAGATCTGCACTTGGAGAATAATACAGATACTGCTCTGCATCAAAAATGGTGATCATTGCTTCTTCTCTAAGGATTGCTTTTATATATGGCACTGCTGTTATGATTGCTTCAATTTTATTTTCCAATGTCATCCCCCTAGTAGCTATACATGTACATTCGTATCTATCGGAGGAATCCAGGAATAGTTTAGCGTTTTTAACCAAAAAAAGAGGAGCTTTTTTTACAGCTCCTCTTCCTCATATGGTTGTATCCAATCATGAAACAACTCGTTCAGCAGCCGATAGTGGTGCTCCAATTCCCGCTGATCTCCGTCATGTGTCGTTAAATATTCAATTCGTCCGTATAGACTGCGGATTTCCTGCTTCTGATCCTCAGAAAGTGCGTGAACATCCAAGACAAGGGATGAGTTCAGATCATCAGGTTCCAGTTTCTTCAGATCCTTACCGTATTCCTTGTGAGGATTTGCCATTAGCTCCTGCGCTCTGTCACTGAGGAAATAAGCCATGAAAAGATCTGCATCTTGTTCGTATTCCTCATAAAAATGAATACCGATTAACTGGTCCAGATGGCGGACATTGGTTTTATTTCGCACAAACTGTATCTGCTTCCGGTTGAATACACTTACCAAGATCGAAGCTGCGTCCAATACAGGATACCGGTACCATGGTTTGCGGGATCTGATGAGGTGGCGCTGATCTACGCGGTGGGCCTTGCCATCCTCTAGATACTGTACCAATGCATGATCTAATTGTTCATCATCTGCGTTCAGCAGAAGCATTTGTTCATCCTCTTGCACGAGCTGTTTGTAATCAATATACGTAAAAAAGGGATTTTTCAATTGAGCTGATTTAGAAATACAAGGCAGAAAATGCTGCTTACCGATGTTCCACTGGCGCATCTTGCTATTATTGAAGCAGAAATACTGATTTGATCCAGTTTTTATACCCTGTTTAGCAGCAGCAAAATGGTTAAGCGGCTGGACGTTCTTGAAACGTTTCTGGTCTTCCTGATAGAAATGTAATCTCCATTTATCAGCCGGGGCAAGATCCTGTTGGCGGCGAATGATACCCAAGGGCTTTTTCCGATCAGACAGCATATATGCTGCTGCCTGCTGAAGCTCCTCATTGGATTGCGTTCGAATAAACTCAATTGTGTCACTTCTGTTTGACTTATCGAATAGCAGCAGAGAGCTGGTAGTCGCTGCCCCTTTGAACCAGCCCATTTGGATGTCAGTATTTATGATCATTTCCAAGCCGCTATCATTCAGAAGGTATTCTTTTATTTTCGTTCCATAACGTGCATTCAAAAAGTCTGAAGGTACAATAAATGCAGCACGTCCGTGTTCTTCTAGCTGATGCAGTGCTTTCAAAATAAATAGACCGTACAAATTAGTATATGTAGAAAGCGAGACGCCCATATTCTGCCGGAATAAGTTTAAGTATATTTCCTTCTCATCTTCGTTTCGAAAAGGAATATAGGGAGGATTGCATATAATACCGTCATATGTTTTGTCCCATCCATCTACAAGGAAATCATGCTCATATAGCTGAATGGACGAATGGGATGAGAAAAAGTGCCTGTTAGCTTCCAGAATCTCTAAGTCTTCATCGTAAGCGTCTATATCATATGTAGTGGGTATATCTTTAACCAGCTTCCCCATACCGACAGCAGGATCAAGCAGCCTCCTGCCCTCCAGATTATGCAGCACCCACTGTTTCATCATGTGTGCAATATAATCGGGGGTGAAATACTGACCATAATGCCGGCGATGGAGCGCAGAACTCTTATTTAAATATGATTCTTCCAATCCATACTCTTCCAACAGGGAACACCTCCTTAAGAAAATAGGTAAAAACAACTAGATTCATTGTATTACAAATCCAACATAGTTTTCCAGTAAAAGGAGAGAGGATTGACGAAAAACCTTATAAAATGCAGAATTCCTCAAAAGTTAACTCCATCTCTTTGCTTATATGCAGGCTGGTTGATAGTCATGGAGGAAAAGGAGTATAATAAAACTAGTGAAAAAAATGACAGCATGTGTGCAAAAGGGGTAACGGACATGAAAAAAGCTTTGACAATTGCAGGCTCAGATTCCTCTGGCGGAGCAGGTATCCAAGCGGATCTGAAGACAATGCAGGAATTTGGCGTATACGGAATGTCTGCTGTGACGACAATCGTTGCAATGGATCCTTATAATAACTGGCATCATAATGTATTCCCGGTTGATGTGAATACTGTAAAGGAACAGCTGAATACGATCGTAGTAGGTGCTGGTGTTGATGCAGTGAAAACAGGAATGCTAGGTTCTCCGGAAATCATCGAATTGGCTGCAAATATGATCAAAGAAAACAACATACCCAATGTAGTAATTGACCCGGTTATGGTATGTAAAGGTGCGGATGAAGAACTGCAGCCGGAAAACACAGTTAGTCTCCGTGAGAAACTGGTCCCGCTTGCGACTGTGATCACACCTAACTTGTTCGAGGCTGCTAAACTGGCGCAAATGCCACTGATTCATTCTGTGGAAGAAATGAAAGAAGCAGCACAGAAAATCCATGCACTCGGTGCGAAATACGTCCTTGTAAAAGGCGGCAGCAAGCTTGAGACAGATAAAGCAATTGATGTGCTTTATGACGGAGAAAGCTTTGGAATTCTTGAGAGTGAGAATGTCGATACGACTTATACTCACGGTGCTGGCTGCACAAGTTCTGCAGCTATCTGTGCGCTGCTAGCGAACGGCAGCAGTGTGAAAGAAGCGATTTATGAAGCGAAGACATTCATTACAGAAGCGATTCGCGGAGGCTTCAAGCTTAATCAATATGTAGGCCCTGTCAATCATGGTGCCAGAAAGTCCATGCCACAGCAATAAGCAGGGATGGATGAGGAAAAGCCGCCTGTACGGGCGGCTTTTTCCTTGTCCGGGAAGGAGGAGTACATGCGTATTTTCAGTGTAGAGAATCTTACGAAGACATATGGAGATAAACAGCTGTTTCAGGAAATCGAATTCCACATCGAAAGCCGCGAAAGAATTGGTCTGGTAGGTGTAAACGGAACTGGAAAATCAACTTTGCTGAAGGTATTGGCTGGTATCGAAAGTTCGGATGGCGGAAACATCGACCACAGCAAAACGTTTCAGCTGGCTTATTTGGCCCAGGAGCCGGAATTGACTCCGGGTAAAACAGTTCTGGAGGAAGTTTTTAGCGGTACTAGTCCAATCCTGCAGACAATTCGTGCATATGAGGAAACACTCTCAAGCTTGGAGAAGGAGCCGGATAACGCAAAGACGCAAAATAGGCTGTTCACCCTTCAAGCTAAAATGGATGCAGAAGATGCATGGGATGCAAGTACGCAGGCGAAAACAATTCTGACGAAGCTTGGCGTAGATTATTATACAGCTCTTGTCGACACTTTATCAGGTGGACAGCGTAAGCGGGTAGCATTAGCAAAAGCGCTTATTCAGCCTGCTGATTTGCTGCTTCTGGATGAGCCGACAAATCATCTGGATAACGAGACAATCGAATGGCTTGAAGGCTATTTGCCTAGCTATCCTGGAGCTCTTATGCTTGTCACACATGATCGGTATTTCCTGAATCGGATAACGAGCCACATCTTTGAATTGGAGATGGGCAGTCTCTATCGATATGAAGGAAACTATGAAACATATTTGACGAAAAAAGCCGAACGGAAGGCTCAGACACTGCTGGATCAGGAAAAGCACCAGAATACATTGCGCCGGGAACTTGCTTGGCTGCACCGCGGAGCAAAAGCCCGGACAACCAAACAAAAAGCACGGATCCAGCGAGTAGAGCAAATGAAAGAAACCAAGTTTCAGACACAGGAGAACGAACTGGACTTACAGGTTGGAGCAGCCCGTTTAGGAAAGAAAGTGCTGGAGGCAAAAGGAGTAACGGTCCAATTCGGGGATAAGCCGTTATTCAGTCATTTCGACTTCCTGTTCAAACCAGGAGATCGTATTGGAATTATCGGTCCGAATGGGAGCGGGAAGACGTCTCTTTTGAATACACTTGCAGGCAGAATTCAGCCGACAGCAGGGGAGGTTGAGACCGGAGAGACAGTAAAGCTGGGGTATTATACACAGCTGCAGCAGGATATGGACCAGCAGCTGCGCATTATTGACTATATTAAGGAAGCAGCCGAAGTTATCCGTACCGCAGATGGAAACATCATCACAGCAGAACAGATGCTGGAGCAATTCCTATTCCCGCGGAATCACCAATATACGTATATCCACCGTTTATCAGGCGGTGAGCGAAAAAGGCTGTATTTGCTTCGTGTATTGATGCAGGAACCGAATGTCCTATTTCTAGATGAACCGACCAATGACCTGGATACGGAAACATTAGGCATTCTGGAAGATTATCTGGAGAGCTATCCAGGTGTCGTCATAACGGTTTCCCACGATCGTTATTTCCTTGACCGTGTAGTGGACCAGCTAATCCTTTTCGAAGGAGCAGGGGCAGTCTCAACGTTCTATGGCAACTATAGCGAGTACCGGGAAAAGGTTCAGGAACAGCCGAAACTGCAACAGACAAAGTCAGAGCCAGTCCAAGCGCAGAAAGAAAAGAAAAAGCAGAAGCTTTCTTATAAAGAACAGCAGGAATGGAACTCTATAGAAGACGAAATTGCTGATCTGGAAGAGCGACTGGAAGCGTGTGCCGAAGGGATAACCGAGGCAGGCAGTAACAGTGAGCGTGTCCAAGAACTGTTTACCGAACAACAAGAGCTGGAACAGCAACTGGAACAAAAGATGGAGCGATGGGAAGCACTGTCCTTGCTAGTAGAAGAAATCGAAAGTCAGAAACAATAGAAAAGCGTAAGAAACCGTTTAGAAACGAAGCGGTAAGCAAGGGAGCCCGAAGTGAGGTGTTTTCCCTCACGCAGGGATTCCTTGCTTACAGCGCAGTTTCTGGTTTCTGGAGCTAGACAATAGAAAAGCGTAAGAAACCGCTCCGTTTCTGGTTTCTGTAGCTGGATCGCGAAAGAAAAGCGGAGGTGACCGTTCAGAAACAGAGCGGTAAGTGAGAAAGCCCTGAGTGGGTGTCCTTTCCACGCGGGGATTCATCACTTATACCGCAGTTTCTAGTCTTTGGAGTTAGACACCAAGAAAAGCCTAAGAAACCGTTTCTGATCACTGCAGCTACACATACAAGGCATATTTCGTGCCAATTTACGCATACTTTACTAGAATGGAAGAATAGTCTGAATTTAATGACGGGAAGGATTGATTCCAATGCCAGATAAGGAATTATTAGAAAAATATGCTGAGGTCGCTTTGCGAACAGGTGTAAATATCCAAAAGGATCAACCGCTATTCATCATGGCACCGCTTGACGGAGCGGAATTTGTCCGCTTGATTGCGAAACGTGCTTATGAGCTGGGCGCAAGTGAGGTACATATCAATTGGTCAGATGATACTCTCATGCTTTTGAAATATAAGCATCAATCCGAGGAAGTGCTGACAGACATCCCTGATTGGCTGGTAGAGCAGCGTGCTTACTATATGAAGAAGGGTGCAGCACTTTTGCAGATTCGTTCCACTGACCCTGACCTTCTCAAGGATGTGGATGGTAACAAGGTAGCACAAGCTACGAAAGCTACTGCTAAAGCCTTGCAACATCTTCGGCACTATACAATGAATGATATCGTTCCATGGACGATCATAACTATTCCGACAGACGCCTGGGCACAAAAAATCTTCCCAGGGAAATCTGCTGAGGAAGCAACGAAGCTTCTTTGGGATTCTATTTTCAAGATTGTCCGTATTGATCAGGACGATCCGATTCAGGCGTGGAAGGAGCATAATGCTACGCTGCACAATGCCCGCGACGTACTGAATGGCAAACGATACAAGAAGCTGCATTTTAAATCTGAAGGAACAGATTTGACGATTGGCTTACCAGAAGGTCATATTTGGAAAGGCGGTTCTTCTACTACCGAGGGCGGTACTGAATTCAATCCGAATATGCCGACTGAGGAAGTGTTCACGATGCCGCATAAATACGACGTTGAGGGAACTGTTTCTAGTAAAAAACCATTGATTTATGATGGAAATACAATCGATAACTTCACACTTACCTTCAAAGAAGGAAAAGTTGTCGATTATAAAGCCGAGGTAGGTCAGGAGACATTGAAGCACTTGCTTGAAACAGACGAGGGAGCTTTGCGTCTTGGAGAAGTTGCATTAGTACCGCATGAATCTCCAATTTCCCAGTCTGGTCTCATCTTCTACAATACGCTGTATGATGAAAATGCTTCCTGTCACGTTGCTTTAGGAAAAGCTTATCCGACTACACTGGAAGGCGGAGCTTCCATGAATGCGGAAGAGCTTGATAAGCATGGAGTTAACGACAGTTTGACACATACTGATTTCATGATCGGATCAGCAGACCTATCCATTGACGGCATTTTTGCAGATGGATCATCCGAACCCGTTTTCCGTGATGGAAGCTGGGCAATCAAATTCGATTAAATAAAAACCCGCATTACTGGAGTAAGCCAGTAATGCGGGTTTTTCATTGATCTAGAATACCATGGTGCACGAGTACAGCACGAATGGCATGGTAGTCACACGCTACATCCATTTGTTCCTTGATTTCCCGAAGCTTTGGAAGTTCATCATGCTGCTTCAGTACATCGAGAACTGCTGTTTCCTGCTCTGATGTGAAAAATTGCTGCAGGTCCAGCGGTTCTCCATCTGCATAGGCTTTGAAAAGATGATTGCTGACAGTCATTGGAGTCAAGCCTCTATCCTTTGCTATTTCTTCCATGGAACTGCCTTTCTCAAAGGCTTCATAACTGATTAGATGACTTGGAGTATCTTGCTTTTCCTGGAGTAATGGCTTTTGATCACGGTTAGGTACAATCGCTGTCTGCTCATGCTGCTTTAGCACTTCGAGGAATTGATCTCCATACTGTTCCATCCGTCTTTCCCCGATACCTTTGATCCCCAGCATCTCATCTTGCGTATGCGGAATGTATCGGCATAGCTCTTTTAGTGTTGCATCTGAGAAGATGACGTATGGAGGCAGTCCTTCTGCTTGGGCAATCTGCTTGCGCAATTCCCGCAATTCTTGGAATAACGCTTCATCATAATCCGCTTCGGCTGTCTCCGTAGCTTTGGCAATTTGCATCATTACTTTCTTTTCACCTTTAAGAATTTGGACAGCTTCATCTGTTAGTGTCAGAACAGGATATTTATCATCAGTTGGAGCGAGAATCATTTCAGCAGAAAGATAATGAATGAAATGTGTGATATCTTTTTCTGTCCGATTTTTCATAATGCCGTAAGTGGAAAGACTTTCGAGACCGAATTGCTTGATTCGTTTGTCCTTGGAACCTTTCAATACCTTCGCAACCAATACAGCACCAAAGCGCTCATCCATCCGTTTGATGCAGGAAAGTACCATCTGTGCTTCTCGTGTCATATCCGTTTTCTCGAATTCATTCAGGCAGTTGCTGCATCTGCCGCAATCCTCTGGGATGTGCGGATCTTGAAAATAGTGAAGCATATACGTCTGGAGGCAGCTCTGTGTATGGCAGTAATTCATCATCTGCTGCAGTTTTTGATATTCCGCTTGTGTATCGGAAGATGAATTTTCAATTAGGAACTTCAGTAAATGTACATCCTGCCCTGAGAAGAGCAGTACACAATCACTCGGTTCACCGTCACGACCTGCACGGCCTGCTTCCTGATAATAGGCTTCCATATTCATAGGCAAGGCATAGTGCAGAACATAACGTACGTTACTTTTATCGATACCCATTCCGAAAGCATTCGTTGCAATCATGACACTGACTTCATCTTGGATGAAGGAAGATTGTGCGGCCTGTCGGTCTGCCTCGCTCATGCCGGCATGGTATTTAGCTGTTTTGATTCCTTGTCGGTCCAGGAACAGGGAAAGCTGATCGACTAGCTTTCTGGTAGGTGCGTAGATGATACCGGTATCCTGCTTGCGTTTTTGAATGAAATCCAGGATGTAGCGCTCCTTATCTGCACCTTTAACTACTTGAAAGCGAAGATTATCACGAGCAAAGCCTGTGCGAGTCGTGAAGTCTTCCTGGATATCCAGCAGTTTCTGAATATCGTCTGCTACCTGTGGCGTAGCGGTAGCGGTCAGAGCCATGACAGGCGGTGTCTCTGTCAGTTTATCCAGTATGCTGATAGCGGATCGGTAGCTTGGGCGAAAATCATGTCCCCATTGGGAAATACAGTGAGCTTCATCAAAAGCAATCAGGCTTATCGAAAGGCGACGGATCATGTGCAGGAAACGAGAATTCTCCAGTCGCTCTGGTGCCACATAAAGGAAGGTGAAGGCACCTTCTGCAGCTTGCTGCATCGTCCATTCCATTTCGGCAGCTTCGAGTGTGCTGTTTATATAAGCAGCAGGTATATCCATTGCCGTCAGTGCGTCGACCTGATCCTTCATTAGGGAGATAAGCGGAGAGATGATCAGTGCAGTACCACGGCGCATTAAAGCGGGCACCTGGTAACAAATCGATTTTCCTCCGCCTGTCGGCATGATCGCTAATGTATTTTCATTCTTCATCACATGCTCGATTACTTCGGCTTGTCCTTTACGGAAGGTATCGTAGCCGTAATAATCCTTCAATATTTGCTGCGCTGTAGCTTCCACGTTCAAAACCCTTTCCTATTTCTCATTACATACAGCATAACATGATTAGAGGCTTCATCGCTTTTTAGTCGAAAAATAAGAAACTGCCTGTTATGGAACAGGCAGTTTCTTATTTTAAATCGTTGCCTCGCTATGCGGGCGCTTCAATTCAATTTTAATTTTCTCCAGTCGATTATCACGTACAGATTCTACAGTGAAGAGCATGTTTTCATATTCCACAACTGTATCGGAATCCTCATCAGGTATCGAACCGATGCGGCTTAGAATGAAGCCTGCAATCGTATCGAAGTTCGGTACATCGATATCTGTATCAAAGAAATCATTGAATTCATCAATTTGAAGGGAACCGCTCGCCATATACGTATTATCATCGATACGGGTCAGCTCTCCTTCGATTTCATCGTATTCATCATCTATATCTCCGACAATCTCTTCAATCATGTCTTCCATTGTGACGATGCCGGAAAAGCCGCCATACTCATCGATCAGGATTGCAAGATGATTATGTGTCTGCTGCAATTCTTTTAAAAGGTCATCAATGTATTTAGTCTCGGGCACGAAATGCGCTTCCCGCAAAATTGCTTCGAGTCGCACTCCATCAAATCCATACTCTCGTACTGCTTTGAAATAATCCTTCATGTTCAGAATACCGACAATAGTATCGCTGTCTGTCTGGTAGACTGGAATTCTGGAATATTTCTGTTCGAGCAGAATATCTGCAAGTTCTTCAGCCGGGGTATCGATGCTAAGTGTGAATGTATCTGTCCGCGGCGTCATGATTTCACGTGCAATTTTATCATCAAGGTCGAAAACACCTTTGATCATGTCGAATTCATCCGCGTTCAGGATTCCTTCCTCCTGTCCAGTCTGAGCAAGAAGTTTGATCTCTTCCCTGGAGACCTTTTCAGCTTCTGCATCATTTCCTACACGTGTGATTTTCACAAGTACATTCGTGGAGAAGGAAAGGAATTTGACGAATGGCATTGCGATTTTACTGATAAATAGAATCGGTGTGACAGAGAATCTGGCAATCTTCTCCGCGTTTTGAAGGGCAACCCTTTTCGGGAATAATTCACCGAATACAAGTGTTACATAAGACAGCAAGACAGTAATGACCACCACGCTGATTTGCTGGGCGTAAGGGATATCTCCAAGCACACCAGCGAATCGATCTGCAAGTCCGGTAGCAGCTGAGGCACTTGAGAAGAAGCCTGCCAGCGTAATACCCACTTGGATAGTTGCGATGAACTTACTTGGATCAGCAATAAGTTTTTGCAGCATTGCCGCTTTCTTATCACCGTCGTCTGCTTGCTGTGAGATGCGATTCTTATTCAGTGAGACCAATGCAATTTCTGCTGCAGCAAAAAAAGCATTCAGTACTGTTAAAATACCAATCAATACGAGTTGGAGTAAAACTGGACTCCCAGGATCATCCGGACTATTCATGTATAAAATCTCTCCCTTAAAAAAATAAACGCAAAAAATGCGTTTTCATTATACTCATTATACGCTTTTTTTATGTGTAATCCAAATACTCTGCATGTATTAGTATATCCGGGAACTGTGGAATTATTCCAGTGCCCGGATCTGCTGACGAAGCGATTTAATCTCGATTTCCATCTCCTCAAGCTGTCTTTCCATGTGGGCTGAGCCAGCACCGCTTGATGCCAGTTTATCAGCGTCTGCCTGCACACTTGCATACGTCATTTTCAATTCAGCCAGTTTGGTTTCCAGCTCTTGTTTATTCATGCCATCACCTCTACACTAAGAATAGGAAAGAAGAAGTCTAAACGTCAAGCGAGGAGGGGAAAGGATGCGTTTTATCCAAGAACAGGATGTGTATCGGCTGCTGGCAAAAGCTGAATCATTTTTATTGGAGCGTGAAGCAGAAAATAATTTGCTGTTGGGTTTGCTTGGCAGAATGGCAGAGGGAGAAGATATGGGATCGGTTTTTGGGTATGGAGAGGACCATGAAGGAATTCGAATAGTCTTTTTGAATACGAAAGGAAATCGGATCATCCTGTCTGATGGCGCAGTCTGGACTGATGAAGAAGCTGCCCAGCTGGCCGAACTTGTTCAAACATTAACACCCGATGTCCCCGGAGTTATCGGTCCAGTAAAACTTGCGAATCAATTTGCGCGAGCTTGGCAGCAGCTGAACGAAACACAGATAAAAGTACACATGAATCAGTTCATCTATCAGCTCGATAAAGTAGCAGATATAAGTGCTGCCAGAGGGGAGATGCGTGCGGCCGTTAATGGTGATTTTGTCCTGTTACGTGATTGGCTAATACAATTTGGAAAAGCTACTGGAGAACATTTGACAGAGGAACGAGCGGATACAGTAATCGGCAGACTGATTGCGCAAAAGCGGATGTATGTCTGGATGGTTGATGGTCAGATCGTAAGTATGGCTGGCTGCTCAAGAGAAAGTCGGAATGGGATTGTGATTAACGCGGTATTCACTCCTGAGGAACAGCAGCGAAAGGGATATGGCCAGACGCTCGTAGCGGCACTTTCTGCGAAATTGCTGGAGGATGGGAAGCAATTCTGCTGCTTGTTCACAAATGCGGATGATCCCGGACCCAACAAGCTGTACCAGAAAATTGGCTATCGAAGAATCGCTGAGAGCTGTGCAATCGACTTTAAATAAAAAGAGGACCGTCACAAAATAGTGACGGTCCTCTTCGTTTTTAGATCTTGCTTTGGAAGGCAGCAAGTTCTTTATAGAATTTATCGAATGCCGGAATATCCATTTGCTGACCTGCATCAGACAGTGCAACAGCAGGGTTCGGATGAACTTCAGCCATGACTCCATCTGCACCGACAGCCAATGCAGCTTTCGCGCATGGAAGCATGATATCTTTTCGGCCAGTAGAGTGTGTTACGTCAACCATTACAGGAAGATGCGTTTCCTGTTTCAGGATTGGTACAGCCGAAATATCCAATGTATTCCGTGTCGCTGTTTCATATGTGCGGATACCGCGCTCGCAAAGGATGATTTGACCATTGCCTTCGGAGTGGATGTATTCAGCCGCTGCAATGAATTCCGAAATAGTACCAGACAGGGCACGTTTAAGCAGGATAGGTTTATTGGTGCGTCCTGCTTCTTTCAGTAATTCGAAGTTTTGGGCGTTGCGTGCGCCGATTTGGATGACGTCGACAAAATCAAGTGCTTTCTCGATGTCATGCGGAGTGACGATTTCACTGATGACTGCCAAATCGTATTCATCCGCTGCACGCTTCAGAATTTCCAAGCCTTCTACACCTAAGCCTTGGAAATCATATGGTGATGAACGGGGCTTGAAGGCACCGCCGCGTAGTAATTTAAGTCCTTTGTCTTTTAAGGATTCCGCTACCGCAGCCACTTGCTCGTAGCTTTCCACAGAACAAGGTCCAAAGACGAAGCTTGCTTTACCGGTACCGACCTTTTCACCTTTCAAGTCGATAACTGTATCTTCGTTTTTATAAGCACGGGATACAAGCATCGGACGCTTGCTCGCGGCCTCTTCTTCTTTCGTCTTCGCTTGCAAAACAGCCTTGAAGATCGAATCCATCGTGGAATCTCCAAGCACACCAGCTTCATTCTGTGCTTTTAGTTCTGCCAGAAGAAGTTTCTCGGACTGGCTGCGTTCACTTTCAGGAAGATCCTTCAGCTGCTGCTTAAGGCTTGCCTGTTCGTTCAACAATTTCAACAGCTCGAAATGTGTTTGTTCGTACTGTTTTTTCAGCTCCAAAACATTTGTAGTCTGCATAAGTAGATCCTCCTTATAAGTATGGAATACCCTAAAATACTCTTCAATAGCCCATTCAGCCGGAATCAGTTATCTTGTAAGCCTGAATTCCCGGTTCCCGGGGAAATCCCTTGCAAACCGCTGCCGCTCTGAAACGGGTTATGGAAGAAACACAACATCAACATCGCTATCCGAAATAAATACAATGTTGAAAATATTATCCCTATACTACATGCTTTTATAAATAAATACAAATAAAAGCACCAAAGTATGCAGAAAAAAGGACGATAGTACCTGTTTACCCGTGATTACTGATTTATCTCATTTTTGTTGTATTCTTTATAATTTCTTTACATTTAAAGCGAGCTGCTGATCTCTTCGACGCTTGATAACAAAATCGGTCAACGTGAACAAAAATACAAGCAAAAATAGGAAACTCGACATTTGGAACAGGGTAGATGTCGAAACGAATTGATGCAGAATGCCAAGGATGATGGCACTCAAACCAATGCCAAAATCGATAGATGAATAATACATACCATTGGCAATGCCGCTTCTTTCTACATCTGTCTTGGAAATTGTCCACGCTTGCAAAGCGGGGATCATAGACCCATAACCGATTCCGAATAAGGCACCGGAGACGATGAAATACCAGTTAGCTGATGCTATGCTGAGTATCCACATGGCAAGGAAAGCAACAACGGAACAACCCATGATCAGCACCCAAGGTCCCTTGGCATCGAACAAACGGCCAGTAAATGGTCTGGAAACCGTTGCGCATAACGCATTGGCTAAATAAAAGAGAAATGTTCCAGTAAGCTGCTGTTCCTGTCCAAAAAGGACAAGATAAGTGACGATGGAACCGTACCCGAATGATGTAAGAAACGTAATGAATACAGGATAGGCACTTTTCTTCTCGATCAATGACTTGAAAAAAGAAAATTTAGGCGGCTGGGCTTGGTTTCGTGACAATGCTTCAGGTTCAGCATATCGAGTTAGTGCCAGAAATAGAAAAGCAACCATGCCAAGTACGATCGATACGAGAATTAGCGTCCGAAAGTTATAAGTTTGATAGAGGAAGATACCGACACTTGGTGCAATGATCATACCGATAGTAATAGAAAGACCGAAATAACCCATGCCTTCTCCGACACGCCTTCTCGGTACAAGGTCAACCGCGGCTGTGCCATTTGTGGTGGTGCTCCATCCCCAAGCTGCTCCATGCAGAAAGCGGAATATTAATAGAAGTGTAACGATTTGGGTGAAGGGATATAGAATTGCACAGACGAGCAAAAGGAAAGAACCGATCAGTATCGGCGTTTTCCTTTTCTTCGTCAGCAGGATATGGCCAATGAATGGCCTGATTAGAATTGCGGCAATCGAAAATGCTGTTGTTACCAATCCAACCTGTAAGCTGCTGCCGCCAATGGAGGCGATATACGGCGGCAGATTCGGCAGCAGCATCTGGAAGCTCATAAAAGTGAACAAATTGCCCAGCAATAAGAAAATGAAGGCTCTTGTCCATAAGGGAGGCTGATTGTTTACCATATAGTTGACCTCCTATTCTGCTTGAACTCCAGCAGCAGATTTTTTCTTCATCCTATAATCGACCCATTCATGGTAGAAGTGGGAGATGATAGTCTTGCACACGGCATAGAATGGGATGACGAACAGAAGACCGAGGAAGCCAGCAATGTTTCCGGCTGCCAGAATAAGCGTGATAACTGTCAGCGGATGGATACTCAGTGCTTTTCCCATGACATTCGGAGAAATCAGGTTTCCTTCAATCTGCTGGGCAATGAGCATGACGACTGCAGCTAAGATAGCTAGTTTTGGTTCTTGGAATAAAGCAACAAGAATAGCAGGTACAGCAGCTAGGTACGGACCGAGAAACGGAATGACGTTAAAGACCAGTCCGATAATAGCGAGAGTGAAGGCATACTTGAGATCGATAATCACATATCCGATAAATAACATCGTGCCGACACACACCGATACAATGAACTGACCTTGGATGAAGGATGCTAACGTATGATTCAAATCCTCCATCAGCTTCTTAACACTGGCACCTTTTCTCTTATCGAAAAATTTTGTTATAAATGGAATCAATTTTTCTCCGTCTTTAAGCATAAAGAATAAGAAAAAGGGTATCAAAACCAATGTGAACAGGAAGTTGACCAGGCTGGAAATGAAACCGATCAGATAACCTGGAACATCCTGCAAGCTGGATTGTAAGGTTGTTGCGAAATTTTGGATGGATTCCTCTACTTGATCAGGCAATGCAGAGTGATTCTCCTCCCAATAGTCCACAATCGATGTGAGTTGATTTGTGATGCCCGGGATGTTATTCACCAATGCCTGATATTGGGTTTGCACGATTGGTGCAGCGAATTTGTAGACGAAATATACCAGCGCAATCAAGAGCAGGAATATCGTTAGGATGGCTACCCATTTTGGGAAGCGGATTTTCTCCAGGAGCCGGACGAGCGGTTTGGTGATATAGAATAGAAGGCCGGCTGCAATCATCGGGAATGCAATCGCTCCTATGTATGTAGCCAGAGGCTGGAAGATGAAATCGACTTTCGCAATCAACAGTATAAGTGTGAAAGTCAGAACAGCGGCCACAAGGCCTTGAAACCATTTTTTCTGAGTCAACTTAGATCAGTATCCTTTCCAATTATTGATATAGCTTAGCATAGCATAGCCGGGCTATGGCGTAACCCTTTCCCCAAGTATTTATTAAATTTCCAGCAGGATGGGATTCTGCGCCATTTCAACTTATAAATGTGATAGGATATCACTATACTTATTTTTCAGGAGGAAAGCTCATGGTATGGCAAGATACATATAAGAAATGGACTACATTCAAAGCACTTGATCCGAAATATAAAGAGGAGCTGACGAAGCTTGCAGATGATGAAGCAGCTTTGGAGGATGCTTTCTATAAAGAATTAACATTTGGTACAGGCGGTATGCGTGGTGTGCTTGGTGCGGGTACAAACCGAATGAACATTTATACTGTCCGCAAAGCTGTAGAAGGTTTGGCTGTATATATGGAAAAGAACATTTCCGATTATAAAGAACGCGGCGTAGCTGTTGCGTATGACTCTCGTTACATGTCACCAGAGTTCGCGGATGAAACGGCACGTGTTCTTGGGGCTCATGGTATTCGGGCGCATGTATTTGAATCCCTGCGACCAACTCCGCTTCTATCATTCGCGGTACGTCATCTTAACGCTGCTGCTGGTATCATGATTACAGCAAGCCACAACCCACCTGAATATAATGGCTTTAAAGTGTATAACGAAGATGGCGGCCAAATTCCTCCCGAACAGGCAGAAGCTATTATTGCGGAAATTGCAAAAGTGGAAAACGAACTGGCTGTAGAGGTTGAAGATCTGGAAACTATCCGTAAAAACGGTTTGCTGCATTCGATCGGAGAAGATGTGGACAGTGCCTATCTGAAGGAACTGAAAACAATCTCTAATATGTCTGATTCTGCGAGAGAGCAATTGGACAAGCTCCAAATCGTGTTCACTCCGCTGCATGGTACATCCCATGATCTTGTTTTACGCGGTTTGGACCAGCTTGGCTTCCAAAATGTGCATGTGGTCAAAGAACAAGCAAAGCCGGATCCAGAGTTTTCTACAGTTGAATCTCCAAACCCAGAGGAGCATCAGGCTTTCACACTTGCTATGGAGCAAGGAAAGGAAATTGGAGCAGACGTCCTGATTGGAACTGATCCGGATGCAGACCGTCTAGGAGTTGCTGTACAGGACGGAAATGGTGCTTATCAAGTGCTGACTGGAAACCAGCTTGGTACATTGATGCTGGATTACGTGCTAGCGAATGCTTCAGAAGCTGATTTGCGTAACGGAAAACTAATCAAAACAATCGTAACGACTGAAATGGGACGTGCGGTAGCAGCTTCTTATGGTGTCGATACAATCGATACCCTTACTGGTTTCAAATATATCGGTGAAAAAATCAAGCAATTCGAAACAACAGACGAGAATTTCTTGTTTGGCTATGAAGAGAGCTATGGTTATTTGATCGGTGACTTTGTCCGTGACAAAGATGCTGTGCAGGCTGCTATGATCGCTTGCGAAATGGCTGCGCATTGGCGTGCTCAAGGGAAGACATTGCTTGAAGCATTGCATGTATTGTATGAGAAGCATGGCTTCTTCCTGGAAGATCTTCATTCCATTACATTAAAAGGCAAGGATGGCGCTGAGAAGATTGCCGCTATGATGGATGCTGTACGCGCAGACACACCACAAGAGCTCGGCGGCCTGAAGGTACTTACAGTGGAGGACTATTCCACACAAACACGCCGTATTCTCGAATCCGATACGGAAGAGAAAATCACACTTCCACAGGAAAATGTAATCAAGCTATTCCTTGAGAAGGATAGCTGGGTATGCCTGCGTCCATCCGGAACAGAACCAAAGATCAAGAGTTATTATGGTGTAAACAGTGCAAGCCGGGAAAGCAGTCTGGAGCTGTTAGAGAAGCTCAAAGCAGATCTTGGCAAATACCTGCAATAAATTGTTGACATTCGCCTTGTATTCTACTAGACTGAATGTGTGATAAGCGCAATATGCTTTTAAAGGGGAGTAGCTGTACAGTAAAGTCGTCATTCCGAGAGAAATCTCCGGCTTTATTGGCAACTCAGACGTTGTTAGCGAGACCTTTACCTTCTTGGTAAAGGTCTCGCTTTTTTTTAGTAAAAAGTGTTACGCCTTTACTAAGTAGGGGTATGATTGCAAAGATAATCGCATACTACACTTAAAGGAGCGTAACTACATGGATGCACAATTACTTCTCGAGTATGGCTGGGTTCTGATTGTCCTTGTCGGACTTGAAGGACTGCTTGCAGCGGATAACGCATTAGTACTCGCAATCATGGTAAGGCATTTACCTGAAGATCAACGTAAAAAAGCACTTTTCTATGGATTAATGGGAGCATTTGTATTTAGATTCTTATCGCTATTCGTCATTTCTTTCCTTGTCGATGTATGGCAAGTACAGGCGATTGGTGCTGCGTATCTATTGTTCATATCCATAAAGAACCTGTACGACAAATTCAGTGCCAAGAACAATGATGTTGCTAACAAGAAGCCGAAAAAAGAGAGTGGCTTCTGGATGACTGTTTTGAAAGTCGAGCTTGCTGACATTGCTTTTGCAGTTGACTCCATTCTTGCTGCAGTAGCACTCGCTGTTGCACTTCCTCCGACTGGCTGGGGCCAGGTAGGAAGCATGGATAGCGGACAGTTTTATGTAGTCTTTGCAGGCGGTATCATTGGTCTGATCATTATGCGTTTTGCAGCTAACATTTTCGTGGACCTTCTCCACTCTAGACCAGCTTTGGAGATTGCAGCCTTTATTATCGTAGGTTGGGTAGGGGTTAAGCTCACAGTTAGTACACTTGCTCATGATGCTGTGGGTGTGTTGCCACATGACTTTGCTCATTCCACTACTTGGAAACTAATCTTCTATGGTGTATTGGTTGCAATTGCAGTAGTCGGCTGGATTGTGTCCGGTAAAAACAAAGGCGATCATAAAAAAGAGGATTCCGCTGGCGGAACTGAATAATTTTAAAAAACCTTCTACCTTTTGGTAGAAGGTTTTTTGATCAGACATTTTGTTTTTCCTGCTGAGAAGCGTTAAAATAGAAGATAGCACAACGATAGCAGAAGGGGACGAGTACCATGTCAGAACATCATTTTCATTTAGCGGCAGCCTGGCCGGGAGGAAGAAACAGCTCCGGTACAATAGAAGCAGGAAACCTGAAGACGGAAATTAGTATTCCGCCAGAAATGGGTGGTCCCGGCATCGGTACAAATCCAGATGAGATGCTGCTCGGAGCAGCGGCTACTTGCTATATCATCACGTTAGCAGCAATGATCGAACGTGCGAATTTGCCACTATCATCAATGAAACTGGAATCAGAAGGTATTGTTGACGAAACAAATGGCGTAATTACGTACAAGCGAATTATCCATAGACCTACAGTATATTTGAAAGAAGAAGCAACAGAGAAGCAATTCCAGATGCTGGAGAAGCTTGCCGTCAAGTCGGAAGAAAGCTGTATGATCACAAGAGCAATTAAAGGGAATGTGGAAGTAAGCTTAGAGGCAGACTTGAATATCGAGAAGAAATCATTATAATTTTGCAAGATAAAGGACGGAAAGCGTATGAATAATGAACGTGCGATGCATATTCTGAAAGAAAATGGCTTTAAACAGACAAAGCAGCGCGAAAAACTGCTGGATATTTTCCAGAAACGGTCCCAGTATTCTGCGGTGAATGATCTTTGGAAGGAATTTCGTGAGGACTTTCCGAGTGCCAGCTATGATACCGTGTACCGTAATCTTTATACGATGGCCGAACTTGGTATCCTGGAAATGACAACTATTGACGGAGATAAGCATTTCCGTTTCCATTGCAATATAGAAGGCCATCATCATCATTTCATCTGCAAACAATGCGGCATTACGAAAGCAATTGATGTTTGTCCTATAGCAGATGTGAAAACGGTGCTGCCAGGTGGCTATACTATAGAAAACCATAATTTCGAAGTGTATGGCATTTGCCCTGCCTGTCAATAATTGATAGGCAGTATTTTTTTGTGAACGAAACGTAATTACTACTGTTTACAAATAGTAATGGTTACGATATAATCTCGATTAGAGTTTATATGTAACGGGAGGAATCATTTTGAAGAAATCATTATTTTTAATCAGTACGGCCTTGCTTTTGGTTCTGCTTGCAGCTTGTGGAAATGACGACAGTCAAAAAAGCACAGAAGATCGAAATCTAAAGGTTTATACAACGATTTATCCAATTCAGTATTTTGCTGAACGAATTGGCGGCGACCAAGTGGAAGTGGAATCCGTACTTCCGCCTGGAAGTGATGCACATAACTTCGAGCCAACGTCGAATCAGATGGTGGATATCGCGAAATCAGATGCATTCCTCTATTCGAGTGATGAGCTGGAAACATACGCTAAAACAATTGCCGATGCGATAGGGGACAAAGATGTTAAGATAGCCCAATTAGCAGATGGTATCAACCTGCTTCCTTTCGACGAAGAGCACGATCATAGTCACGAAGCTACGGAAGAAGAGCACGATCACAGTCATGAGGCTACGGAAGAAGAGCATGATCATAGTCATGAGGCTACGGAAGATGAACATGATCATGAAGAAGAGGCAACAGAAGAAGAGCACGACCATGGAAGTATCGATCCGCATTACTGGCTTGATCCGGAACGTGCAAAGCAGATGGCAGAGAATATGAAAAATACACTTGTTGAGCTTGACCCAGATAATGAAACAACATACGAAGACAACTATGCAGCGGTAGCGGAAGAATTGGACGAGCTTGATCAGAAATTCCAACATGCTGTAGAAGGCAAGGATAACAAGAAAATCATCGTTTCTCATGCAGCGTATGGCTACTGGGAAGATCGTTATGGTATCGAACAAATTGCTATAACTGGTCTTTCACCGACAAATGAACCTTCACAGCAGGAATTAGAGGAAATCATCCATACTGCAGAAGATAACAAGCTGAACTATGTATTGTTCGAACAGAATATCTCGCCGAAGGTTGCAACCATCGTTCAAGATGAAATCGGAGCAGACGTACTCAGAATCCATAACCTGGAAACGGTCACAGAGGATGAAATTGATGCAGATGAAGATTACTTCAGTCTGATGGATAAAAATATCGAAACATTGGAGCAAGCTTTGACGAATAAGTAAGAGCTGGACTAAATCGAAAGCCCGAACTTTGACATGAATCTTCAAAAAAGATTTGTGTGAGTTCGGGTTTTTGACTGCTCAGGAAATTAATTGTTCTTACGCAAAAACAATCGGTTATGTCTAAGCTCACTTATGTTTCGTGAATATTCAAATTTTACGATATAATAGGTAGGTATATTTGTTTTAATGGAGGGGTATTCAAATGAAAAAATTCGAAGAACAGCTTCGGCAATTTGCCAAACTGGCTATCCAGACCGGTGTTAATCTACAAAAAGGACAAGGACTTCTGCTTGTAGCACCGATTGAATCTGTTCGTTTCACGCGCATGGTAGCGGAAGAGGCGTATAAAGCAGGTGCTAAAGATGTACATACAGAGTGGTTAGATGATGAGTTGGTCGTTCAGCGTTATACACATGCTCCGATCGAAGCTTTGGAGAATGTACCTGCATGGAAATTTCATGCTCGTAACGAAATGGTCAAGGATAATTACGCAGTTCTGAATATTCTTGGTGAAAATCCTGATCTTTTGGAAAAAGTAGATGGATCCAAAGTTGCGGCATATATGAAAGCTGCTGGAAAAGGATTAACACCATATCGTGATTACATGATGAAGGACAAAATGCAATGGTCAATCGTTGCTTATCCGACCGTAGCATGGTCCAAGAAAGTGTTCCCGGACAAATCGGTCGAGGAAGCACAGGAAGCAATGATGGAAGAAATCCTGCGCATCAGCCGCGTTACAGGGAATGAAGATCCGAATGCTGCCTGGAAGGCGCATAACAAACAGCTGCACCTAGCTGCCGACTATATGAATAAGCAGCAGTTCACCAAATTGATTTATAAAGCAAAAGGTACAGATTTATCAATCGAGCTTCCAAAAGGGCATATTTGGAGCGGCGGTTCTGGTCCGACAGATGCAGGGGTCGAATTCAATGCCAATATCCCAACTGAAGAGGTATTCACAATGCCTCATAAGAATGGTGTGAACGGTACAGTCTCCAGTACACTGCCTTACAACTTCAATGGCCAGCTGATCGAGAATTTCCAGCTGACTTTCAAGGATGGCGAAGTGGTTGACTATAAGGCAGAAAAGGGCCAAGAAGCGCTGAAAAACCTTCTGGAAGCCGATGCTGGTGCTAAACGACTTGGCGAGGTAGCACTGGTTCCGCATAAGTCTCCAGTTTCACAATCCGGTTTGATTTTTTATAATACATTGTTCGATGAAAATGCTTCCTGCCACCTTGCATTAGGAAAAGCATATCCGACTTGTATTGCAGGCGGCAATGATATGACAGCTGCAGAACTCGAAGCAGCAGGCGTGAATGACAGCATCATGCATGAAGATTTCATGATCGGATCTGCAGATCTGGACATCGATGGCGTGAAAGAAGACGGCACTACTGTCGCAGTCTTCCGCCAAGGAGCATGGGCGTTCGAATTCAAATGATCATACCAATTGGATAATAGAATCCAACCTTTGGCTGTTCCTGGCTTCCCCATAGGAAGCGAAGGGGCAGCCTTTTTGGCGTAAGCGCTCTGGCACAGTGAAAATGGTGAAGTCCTCAAGAGATAGCCCCTGTCTAACTTCCTCCCAAAACAATGGAGTACTGACAGTGCCGCTGCTGCGTTTTCGTGCCGTGTATGGAACTGGCAGTGTTTTTCCCATACCGAACTGAACATAATCGATATACAAACGCTCATGGCGATTTTTCTTCATTCGTTCAATTGTGAAAAGATCTGGATGCTGTTGGACGAGTAATCTTGCTAAAGCTTCTGTAAAGGTGCCTGCTTGTTCGTAAGTAAGCTGGTTTTCCGGTAACGGGATGTACAGCTGCAACCCTTTGCTGCCAGAGGTTTTGATAAACGAAGAGAGCTGCATTTGATCCAGCCAGTTCTTAAGCAAATTTGCAGCCTTGATAGCCAGAGGAAGTGCATCATCCGTTGGCGGATCAAGATCAATTGCGATTTCCCGGGGAAACTCATTTCCGATATGATGAAATGGTGCATGAAATTCGATACTTCCGTGGTTTGCGAACCAAATCAACGTCTGCAAATCCGGACACTGCAATGACTTCGTATCTGGAATAAAATCAGGTGCATAATCAGGTCTGTGCTTCTGATAGAAAAAGTCCGCTTCAATTCCGTCGGGGCAGCGGATAATCGTCATCTCCCGATTTATCATATGAGGCAGCATGAATGGTGCTACGGTCCGAATATAAAGCAGATAACGCAGCTTATCAATCTGTGCTTCTTCCCAATATAGCTTGTCCAGTTTGCTCAGCTCGACTGATTGCGGAAACTGGGCAAGATCTATAGCTGCTTGCTGTTCTGTGCAATCGGCTGCTGCCACTGTGGGGGCTAAACTATGGAATCTAGGTTCGCGTAATTCCTCGTCCGCCTGCCCGAGGCAATTTATCTTGGCGCAAACTGCTGGAGGGAGAAGCAGGAGATTATTTTCTGTTTTTCCATTTTCCTTAAAAAAAGCTGTCAGTGTGCTTCGCTCTGTTTCTTCCATCCCATGCTTGCATTTTCCGATCGGCACGAAATGACCTGTTCCATCTGACAGCTGTGCATGGAAATAATCATTTTCCTTATCATATCCTGTCAGGATCGCAGTAATTGTACGCCAATTCTTTATCTTATACCAGTCATGATGCTGCTTTCCAGTCTTATATGTACTCGCTGAGCGTTTAGCTATGATGCCTTCACCCTGATGCAAAATGACAGAATCCATCAAAGAAGATGAGTCTAAGGAATAATCCACGTACCGTATAGCTCCTGAATGATTATTGAATAGGTCGATCAGCTCCTGTAATGCTTGCTTCCTGGAAGTCAGCCGCCGTTTTTCCTGATTCTTACCACGGTCAATTAGCAAATCAAAGGCCATCAGCACAGCAGGGCGGTTAGACGCAATCTGGTTGATTCGATCAGCTGATTTCAATCTGCCGCGTGTTTGAAGCAAACCAAAATCACCGCTAAGTGCATTTTTAGGTATGATCAGTTCACCATCAATTGAGAAAGGAATGTGCTTATCCACTAAACTCATATGCTGTTCAGCATACGAGATGATCTCGGGGAATTGGGGAGATAAATCGACTCCATTTTTGCTTGTCAGTGTCACATTGTCATTTGCAACTGTCAGAACTGCTCTAAATCCGTCATACTTTACCTCATAAATCCATCCTTCCCCGACCGGACAATCATCTCGATAGATTGGTTTCATTACCTGCATCGTATTCCACTCCTTTCTTTCTTAGTTTGAAGCATTGCACCGGAATTAAACATGGAACAGACGTACAAACTAGGATAAAAAGGAGTGATCAGTTCATGCATACGATGTGGAAGGGAACAATCAGCTTCGGGCTTGTAAATATTCCCGTGAAAATGCATGCTGCTACGGAAAATAAAGATGTGAAGCTGCGGCAGCTGCATAAAGAATGCAACACACCGGTAAAGTATGAAAAAGTCTGTCCGCATTGTGAGAAGGAATTACAGACAGAGGATATCGTCAAAGCCTATGAATACACGAAGAATAAATTTGTCGTGCTGGATGAGGACGAGCTGCAGGCGTTGCAGAAGGAGCAGGAAGACAAAGCAGTGGAGATCGTCGATTTTGTCAGCTTAGAGGAAATTGACCCAATCTATTTTGAACGCTGCTACTACTTGTCTCCAAATGAAGGCGGAACAAAAGCATACAGCTTATTGCGAAAAGCACTTGAGGATACAGGGAAAATCGGTGTTGCCTCTATGGTCATCCGTTCGAAGCAGCAGCTGGCTGTTATACGTGTGTATAAGAATGTGCTCGTTGTGGAGACGATCCATTATCCTGATGAGGTTCGAAATGTCGCTGATGTGCCAAATATCCCTGCAGAGGATGCTATTGTCGATAAAGAGCTGAAAACAGCTAAGCTGCTTATTGAACAGCTGACAGCTACATTTGATCCGGAGAAGTACAATGATGATTACCGCGAAGCACTGCTTGATTTGATTCAAGCGAAGCGGGATCATGAAGAAGTTCATATTCCTACAGCTAAGAAACAGCCTAGCAATGTAACCAACTTGATGGACGCATTGCAGGCATCTCTCGATAAAGCGAAAAAAGATAAGCCCGCAGCCAAGAAGACCACGAGGAAAAAGACGGCAAGCCGACCTAAAAAGAAACCGGAAGCTGGATAATTCTGCCCTTCTTTTTACACACGGATGTCGTATATGACAGCATCTTGACAGCCGGCTAACAAGTAGATGAAGAAGCCGCGTCCGCTATAGCGTTTCTGCTCCGTGCTCCTTACTATGGAAGAATACATCCGGAAGAAGGAAGCGATAGAATGGAACGCGATGCGTATTTTGATAATGCAAGATTGCTTATGATTGCCTTTGTCGTATTCGGACATCTAATTCAGCCGTATCAGGACATGTTATTCCTGCAATGGAGCTATACAATGATATATACCTTTCACATGCCTATTTTTATCTTTTTGGCTGGTTTCTTTGCAAGGGGAGCAGGCAATAAAGCTGCCATTGAAAAACTCGCGAAAAAGCTGCTTTTACCGTTTTTGTTTTTCCAAGTCATCTACACGTTTTACTATTACATGATCGGAAAAGAGGGCTGGATGGAATCCATTCTTGTGCCGCAATGGGCGCTGTGGTTTTTACTTAGCTTGTTCTGCTGGCATATACTGCTTATTCCATACAAAAGGATACGTCCCAGCCTTGGTATTCTGCTAGCAGTGTTCATCGGTTTGTTAGTGGGTTACTTTAATGAAATTGGAGGAGCAATGAGCCTTTCCAGGACATTTGTTTTCTTTCCGTTTTTCTTAATCGGATATTGGGTGACAAAGGATCAGCTTGCCGTACTTCGGAGTTTGCCTGTCAGGATAGGAGGCGGACTGCTGCTGCTGGCAGCAGGTGCTTTATTTTATCTCTACCCTGACTTCCCGACTGACTGGCTGCTCGGATCGAAATCTTATGCAGTTTTAGGAGCAGGGGAAGCAGGCGGATTGATCCGTTTGTTGGTCTATATGTTTTCAGGGCTGATAATGATAAGCGTGCTGTCGCTTGTACCAAACAAAGAAATGGCTTTTACGAAGTATGGACAGCGAACACTGTATGTTTATCTCCTGCACGGATTCTTCATTCAGTGGATCAGGGTGGATGATTTGTTCGAAGTAAGCAATAGTCTGGATGTGTTAGGTCTCCTGATTGTCACACTAAGCATTGTACTGGTACTTTCCCAGCGCTGGATGCTGCGGATATGGAAACCGTTGATAGAGCTGAAAAGCCCATAAAAATACCGCACAGGTTATCCTGTGCGGTATTTTTAAATTGCGCGTGAGTCGCGAAATTGTTTTGGAGTCATGGATGTATAGAACTTGAATTGTGCCGTGAAATAGCTTTGGTTGCAGAAGTTGAACTTCTTAGCCAAATCAGCAATCGATTGGTTTGTATGAAGCAGGAAGTATTTGGCCTCCTCAATCTTCTTTTGATTGATGAATTGGACTGTGGAAACGCCAACTTCTTTTTTGAATAGATGGGAAAGGTAGCTCGGATTCACATTGCAGTGAGAGCTGATTGCCTGTAAGCTCAAATCTTCCAAGATATGTGACTGAATATAGCCGATAGCTTCATTGATGATGTTGGAGTATTGTGTAGCTCTGCTTTTATTCAAGCCTTCGATGAAACGGACGAGCATATCATATTCCAATTCTGAAAGTTCCTGCTCTGTCTGGCAGTTCTCGATTTCAAGCATATAAGTCATATTGAGGCTCGATGCTACTTCTTGGGAAGCGCCGCCTCTTAAGATAGCACGTGTGTAGAGCGTACAAATGCTGATCAATTGGTTCTTGGCAGAACGTAATGGTTGAAAGGCATACTTCGGGCGTTCTGAAGTGGATAGGCTTTCAATTATAGATAATGCCCCGTTCAAATCACCATCGGATACAGCATCCATCAGCTGGTTTTCAAGCAGGTAAGAAGGGTACAAAAATTGTTTGTTTGACTTAGTATTTTCGACGGAACGTTTTTCAGGCAGAACAGCATTTTTAGATATGCTAGACATACTATACCTCCGTTAAGGGTTTTTGGTTTACCATCAGTCTTATATATCAATATTGTAAGCGTTTTCTGAGAAAAAATAAACTGTTTTATTAAAAAATATTTATAAAACTACTATTTTTACGTTTTTCGACACAGCCACAGGTTAATAGACAAGCAAGAGAAGTACTAGCTATAATAGAAAATAGCAAGAAAGAAGGCAATTGTCTGAAAATGAGGTGTGTGCATGCGTGTCAAATCCACCCGTCGTATTATGGCTATCGTGTGGATGGTTATCCGATTTATGGTGCAGATCTATTGGTTTTACCTGCTGCATAGCCGTGTATGGGATGAACAGGATAAACAGGAATGGGAAGCATTACTGACCAAGCAGGCGCGGGAATATCGGAAAATGGCGGAGAAGAAGGGCGGATTGCTGATCAAGTTAGGCCAGTTTCTCAGTTCGCGTGCTGATTTGCTGCCAAAAGTGTTCATCCGGGAGATGGAAGGCCTCGTCGACAGGGTAAAGCCGACATCATTTACACATTCGGAAGCAATATTAAAGGAAGAGCTTGGCGGCCGCTATGAAACGGAGATTGTGCATCTGAACCCTAAAGCAGTTGCTTCTGCTTCTATCGGCGAAGTGTACGAGGCATACTTGCAGAACGGTCGGAAGATTGCGGTCAAGGTCCAGCGGCACAATGTCAGGCAGATCTTCCATATGGATTTCAAAGCGCTCCGAATCATTTTTTACCTCCTCCGAAGATTTACGAGTATCGGTAAGAAATCGGACTTGAAGGCTTTATACGCGGAAGTAGTAACCATCATCAGCCGGGAATTGGATTTCAGGAAAGAACTGGAGCATGCGGATTATTTCCGGAAACGGTACAAAGGAAATCCTGATATCAGAGTACCTGATTATTATCCTGAGCTCTGCACGGGCAGAGTACTTGTGATGGACTGGGTAGAGGGGCGGAAAGTGACGGATACAGATTATCTGGATGCCCAGAAGATCCCCCGTGAGCAAGTAGCCAAAGCACTTTTTCAATTCTTTTCAGATCAGTTTCTAAACAGCGGTATATTCCATGCTGATCCTCATGCAGGCAATATCATTGTTCAGCCTGACGGGAAAATCGTACTGCTCGATTTTGGTATGGTCGGTGAGATTAGAGCAACGGACACGGAATACTTACGGGAGGCTATCCAGGGCATCGTACTCGATGATTATGAGGCTGTCATTCAAGCCCTTTACAAAATGGAGTTTTTGCTTCCGTCAGCAGATTCGGAGAAAGTGAAACGGATACTTCGGAAAACAGTGGACCTGTATAAGGGCGGGCAGCTGGATGTAGGAGATACTGAATCCTTCTTGCAGCTGATGGAGGAGCTGCAGGTGATCGTAAAGGAACAGCCGATCCAGCTCCCGGCAGATTTCGCTTTCCTCGGACGGGCAGTTTTCTTGGCAATTGGCCTGGTGGCTGTCATTTATCCGCAAGCAGATTTAGTAGAATGGGGGAAACCCGTCATCCTGCGGTGGATGAGAGGGTCGAAAAAACATAGCTCCATTTATACTGGTATCATTACTAATTCACTTCGTCCATTCCTGTCGATGCCAAGAGCACTCGTCGACTGGCTCACTGACGGAGAGAAGCAGCGCGGCTGGGAAAGGGATAAGCAAAAGAACCAGCTGCTGCACCAATTTTACTTCTTTTATACGGTTCTGTTACTCGCTTTGACGGCAGGTTCGACATACACTGGCATCCAAGGAATCATCCACCATACATTATGGCTCGTCCTCGTCGGGTTCATCCTGACATTCATTTTCTTTGGATTATGGTTAATTCTCTTCATCAAGCATGTTCTGCTGCTTAGATCCATAAATAAAACTAGGAGGTTATGATAATGGCGGATTTGTTACGAAAAGGATTTCTTTTAGGTGTTGGTGCTGCTTTGGCTGGGAAGGAAAAGCTGGATGCTAAATTGAAAGAGCTTGTGGCGAAGGGAGAGATAACACCACAGCAAGCGAAGGATTTGATCCAGCGCTTTGTAGATAAGGGAGAAGCCAAATCCAATGAATGGAACGAGAAGAATCAAGAGAATATGCAGAAAAAAGTCCATGACCTGGGACTTGCCACGAAAGCAGATGTTGATGCCTTGAAGCAGCGAATCAGTCATTTGGAGCTGCGTTTGCAAAATAAGGAAGATTGATAAATTTGTATAGAACTATTAATTTGTCGTGAATATTTTGAAAATTTGTTGTCAAGCATCCAATTCTCTATTAGAATGATGATAGAGGTATAACCAGAGGAGGTAATTAGCAATGATTAGCTTTTTATCTTTTGTCGACCAGGTGGAACAGGACATGAAGCGCCCTTCCACAGCCACAGAATATGATTTCTTGAAATGGATGCATGAACAATATGTCGCCGAACAATTAGATATACTAAAGCAAGCGCAATAACAGAAGACCCGCCATACGGCGGGTCTTTTTATTTTCTGGCTAGGGAAGAACGTTTATAAATGTCGCCAAGAATGGTTTCCATTTGATGTTTGCCAGGATCGGTATTGATCATGCATATAAGCGCATCTCCTGTTTCCGGTTTTCCTGCTAGCAGGCACTGAAATCCCTCTCCCCAGCCGAGCGCAGAATATTCCACAGTTCCTTCAATACTTTCCAAGAAGACTCCCAATCCTGCATAAGGAATTTCGCTATTAGACTGGAGTAACTCCTCCGCATCCTGCTTGTCAATGAAAGCGGAGGAAGATCCCTTTAAGGACTCGTGGAATGCAACAACTAGCTTCATTGCATCTGTCGGTGTTGTCCACAAACCGCAAGCGGCATCATACGGGTAATAAGGATATAGACTAGGGATTGGGTTCAGATTCTGATGTCCATAAGCAAATGGGTGACGCAGAGAATCGTGATAGAAGCTGTTCTTCATTCCTAGGGGATCTAACACGTATGTTTCCATAAGTGCTTTGAAGGGCTTGTTATATATATCTTCCAATGCAAGCTGTACAATCATATAACCTGCATCACTATAGGAGAAAACTGTGCTGGGTTCTTGTTCGGTCACAATGCGCCTTGCGCATGCTATTGTTGTGCCTTCCAAAAGCTCAGCCGTGCTGAATAAAGCTGAATCGAAAGGAAGAGCTGGAAAACTGTGTTCCGGATCAATGATGCCGCCTTGATGTTGCAGCAGTTGCCTTAGACTAGGTGCGTTATAATAAGTATCTTTCAATTTCCACTTACATAGCAGGTCATTAACATTAGCATCTAATGGGAGCTTGTCCTTGGAAACAAGAGTGAGGATGAGAAAGGCTGTAACCAATTTACTCATAGAGCAAGCATGAAAAGCAGTGGAACTGTTAATTGTTCTTCTTGTCACTTGATCTGCATAACCGGCACAAAAGGATTGTAAAGAATGACCAGTCTCCATATAAGCCATACTTAAACCTGTAATTCCATCCGATAGCATCAATTTTTCTATATCGTCTGTCTTCACTTATTAACCTCCTATTTTTGAATATGTTATGAACAGTATACCAATTTTTCAACAAAAAGGAACATGTGTTCTTGTTTCGGGATTAAATATTTCCTTTTATATCTGTTATAATGCATGTAGCAGCAAAACGATGGAGGTGTTCGACTTGTTAAGTGAAGAAGCAGTGCTTCGGCATATGAAAGAGGAGCTGGAAAGGGCATTGGACCTTAAGGATGTACAAAAGCAGCGGGAACACGTTCGGGCGGTCCGTTCGATGTGTGACTTGTTTTTGCAAATTGAGCGTTCAGAGCATCCAGTCAAAACGCAGGTGCCTAAGGTGTCTAAACCGTCAGAAGCAGCAGTAAGCCCATCAGCAGCTGAATGGGCAGCGATGACAGGGGAATGGCCGGCCCAGCAGCCGCCCAAAAAAGCATTTGAAGATGATGATGAAGAATCGAACGGTAAGTCATTGTTCGATTTTTGATATAAAGGAGCAGAAAAATGAAAGCATTACTCATAATCGGAGCTATAAGTGGGTTCCTTACTGTAGCACTTGGAGCATTCGGAGCGCACGGACTGGAAGGAAGATTGTCAGAGAAGGCAATTGCCACGTGGGAAAAAGCAGTTCAATATCAAATGTTCCATACAGTGGCGATCATCGGAGTAGCATTATTGCTGCAAAAGATCCAAGCAGGCAGTTTGACGACTGCTGGCGGTTTCTTTATCGCGGGCATCCTGCTATTTTCAGGAACGCTTTACATATATGCTGTCAGCGGAATCACGATCTTTGCTATCATTACACCTGTCGGTGGTGTGGCATTCCTGATCGGATGGGTGCTGCTAGGCTATTCAGCAATTAAATATTTATAAGGAAAAAACCTCTGCCGAAGCAGAGGTTTTTTATCGTGGTGGATAAGTTGCAGTGCCGCCTGGATTGCCAAAAGGGTAACTATAATTAAGCGGTTCATCGAATGTTACATAATCGAGATAGACCATCAATAATAAGTAACGCCGGTTGTTCTCTGGATCACGTAAGATTAGATGATCACGACCAGCAGCCTCGATCACGCCTTTGAAGATTTTTGCGTTCCAACGGTCATTGTTTTCGAAGGTCATATACACGGTGGCCAGCTTATTTCGATTCAGACGCAGAATGTTCTCGATATAAGACTGCTCAACTGGCAGTCCTGGTCCTGCTGGCCCTCCGCCTTGAACTTGTGACGGGACTTGTTGCTGTTGTTGCTGCTGCGGGAAAAACGGTTGGTTTTGCTGACGAGTTGGGTAGCTATAGTTCGGGACTTGCGGATAAGTATAAGCCGGGCTCTGTTCCTGATACTGCGGGGTGCTCGGAGACTGGTTTTCTTGATTCGGGTTCTTGCTCATTTTCATTCCCCTTTCCTATATCCTTTCAGAAGACATTTTGGCTGGCTAAAACTGTGAAGGCAGGAATTGTGTTCGATCGTACGACTACCATGAATACAAGAAATGCTCCGGCCTTCATTTAACTGTTATCGCCTTACCTCATGTCTAAGGAACTCATGCCTGTTCTTTGACATGATATGAAGCCTGGAAGGGGAGTAGAACAAAGGAATAAAAAAAGCCGGACCAAGTTGGTCCAGCTTTCATTAAATTTGGAAGTAGTCGGATACTGCTTCTTTATCCAGCTTATTTCCGAAATAGAAGTCACCGAATTCGCCGTAACGTGCGCTCACTTCGTCGAATCGCATTTCATACACTAGCTTTTTGATTGGCAGTGGATCGTGTGCAAACAATGTAACGCCCCATTCCCAATCATCGAAACCAAACGAACCTGTGATGATTTGTTTGATTTGCCCAGCGTATTTACGTCCGGTTTTGCTGTGCTCATACATAAGTTTTGAGCGAGCATCTTTTTCGAGTGAATACCAGTTGTCATCATTCATACGACGTTTATCCATTGGGTAGAAGCACATATAATCCCAGCGAGGAAGAATTGGTTTCAAACGCGCTTGTACTTCTGGTTTCTGTTCGATATCAACACCAGGTTTGCTCATATATTTGGAGAGCTCGACGACAGATAAGTAAGAGAAGCTTTTCGTCATGAAAGATGCGATCTGCATCTTATCGAAAGCTGTTTCGATCTCCTGCAATTCATCCATTGTCGGACGCATAATCATAAACATCAGGTCAGCTTTATGACCAATTATTTTATAGACAAGCTGACTGCCGTTTTTTGCTTCCTCAACTTGTTCCATATTTGAAAGCCAGTTCTGATATTCCTCGATTGCTGCTTGACGCACATCCTCGGAAGCCAGTTTCCAGCTTGTCCAATCCATTACACGGAAATCATGCAGGCAATACCAGCCGTCCATGGTTTCTACTGCTTCTGCCATGCCTAAACACTCCTTTTTCGTTCACATTCTTTGTATAGTGTAACACAAACGACATCTCATCATGCTAGTCGCTGCTTTCTAGTTCCCACCTCTATTATATCAACTGTTCCGTATGCCTGGTGTGTATACTTTGACAGAAATGGGAACATCTAAAGAAGCGGTTATTTTAATTAAAAAAATCAGCATCAGCTGATATGACTTTAAAAGTAAAACAAAAAGATTTACTATAGAAAATGCAGACATATTCTAGGAGGGTTTTAGGATGAGTGATTTATTTCAAACATTGCGGGAAAAAGTAACAGGTCAAAATAAAAAGATCGTCTTGCCGGAAGGCTTGGATGAACGTATTTTGGAAGCAGCAGGAAAGCTTGCCGAAGAGGGGATTATTGCACCGATTTTGGTCGGCAATAAAGAGCAAGTGGAACAGAAGGCAAAAGAACTGTCTATCGACTTGCACGGCGCAGCAATTCTTGATCCAGATACGTATGATAAATTCGATGAGCTGGTTACAGCGTTCGTGGAACGCCGCAAAGGAAAAGCGACAGAAGAAGATGCAAAGAAATTACTAAAAGATGAAAATTACTTCGGTACAATGCTTGTTTATATTGGTGAAGCTGATGGTCTTGTGAGCGGAGCGGCTCATTCTACTGCGGATACAGTACGTCCAGCATTGCAAATCATCAAAACGAAGCCAGGATACAAAAAGACTTCTGGTGCATTCGTAATGGTAAGAGAAGATGAGCGCTATGTTTTCGGTGACTGTGCCATCAACATCGCACCTGACAGCCAGGATCTTGCAGAAATTGCTGTAGCAAGTGCTGAAACAGCAGCTATGTTTGGTATTGATCCGAAAGTTGCATTGCTAAGCTTCTCCACAAAAGGTTCTGCTAAATCTCCGGAAACAGAGAAAGTAGCAGATGCGCTTGCGATTGCAAAAGAGAAAAACCCTAACCTAGTGGTCGATGGCGAATTCCAATTCGATGCAGCTTTCGTACCATCCGTTGCTGCGAAAAAAGCGCCGGATGCTGTATTGAAAGGTGATGCGAATGTGTTCGTATTCCCAAGCCTCGAAGCAGGTAACATTGGTTACAAAATTGCTCAGCGTCTAGGTAACTTCGATGCTGTAGGTCCGATCCTGCAAGGCCTGAACGCACCAGTAAACGATTTGTCCCGCGGCTGTAATGCAGATGATGTGTACAAGCTTACACTTATCACTGCCGCACAGTCTGTAGAATAAGCATATAGGAAAGAAGCCTCTCATAAAGGGAGGCTTCTTTTTTGTTTGTTTTGTTTTTCCAGCTCAAGTATAGTAGAATAGCCTTGTCTCAGATGCAAAAGGAGTGAGTATTTGTTGGGCAAAGATATCCGCTATTCATCCGAAGTAACAGATCAGTTTGTGAAGCATGCCATCGATTACGTAGGAGCAGGAGTGGTAATCACAGACCCCTCACTTCCTGATAATCCGATTATTTATACAAACAAAGGTTTCGAAGAACTTACCGGTTATCCCTCTGAAGAGATTATCGGCCATAATTGCCGTTTTCTTCAAGGGGAAGATACGAAAAAAGAAGATGTTGCTGCTGTTCGGAATGCAATACGAAATGAAAAAGCTGTTGTGGTCGAACTGAAAAATTACCGCAAGAACGGTGAGATGTTCTGGAACGAGCTGGAGATCTATCCTATCTTTTTGGAAAGTGAGCAGAAGACGTTCTTTGTTGGTGTCCAGAAAGACGTGACACAGCGAAAGCAAAACGAAGAGCTTGTTTCCCGTTACTTGGAGGAAGTTTCCCGTTTATCCACGCCTATTGTCCCAATCACGGATACGACATCGATTCTACCATTGATTGGGGATGTCGATGATCGCAGACTGAATCAGATATTGGAACGAGTAGGAGAACATGTTCAACAGTCAGGAGAGCGGAATTTCCTTCTTGATTTGCAAGGAATCAGTCACTTCCATAGCGGTGTCCATCATGGTGTACTGCGCTTGCATCAGCTGCTGGATATGATGGGTACACGTCTGATTGTCACTGGCTTCCATCCGAAAATGGCCATGGAAAGTGTACGTCAAGCAGATTTCAGTGATCAGAACATTAAGTTCTTTTCTTCGGTTAAACAAGCCTTAACCTTTTTGGAAAAAGAAGAAAACCGCTGAACCGATAATCGGTCAGCGGTTTTTTATTGGAAATTCTCATTACGGGCACGCATCAGCTTCATCCGTTCCTGCTGCAGCTGAACTTCTCGTTCCGTCATCTCAGCAGTAGGATTGATGTTCGTGATAGATGCAAGGCCATCAGCAATCCGTCTACAAACTTGTTCGCTAGTAAGAGTAACTTGGAGCAATTCTTCCAATGATGCCATCGTTTCCGGCACTACATCAGGGAAGGTGAAGCGAGTTTCCGCTTTCTTTTTAGCCCTTTCATAGAATCCTCTAACGATTTCTGCACGTGACGCGCCGCTTCCATCTACACATAAGTAAATTTGGACGGCAGAACCGTCTTTCACCCTGCGCTGGGAGATACCGGCAAATTTCCGGCCGTCTATGCTCAGATCATAGGTGCCGGGACAATAAGAACCGACTACCTCGAATGCCTCGATTTTATCGGTAAGATCCTGGAAGATATATTGGATGAAGGAAACCATTGCTTGATACCCGTCATGGATTCCGATTTGCTTGGCATCCGGGAAAATGAAGGATAGGTTGACAACGCCTTTATCCAGCAGCACAGCTAGTCCGCCAGAGTTTCGGACGACTGCTTTATAGCCCTTTTCCTGCAAATAAGATATTCCCTCCTTGATATAAGGCAGACGGGAATCAGGTATGCCGAGCATAATCGTGCGGTCATGGATCCACATCCTTGCAGTTGGCGGAGCCGAATTTTCGCCGACAGAAATAGCCAATGCATCGTCTATCGCGAAGGAGGCCATCGCCTGTTCGGGACCGTCTTCACCGGAATGATCAATAATACGGAATTCAGATGTTTGAAGTAATGTATGTAACACGTAGAACGCGCTCCTTTTCAGCTGAATGGCGTTAAACGCCAATACATAGTATAGCAAAGAATAGGGTAGACAAGAAACGAGTAAAAATTACTTTTGGTTATTTACTGGGGAGCCGATATTTTATAAACTAATTCTATTGGACAAAAAAATACGAGACAGAATGACATAAAGTGAGGCAGAGGAAATGGCGTATCGAGATGAAAAGCTAGATGAAGAAAAAGTTTTCAAAGATCCTGTGCATCGTTATGTACATGTCCGTGACAGGGTGATATGGGATCTGATTGCGACGCCAGAATTCCAGCGGCTTCGCAGAATCAAGCAGCTTGGAACCTCTTATATGACGTTTCATGGTGCCGAACACAGCCGTTTCAATCATTCCCTAGGGGTTTATGAGATAGTCAGACGGATTGTGAACAATTTCGAGAACCGCAAGAATTGGAAAAAGGAACAGCGGCTGCTGCTTTTATGTGCTGCTTTGCTCCACGATCTTGGTCATGGCCCTTATTCCCATTCCTTTGAAAAGGTTTTCGGATTGGATCATGAGGAATTCACCCGCAAGATTATCCTGGGGGATACAGGGGTCAATCATGTGCTGCGGAAAGTGAGTGCAAGTTTTCCTAAAAAAGTAGCCGAAGTCATTAATAAGACTTATGATGACAAATTGATTGTCAGTATCATTTCAAGCCAAATTGATGCAGACAGGATGGATTATCTGCAGCGTGACGCTTATTTCACAGGTGTCAGCTATGGACATTTTGATATGGAGCGCATACTTCGTGTGATGCGTCCACGTGAAGATCAGGTCGTAATCAAAGAGTCCGGCATGCATGCGGTCGAAGATTATATCATGAGCCGCTATCAGATGTATTGGCAAGTATATTTCCACCCTGTAACACGCAGTGCGGAAGTGATTCTGACGAAGATATTACATCGTGCAAAAGCGCTCTATAAAAGTGATTATACATTCAAGCTGCGACCGCAGCACTTCATTTCCTTGTTTGATGAAAATGTTACCTTGGACGATTATATACGGCTTGATGAAAATGTCACATCCTTCTATTTCCAGGCTTGGCTTGAAGAAGATGATGATATACTAAGAGACTTGTGTGAGAGATTCCTGAATCGCCGATTATTCAAGTATATCGAGTTCAATCCGCTCCTGCATATGAAAGAGATGGTCGAACTGTCCAGGCTCTTCAGCGAAGTAGGAATCGATCCGGAATATTATCTGATTGATGATTCTTCATCTGATTTGCCTTATGACTTCTACCGTCCAGGCGAGGAAGAGGAGCGCTTGCCGATTCACTTACAATTGCCTAATGGGAAATTGAAGGAATTATCGCGCCAATCGGATATTGTCGAAGCGATTTCGGGTAAGAAACGAACAGACCATAAATTATATTTCCCTCAGGACATTCTGGAAGCACTGCCGGATGACAGTCAACAGAAGCAACGGATTTATGAGATTTTATTCCAATAAGGAGGAGCAGCTATGCTAGCCAACCACGCAAATCTCCTGCAATTTTTTTCTTCCGTAGAAGAAGTGGTAGGAAGAAAGAAACTACAGAAGATGATTTACATACTGAAGAAAAATGGTATTCCGTTCGGTGAAAAATATGAATTCCATCTTTTCGGTCCCTATTCGGAGGAATTATCCCTGCGTGTGGATGAACTGAGCAACCTCGGTCTGATCAAAGAGACAAAAGAGGATAAAAGCAGCTATTTCCAATACCGTTATACAATTACGGAGGAAGGCCAACAGTTTCTCACACATTATGATAATCAATTCCCTGATTATCAGGAGGCTATCCGCCTGCTGAAAGAAAAGAGCTCCCGATTCCTGGAGTTGGTTTCCACGATGCTGTATTTCGAAGAGCTTCCGCAGGATGAAGTAGAGGAAAAAGTACGGACAGTAAAAAAGAAACAAAATTATACAGACGAAGAGATGACCCAAGCTTGGGAATTCATCCATACGCTAAAAAAGCAGCAAGCATGAAAAGAGCGAAGGATCCGCATGATCCTTCGCTCTTTTACTTAAACCAGTAATAACAATATGGTATAACCGACTGCACCAATCAGAAAGCTTCCGATACTGCTTTCCCGTTCCTCAGGAAGCTCTTCTTTCAGTACATTCAATACGATACCGCCTGCAATAAAGGCATTGAGGATCGAGATTGCAGCTTCGTTCAATTCGGTTAAAATACCGATCAACCATCCTATTAGAATTGCTCCAGTGAGAAGTATTCTTCCATATCTATCATAAATACGCTTGTGGTCACTCCGCAGGCTCCGGTCATTGGTAATGAAGTGGACACCTAAAGCAAGAAAGTAAAACAACATCCCGAGGGGAGACTCATACTCTTCCCGTACCAGCAAGTAGCCTATAATAGCGTTATATAAAAAGAAAGAACTGATATGCAGCCAGAAAATACCTGATCCGGCCGCTTCGGGATCTTTGAGTCTATCTGTATGTTTCGATACTGTCACCATTCTTTCCAATCCATAGAAAAGTACCAAACCAATCAAAGCAACAATATAAATATGATGTTCTGCATAGCGCCATACACTATCTCCAAGTTCAGCTTCCAATTGTTCCTGATAAGTATTCAACTCAGGGAGAAGATGCACAAATACATAAGCGACAGCAATTCCCGCAGAAACCGACAGGAACTTGCTCCGAGGTGTTTCCTTTAGAAAACTCATATATTTAGAACAGTAATGAATAAGTGCAAACCCCGCTGCGAAAATCAAGCTAAGCCAAAAATACATAAAATTCCCCTTTCAATTGTTGCTGCGTGAGTACTTTTCCCGATTCGAACTTGCCATAATCCTACTGTGGTGTTGATCCTTATTTAGATGGCTTACATGCAGAAGGGCTTATTGAATTGTGTACTTTCTGCCGAATATTTGTCCATTTTGCACATTCCTGTTTAGTAATCTTACATTTTTGTATATAATTAACAGAAAATTATAATATAATGGAATTTTGAAAAGGCACTAAATATCATGAGGAAGAAGAGTGGGATGAATGCGAGCTGTCTCTTTTGTAGGTTATCTGTTTGTTGGTTTGGTTGGACTTGTAATGATAAGCTGTGTCCCATCACTATTCATGCCGGATTCATCGGGCTATTTCCGTGCGGTTGCTGTTTTAGTTGAGCAAATACTAGACCCTTCCCGTTGGGTATATGATCAAGGTTATGGACGGGTTTATCCATTATTCGATTATCTTGCTCCTGCGATGTCGTACTCCATGGCAATCCTGTTTGGAGCATTGTTGACTGGATTTATTGGAGGGTTGCTGTTTGCAGTCGTTTCTTGTCTGCTGCCAAACAAAGTCGTCTTCCCATTTAAGCGGCTGGGTTATCTGCTTGAATCCATCCCGGATGTCATATTAGCTTTCGGTATCCAATTATTTGTTGTTTTCTTTTATAAACAATTCGGTTTTTTACTATTCCGTTTCAGCTCTGTAGGACAAGAAGAAATCTATGTTCTGCCGATTCTGATATTAGCGATTCTGCCTTTTGTAACCTTCTACCGTATCGTACTGTCTACGCTGGAAGAGGAGCAGCAAAAGGACTATGTACTATTAGCGAAAAGTAAGGGGATAGGAGGCTATTCTATTCCGTCATGTCTTACCGAATATCCTGCCATCTGCTTTCCTGCATACAAAAGTCATTACTTGGGCTACGCTCTCAGCACTGCCAGCGATTGAATATTTAATGAATCTGTACGGTATTACAAGTATCTTGAAAGAGATGCTGCTGCAACCAGTACAGAGTATCATTTTTTTCTTTATCCTAGCAGCATTCTTTGTGCCATTCTATTTCATCTATTCCATTGCAGAAATGATCTTCGGACGAAAGTCAGGAATTTCCTCCGCACCTGCATGGAAGGCGGCACCGCTGTTTGGAACAAGGAGCAATGGAAACCGCATACCATTCGCTAGAGTTTCACATAATCAAAAGATCTATAGAAATAAAAAGTTCATCGTGGGTTTCGCGTTGATTGCCTTGCTGTTTATCAGCAGCTGTATATATTCGCTAGCAGCGGATCCGGTTATCAATGTGGATCACTATCAATATGATAATGCGGGTAATATGGTACAAAAAGCGCCGTTTGGACCGGGAGAAGACTATTGGCTGGGAACGGATCGACTGGGGAGGCATTTGGATGATGTGCTGTTGGCAGGTGCTAAGTATACAATCGGATTCACTTTGCTGGTCGCTGCATTGCGGATCGGAGGTGGGTTCTTACTTGCTATTCCCTGCGTCCTGCTAATGCCAGCAAGGATCCGGAAGTTCCTGGACCAACTGGCAGATGGATTACATTATGTGCCGCAGTCTTTGTTAGCGATAATGCTTTTAACGCCAATTATTGCGCCGGACTCGATACTGTCATTTCCAGAGAAGATCATATGGCAAATAGTGATTCTGTTCCTGTTAGTATTACCGCTAACTACCATACTGTTAGGAAAGGAAATACATCAATCCCTATCAAGTGCATACGTAACAAGCGGAGTTGTCCTTGGAGCGAGCCGCTTGCAGCTTTTAAGAAAACATGTGTGGCCGCAGATCAAAATTAGATGTTATATCCTTTTCGGCCAGCAAACACTTCAAGTAATAGTCCTATTCATCCATTTAGGTGTGTTTCAGTTGTATTTCGGTGGTACGGTGCCTGGGGAAGAGGGCTTCTCTGGTTCTCCAGCCACTAGTGAATGGTCTTCTCAGATTTCCTTTCTCCGCTATATGCTAATGACGGGGCAGGGTTTTTATACAATCAGTATCTTACTGGCATACCTGCTATTGATTGGCTGTGTTCAACTGATGGTGGACGGATTGAAAGGGGTTGAGTTAAGGAGACTCGGGATTAATCTTCCAAAGAAAGAAAAGATATCGAAAACAATTCTGACCCAAGCTGCCGCATCAACTGTCGTCTCAACCAATGCTTTCCGCTTCCATGATAAAACAATTGAATTGAAGTAATAATCCGACACATGCTACTATAGAAGCAAAAGTCGAGGGAGCGGTATACGTGGAAAAGAAGAAAAATAATGCTTTCACGATCATGAAGGATGATTCTACAGATGGTCACGGGGGATATGGGGTCGGTTCCATCAGTCTGGAAAATATGAGTCCGGTCATCGTTGATCCACACGAGAAAACAGCGTACGTGGACATGGCGGCGATGCACGCCCGCAGTCAAGTGGAAAGACGCGTACGTTTCCAGCATGAGAAGGATAAGGTACAAGACGGGAAGCTGTATTGGATTGTCTGGGTAACCGTGCAAAATGGCGGGGATGGCCCTTATTATTTTGGAGCTGCTGCCAGCGAGATCCTCGTCGATCGACCGAATCGTATCGCCTATAAATCAATGCCGGAGCATGTGAAGCATATGGAGCAATCCATGAAAGGGAAGTACGTGCTCGAGCATATGGATGAGCTATCGAAGGGATTGCTGCTGGATTTCCTTAAGGAATACAAGCCGGAATTCTGGAGCAGGTCACCGAAGGATTTAGAAAATCAATTGCAATAAATGAAAGCCGCTGTCCTCAAGGAGGACAGCGGCTTTTCCTATTAAAATAGCCAATCGAACCAGCGTTTCCGTCTATTCATCGGTTCTTTCTGATCTTGCCGGAGAGGAAACTCATCCAAATCAGGCCGGCAGTATAGCTTTGGCTCCGTCCCTCGTACAAAGTAAGTGAATCGGCGCTTTTCACAATACGACGTAGAAAGGAAGCCGGAATCAGGATCAACAAATACGCCGCGTACGCCTGCAGGAGGGCGGAATGCTTTGATTGGTTCGCCCTGATGGGCTGCTTCCATAAAGCCTGCCCAAATTTCCTTGCTGTAGGCCAATTCCTTTACTTTCTCCATGGAGCGGTTGTCATCATAGCCGGTCCAGACCGCTGTCACTAAGTCAGGGCTGAATCCGACCATCCAGCTATCCGTCGTTGTCGTTCCAGATTTGCCTGCGTATGGCCGGCTCAGCTGATCCTTGATTGATGCTCCTGTGACGCGCATATAGCTGCTAAGCGAATCATCGAACATACCTGTCATGAGATCCGTGAGCACGAACAGTCTTTTTTTATCCAGCTTGCTTTTGGTTTTCTGCGGTTTATGAGTATAAATAGTCTTCCCGTTGCGATCGACGATTTTTTCAATCGTATAGCTCTCTATCTGTTTACCACCGTTGGCTATCCGGCTGTAGGCAACGCCCATTTCTTCAACAGATACCGGCGAAGTTCCGAGGGCTAGGGACGGGACCGCCTGTAAATTACTTGTTATTCCAAGCTTCTTGGCATCCGCAGCGACTTTCTCCGCGCCAACCATTAAATTCGTTTTCACCGCATAAATATTATCCGACATCGCGATAGCTTCTGCCATCGTGATTTCCTCATTTGCATAATAGCCGTGAAAATTACCAGGAGCATATTCGCCGCCATCTGGCAGCTCAAAGGTCGTTTCTTCGCTTCTTAACTGTGTCATTGGTGTAAAACCATTTTTCAAGGCAGTGTAATAGACAAAAGGCTTAAACGAGGAGCCCGGCATACGTTTACTAGTAGTAGCTCTGTTATATGTGCTCAACTTGTAATCAGTTCCGCCGACCATAGCTGTAATTGCACCAGAATCTGGGTCCATTGCAATGGCTCCTGTCTGCAGTTCTGTATCAGCCGGAATCGTATCAGCTATTTGCGTCTCGAGTTTAAGCTGATGGTCAGAATCCATCGTTGTATAGACATGATATCCAGAAGCTACAGCCTCATCCTTATCCATCCCCAGAACCTCGGCTAATTCATCTGTAATATAGTCCTGAAAATAACCGGCACGTCTAATTGTTTCCCGTTCCTGTTCTGTCGACAGCGACACAGCGGGAAGTGATTCGGGTTCTGTGATATAACCTGCATCCTGCAGCAGTCCGTAAATATATTCCTGCCTTTCATCAGCAAGCTCTTTATTTTGAAATGGGGAATAGTAGGATGGCCCCTTTGGTATGCCGGCAAGCAGTGCGGCTTCAGCAGCTGTTAAACTGCCGGGATCTTTATCCATATAGTAATCGCTCGCTGCTTGGATACCATACATCCCATGCCCGTAATAAATCGTATTAAGATAGCCTTCCAATATTTCATCCTTCGAGTAAAACATTTCTAAGCGGATACTGTATATTGCTTCTTTGAATTTTCGAGTCCATGTCTTATCATTCGTTAAGTAAAGGTTTTTGGCATATTGCTGGGTAATGGTACTGGCTCCTTCAACCTTGGCGCCAGCCTTGATGTCTTGCATGGCGGCAGCAAATATACGTTTCCAGGCAAAACCATGATGTTTGTAGAAATTTTTGTCTTCTGCCAAGATAGTCGCATGAATCAAATGCGGAGAAACTTCGTCCAAGGCGATCCAGCGTTTCTGTGTGTTGCCATACTGTTCACCGAGGATTGTGCTGTCGTTCGCATAGAATGTTGTACTCCATTTATTTGTCATCGCCGGAGGGCCCATCAGATAACAAATGAGGAGCAGTCCGCCGATGGCAGTTATCATGCTTCCAAGAATGACAGCTGCCAGCCTTTTGGGCCGGAGCCACCTCTGCCAACTGGCTATCGGAATCCGAATCAAATCTATCGCCTGCTTCCTTCATGGTGTCAAAAACAGTATCGTCATCCAGTAGGATAATAAACGTTGGAAAGGGTTGCTTTTTTTCGGAATTTCTCTATAATTTGATTGTTTAAAGCTATAAAAATGACTAACACTAGTTGCGAGATGTTAAAGGATTTTACACATAGAGGAGTTTTGACAGCTAATGGAACTTTGGTATACAGAAAAACAGACAGACAGCTTCGGTATCACAGCAAAAGTGAAGCGTTCCCTCCACAGTGAGCAGACTGATTTTCAGAAATTGGACATGCTGGAGACGGAAGAATGGGGCAATATGCTGACATTGGATGGCATGGTCATGACTACAGAGCGGGATGAGTTTGTCTATCACGAGATGGTTGCCCATGTACCATTGTTCACGCACCCGAATCCGGAGAACGTGCTGATTGTTGGCGGAGGAGATGGCGGTGTTATCCGTGAAGTACTCAAGCATGACAAAGTGAAAAAAGCGACGCTTGTTGATATCGATGGCAAAGTTATCGAGTATTCCAAGAAGTTCTTGCCTTCCATCGCAGGTAAAATGGATGATCCGCGTGCAGATGTGCGCGTCGGTGACGGTTTCATGCACATTGCTGAAAGTGAGAATGCCTATGATGTCATTATGGTCGACTCGACAGAACCAGTAGGACCAGCAGTCAACCTATTCACGAAAGGCTTTTATGCCGGGATTGCTAAAGCACTCAAAGAGGATGGCTTGTTTGTTGCGCAGACAGATAATCCATGGTTCAAAGCAGACCTGATTTCACAGGTGTACAAAGATGTGAAAGAAATCTTCCAGGTTACAGAGCTGTATACGGCGAATATCCCTACTTATCCAAGTGGTCTGTGGACGTTCACGATGGGCAGCAAGGTGCATCATCCAAAAGAAGTGAAAGCAGAACGGTTCCAGCCTATCGAAACGAAATACTATACACCAGAGCTGCATCAAGCTGCTTTTGTACTGCCGAAGTTCGTACAAGATCTATTGAAATAAAAATGGAGAGGCGCTTCCGTGAGAAGCGTTTTTCTTACTGAAAGGGGAGAGCTGCATGCGTCAAACGAAAATTCCGGTATGGATCGAGATGGATACGGCAATAACGGAGGAAGATGATACGGAGTATACAACTCTGAAGGCAGCTGGTACCTATTCCGCCAATGGGGGATTGACAGTCGTCAATTTCACAGAGGAATCCGAAGAAGTCGGGGAAACGAAAACTATGATTACCATCTCGACTGATAAGGTGAGCATCAAACGCTCAGGCGGATTTGATATGAAGCAAGTTTTCATAAAGAATCAGCCGACAGAGAACGTATACCGCCATCCTTATGGTACAATGCATATGGAAACAAGCACACACGCGATGACGTTCTCGCCGCTGGCAGCTGGAAGCCCGGCGGAACTTACAATAAGCTATACAGTAACTTTGAATCAGGTGCAGTCTAGAAGACATGCATTGACGTTGCGTGTGCAGGAGGAGAGTAACGGATGAATATCGTACAACAAACAGAACAAAAATTGAAAACGGCGATTCAGGAAGCTGTTTTGAAGGCTGGTTTGGCTGATAAAGAGACAATTCCTGCTGTCATTTTAGAGCAGCCGAAGGATAAAGCGCATGGCGACTATGCAACGAATATTGCAATGCAGCTTGCTCGTGTTGCGAAGAAAGCACCACGCGCCATCGCAGAGGATCTGCAGAAGAACTTCGATTACGACCAGGCACCTGTTGAAAAGATCGAAATCGCCGGGCCAGGATTTATTAACTTTTTCATGCGTAACAGCTATCTTGGCGAACTAGTATCTACTATTTTGGAAGCTGGCGATGATTTCGGACGCACGAACGCAGGTAAAGGAGAAAAAGTCCAAGTTGAGTTTGTTTCGGCGAACCCGACAGGTGACTTGCACCTTGGACATGCCCGTGGTGCGGCAGTAGGCGATTCTCTTTGCAACATCCTCGATGCAGCAGGCTATGAGGTTGGACGCGAATATTATATAAATGATGCTGGTAATCAGATCGATAATCTTGCACGCAGTGTACAGGCACGTTATTTGCAAGCGCTTGGACAAGATGCTGAGATGCCGGAAGATGGCTATCACGGTAAGGATATCATCGGAATTGGGAAAGAGCTTGCCGAAAAGCATGGAGATAGCTATGCGTCTAAACCGGAAGAGGAGCGCCTTGCTTTCTTCCGTCAGTATGGTTTGACTTATGAGCTGAAAAAGCTCGAGAAGGATCTTGCTGATTTCCGTGTTCCATTTGATGTGTGGTACTCAGAAACTTCTCTTTACCAAGACGGAAAAATCGATACGGCATTGGCAACACTTCGTGAAACGGACTATGTCTTTGAAGAAGACGGCGCTGTCTGGTTCCGTTCGACAGATTTCGGTGATGACAAGGACCGTGTACTCATCAAACAGGATGGCAGCTATACGTACCTTACTCCGGATATCGCCTATCATAAAACAAAACTTGATCGCGGATTCTCGAAACTGATCAACGTATGGGGAGCCGATCACCATGGCTACATCCCGCGTATGCGCGCTGCTATCCAAGCACTTGGCTATGACGCTGATACACTGGAAGTTACGATTATCCAGATGGTAAACCTGTTCGAAAATGGCGAAAAGGTTAAAATGAGTAAACGTACTGGAAAAGCAGTTACACTGCGTGAATTGATGGAGGAAGTCGGTATCGATGCGATGCGTTACTTCTTCGTCATGCGTTCCAGTGATTCTCATCTCGACTTCGACATGGATTTGGCAAAATCCCAATCCAATGAAAACCCTGTTTTCTACGTACAGTACGCATATGCCCGGATCAGCACGATGCTCGCGCAGGCTGCTGATAAAGGATTCCAGACAGAAGGAGCCTACGATGCGAGTCTTCTGACTGCTGAGAAAGAATTGGATCTTCTAAAACGTCTTGGGGAATTCCCTCAAGTAGTGACAGATGCAGCTGAAAAACGTACGCCGCACCGTATAACGCAATATGCCTTTGATCTGGCTTCTGCACTCCACAGCTTCTATAATGCGGAGAAGGTATTGAACCCGGATAATCAAGAGCTGACAAAAGCTCGGATTGCGTTGATGAAAGCAGTTCGCATCACAATCAAAAATGCATTGCGACTAATCAGTGTGGAAGCACCAGAAAAAATGTAAAAAATAAAAAAAAGCCTGTCGGCAGCAATGCTGGCGGGCTTTTTTTTATAGGTAATTCCGTAATGGCCTAAACAGAATGCCGGTAACCTTAGCGATCCAAGGACGTTTTTGAATCGTCTTGATGGTTGCTGGAATACTGGATTGTTCATCTTTTTTCCAAAGAGCAAGCAGCTGTGCGTAAAAGAGGTCGTTTTCCCTAATGGTCACAGTAAGCTCCTTGTTAATCAACAGACTCCGACCATCAAGATTGGCGGAACCGACAGCGCACCATACGCCATCGCTGAGCAGGATTTTCGCGTGATAGAAGCCATTATAATATAAATTGATTCGTATGCCATGCTGCAGCAGACGCCTTGCAAAATGGAAGGACACTTGATTGACAACATAATGATCCACCTTGGACGGAAGCATTAATCTTACATCGACACCCCTATCTGAAGCTCGCTTGAGGGCAGCTTCTACGCGTCTGGTCGGTGAACAATAGGGTGTTCCAATGTAAAGATATTCCTTTGCTTGATGAATCTGATGAAGCAGCCAGTCTTCATAGCCATCAGCTTCTGTAATTACTACTTCTATTTGGGCGCCATCGAGTGCAGGAGCTTGCTTAGGCAGTACGTGAAATGGATCACCCCAATCGGAAGCAAATAGCTGTACAAATGTGTAGACCGCTTCGCCTTCGAGCTTCACAACACAATCACGCCAGTAACCGAACCGGGGCTCCTTGCTCAAGTACTCCTTGCCGATATTGAATCCACCTATATAGACACTTCGCTGATCGATGATGGTGACTTTCCTGTGATTACGGAAGTTCAGGTTATACAGAAGATAAGGAAAGCGTGGTGTATTAGCAAATCGGAGCATTACACCAGATTGGCGCAGACGCTGTCGTTCTTTCCGGGGCAAGCGGTAGCCTCCGATTCTGTCCAGTAAGAAACGGATTTTGATTCCTTCCTGTGCGCGTTTTTGCAGTAATTCTGTCAGCTGTTGTGTAGGTTCGTCCCATTTCACAAGAAAGAATTGAATATCAACAGACTGCTGTGCAGCTTTTATGTCACGGATCAGTGCCTCGAAGAAACTGACTCCATCATCGAACGTGGAAACAAAGGCATGTTTATCGCCGACCAACCGATTGACTGCTTTTCTTTTGCTGTACTTCCTGCCAAGCGACAAGTCCACCCATACCAGAACTATTAGGAGGAACAGGAGAGCGAGCAGGAGGAAGAAGACATACATATACCGATCTCCTTTCCTAAGGTAATAATAGGCTTTACAAATATAGCCAATATCATGTATCATAAAAACAAATCAAAGCGAACGGTAAAGCCGGACGCAGAAAGGGATGATGATTATGTTGACATTTGCGATGACTCAAAAGCCGTCCGTCACTATGCACATCCCTTCTGCTTGTCTGGAATAGCGGATATTTCTGCTATTTAAACTTCTAGTGGGAGGGCTGTGCAAACAGTCCTTTTTATTATGGCCAAAAAAGGTCCCACTAGGAGGAAAACATGAACAGAGCATGGAATTTATTAGGATGGAATGACCAATTGGAAGCAGCAAAGCAAGCATATGATAAGGCTTGGACGCCTGCACGTATCGTGCTTGAGCATAAACATATGTACAGAGTGCTGGATGACCGAGGAGAGATGCTGGCAACACCGTCAGGGAAGTTTCGGCAAAATGGCGATTTCCCAGCAGTCGGGGATTGGGTACTGGTAGATGCCCGGCATGAAGAAGGGAAAGCTACGATACACGTCTTGCTGCCAAGAAAAAGCAAGTTTTCACGGAAAGAAGCAGGAACGGTAACTAGGGAACAAATCGTTGCTGCGAATGTCGATTATGTATACTTGGTAATGGCATTGAATCAGGATTATAATCTTCGCAGACTGGAACGCTATTTATTGGCTGCTTATGATAGCGGTGCATTACCAGTTATCATTTTAAGTAAGGGTGATCTGTGCCAGGATACAGAAGAAAGATTGAGCGAAGTCGAAGCAATAGCTCCGGGGGTTGACATTTATGTCACAAGCGCAGTTGACAGAAGAGGTGTCGATGCGATTAGAAGACAGCTTACAGCAGGAATCACTGCGGCTTTCCTCGGATCCTCAGGTGCAGGGAAGTCCACTCTCGTCAACATGCTGTATGGAAAAGAAGTACAGCTGGCAGGGGAGATCCGGGAAGATGATGGAAAAGGCAAACATACTACTACGCATCGTGAGCTTGTACAGCTGCCCGGCGGCGGGATGATCATCGATACACCTGGTATGCGTGAGCTGCAGCTATGGGATCAGCAGCAGACTGGCGTGTCAGCAGCATTTTCCGATATCGAGCGATTTGGTGAGGTGTGCCGTTTCCGTGATTGCACACATAAGAACGAACCTGGCTGTCGTGTGCAGGAGGCAGTACAGACTGGTGAGATAGAGCAAGAACGGCTCAACAGCTACTTCAAGCTGCAGCGGGAGCTTCAGTATCTTGATAGAAAGTCCTCTGCCAAAGCTCAGCTGGAACAGAGGAAGCAGTTCAAGCAGCTGTCTAAAAACGTCAAACAAGTTAAAAAACGCCGCTGATCTGAAGAAATATTGCATTTTGATAGGCCTGGCAATATAATGTAAGGTATGGTTCTAAAACGGTAGACGTGAACATAACCAACTTATTGACAAAGGGAGTGCTGTGACAGTGGGTTTGAAAGAATACAGCCAAGAAGAGCTTGCTGATTTTTCCCTCGTGGAATTGACGAATCTGATTCTTGAGGAAGAAAACAAAGCAACCGATTATAAAGATTTATTCAATAAAGTAGCTGACATCAAACAATTGAGCTCCGATCAGCGTGAAGAATACTTGCTTCAGTTCTATACGGACTTGAACGTAGATGGCCGTTTCATGACAGCAGGATCCAATCTTTGGGGATTGAAAAGCTGGTATTCAGTAGATCAATTCGACGAAGACGTTACAGTCGAACCAACGAAGAAAAGAAAGAAACGTACTGCGGATGAAGATGAGGATCTGGATGATCTTGAAGAAGACTTCACTTTGGACGAAGAAGGCTTTGATGAAGATTACGGCGATGATGAAGAAGATGATGATCTAGCTGATGATGACGTAGCCGAAGATGATTACGAAGGCGATTATCAAAGCGATGATACAGACGAAGAAACTCGTGAAATCGTCGGAGAAGACATACAGCTGACTGGTGACGAAGACGACGATGAGGAAGACCGCTAAGCGAATATATTCGCTGAATGTTATTGACTTTACACTAGAGAATCAGTAATATTTTATGTGGGCTCTTTAATTGTCCGAAGACGCGTTCCCTTAACAAAGGGAGCGCTTTTTATTTTTTCTTAAACTTTTTTTAAGGACATGGGTATTCTATAAATAAATGCTAGAAAAGAGGGATTGCGTTGACAAAGTATATCTTTGTTACAGGAGGAGTAGTATCTTCTCTAGGGAAAGGCATCACAGCGGCATCACTTGGCCGTTTGTTGAAAAATAGAGGTTTGCAGGTGACGATCCAGAAATTTGATCCATATATCAACGTGGACCCAGGAACAATGAGTCCATATCAGCATGGAGAAGTCTTCGTCACGGAAGATGGAGCAGAAACGGATTTGGATCTTGGGCACTATGAGCGTTTCATCGACATCGACTTGAATAAATACTCCAATGTGACAACAGGAAAGATTTATTCCACTGTGTTGAAAAAAGAACGCCGTGGTGATTATCTTGGCGGTACTGTCCAAGTTATCCCGCATATCACGAATGAAATCAAAGACAAAGTATTCCGTGCCGGTAAACAAACGAACGCAGATGTTGTCATCACGGAAATCGGTGGAACCGTAGGGGACATCGAGTCGTTGCCGTTCTTGGAAGCAATCCGTCAAATCAAATCCGATATCGGACGTGACAATGTGATGTATCTGCATTGTACGCTTGTGCCTTTCATCAAGGCAGCTGGAGAATTAAAAACAAAACCTACACAGCATAGCGTTAAAGAACTTCGCTCGCTTGGTATCCAGCCGGATGCAATCGTTCTTCGTTCTGAAATGGCTATCAGCCAGGATATGAAAGAAAAAATCGCATCTTCCTGTGATTTGGAAGTCAATGCAGTTGTTGAATGTATTGATGCAGATACACTTTACGATGTACCGCTTGCCTTGCAGCGTCAAAACCTGGATCAGTTTGTATGTGATCACTTCAAATTGGAGTGTCCGCCAGCTGATATGACAGAATGGTCCGCGATGGCAGCGCATGTAACAAATCTTAAGAAAACTGTCCGAATTGCATTGGTAGGTAAATATGTGGAGCTGCAGGATGCGTACATTTCTGTTGTGGAATCTTTGAAGCATGCAGGCTACCCTTATGACACAGATATCGAAGTGAAATGGATCAATTCCGAGGATGTAACAGCTGATAATGCAGAGGAATTGCTCGGCAATGCAGATGGTATCCTTGTACCTGGAGGATTCGGTGATCGCGGTATTCAAGGTAAGATTGAAGCAATCCACTATGCCCGCACAAGAAAAATTCCGTTCCTTGGCATTTGTCTTGGCATGCAGCTGGCAACTATCGAGTTCGCACGTAATGTTTTGCATCTTGAGGGTGCACATTCCAGTGAGATCGATCCGCTTACTCCGCATCCAGTTATCGACTTGCTGCCTGAACAGAAGGACATTTCCGATCTTGGCGGTACATTGCGTTTAGGCGTATATCCTTGCCGTCTGCAGGAAGGCACGAAAACAAAAGAAGCTTATGGCAATGAAGATGTTATCTATGAGCGTCACCGCCATCGCTTCGAGTTCAATAACCAGTATCGTGTACAAATGGAGGAAAAAGGCTTTGTCTTCTCCGGTACAAGCCCAGATGGACGCCTGATTGAAACTATTGAAATCAAGGATCATCCTTGGTTCATCGCTTCTCAATATCATCCGGAATTCAAGAGCCGTCCGAACCGTCCGCATGCCTTGTTCCACGGATTTGTCGGAGCATCTTTACAGCATAAAGAAGGCTGATTGATACGACCGTATACAATATTTTGAGTGGATAAGCAGGAATTTGGAGCTTTTTACTAGAAAAAGGTGTAATTGGGTCACAGCAGTGAACATTATGTCGAAGCGAGCAGCTGCTTGCTTCGTTTTCTAGGGGGAGATGCGGATGAATAAGCGCGTGTTGATCGTGGATGACCAGCCAGGTATCAGAATATTGCTGGAGGAAGTCATCCGGGAAGAAGGACATGAAGTGATTTCCGTCGGCACGGGAGCAAATGCTCTTGATCAGATAAAAAGACAGAAGCCGGATTTACTGCTGATTGATTATAAGCTGCCGGTGCTGGATGGACCAGCGGTACTGGACAGGCTGAAGGAACAGGGTCTGTCTATCCCGACAATCATGATGAGCGGATTGGCGGAGGAAGCAGAAACTTTCCTGCAGAATTATGACTTTCTAATTTGTGTGCTTGCTAAGCCTTTCGACATACTTAATGTGCGAAAAATGGTGAATCAAGTATTAAAACAAGGGTCGAATCTGGTATAAAAGTGCGGGAAATGTTGCACCATGGCGGGTGAGTTGGTATTCTTATGTATGGAAGCGATAAATACACGACTTCACATAGATAGTTGCCGACCGTCGTGCAAATTTGAAGGAGGATTTTTGTTATGCCTTTAGTATCAATGAAAGAAATGCTAGATGTAGCAAAAGACAATCACTATGCTGTAGGACAGTTTAACATCAACAACCTTGAGTTCACACAAGCAATCCTGCAAGCAGCACAGGAAGAAAGCTCTCCTGTCATCCTTGGTGTATCCGAAGGTGCAGCGAAATATATGGGTGGCTTCAAGACAGTAGTATTGATGGTTAAAGGTCTTATGGAAGACTATAACATCACTGTCCCAGTAGCAATTCACCTTGACCACGGTTCCAGTTTTGAAACATGTGCGAAAGCGATCCACGCTGGCTTCACTTCCGTAATGATCGATGGTTCCCACCATCCTTTGGAAGAAAACATCGCACTTACGAAGAAGGTAGTTGAGCTTGCACACTTCCACGGCGTATCTGTAGAAGCAGAACTTGGCCGCATCGGTGGACAAGAAGACGATCTTATCGTAGATGATGCAGACGCAGCGTATGCGATTCCTTCTGAATGTAAACAACTAGTGGAGGAAACTGGCGTTGACTGCTTCGCACCTGCGCTTGGTTCCGTACACGGCCCTTACAAAGGCGAACCAAACCTTGGTTTTGACCGTATGGAAGAGATCTTCAATACAACAAGTCTTCCATTGGTATTGCACGGCGGTACTGGTATCCCGACAAAAGATATCCAAAAAGCAATCACGCTTGGTACTTCTAAAATCAACGTGAACACAGAAAACCAAATCTCTTCTGCTAAACGCGTTCGTGAAGTATTGGCAGAAAAACCAAATGAATACGATCCTCGTAAATACCTAGGACCAGCTCGCGAAGCTATCAAAGAAACAGTAATCGGCAAAATGCGCGAATTCGGCTCTTCAGGCAAAGCGTAAGCATATCAAAACAAAAAAGAAAACTGACCAATATGGTTGGTTTTCTTTTTTTTATTTAAACGAAAAGAAAAAACCGTTCAGAAACAAGGGAATAAAGTGAGGGCGAAAGCATAATCTCCTTCGTTCTCAGAATCTTCGACGGGTCGATTTAGAAAGCTCATAAGGTTTAGGAATGGGAAAATCGGTAACTTAACCTGTAGAGTGGAGTTACAGGAGTATGTACCTCCTGCATACAGCGCCGAAACCGAAGAAATTTACCGTATGCTCATTTAATCCTTTGCCATATGAGGGAGTCCTGCATAAACTACTTCGGAATTACTTAAGGAGTGGAACAAATGAAGTTCTTTGTGGATACTGCGAACTTGGAAGAAATTAAGCTAGCTAATGCACTTGGTGTACTATCCGGGGTGACAACGAATCCGACGCTGGTGGCCAAAGAAGGTATATCATTTCACGATAGGCTACGGCAGATAACGGAAGAGGTGTCTGGCTCTGTCAGTGCGGAGATTGTTTCCGAACAAGCAGATGAAATGGTGGAAGAAGGCAAGGAGCTTGCTAAAGTTGCCCCTAATATTACCGTGAGTATTCCAATGACCCTCGAAGGAATGAAGGCAGTTAAGGTTTTATCCGAGTTGAATATCAAGACGAATGTGACACTTATCTTTAACGTGAACCAAGCATTGCTTGCGGCACGTGCTGGGGCTACATATGTCTCGCCATTTATCGGAAGACTGGATGATATCGGGCATAATGGGATGGACTTGATTGGTACGATTGCGGAGATTTTCGATCGGCATATGATCCAGACGAAAATCATTGCAGCCTCCATCCGGCATCCGATTCAAATAACAGAAGCCGCTCAGCATGGAGCGCATATCGCGACCGTTCCTTTTGATATCCTGCGGAAATTAGTAGAGCATCCGTTGACAGATGCAGGTATCCAACGATTTCTTGCAGACTGGAACAGTCGTATATAGTATAATTATGGTAAAATAGAGGAAACTAACGTTGCTGTTATCCTAAATGTGAGGAGTTCCTTATGCAGAAAATACTAGTAGAGGGCGGAAACCTTCTTAAAGGAAAAGTGAAGATAAGCGGAGCGAAAAACAGCGCAGTAGCATTGCTGCCAGCTGCGATACTGGCTGAATCTTCCGTTTCGATAGAAGGGCTGCCCGAGATATCAGATGTTGAGACGCTGAGTCATTTGCTTGAAGAAATTGGCGGCAAAGTATCTAAAACCGGTCAAACAATTACGATTGATCCTTCCGCAATGACGTCCATGCCTCTTCCGAACGGAAAAGTGAAGAAACTCCGGGCTTCCTATTATTTCATGGGTGCGATGCTCGGACGGTTCAAGCAGGCAGTCATCGGCCTGCCTGGCGGCTGTTATCTTGGCCCTCGACCTATTGATCAGCATATCAAGGGCTTTGAAGCGTTAGGAGCTAAAGTGACGAATGAGCAAGGTGCAATCTACTTGCGAGCGGATGTGCTGCGTGGAGCGCGAATTTATTTGGACGTTCCAAGTGTTGGGGCTACGATTAATATCATGCTTGCCGCGGTGCGAGCTGAAGGGAAGACAGTAATTGAGAATGCAGCCAAGGAACCAGAAATCATTGATGTAGCGACGCTTTTGACGAGTATGGGCGCAAAGATCAAAGGTGCTGGAACAGATGTGATTCGTATCGAAGGTGTCGATCATCTTCACGGCTGCCGTCATACCATCATCCCTGATCGAATTGAGGCTGGTACGTATACAATCCTGGCTGCTTCCCAAGGGGAAGAAGTAGTTATTGACAATGTCATTCCGCAGCATCTGGAATCCTTGCTAGCCAAGCTGCGGGAGATGGGCGTAGAGATTGTAGAAGGGGAGGAACAGCTGACAGTCAGGCCTGGAGCCAGACTGAATAGTGTCGATGTAAAGACACTGGTTTATCCAGGCTTCCCGACTGATCTGCAGCAGCCTTTTACTGCTCTCTTGACCAAAGCACATGGTACTGGTGTCATTACGGACACCATCTATCAGGCACGTTTTAAGCACATTGATGAACTGCGCCGGATGAACGCCCAGGTAAAGGTAGAGGGAGGAGCCTCCATCGTTACTGGTACTGTTAAGCTGGAAGGGGCTAAGGTAAAAGCGAGTGATCTTCGGGCAGGGGCAGCACTTATCATTGCTGCCTTGATGGCGGATGGTGTGACAGAAATCACCGGTGTTGAACATATTGACCGCGGCTATGAGCGTATAACAGAGAAGCTGGTCGCACTAGGTGCCAATATTTGGCGGGAAGAGATGAGCGAGCAGGAAGTAGAGCAGTTTCAGAACTCTTGACCGGCTGCAGGTTAAGAGCTGAAGAAATTTTAACTGATAGCTTATTCTTTATCTGTGCGGGCACCGCCTGCAAGAGAAATCGAATCTTGTCATCTAACCTTCTTCATGCAGAGACTGGCGTAAGCCAGTCTTTTTATATTTAAAAATTCCTTCGTTTCACGTGAAAAATACAGTTGAATATTCAAGTACGAAAATGTATGATTAGTTATGCTAAAAAACGCAGCAAGTTTAAAAAAGCTGTATTGTGGTAAAAAATGATAGTTATAATCTTCTATTCTAGTTATACACTACCATCCTTCCTTTTCTTCCAAGTGCTATGCATGGTCAAAAAGAATCCCTTGCAACCTCTTCGGTCATGAATGCCGGCCAATAGCTTGAATCAGATTCCACCAGTTTTGAAGCACCAACGAAGGAAATGACAATAAACAGCCAAACAGATAAGGACAAGTCCTTAAATACAATAGGTGTGGTGATTTTGTGGCTGAACTATCTATTTCTCATCTAGAAACATTGACATTGAAAGAATTATACACGATGGCACGCGAATACCGTGTTTCGTATTATGCGAAACTAACGAAACGCGAATTAATTTTTGCCATTCTGAAAGCACAGGCTGAAAAGGATGGTTTCCTTTTCATGGACGGTATCCTGGAAATCATACCATCCGAGGGCTTCGGATTCCTCAGGCCGATCAATTATGCTCCAAGTGCAGAGGATATTTATATCAGTGCGTCGCAGATCAGACGCTTTGATTTGCGGAATGGAGATAAAGTTTCCGGTAAGGTTCGCCCACCGAAAGAAAATGAACGCTATTATGGACTTCTGCATGTAGATGCGGTAAACAATGAAGATCCGGAAGTGGCGAAGGAGCGCGTGCATTTCCCTGCACTGACAGCTTTATATCCAGATAAGCAGATGAAACTGGAGACGGAGACTCGTAAAGTGTCTACACGTATCATCGATTTGATGACGCCAGTTGGTTTTGGGCAGCGTGGATTGATTGTAGCCCCTCCAAAAGCTGGGAAAACGATGCTGCTGAAACAGATTGCCAACAGCATCACAACAAATCATCCAGATGCCAAGCTTATTATTTTGCTAGTAGATGAACGTCCCGAGGAAGTGACGGATATCGAACGTTCCGTTCACCCGGATGTCGATGTTGTCAGTTCCACTTTCGATGAAGTACCGGAAAACCATATCAAGGTTTCCGAGCTGGTACTGGAACGCGCGATGCGCTTAGTTGAGCATAAAAAGGACGTTATCGTACTGATGGATAGCATTACACGTCTTGCCCGGGCGTATAACTTGGTTATCCCGCCAAGCGGACGTACGCTTTCCGGTGGTATCGATCCAGCAGCTTTCCACCGTCCGAAACGTTTCTTCGGTGCTGCTCGTAACATCGAGGAAGGCGGCAGCTTCACGATTCTTGCTACTGCGCTTGTCGACACAGGCTCCCGCATGGATGATGTCATTTACGAAGAGTTCAAAGGAACAGGTAACATGGAGCTGCATTTGGATCGTTCCCTTGCTGAAAGACGCATCTTCCCGGCAATCGATATGGTTCGTTCCGGCACAAGAAAAGAAGAATTGCTTGTCCCGAAAGGTCAATTGGATAAAATGTGGGCAATTCGTAAGACAATGCAGGATTCTCATGACTTCGCCGAGCGTTTCTTGCGCCGTTTGAAAGCATCTAAAAACAATGAGGAATTCCTTGTGAATATGGAAGAGGACATGAAACGAAAAGGCACGAATAAGCGCGTCTGATTACATGGATTTCCTCTTGCAATGGGCTAGACAGACTGTTATAATCACGTTATGTGAGCTTTCACGACAGTGTTATCGGTCTCTCACAATAAACTCTGTTTCCAAGGGATTCAGGGCAAAAAGGAGTGCTAACGCATGAAAGAACAAATCCATCCGAAATATAACAAAGTTGTATTTCTAGATACTAGTTCTGACTACAAATTCTTGACTGGTTCTACTCAGAGTTCTGACGAAACAATCGAATGGGAAGATGGCAACACTTACCCGTTGATTCGTGTGGAAATCAGCTCAGCTTCTCACCCGTTCTACACTGGTAAGCAAAAAGCTGACAAAGCTGGCGGCCGCGTAGATCGTTTCAAGAAGAAATACAACTTGAGCTAATAGCTTAAGATATGAAGAAGAAAACAGGCAAACACCCTTTGCCTGTTTTTTCTGCTTCTAACCCTTTTTTAAAGCTTGCCATTACATGTACACTGACCATCCAGATATACATAAGTGGGATAGATATAGTATGGATAAAGATAGTGTAATGTGGCACTATCTTTTTTATTTGACAAGGAGAAATGACATGGCACAATTATTTTTCAAATATGGCGCAATGAACAGCGGAAAATCAATTGAAATACTGAAAGTGGCCAATAATTACGAGGAACAAAACAAATCGGTTCTTATCTTCACATCCGGCATTGATACAAGAGATGAAGTCGGCTATGTTTCCAGCAGGATTGGATTACGCCGAAAAGCAATTCCGATTTTCGAAGAAACCGACATCATGGAAATCGTCAAATCACACGAACCGACACCGCATTGTGTTCTAATTGATGAAGTGCAATTTTTAAGCAAAGAGCATGTGCTCCAGTTGGCGGCCATCGTTGATACATTCAACATTCCTGTTATGGGCTTTGGACTGAAGAATGATTTTCAAAATGAGCTGTTCGAAGGAAGCCGTTATATGCTCATTTATGCGGATAAAATCGAAGAGATGAAAACAATCTGCTGGTTCTGTGAACGAAAAGCAACCATGAACCTGCGAGTCGACGATGGCAAGCCAGTGTATACAGGAGATCAGATACAGATTGGCGGCAATGACTCTTATTATCCTGTTTGCCGCAGATGCCACACCAATCCACCCCTGTGAAATGAACAAAAACTACATTAAAGAATGAAGGGACTGGCAGAAATGAAAGCGTTATTTATCGGAGGTACCGGAACAATCAGCTCAAGCGTAACCGATTTGGCTGTAAAACAAGGATGGGAGCTATATTTGCTTAATCGCGGCTCGAAGCCTGTACCAGAGGGCTGTCATAGTATCATAGCTGATATTACAGATGAAGCAGCAGTTGCAGCGAAACTACAGGATATGCAGTTTGATGTTGTAGCAGATTTCATAGCTTTTTCAGCATCGGACGTTGAACGTGATATTCGTCTTTTTGCAGATAAGACAAAACAATTCATCTTTGTCAGCTCCGCATCTGCATACCAAAAACCGCCCCGTCACTATAAGACAACGGAGAGCACACCACTCGTGAATCCCTACTGGAGCTATTCACGGGCTAAAATAGACGCAGAAGAAGTGCTGCAAAAGGCATATCGGGAAAATGGACTGCCTATAACAATTGTCCGTCCGAGCCATACATATGGAGATAAGAAGATTCCTGTGGCTTTTTATGGCGCTAATGGCAGCTGGCAAGTAGTAGAGAGGATCAAGCAAGGCAAGCCTGTTCTCATTCATGGTGATGGGACCTCGCTTTGGACTTTGACTCACAATACCGATTTCGCCAAAGGGTTTGTCGGGTTGATGGGAAATCAAGCTGCAATTGGAGAGACGGTGCACATCACTTCTGATGAAGTCCTGACGTGGAACAGCATCTACGACATAATCGGAGATGCTTTAGGAAAGCGTGTAAATAAAGTTCATGTGTCGACAGACTTCCTCGTTATGTGCAGACCTGATCTGGAAGGATCGCTGCTTGGAGATAAGGCGGAATGTGCTGTTTTCGATACTAGTAAAATAAAACGGCTCGTACCGTCATTCACAGCTACAAAGCGCTTCGACCAAGGAGTCAGGGAAGCAATTGAAAATTTCAATAATCATCCGGATTGGCAGCGGCCAGATCCAGAATTCGATCAGTTTTGTGACATGATCATAGAGGCCCAAAAGAGAGCGGCTGAACAGATTCGCCAAAAGCTTAGCATGAATTGATAGGTTTGTTGGGAGAAGCTATAATAAAGCAAGGAAAGAGGTGTCGCTATGCTAGATCGTTTACAAGCACTAGAAGACCGTTATGAGAAACTGAATGAATTACTAAGTGATCCCGATGTGATCAGTGATACGAATAAATTACGTGAGTTTTCCAAAGAACAAGCAGGGCTGACAGATGTTGTGCAAGCTTATCGCGAATACAAAGATATCAGCGCACAAGTAGAAGATGCTAAGACCATGCTTGCCGAGGAGAAAGATCCGGAAATCATCGATATGGCCAAAGCGGAGATCTCAGAGTTGTCACCGCGACTTCCTGAATTGGAAGAGCAGATGCGCATTCTGATGCTGCCGAAAGATCCAAATGATGACAAAAACGTTATCATGGAAATCCGCGGAGCAGCTGGCGGAGATGAAGCAGCATTGTTTGCCGGTGATCTATATCGTATGTACAGCAGATATGCGGAAGCACAAGGCTGGAAGACGGAATTGATGGAAGCGAATTCGACTGGAGTTGGCGGCTATAAGGAGATCATTTTCATGATTAATGGTGCCAATGCCTATTCCAATCTGAAGTTTGAAAATGGCGCCCACCGTGTGCAGCGTGTTCCTGAAACAGAATCTGGCGGTCGTATCCATACATCGACAGCGACTGTAGTAGTTATGCCGGAAGCGGAAGAAGTGGAAGTAGACATTCAGGACAAAGATATCCGGGTGGATACATTCACATCCAGCGGTCCAGGAGGACAAAGTGTAAACACGACGATGTCTGCGGTCCGTTTGACGCATATGCCGACAGGAATCGTTGTTTCCATGCAGGATGAGAAATCCCAGATCAAGAATAAAGAAAAAGCAATGAAAATCCTGCGTGCCCGCATTTATGATAAGTTCCAGCAGGAAGCGCAGGCTGAGTACGATGATGCCCGGAAATCGGCTGTCGGTTCAGGGGATCGTTCTGAGCGTATCAGAACATACAACTTCCCGCAAAACCGTGTGACAGATCACCGAATCGGACTTACAATCCAGAAATTAGATCAGATTCTGGAAGGGAAGCTCCATGAAGTAGTCGATGCATTGATCATGGAAGAGCAGGCGAAGAAACTTGAGCAAATCGGAGAATAAGCAGTATCCGACTATCAGTCAGGCTTTGCAGGAGGCGATAGCAATCCTGCAAGCACATCAGCGGGAAGAACGAGTAGCGGAACTGTTGCTTCTGTTTCATCTTGGCATCAATAAAACGGAGCTTCTGATGAATATGAGGGAACCGGTGGATCCTGTGCTTTATGCTGCTTTCCGAAAAGACATACAAGAGCATGCAGAAACAGGAATACCACTCCAGCATTTGACAGGAGAAGAAGAGTTTCTTGGCCGACGCTATTATGTGAATCGGGATGTGCTCATTCCAAGACCGGAAACGGAAGAGCTTGTCCTTGGTTTAGAAAAAATGATTCAACAGCAGCTGACCGGACAGGATTTGACGATTGCCGATATCGGTACTGGCAGCGGCATTATAGCAACTTCCTTGAAGCTTGCTTTTCCTGCGGCTGAAGTAATAGCAACGGATATATCCGAGCGAGCTTTGCTCATTGCCCAGAGCAATAGCCGCACATTAGGGGCATCTATCACTCTAAAGCAAGGAAGTTACCTGGAACCGCTCCGTCAGCTTGGAAAAAAAGTGAATGTGCTTGTTTCCAATCCGCCATATATTGATGAAGCGGACAAAGAACATATGAGCGACACGGTGAAAAACTTTGATCCAAGTCTCGCTTTGTTCGCCGATGATAACGGACTTGCGGCTTACAAGGAAATCATTACCGGATTACCAGATATCCTCGCTTTTCCGGCTATTGCTGCCTTTGAAATAGGCTGGCAGCAAGGACAGGCTGTCCGTGATTTGCTAGTGGAGGAGTTCCCATCCGCAGAAGTGGAAGTACGAGAGGATATCAATGGTAAGGACCGTATGGTGTTTGCTTGGATACAAGAATAAAAGAACTGTGCTCAGGCATAGTTCTTTTTTTGTGGAAAAAAACTAGATTCATAGGTTTAATTCCTCCCAGCATGTTCATACTGGTACCATCACACAAAAAGGAAAGAGGTACCAGATATGAAGAAGCTTTGTTTTTCCCTGACTGCAATCGTTCTATTATTTTTATATATTTTATATCCGGGAAATGGCACAGAAGCGCAGGTGAGCAATAGTTCCCAAGCAGTGAAAGAAATTCCGGATGAAGCAATACGTCTCCGTATTCTGGCAAATAGCAATTCAGATGGTGATCAGCAGCTGAAGCGCTTGATCCGGGATGAAGTGAATGCACAGATCAATAGCTGGGTGAAGGATATGACGGATATTGAAGAGGCGCGGGCACTTATTGAAGAGCAGCTGCCTGAGATTAAGAAGACGGTCGCTCGTGTGCTGAATGAACAAGGGAAGAGCCAAGGGTTCAACGTGGAGTACAGTGATGAGATTTCTTTTCCGGCAAAGCTTTACGGAACCTATCTTTATCCGGCAGGGCAGTATGAGGCAGTATTGATCACACTTGGAGAAGGTGAAGGCGAAAACTGGTGGTGTGTGCTCTTCCCGCCGCTTTGCTTTCTGGACTTCTCCAGCGGTACAAGTGTAGCAGAAGCAGAAGAGAATGCAGATGCAGAGCCAGTCGAAGTAGTGGCGGAAGCGCCAGCAGAAGAAGAAAAGCCTAAAGTGAAGTTCTTTCTATTAGAATGGTTCAGCTAGGATCATATTCTATTCCTCCCGTTCATATAATCTAGTAATAACTGCTAGACGGGAGGATTTTTTATGCAATTGATACCTGCTCAAGCGTGCGAGCTGTCCGAGCTGGATGCTTTTTTTGAGAATAGCCTGCCCCGGTGGAATCTCGAGCAGCAGAAACTATATGAAGAGGGTTATATCATAGAGGCGGAAGAAGGATGGCGGGCGTTTTTCTGTTTGGAACAGCATGGCGAGGCTCTGCGCGTGCATTCCATGTACGTAAAGCCGCCAGCTAACGGGACAATCATTTTAACCTGTATGGAGCTTGCCAGCATAGAAGCAAGAAGGCGGGAAGCGAGCAGTCTGCGGCTGATCAGCCACCATGAAACGCTCGACCAACTAATGGCTCTGTATGGATTTGAAGCTAGACATGGCTTTTGGGAGAAGGCGCTCTGACATTGGGGATTGTCAGTCTATGTGGTATCATAGCTCTTAGTGATATTAGCAAAAGGAGCATCTGATCCATGATGGAAACGAAGCATTGGACTGTGTTACAGCAGTCCTTCGATAAAATAGCGATGGAGGAGGCAGCAGCTCTTCTTAAAAAAGGGGAGGCTGTTGCTTTTCCGACCGAGACAGTTTATGGTCTTGGCGCTGATGCAACAAATGAACAAGCCGTCCGGAAAATATTCGAGGCAAAAGGCCGTCCGTCTGATAATCCGCTCATCGTCCACGTGGCTGACAAAGAGCAGCTGAAAGACCTTGTTGAAGATATCCCTGATGTTGCTTATAAACTTCTAGAGGCATTCAGCCCTGGGCCGATTACGCTTATATTGAAGAGCAAAGGGACAGTTGCAGCGAATGTCAGTGCTGGACTAGATTCAATTGGTATCCGGATACCGAGTCATCCGGTTGGCTTACGTCTTTTGCAGGAAGTAGCGTTACCGATTGCAGCACCGAGTGCGAATATATCAGGCAGACCCAGCCCGACGAAAGCTGAACACGTAGTCCATGATCTGGATGGACGAATTGCCGGGATCATGGACGGTGGCCCGACTGGAATCGGCCTGGAGTCCACAGTGGTTGACTGTACGGAAGCAGTGCCAGTCATATTGCGGCCAGGCGGAGTGACAGCTGAAGCGATCCAAGAGGTCATCGGAACAGTGATGGTGGATCCTGGACTAGCTGGCGGAGAGAAAGAGAAACCAAAGGCACCAGGTATGAAATACACCCATTATGCACCAGAAGCTCCGCTATATTTAGTGGACAAAGAGATGCAGCTGCACGCGGACAAGCTTACTGAAGCAGGTGAGAAGGTCGGCATTATTGCGACAGAGGAGCTTGCGCAAATGCTGCAGAGTGAACGGATTCAAATCTGCGGCACACGAAGCGATCTCTCCACAGTAGCAGAGCATCTGTACGATGCGCTCAGGCATTTCAAGAAATCAGATGTAACTGTCATCCTTTGTGAAAGCTTCGAGAAGCATGGAGTCGGTGCAGCTATCATGAATAGGCTCGAAAAGGCAGCGACAGGAAGAATATAAGCAAAAAGGGAACGTCCAGTGTGACGTTCCTTTTCATATGATAAATATTACCGGATTCGTGCAGATGTCCATGACGATGTAAGAATGCCTCACCTGTTGTATACTACTAGTAGAACCATTCTAGAAGCAAGGAGATATTTGGATGAAACTATTAATTGTTTGTACTGGCAATACGTGCAGAAGCCCGATGGCAGAAGCACTTGTGCGCAAACGGCTGCCGCAGGTGGAGGTACAGTCCGCTGGTATATTCGCACATGACGGGTCACCGGCCTCTCATCAGGCGGTAACGGTCATGGAGGAGGCTGGAGTACTGTTTAGTCACCAATCCAAGCCTGTGACGAGAGAGCGTGTGGATTGGGCCGATTTGATCCTGACGATGACGGAACAGCATAAACAATTATTGCTGGAACAGTATCCTTATGCGGCTGAAAAACTGTATACCTTGCCGGAATATGCGTCTCAGGAGGCGGCAGCTGCTTGGAAATCATTGCAGGAAGCGTATGCTGATCTGGAAACGAAACGTGTCCGGTTCGCCAGCAGTTTTTCTGGAGACCCTGCTGCATTCCAAAGGGAATTCATGCGCGCCCACCAGCACGAGATCGCACATATTCAGGAGCTTGAAGCAAGTATGCCTGCAGCGGATATCATGGATCCTTTCGGGCGTTCTGTTGAAGTGTACCGCACGACGCTGAAGGAATTGGATTTCTATGTTGATAAATTGGCAGAAAAGATTCACAATGAGAAGTAGGTAAAAAGACTCTCATACCAAAATATCAGCATGGATGGTGGATTATGTCATGAAAAGCTTCAGTCTGCGTCTCAAACTGGCGATTTTCGCCACAGTTCTCGCATTGGTCACCTATAGTGTGAGTGCATTATTCATTTATATTGTGCATCCCTTTGTACAGCAATATTGGGATGTTGCCGGTCCGGTACTGGTTCTTCTCACACTATTTCTCGGTGTTTTATGGACCGGGATCCTAGCCTTTTCTGCAGCCCGCTTTATCACGAAGCCGTTGAAGGATTTGGAAAAGGTTGCAACAAAAGCTGCTGACGGCAGCCTGGAGGAAGAATGGGAGGTTGTTCCTTCGAATGATGAGATTGGTGCTTTGACACGCGCTTTTCAGAAAATGCTTCATAACCTGAAGTCAATGATCTCAGACATTGATGCAAATGCAAAAGCGAATGATCAGTACGCCAGACAGATCCAGTCTGAAACAATGACTGCATCTGAAAAAGTCATTGAGATTGATGGAATTATGCAGACGATGGCTGAAGGAGCGCAATCTACATCAGGTGCGGTCGGCAGCATTGTGCAATCACTCGACAACGCAACAGCCTTGTCAGAGGATGTCCGGACTAAAGCGGATCAGTCACAGGAACTATCCAATGGGATGGTTGGAAAATTGCATAGTTCCCAGACAGTTGTAATGGATTTGGTACAGGGAATTCAAATGATCGCAGAAAAACAGGAGCATTCAATCGGCAATGTTAAGCAGCTCGAAAAGAACGCTTCAAAAATCGAAGAGATCATCCGTTTTGTCAGTGATATAGCGGAACAGACTAATCTGCTTGCACTTAATGCTTCTATCGAGGCGGCGCGTGCCGGCGAACAGGGACGGGGATTCGCAGTAGTAGCTGAAGAGGTTCGGAAGCTGGCGGATGAAAGCAGACAGGCAGCACAGGACATTTCTGTTAATATTAAAGAGATCCAGCAGAACATTGGACAAGTTGTTACGGAAATTGACGAGCAATTGGCACTGGCACGGACTGAGGCAGAAAAAGGCTCCGAAAGCAGTGTCGTCATGGAGGAAATGACGGCAGCGATTACACACGTTGTTACGTCGATTCAGGAAATCGGCAAGCTGACCTTGCAGCAACGAGAAGAAATTGCTTCGGTTACAGATCAGTCCAAAGGTGTGGCGACACTTGCTGAGCAGGCGTCAGCCGGAGCGCAGGAAGTAAGTGCTTCTGTTCAGGAGCAAGCATCTGTCATGCATAACCTGGAGCAATTATCGGCATCACTCGAGGAACAAGCTGGCAGGCTCAGAGAACAAATGAAACAATTCCATTTTACACAACAATCATCCGTGCATCACGCGGAATTCGGAAGGAAGGATGAAGAAAATGAAAGTGATTCTAACATCAGACCACGGTGGAGTAAATCTTCGTAAGGAAATTGCAGATCTTTTAACTGAGTTGAATATTGAATTTGTAGATACAGGCTGTGATTGTGAGGGCTCCGTTGATTATCCGGATTACGGAATTCCAGCTGCAGAAAGAGTAGCAAACGGCGAATTCGATCGCGGTATCCTGATTTGCGGTACTGGTATTGGTATGAGTATTTCGGCGAACAAAGTATCAGGCATCCGTGCAGCACTCGTGCACGATGTATTCAGCGCAAAAGCAACGCGTGAGCATAATGACAGCAACATGCTGGCAATGGGTGAACGTGTAATCGGGCCAGGACTGGCACGCGAAATCGTTCAAACGTGGCTTGGAACTGAATTTACAGCAGGTCGTCACCAAAACCGCGTCAACAAAATTTCAGAGTACGAAAGCAAGTAAAGAGCGAGGGTATACATGAAAGCAATCGCAGATCATATTAAAACTGTTGTAAGGGAGCTTGCTTCCTGTGGGCATTTGCATAAGGGAGATTTATTCTTGATCGGATGTTCGACAAGCGAAGTAGCTGGTGAGCGAATCGGCAGTGCAGGAAATATGGAAATTGCAGAACTGCTTTACCAGCAGCTGGAATGGCTGAAAAAAGAAACTGGCATAAATCTCGTATTTCAGTGCTGTGAACACCTAAATCGTGCTATTGTAGTAGAGAAGCATATCAGTCGGCAATACGGTTTAACCGAAGTTTCCGCGAAACCTGTTGCAAGAGCCGGTGGTTCGATGGCTGCTTGCGCTTATGAGCAGTTTGAGAATCCTGTGTTGGTCGAAGATATCCGGGCGGATGCCGGAATTGATATCGGGGAAACGATGATCGGGATGCATCTGAAGCCTGTTGCAGTGCCATTCCGTCTCAAACAGCGGTATATCGGCGGTGCCCGGATCAATACAGCTTACACAAGACCTAAACTGATCGGCGGCGTGAGGGCTGTGTACCCTGACTAAAACACCGGCTACGACATACATCAACAATACACGAGGAGGCATGTTTCGATGAAACATATTCAAGCGAATGATCCAGAACTATTCCAAGCTATAGAAGACGAAAGAGGGCGCCAGCACGACAAAATCGAGCTGATCGCTTCTGAGAACTTCGTATCACAGGCTGTCATGGAAGCGCAAGGCTCCGTACTCACAAACAAATATGCGGAAGGCTATCCAGGCCGCAGATATTATGGCGGTTGTGAATATGTTGATGTAGCAGAAAATCTCGCAATTAACCGAGCAAAGGAAATCTTCGGTGCAGAGCATGCCAATGTACAGCCGCACTCCGGTGCACAGGCAAACATGGCTGTTTATTTCGCATTTTTGGAGCCAGGCGATACGGTTCTTGGGATGAACCTCAGTCATGGCGGCCATTTGACCCACGGCAGTCCAGTGAACTTCAGCGGTAAGCTGTATAACTTCACGGAATATGGTGTGGATCAGGAAACAGAGCAGCTTGACTACGACGTCGTACGTGAAAAAGCACTTGAAGTAAAGCCAAAGCTGATCGTAGCTGGAGCAAGTGCTTATCCGCGTGAAATCGATTTTGCGAAATTCCGCGAAATTGCTGATGAAGTCGGTGCTTATCTTATGGTTGATATGGCGCATATCGCTGGTCTTGTAGCAACAGGCGTACATCAATCGCCAGTTCCTTATGCAGATGTTGTGACAACAACAACGCATAAAACATTGCGCGGACCTCGTGGTGGTATGATCTTGACAAAAGAGAAGTACGCTAAGCAGATCGATAAAGCTGTCTTCCCAGCAATGCAAGGCGGACCATTGATGCATGTAATCGCAGCGAAAGCAGTAAGCTTCAAAGAAATCCTGGATAATGATTTCAAAGCTTATGCGCAGCAGATTGTTGATAACGCACAGCGTCTTGCGGAAGGCCTTACAAAAGAAGGCGTCCGTCTTGTATCTGGCGGTACAGACAACCACCTGCTTCTTCTTGATGTAAGCAAACTAGGTCTTACAGGTAAAGACGCAGAGCATGCATTGGATGAAGTCGGTGTGACAACGAACAAAAACACGATTCCATTTGATAAAGAAGGTCCATTCATCACAAGTGGTGTGCGGATCGGTACAGCAGCAGTCACTACCCGCGGCTTCAAGCTTGCGGAAATGGACGAGCTTGCTGCTATCATCGCTACAACATTGAAGCATCATGATGATGCAGCGAAATTGGAGGAAGTGAAAGGCCGCGTCAAAGCGTTGGCTGATCGTTTCCCGCTTTATAAGTAATTGAAGAAAGACAGTCGCATGAGCGGCTGTCTTTCTTTCTTTATTATAATTGAGATGATATAGTTATTTTGTCGAAACACAAAAATGTGTCCACGGGGATTGGCCTCCCATTGCTGATGATGACAAGCTTATTTCTATGGAACTTAAAAAGTCATAAGATTGAAACAGAAAGAGAAGTGGTAACAGTTCAAAACTTTTTAACGATGGGGAATAATATACTTGCAATCTTTACTGCTATCAGCAATATGGGATCTGGCTTCCTATTTTATAGACATAGTCTACTGATGATCCTGTGAAATCCAGGTGAAAAAATAAGAATTCCAGTGAGTATTACTGTGATTGAGTTTGGGACATAAGTGCCTTAAATAGTTGTAACCGAACTATATCGTGAATCTTCTAAGGAGATTTACGTAAGTTCGGTTTTTTATTTGATTATCTAGCCAAGCGGAGTGTTCTGCCGAAGCGGTGCCAAGGATCACTGTTCATTTTAGTTATGTCCCAGGCTCTTTTTCTAATGTTTTTTCGTTTTTCTGGTTTTGCTTAATTCCTGCTATCTCACTAACCTCTCTGTCCCCTAAACGGTCTCTTCTGCTTTCCTTATTTTCATTGCGTTCCTTTTTCTCTTTCTGTATACTGGTTAAGATTTGAATATTTTTAGAGGGAGTGTTCGGAAATGGGTAATGTTTTTGTTTTGGATCATCCGTTAATTCAGCATAAGCTTACGTACATACGTGATAAGAATACAGGTACGAAGGAGTTCCGTGAGTTGGTGGATGAGGTTGCTGCGCTTATGGCGTTTGAGATCACACGTGATCTGCCAATGGAAGAGACAACGATTCAAACACCTGTCGTAGAAGCGAAAACGAAGGTACTTGCTGGGAAGAAAATCGGACTTGTACCGATCTTGCGTGCGGGTCTTGGTATGACGGAAGGAATCCTGCGCCTGATCCCTGCTGCGCGTGTCGGACATATTGGTATGTACCGAGATCCGGAAACAATGCAGCCAGTGGAGTACTATATCAAACTCCCATCTGATATTGAAGAACGTGAATTGATTGTCATCGATCCGATGCTTGCAACGGGCGGATCTGCTAATGATGCGATTCACTCCTTGAAAAAGCGCGGTGCGAAACAGATTCGTCTAATGTGCTTAATTGCTGCTCCTGAAGGCGTGGAAGTGATCAAGAAAGAACATCCGGATGTAGATATTTACCTAGCTGCAATGGATGAAAAACTTGATGAACACGGCTATATCGTACCAGGTCTTGGCGATGCTGGGGATCGTTTGTATGGCACCAAGTAAAAAAAGAGTCATGCTTGTCTTCGGGACACGTCCTGAAGCAGTCAAGATGGCACCGCTTGTTCTTGAATTGAAAAAGCGGTCAGAGCAGTTCGACACGATTGTCGCGGTGACTGCACAGCAGCGGGAAATGCTCGATCAAGTACTAACCATATTTGACATCACTCCTGATTATGACTTGAATATCATGAAAGCACGGCAAAGCCTGGCACATATCACTACAAAGGTGATGGAAGGGCTGGACGAGCTATATCAAGAGATAAAGCCGGATATCGTGCTTGTACATGGGGACACGACAACTAGTTTTGCAGCATCACTGGCTGCATACTATAATCAGATCCCTGTCGGGCATGTGGAAGCGGGGTTGCGTACTTGGAACAAGTATTCACCGTTTCCGGAAGAGCTTAATCGGCAGCTGACTGGTGTGATAGCAGATCTTCATTTCTCTCCGACAGCTCAAGCACGGCAAAATCTGCTTAATGAAAATAAGAGCGTGGAAGCTATTGCTGTTACAGGCAATACAGCAATTGACGCCTTACAGACTACTGTCGACCCGAATTATCAGCATCCTATCCTGGAACAAGCTGCTGGCAAACGTTTAGTGCTTGTCACAGCCCACCGTCGGGAAAATCTTGGTGAGAATATGGAGCATATGTTCACTGCGATCAGAAGGATTGCTGATGCTCATCCAGACACATTGATTGTCTATCCGGTGCACTTGAATCCAGCAGTGCGTGACATAGCGAATCGAATCCTCGGGAACCATGATCGAATTCAACTGATCGAGCCGCTAGGGCTGATTGATTTTCATAACTTTGCTTCCCAGGCTTACTTGATTCTCACAGATTCTGGTGGTGTCCAGGAAGAAGCGCCGTCGCTTGGAGTTCCTGTGCTTGTACTTCGTGATACGACAGAACGGCCCGAAGGTATCGAGGCAGGTACATTAAAACTTGCCGGTACAGATGAAAAGACCATTTTCAATATGGCAGACAAGCTTCTTCGTGATGGTCAAGCACATGAAGAAATGTCACAAGCGTCCAATCCTTATGGAGATGGACGAGCTTCGATTCGTATTGCCGATTATCTTCAATTTTATTTCGGCTTACAATCGCAGCCGCCTATACCTTTCCAACCAGCTGATCCTAAATAGGGCAGCTGGTTTTTGCATAGGGAATCTTCACACGTGCATCCTAATGGCACGAGGGGGGAGAGGCTGTGAAGCGATTAAGTTTACTGTTCATATGTGTATGTATCATCTTCGGTTTTCAGCCGGTTCAAGCAGCAGAGCAGAGGACGGTTATTATTGAATTGGACGGAGATGTATCTGCCTATCGGGAGTATTTAGAGATGCATTATCCTTTTATCGAAGTCGTAGAAGAATTCGACACCTTGTTCCAAGGATTGGCACTGCGCGCAACGGACGCGCAGCTGAATGACTTGTCCCAGCACAGTCACCTGCTGAATATCCATCAGGTGCATACCTATAAAGCAGAAACAAGAAAAGCGGAAGTTCCATTTGTGACGCAGGAGTTCCTTGGGACTAGTGCTGCGGGTGTTACCGGGAAAGGGGTCAAAGTCGGTGTCATCGATACTGGTATTGATTACACCCATCCTGATTTGAAAAAGAATTACAAAGGCGGCTTTGATGTTGTTGACTGGGATGACGATCCGATGGAGACAAAACCTGAAGAAGGAGAAGCGACAATTCATGGGACCCATGTTGCTGGCATTATCGGAGCAAATGGAAAAATGAAAGGTATTGCCCCGGATGCTGACATCTATAGCTATCGGGCACTGGGACCAGGTGGTACAGGAACATCAGTCCAAGTGATTGCGGCTATTGAAAAAGCGGTCGAAGATAAGATGGATATCATCAATTTGTCGTTGGGAAGCTCTGTGAACGGACCGGATTGGCCGACCAGCCTGGCAGTGAATAAAGCAGTGGAGCTGGGCGTGATCGTCGTAACAGCAAATGGGAATGAAGGTCCTGCTAATTGGACAGTCGGTTCCCCTGCAACTGCCACGAAAGCATTATCTGTCGGTGCTGTTACCACACCGCAGAAAACAGCTGTCCTGTACGAGCGTTTTTATAAGAAACTGATTCCGATTCTGCCGCTTCAAGGAGCTGTTGAGTGGAAGCAGCGGCGTTCCTTGCCGATAATGGATGGCGGTACGGGAGAAAGGCAGCTTCCGGATGCAACAGGAAAAATTGTCGTCTTCAAAAGAGGAAAAATACCATTTGCAGAAAAAGCTAGAGCTGCGGAGCAAGCGAATGCTGCAGCTGTCCTCATTTATAACGATGGGAGCGGTCCTTTGGAAGCATCCATCCAGGATGGCAAAAAGCCAGTTTCAATCCCTGTGGCAGCCGTCACAAAGCGGGATGGATTATGGCTCCTAAAAAATGTGCAGACTGCACAGCTGTCGGCGAAGCAAATAGAGCTCCAGAATAGAATGGCTGCATTCAGTTCGAGAGGACCTGTTACTAGGAACTGGGCCATCAAGCCGGAAATAGCTGCGCCTGGCGCTCCTGTATGGAGTACTGTCCCCCAATCCGGCTATCAAGCTCTACAGGGTACGAGTATGGCTGCGCCATATGTGGCAGGAGCCCTGGCACTCGTTAAAGAAGCGCATCCAGAATGGACTGATGAGCAGCAAATAGGTGCGCTGCTTACAACGGCACAGCAGCTCCTGAAGCCAGATGGGCAGCCCTATGCCCCGATTGAACAAGGCATGGGGAAAATGCAGCCATCCAAAGCAATCTCTACGCCAGTCATCATTGAAAATCCTCTGATTCGATTCGGAAAGATTGATACAAAGCAAGAAACAGAATACGTACTTACTGTCCATAATGTAAGCGACGTCCAGCAGCATCTGCAATTCGATCAGCCTAAAGCAGTGAGTGGTATACGCTGGAAGGTACCATTGGCAGTCAAGCTAGCGCCTCATGAAACGAAACGATTAAAAATAAGTATCTCTGTCAATCCTGATATACAGGAAGCTGGTGTCCACCAAGGATATGTATCAGCCCGATTTGGGAAACAGGAAGTACAGATCCCTTACTTATTCCTCTTAAAAAACGCTGATTACCCGAAGGCAATGGGGCTCGAAATGGAATGGAAACCGCTTGACAGAAGAGGTGCCTACCACTATCAAATCTATTTGCCTGAAGGAGCGGCTGAACTCCGAATAGACTTGTATGACCCAGATACACTTATTTATAACAGAAAGCTGCTGACCAAAAAACAAGTGGATGCAGGGCTGCTGGAGGGGAGACTGAGTAAGAGGGAAGCCGGAAAACCCGGAGTCTATCTGGCTTTGATTCAGCTTCGTCTTAATGATGGAAAGTATGTGACCACGGAACTGCCGCTTTATTTGTCAGACCGGATGCTCGTGAAATAGTACAAGTAAGTGAATTATATGTCACAGAATTGTCATATATGAACAGCTGATTATCCTATATAATAGTAAGCGGAGGCCTATGCGTTTGATGACGGATAGTCCTTTGCTTAATTGCTTTCGTGGAAGCGTATCCAATGTTGTTGTGGAAGGAAATTATTAACTTTGTAATTTATTTCACAATCTTGTATTGACACCACGAATAGGCCTATTGTATTCTATACATTGCGTGTGGTGGGCAGCTTGTATCATAAGTGAGGCGTGGTTTGCGCGCAGCGTCCCTACAGATCATGTAAAACACCGGCGCAAGAAAGAACAATGGTGGACAAGCAATTATATGTCTTATATGTGGTTTGCAGGTTGATCCATCTTTTCGTATTTACCGCTTTCCATACATAAGTATAAGCAGTAAATGTACGTCTTACACGCATGGGAGTAATGAAGATGCAGCAAGTCAATAAGATGATCCATGCACGACAACTCAAATGGATGCTATATTTACTGGCACTTTTGATGCTTGGAGCGGGTTTCACTCCGTACCAGCGCATTTTCCTCGGCTTGTTTCTTGGGGCCTCCGTCAGCTTCTTCTCTGTGTGGCTTCTTCAACGGAAGATCAGACAGTTCACTGAAGCTGTCGCTACACATGGCAGAATACCAGCCTTAGGCACCTTTTCCCGCATGGCAGCGTCTGTGTTGGCTGTGATGCTCGCACTTCGTTTTGACGCTTATTTCCATCTTATTGCAGTAGTTATTGGTTTAGCTGCTGGCTACATCATTATCTTTATAGATAGTTTCTTCACGAGTTTAAAAGACTAGTAATGAAAGAGGTGAAATTAATTGAATCACGGATCACCAATGTGGAATAATGCATTCGGTATCGAATGGCTCGACTTCAACTTGTCGACATCTCTGATGACCATCATCTCCTCTGTTATCGTCTTTATCCTTTGTGTAATGGGCAGCAGGAATCTGCAGCGCAGACCTCGTGCTTTCCAGAACGTGATGGAGATGCTAGTTGACTTCGTAAAGAAAGTGATTGGCGACGCAATGGACTGGAAAACAGGCAAACAATTCCTGCCGCTCGGTCTGACGCTCTTCATGTACATCTTTGTGAGTAACATGCTTGGTGTCATCATCATGGTTGTCGTGGGTCAAGACCATAATCTTTGGTGGAAATCACCGACATCCGATGCAGCAACCACACTAACATTATCAGTGATGGTCATCTTGCTCACCAACTTCTATGGTGTCAAGATTCTTGGCGGAAAAGAATACCTCAAGGGCTACATTCGTCCGGTGCCGTTCTTGCTTCCATTGAACTTAATCGAGGAAGCAGCGAATACACTGACACTCGGATTGCGTCTTTTCGGTAACATTTTCGCAGGGGAAGTATTGTTATCCTTGATTGGGGAGTCTCTGGCTGGCGTTAACCCGCCATTTACGACAGTATTGGCATTCGTGCCGATGATCGCATGGCAGGGCTTCAGTCTTTTCATCGGGACAATCCAGTCTTATATATTCCTAGTGCTGACAATGGTTTACATGTCGCACAAAGTTTCAAAAGCACATTAATCAGTTTTTAAATACAAGGAGGAAATTTAAACATGAGTTCATTAGCAGCTGCAATTGCAATTGGTTTAGCCGCACTAGGCGCAGGTATTGGTAACGGTCTGATCGTTAGCCGCACAGTAGAAGGGATCGCAAGACAGCCTGAGCTTGCTGGAAGACTTCAAACTACAATGTACATCGGTGTCGCACTAGTAGAGGTTATTCCTATCTTCGCCCTAGTTATCGCGTTCATGGTAATGTAATTCACCTATCGCAAGTACTCTATAATTTGAATGAATGGCGAAATTCTATATCTTGAATATTCGCCATTCTTTTTGTAAGGCCCCGGATAAATCGGGAAAAAGATAGTTTAGCTCGAAAGGAGTGGCACAGTTGCAAACACTTACGATTGGTGCTGCAGTAGGTGGATTACCTATCGGTAGCATGTTGATTCAACTTATCAGCTTCATCATCCTGCTGGCGCTTCTTAAGAAGTTCGCATGGAAGCCTTTATTGAAAGTCATGCAGGACCGCCAGGAATATATCTCAAATGAGATTGATACGGCAGAAGCTAGCCGCAAGGAAGCCGAAGCAGCAGCTAAAACTGCAGCAGAGGAATTGAAACAAACACGTGCAGAAGCACAATCTATCATAGAAGAAGCAAGAAAAGCGGGCCAGCAGCAGGAAGAGCAGATCATTGCTACAGCGCGCCGTGAAGCTGAACGCCTGAAAGACGCAGCGGTCGAAGATATCGCCAACGAAAAGGAAAAAGCAATGCAAGCATTGCAAGCACAAGTGGCATCCCTTTCCGTACAGATTGCAAGCAAAATCATCGAGAAAGAAATTTCTTCCGACGATCAGGACAAGCTTATTAGTGACTATGTGAAAGAATTGGAGCGATAAGCTATGCGTGATGTGACCATTGTAAAACGATACGCAGAAGCGCTGTTCGAAGTGGCAGAGAACCGCGATATCGTGGAAACCGTGCGAGCGGAATTGCACACAGCGAAGCAAGTGGCACAAAACGATGCTGCTTTCCTCCGATTCCTCTCAGAGCCTAAGATTGGCTTGGACAAAAAGAAAGCATTGATCGAAACTAGCTTCGCTGCAGGAAGCATCGAAGTTCGCAATACGTTGAAACTGCTTTTGGATGCTGGACGTATCAGCAGTATCCCGCAAGTGGCGGATGCTTTCCAAACGTTGTATGACGAAAAGCAAGGAACTGCACAAGCGACAGTTTATTCTGTCCGTGAGCTTTCCGAAGCGGAACGTCAGACAGTGGCAGAGACATTTGCGAAAAAGCTCGGCAAACAAGCTGTTTCCATCGATAACAAGATTGATCCGACACTGCTAGGCGGTTTGAAAGTACGGATCGGCAATACAATCTACGACAGCTCGATTAAAACCAAGCTGACTCGTATCGAACGAAATTTAGTAAATGTGAGCAAATAAGGATAGAGGTGAGACCGCATGAGCATGAAAGCTGAAGAAATCAGCGCGTTGATCAAACAGCAAATCGAAAGTTATGACGCTGAAATAGAAGTAAGTGATGTTGGTACTGTTATTCAAGTTGGTGACGGTATCGCACGTGTCCATGGCTTGGACAATGTAATGTCCGGAGAATTGATCGAGTTCTCTAACGGTGTCATGGGACTTGCACAGAACTTGGAAGAATCAAATGTCGGTGTCGTTATTCTTGGTGAATACAAAGGCATCCGCGAAGGAGACGAAGTTCGTCGTACAGGACGTATCATGCAAGTACCTGTTGGAAAAGAGCTTATCGGACGTGTTGTTAACCCACTAGGGCAGCCGATCGATGGTAAAGGTCCAATCGAAGCTAGCAGCACTCGTCCAATTGAATCTCCAGCACCAGGCGTAATGGATCGTAAATCCGTTCATGAGCCGCTTCAGACTGGTATCAAAGCAATCGATGCACTAGTACCTGTAGGCCGCGGTCAGCGTGAGCTGATCATCGGTGACCGTCAGACTGGTAAAACATCTGTAGCTATTGATGCAATTCTTAACCAGCATGATCAAGATATGATCTGTATCTACGTTGCAATCGGCCAGAAGGAATCCACTGTACGCGGTACAGTAGAAACACTTCGTAAACACGGTGCACTTGATTACACAATCGTAGTAGCAGCAGGTGCTTCTGATCCTGCACCATTGCTTTACCTAGCACCATATGCAGGTGTAGCTATGGGTGAAGAGTTCATGTACAACGGCAAGCACGTCTTGATCGTATACGATGATCTTTCTAAACAAGCAGCCGCATACCGTGAGCTTTCCTTGCTTCTTAAACGTCCTCCAGGCCGTGAAGCATTCCCAGGGGATGTTTTCTACTTGCACTCCCGTCTATTGGAGCGTGCAGCGAAGCTAAGTGACGCAAAAGGCGGCGGTTCCATCACTGCATTGCCGTTCGTAGAAACACAAGCTGGTGATATTTCCGCTTATATCCCAACAAACGTTATCTCCATCACGGATGGACAGATCTTCTTGCAGTCCGATTTGTTCTTCTCAGGTGTACGACCAGCGATCAACCCAGGTCTATCTGTATCCCGTGTAGGTGGATCAGCACAGATCAAAGCGATGAAGAAGGTTGCCGGAACATTGCGTCTTGATTTGGCTGCATTCCGTGAGCTTGAATCTTTCGCACAGTTCGGTTCTGATTTGGATGCGGCGACGCAGTCCCGTCTAAACCGCGGAGCACGTACTGTAGAAGTTCTGAAGCAAGGCCTGCATCAGCCGCTTTCCGTTGAGAAGCAAGTAACAATTATCTATGCGCTAGTAAATGGCTACTTGGATGATATTCCGGTTGAGCAGATTGTTCGTTTCGAGAATGAATTCCACACATGGTTTGCTGCGAATCAAGCGGACTTGCTTAAAGGCATCCGTGAGACTGGCAACCCAGCTGATTCTGATCAGCTTAACAATGCGATCGAAGCATTCAAGAAGACATTCGTCGTAAACTAACGTTTCTATAAATTTCGGAATGCTGCACGTATTCCTTACGGAAGGGAGGCTGCATGCGCCTTGGCATCCTTAAGAGATATCCAGAGTAAAATCAACTCTACCAAAAAGACGAAACAAATTACGAAAGCGATGCAGATGGTCTCTGCGTCTAAACTGACGCGGGCAGAACAGAATGCAAAAGCTTTTGTACCATACAGTGAGAAAATGCAGGAGGTTGTGACGCAGATCGCTGCATCAGGCGACGCGACACATCCTATGCTGCAAACTCGTGCAGTCAAGAAGACAGGTTATCTTGTCATCACGGCTGACCGTGGTCTGGCTGGCGGATACAACAACAACGTAATCCGCGAAGTGTATCGTACCATCCAGCATCAGCACGCTTCTGCAGATGAATATACGGTGATTGCTGCCGGACGTTTCGGCCGGGACTTCTTTAAAAAGAACAACCTGCCGATTGCCAAAGAAATCATCGGACTGCCTGATCAGCCAGACTTTGCTGATATCAAGCAGATCGCATCTGAAGCAGTGGAGATGTTCCTAGAAGAAGAAATCGATGAATTGGTATTGTTCTACAACCACTTCAACAGTGCTATCTCCCAGGAAGTAACTTCCCAGAAGCTGCTTCCATTAACAGATCTTTCTTCGGAAAAAGGACGTTCCGTACAAAGCATGTACGAGTTCGAACCTGATGCAGAAGAAATTTTGAAAGTATTGCTGCCTCAATATGCCGAGAGCTTGATTTACGGTGCGTTGCTTGATGCGAAAGCTAGTGAGCACGCTGCACGTATGACAGCAATGAGAAGTGCGACAGACAACGCAAACGAACGGATCGATGAGCTGACGCTTACTTATAACCGGGCACGTCAAGCAGCTATTACACAAGAAATCAGTGAGATTGTCAGCGGAGCGGCTGCGCAGCAATCCTAAGAATACAGATAGGAGGGGTCCAGATGAGCAAAGGTATCATTACGCAGGTTATGGGTCCGGTTGTGGACGTACGTTTCCCTAACGGCCACCTGCCTGCCATCTATAATGCACTAGTTGTCCAAGTGAACGAAACTTCTTCTTTGACATTGGAAGTTGCACTTCACCTTGGTGACGACAGTGTTCGTACAATCGCGATGTCTTCTACAGAAGGCGTACAGCGCGGGAAAGAAGTAGTGGATACAGGAGCAGCAATCAGCGTACCTGTAGGGGAAGCTACACTAGGACGTATTTTCAACGTATTAGGTGAAACAATCGATTTGGATGAGCCTATCCAAGGCGAAATCAAGAAAGATCCTATCCACCGTGAAGCACCAGCATTCGAAAACCTTGCAACAGAAACAGAGATCCTTGAAACAGGTATCAAAGTTGTCGACTTGCTTGCTCCATATATCAAAGGTGGTAAGATCGGTCTCTTCGGTGGTGCAGGTGTAGGTAAAACTGTACTTATCCAGGAACTGATCAACAACATCGCGCAAGAACACGGTGGTATTTCGGTATTCGCTGGTGTTGGAGAGCGTACTCGTGAAGGTAACGACTTGTACTTCGAGATGAAGGATTCCGGCGTTATCGCGAAGACTGCAATGGTCTTCGGCCAGATGAACGAACCGCCTGGAGCACGTATGCGTGTTGCATTGACTGGTTTGACAATGGCAGAGCACTTCCGTGACCAAGAAGGTCAGGACGTACTTCTATTCATCGATAACATTTTCCGTTTCACACAAGCAGGTTCCGAGGTATCCGCATTGCTTGGCCGTATGCCATCAGCAGTAGGCTACCAGCCGACACTTGCTACTGAGATGGGTCAGCTGCAAGAGCGTATCACATCTACAAATGTAGGTTCCGTTACTTCCATCCAAGCAGTATATGTACCAGCCGATGACTATACAGACCCGGCTCCGGCTACAACTTTCGCTCACTTGGATGCAACAACAAACCTAGACCGTAAACTATCCGAACAAGGTATCTACCCTGCCGTAGATCCATTGGCTTCTACATCCAGAGCATTGGATGCGAACGTAGTCGGAGAAGAACATTACAATGTAGCACGTCAAGTGCAGCAAACATTGCAGCGTTACCGTGAATTGCAGGATATCATTGCAATCCTTGGTATGGATGAGCTTAGTGAAGAAGACAAACTTGTCGTTGCACGTGCACGTCGCGTACAGTTCTTCCTATCTCAGAATTTCCACGTTGCTGAGCAATTCACAGGCCAAAAAGGATCTTATGTACCTGTAAAAGAAACAGTTGCAGGCTTCAAAGGAATCCTTGAAGGTAAATACGATCACATTCCGGAAGATGCTTTCCGCCTTGTTGGACGTATCGAAGAAGTGCTTGAAAAAGCTGGCGTTAACCAGTAAGCAGCAATCATGTAATAGTAGGATAGGAGGGGCTCCTGATGAGTACCGTAACAACAAGCATTGTTACTCCTGATGGCCCTGTTCTGGAAGAAGACTATGAAATGGTTAGCTGTACGGCGGAAAATGGTGAACTTGGTATCCTGCCAGGTCACATTCCGCTGGTAGCGCCATTGAAGGTTAGCTCGGTTCGTCTACAGATCCAAGGTCGCACGGATTGGGTTTCTGTAAGCGGCGGATTCCTTGAAGTCCGTCCGGACAGGATCACAATCCTTGCTCAGTCAGCCGAAAGAGCGAGTGACATTGATGTGGACCGTGCAGAACAGGCGAAGCAACGCGCTGAGAAACGTCTGCAGGATAAGCAGGCTAACTTAGACCAGATCCGCGCTGAACAAGCGCTTAACCGGGCAATCAACCGACTTGATGTCGCGTCTCACGCCCGCTGATAAAAACAGCATTCCCACAAGGAATGCTGTTTTTTTATTATGTCATTTCCTGGGCAATAATGATGGCGGGGCTTAGCAAATGCCGTTATAATTTGAAAGAAACGGGTTTAATGGTACGGAAATTTGGATATCAAGGTATTATGTGGCTAAAAAGCGCGTATTTACCTGTTTATCCGTTAAGGAGTGTATATCATGTTTGCGGTATTAGGACAGGATGCGATGCTGGGTATAGTTTCCCACATAGCTTTTATGGCAATTACTTGGCGTATATTGATGGGGGTCAATGTAGATGCATTAATAAAAAAAGGGAAAGTATTTGAGGCAAGGATGCTGCTTATTTTACTGACGATTGTTATCGGGACAACTGTAAGTAATGTATTTCTTCAACTGGTCAGCTGGACCAAACAGCTCCAATATTTACTCTAGCATTCTATCAAAAGTGTATAAGCTTTTTCATCTCTGTTCATACTGTTTCTAAAATGGTCGGACAGGGGAGAAAGAAAAATGAAACATTATCTTGGACTAATCGTAATAATCATTATGCTGGTAGGTAATAGCCTGGAATCATATGGAGCAGTGAAAGCTGACGTATCAGATGATGTAAATCGTATGTATGAAGTTTTGGATAGCGAAGGGGCCGAGCTTATATCCTTTGAGGTCACAATACGAGAGACAATTTCCCGGGACGATATCGAGGGAAAGTTGATGGATATGAATAATGCGGGAACCATTGTAGAAGAAAAAACGGAAAAAGCTACAAAATTTTTGGTACATACCCCCCATAAACAAAATACCATTGCCGAACGTATATTGTTGGTAGTACCTACAGATAAGGCATACCAGGCAGAACTTATTTATACAGTTTCCGGGTCAGAATGGACAGAAAAGGTGCAACAATCTGTCCAAGACTTGACATCTGCGGCAGAATCGCGATTTTTCACATATAATGCGACAAAATTCGCTTGTCTCAAAGCGGGTTTCGGTGATAAAATAAGCGGTGGTATTTTGTTTCAGAATGTCATGGAAAAATTAGATGTTCAACCACTAACGAATATGCAAGATAACGTTTACACTACGACAACAGGATATACAACACAATTGAAAGCCAGCCGTTCCTTAGCAGACAACATGAATATCCAGCTTGCGCTGCATGATGGGAATGGGCAATCAACCGTAACTGTAGGAACGCCTATCATAACGACTGAATATTAATATAGTGAAATTGGACGCGGAGGAGAATGTAACTTGGAAAAAATCATCGTCCGTGGTGGAAGGCAGCTTAAAGGATCTGTCAAGGTCGAAGGTGCGAAGAATGCCGTACTGCCTGTCATCGCAGCAAGTATAGTTGCAAGTAAAGGAAAAAGTGTTATTACTAATGTCCCGGCTTTAGCCGATGTATTTACCATCAATGAAGTGTTACGCAGCATGGGTGCTGAGGTGGTATTCAGCAATGGAACTATCACTGTCGATGCTACAAAGCAAATGACGACAGAAGCGCCTTTCGAGTATGTTCGTAAGATGCGGGCATCTGTATTGGTTTTAGGCCCATTGTTGGCACGTTTCGGTCATGCGAAAGTGGCACTGCCAGGTGGCTGTGCAATCGGTTCCCGACCAATCGATCAGCACCTGAAAGGGTTCGAAGCGATGGGAGCAAGTGTACAGGTCGGCAACGGCTATGTAGAATTACGTACTGAAGGACGCCTGCAGGGCGCTAAAATATATCTGGATGTACCTAGTGTAGGTGCAACAGAGAACATCATCACAGCAGCCGCACTAGCTGAAGGAACTACTATTCTCGAAAACTGTGCAAAAGAACCAGAGATTGTGGATCTAGCAAACTATCTGAATGCGATGGGTGCGAAGATCATTGGCGCTGGTACAGAAACAATCCGTATCGAAGGTGTTGAAGAATTGACAGGCGCTGAGCATGTCATGATCGCAGACCGTATCGAAGCTGGCACTTTCATGGTTGCAGCCGCAATCACGAAAGGTGATGTCTTGATTGAAGGCATTGAAATGGAGCACGTGCGTGCAGCTGCTGCTAAAATGGAAGAAATGGGTGTCATTATCAAGGAAGAAGCAAATGGCATTCGTGTTATCGGTCCTGACAAATTGACAGCGACAGATGTCAAAACGCTGCCACACCCAGGATTCCCGACAGATATGCAGTCACAGATGATGGCCTTGATGCTATGTGCAGAAGGCACCAGCATCATTACGGAAACAGTATTCGAGAATCGATTCATGCATGTGGAAGAATTCCGCCGCATGAATGCAAAGATTAAAATCGAAGGCCGCAGTGTCATCATGGAAGGTCCGACAAACATGCAAGGAGCTGAAGTAGCGGCAACAGATCTGCGTGCTGGAGCAGCTCTTATTCTGGCAGGATTAATTGCAGATGGTTATACGCGCGTTACAGAGCTTAAGCATTTGGATCGCGGTTACGTGAATTTCCATGGAAAACTGGCAGCACTTGGTGCAGATATCGAACGCGTAAATGATGAAGTGTTCGAAGAAGCAGCTGCTACAATGGAAGAAACAACTTATTAAGACTACTAAGGATAAGTCCCTTTGTTAGAAGGGGCTTATTTTTAATGTCTTTGTGAGAAAACCTTCCCTACAAATTGGTAATTCTTCTTCCTAAGCGTATAGCGCTATGCTATAATTATTTAGAAAATTCAACTAATAAAGAATGTTCGGAAGAGAGGGGTAGAATGAAAATATACCTGTCGGTGGATATGGAAGGGATCGTCGGTTTACCGGATTATACATATGTAGACAGTTCAAAACATAATTACGAACGGGCAAGAAGAATTATGACTGCCGAAGCAAATAGCATCATTGGGGCAGCGATGGATGCAGGTGCAGCATATGTTCTTGTTAACGACAGCCATTCTAAAATGAATAACCTTTTGGTAGAGGAATTACATGAAGAGGCTTATTTGATATCTGGTGAAGTGAAACCGCTTTCAATGGTGCAAAGTCTGGATGCAAGCTTTGCAGGAGTGATGTTTTCCGGCTATCATGCGCGAGCTGGACAGTTCGGTGTCATGTCCCACAGCATGATTCACGGGGTCCGTAACTTTTTTCTGAATGATGAGCCGATCGGAGAACTGGGTTTCAATGCGTACGTTGCTGGGCATTACGGTGTACCGGTCCTTCTGGTTGCAGGTGATGATCAAGCGTGTGTAGAGGCAGAACAGCTTATTCCAGGGGTTGTAACAGCTCCAGTCAAACAGTCACTATCCCGCTCTGCAGTTTTAACGCTGACACCGAAGAAAGCAAGCAAGCTTCTTCGTGAAAAGGTCCAAGAAGCGATAGAGAGAGTGACTATGGCGGAACCGCTCGTCCCGCCGGATAAAATCGTTCTGCGAATTGAATTCACCAACTATGGACAAGCGGAATGGGCCCATCTGATGCCAGGAACCTATATCGAGCCAGGTACAACCATTGTTGCTTTTCCAGCCAAAGACATCATCGAAGCGTATCGTGCCATGCTCGTTATGACGGAGCTTGCCATGCATACGACCTTCAGTTAGGAGTGACAGCTTATGGCGATTTATCTGATTCGCCGATTTGTAATTATGATAGCAACCATATTCGTTATCGCGACACTGACATTCATCCTGATGCACAGCATTCCAGGGAATCCGTTCACGACACAGGATCGGAGCACAAGTGAAGCTGTCCAGGAAAACTTGAATGCACATTATCATTTGGATGAGCCAATGATCGTTCAATACGGCATCTGGCTTAAATCCTTGGCAACATTTGATTTCGGTCCGTCCATCAAGCAGCCGACTGAAACCGTGAATGATTTGCTTGGCCGCGGTTTCCCGATATCAGCAGAGCTTGGCATGTGGACAATTACAATCGCCCTTATTTCTGGTATTACTTTAGGTGTCCTGGCTGCGCTGAAGCATAACGGCATTATAGATTATATAGCGATGACATTGGCTGTATTAGGTATCTCCATACCGAACTTCATCCTGGCAACATTGCTGATTCAGCAGCTTGCAGTGAATTTGCAGATACTGCCAGCTGCGACTTGGTCTTCACCGATGCATATGATCATGCCGATCATTGCTTTGGCGACAGGACCTACAGCGATCATTGCCCGTTTGACAAGATCCAGCATGCTGGAGGTTCTGACACAGGATTATATCAAGACCGCACGGGCAAAAGGTCTGTCACCAGCTAAAATCGTCATTAAGCATGCTTTGCGGAATGCTCTGATGCCCGTAGTTACCATTCTGGGAACATTGGTGGCTGCTATCCTGACAGGAACATTTGTCATTGAACGTATTTTTGCCATACCTGGTATGGGAAAGTATTTTGTTGAAAGTATAAACAACCGTGATTACCCAGTCATTATGGGGACGACCGTTTTCTACAGTGCCTTTCTCATTTTCATGCTTTTCCTAGTCGATATCGTTTACAGCATTCTGGATCCAAGAATCAAGCTGCACAAGAAAGGAGGCAGCTGATATGGAACATCATAATAGACCGATTGATACGACTGGACAGCAAATACCGGATGAATGGTTCCAGCCGATAGAAAAGGATCTGAACAAAGCGGAGGAAGTAGCTCGTCCAAGTTTGTCCTTCTACAAAGATGCATGGCTGCGATTGAAGCAAAATCGATTAGCCATTACAGGGTTATTCTTTCTAATCGTCCTAATCCTAGCAGCAGTCTTCGCTCCAATTTTCTCGCCTTATTCCATTTCAGAAGGGGCATTACGGAACCAAAACCTAGCGCCATCTGCTGCACACTGGTTTGGCACTGATAATTTGGGACGTGATGTGTTTACCCGGCTTTGGCACGGAGCACGTGTTTCGTTATTTGTCGGTGTAGCGGCTGCCTTGATCGATTTCTTTATCGGAATCATATATGGAGGTGTCGCAGGCTATAAAGGCGGACGTACGGACAGTGTCATGATGCGTATCATCGAGGTGCTTTACGGACTGCCGCATTTGCTGGTTGTTATCTTGCTGCTTGTTGTAATGGGGCCGAGTCTCTTCACGATTATTGTTGCTTTGACGATTACGGGCTGGATTGGAATGGCTAGGATTGTCCGCGGCCAAGTGATGCAGCTGCGCAACCATGAATATGTGCTTGCATCCAAAACATTAGGAGCAAGTACAGGTCGAATCATCCGCAAGAACTTGCTGCCGAATACGATGGGTCCGATCATCGTGCAGATCACGCTGACTGTACCATCCGCAATCTTCGCAGAAGCTTTCCTAAGCTTTTTAGGTCTTGGTATACAAGCGCCGAATGCGAGCTGGGGATCGATGGCCAATGATGGTCTGTCTGCAATTTTATCCGGAGATTGGTGGCTGCTGTTCTTCCCGGCATTGTTCATCAGTTTGACAATGTTCGCCTTCAATGTACTTGGTGATGGCTTACGGGATGCATTCGATCCGAAGCTGAGGAGGTGACAGAATGGAAAAGATACTTGAAATTGATGACTTGCATGTGCATTTCTCGACATATGGCGGAACAGTCCAGGCTGTCAGGGGTGTGAATCTGTATTTGAAAAAAGGAGAGACGCTTGCGATTGTTGGTGAATCCGGCAGCGGGAAAAGTGTGACGAGCAACAGCATCATGCAGCTCATTCCATCTCCGTCCGGTAAAATCGTCCGCGGTTCGATTCGTTTCAAAGGCAAGGATCTTGTACAAACATCGAAAAAGGAAATGAGAGCTATCCGCGGTGTCGACATCTCGATGATTTTTCAAGATCCGATGACAGCACTCAATCCGACCTTGACTGTCGGTGATCAGCTGACGGAAGGACTGAAGCAGCACACATCAGTGAGTTCAGGCGAAGCGAAGGCAAAGGCCTTGGAAATGCTCCGGCTTGTCGGTATAGCCAATCCGGAGAGCAGGCTGAAGCAATACCCGCATCAATTCAGCGGCGGGATGCGGCAGCGGATTGTCATCGCTATGGCGCTAATATGTGAACCAGATTTGCTCATTGCTGATGAACCAACGACAGCACTTGATGTGACCATCCAGGCACAGATCATGGAGCTGTTCAAGGAAATCCAGGAAAAGACGGGAGTATCCATCATTCTTGTCACACATGACCTTGGGGTCGTTGCCCGCGTAGCAGATCGTGTCGCTGTCATGTACGGTGGGAAGATCATTGAGACCGGTGATAAGGATGATATCTTTTATCGTCCGCAGCATCCGTACACAATCGGTTTGCTGCAATCCGTGCCACGGCTCGATATGAAAGAAGATATCCTGCAGCCAATCGACGGGACTCCGCCGGATTTGTTCGCACCGCCGCAAGGCTGTCCATTTACGGCCCGCTGTGCGCATGCGATGCAGGTATGCGCAAATGTACATCCTAGCACCAGTTATCTATCCGATTCACATCAGGTGGAATGCTGGCTGCAGGATGCACGAGCCAAACGGCAGCCAGTCTGATCAAATTTCAAGGGGGAAAAGAGATGGAAAGAAACTGGAAATTATCTATGATTGCTTGTCTTGCTGCATTGGTCCTTTTGCTATCTGCGTGTACTGCGAATAACAGTGCCGGAGGAAGCGGCGATGGTGGAGAAGGAGAGGATAAGAAAGTCCTTCGCCTTAATAACGGCCAGGAGCCTACATCCCTTGATCCGCCAGAAGGCTTTGACAGTGTTTCCTGGGTAATGGTCAACAACTTGATGGAGGGACTGACTCGTCTTGATGAAAGTCACCAGCCACAAGCAGCGATTGCAAAGAGCTGGGATGTCAGCGAGGACGGCAAGGAATATACTTTCCATCTTCGTGAAGATGCCAAGTGGTCCAATGGTGATGACGTTACTGCCAACGATTTTGTCTATGCATGGAAGCATATGCTTGATCCGGAACAGGCTTATCAGCCAGCATTCCTGGCATATGTGATTGAAGGAGCCGAAGCGTATAACAGCGGGGAAGGCAGTGCGGATGATGTTGCCATTGAAGCAGTCGATGAAAAGACGTTCAAAGTGACACTAACAGCACCAACTGGATACTTTTTGAACCTGCTGACTAACCCTGCTTTCTTCCCAGTCAATGAAAAAGTAGCAGAGGAAAATCCGGAATGGTTCGCCGAAGCAGACACATATGTTAGCAACGGTCCATTCAAAATTGACAGCTGGTCGCATGATAAAGAACTGATCATGGTCAAAAACCCAGAGTACTGGGATGCTGAAACAGTGAAGCTGGATCAAGTGAACTGGGCAATGGTTGCTGACCGGAATACGGAGTACCAAATGTATCAGAGCGGAGACTTGGACAGATCCTCCATCCCTGCGGATAATGCGAAGGAACTGATGGAAAGTGATGAGCTGGTAACTGAGGTGCAGGCCGGTGATCAATTCCTCCGCTTCAACGTACAGAAAGAACCATTTACGAATGAAAAAATCCGTAAAGCATTTGCTATGGCAATGAATCGTGATGATATCGTCGAGTTTGTCCGCGGTATTGGCGAACAGCCTGCTCGCGGCTTCGTACCATATGGCTTTGAAACACCTGATGGCGGTGACTTCCGTGAAGAAAATGGCGATTTAATCCAAGATAATCCAGCCGAAGCGAAGAAATTGCTGGAAGAAGGCATGGCTGAAGAAGGCTGGGATGAGTTGCCTGCTGTGACACTGACATATGGTACAAATACAGAAAACGAACGCTTGGCTGAAGGCGTGCAGAATATGCTTTCTGAAAACTTAGGTGTTGATGTAACATTGCAGACCGTCGAATCCAGTGTGTTCAGCGAAGAGCAGACGAAGCTCGTCTATCAGTTGTTCCGCGGATCCTTCTTGGCTGATTATGGCGATCCGGTTAACTTCCTGGAAAGCTTTACGACTGAATCCTCTTCTAATCGAACAGGCTGGTCCAATGAAGAATACGATAAGCTGATTGCTGACTCGAAAACACAAAGCGATGAGGCTACGCGTTACGAGATGCTGATGGAAGCAGAGAAAATATTGATGGATGAAATGCCGATCGTACCGCTTCACTTCTACCAGCATGTGTACCTGCAAAAGACGAATGTAAAGAATGTCATCATGCACCCAGTCGGCTACTTGGAGCTGAAATGGGCGGATATTGAATAAAGCAGATGAAGAGAAGTGGTGAGAGCCACTTCTCTTCCGTCTGTCATACCATACATATAGACTGGGAGGAGATAATGATGAAAGCATCTGTGTGGAAAAAAGGAGATACAATCGGGATTGTATCACCAGCAGGTCCGATTAAACGCGAGGAACTCGAGCAGGGGATCAAGATTGTGGAATCGTTAGGTCTGCATGTGAAGCTGGGGAAGCATGTGTTTGACAAATATGGCTATCTTGCGGGTTCTGACTCTGATCGAGCTGCTGATCTGAACGATATGTTCAAAGATAATGAAGTAAAAGGAATCATTTGCAGCAGAGGCGGCTATGGTTCTGCTCGGATTGTTGAAATGCTGGATTATGAAGCTATCAAACAAAACCCGAAAGTGCTGCTCGGATACAGTGATATAACGTATCTACATACAGCAATCAGACAGCGGACTGGACTGATTACTTTTCATGGTCCCATGGTAGCTTCCGACATGGGGGAATCTGACTTTGCCAAACTGAGTTATGATTTGCTCCAGCAATTCTTCATCCCACAGGATGTTGTTTATACAACAGCTATTTCTCCGCTGGAGGCTATCGTGCATGGAAGAGCTACAGGAGCATTAGTTGGCGGCAACCTATCCTTGCTGACGAGTACACTTGGTACACCAGATGAAATTGATACAAAGGGTAAGCTGCTTTTGTTAGAAGATGTTTCTGAATCGCCATATAAAATTGACAGTATGCTGAATCAGCTGAAGCTGGCAGGCAAGCTGGATCAGGCAGCAGGCATTCTTATTGGGGATTTCACGGATTGCGAAGCGAAGGATCCAGAAACGTCACTCTCCTTTGATCAAGTCCTTGTTGATTACCTGACGGACCTGGAAAAGCCTGTCCTTAAAGGGTTCCGTATCGGACATTGCAATCCGAATATCACAGTGCCGCTTGGAACAGAAGCAACGATGGATACAAAAACGAAAACCCTGCAGGTGAGTGCTGGGGTGAGAGCATGAAGGTTGCTCGAATAGATGTATACCAATCTGCAGTTCCTTTGAAAAAAGCCTTCAAGACAGCGCTGCGAACGGTGACAGTAGCAGAGAGCATCGTTGTAAAAGTGACAACTGATGATGGTGTGATTGGCTGGGGGGAAGCTCCGCCGACGCATGTGATAACGGGAGACAGCCTGGCAAGCATTCGTTATGCTGTTGAAGCCATCATCAAACCTGCCATCATCGGCATGTCATTGCTGGAACGAGACGCATTATTTCATCAGCTGCAGCAATGCCTCGTCGGCAACACAAGCGCCAAAGCAGCTGTAGATATGGCATTGCATGACTGTATTGCACAGTATGCAGGTATTCCGCTGTATCAGCTGCTGGGCGGCGCTCGTGATACATTGGAAACCGACTACACAGTCAGCGTCAATACACCATCGGAAATGGCGTCAGACGCTGCAGGCTATGTAAAGGACGGTTTCCGGACCTTGAAAATAAAAGTCGGCAAGGATGATATCGAAACGGATATAAAAAGACTTCAAGCAATTCGGGAGGCAGTAGGCAGCAGTATCACGCTTCGTCTTGATGCAAACCAAGGGTGGGATAGGAAAACCGCAGTCCGTGCCATCAGCAGGATGGAGGATATGGATCTTGCTATCGAACTTGTGGAACAGCCCACAGCTGCTGCAGATTTGAAGGGATTACAGTATGTAACAGCAAATGTCCAGACACCAGTCATGGCTGATGAAAGCTTATTTTCTCCGCAGGATGCCCTTGCACTGCTGGAAATGCGTGCGGCTGACTTGCTCAATATCAAATTGATGAAAGCGGGCGGCATTCAGCCTGCCCTGGATATCGCCCGTATAGCTCGCTCTTATGGTGTAGAATGCATGGTCGGCTGTATGATCGAATCCCGAATCGGTATCAGTGCAGCAGCGCATCTGGCTGCCAGTCAGCAGCATATTACACGGGTCGATTTTGATGCACCGCTCATGCTCCGGGAGGATATCGTTACAGGCGGTGTCCGATATGAAGGTAGCAGACTGCTGCTCAATGCATCGCCAGGGCTCGGTATCCTGGCAGTGGATGTCCAAGGAGAAAAGGTATTATGAAAGAAAGTGTGATTGCTGTTTCCGTCGCTAATCTGTGGACAAATCCTGCCTCCTCCAGACAAGTGGATACACCGATTGTTTCTAATCCGTCTAATCCGTCACGCTGGGTGCATGACCTTTCTCACGCCGATAGATTGGAGCTTCATGAAAACAATTTGCTTCAATCACAAGTGCTATTCGGCACAACAGTATGGGAAGTGGAGCGGAAGGGTGACTGGGTCAAAGTGGTGATACCCTCCCAGTCCACACCAAAAGATGAACAAGGATATCCCGGATGGATTCCCGCTCGTCAGCTTGCAGATCCGCTGCCAAAATCAGATCATATGGTTGAAGTACGAGCGAAGCAGGCTGCTCTGCAAGTAGAGGGTTCCGGCAAGATAGTTCAACTCAGTTTTTTGACAAAGCTGCCATTTATTGAAGAGTCGGGAACAGCCTTTACCGTTCTGACACCGCTCGGTCGGGGGCGACTTTCCAAGGCCCAAAGCAGTATCTGGACTTTTCATGAGGAAGACGGTGAGGCACTGATCACGTATGCGGAACAATTCATTGGGCTGGACTATCTATGGGGCGGAATGAGCAGCTGGGGCTACGACTGCTCCGGATTTGCTTACAATATGCATCTTGCGAGCGGTTATGTCATTCCGCGGGATGCGAGTGCACAGGCTTTGGAGGGAAAAGCCATTAGTTTGGATCAAGCAGAACCGGGGGATTTGCTGTTCTTCGCTTATGATGGTGGAAAGGGACGTATTCACCATGTTGGTTTCTATTATGGAAACGGAAAAATGCTGCATGCCCCGAAAACAGGAAGACAAATTGAAATACTGAATTTGGCGGGCACAGTATATGAAACAGAGCTTTGTGCCGTCAGAAGATATTGGAGCTGATAGAGTGCCCGCGGGTACTCTATTTTTTTATGGGCAGATGTTCTAGCAATCCACAGAAGATACATAGAGTAAAGAGTAGACCAGCAGGCAGATAAGGAGGTCCTCTATGCAAAATAAGAAACCAAGCACAAAGCGACGTCTCAAGTCCCACATAGTCATCAGCATCTTGATCGTCTGTTTATTCACTGTCATCGTGGCGCTCCCTACATTGATTGTAGTACCATTTATAGACCCCGGCGGAATGGAGAGGACGGCAACAGCAATGGAACAAGAAAAAGAGATCAAGGAAACAGCCAGTGTAGCAGTGGAAGTAAGCCGTACAGCAAGCAATACAGTTGAAACGGTTCCGCTTGAGACGTACGTGACACGTGTAGTCGCTTCTGAGATGCCCGCCGACTTCGAACTGGAAGCACTCAAGGCGCAAGCGGTCGCAGCTCGGACTTACGTGGTACGTTATATGGAAGATCATCAAGCAGAGAAACCGGAAGCGATTGAGGTATCGGATTCTACCAGCGACCAAGTATACAAGAATGAAGACGAGCTCCGCCAGGCATGGGGCAGGGATTATGAAGAAAAAATGACGAAGCTGACAGAGGCGGCGGAAGGAACAAGCGGGGAGATTATCACATATGACGGTGAACCGATTACGCCTTCCTTTTTCTCCACAAGCAATGGATACACGGAAAATGCGGAGAACTATTGGGAAAATCCGCTGCCATATTTGAAATCAGTTGAAAGTCCATGGGATAAGCAGTCACCGAAATTTGAAGATCAGAAAGTAATTGAAATCGAGGAAGCAGAGAAGCTGCTTGGTGTCGAAATTGATCCGAATACCCCCCCAGGTGAGCTGAAACGCAACAGCAGTCAGCGCGTAGCCGAAGTGGCAATTGGAGGCAAGCAGTTCACAGGCAGGGAAATTCGCGAAAAACTAGGACTCAAATCGACAGATTTCACGTTATCAATGAAGGATGATCATCTCATCTTTCAAACAAAGGGGTATGGTCATGGCGTCGGGATGAGTCAATATGGTGCGAATGGCATGGCTGCAGAAGGCAAATCGTATAAGGATATCCTGACGTACTATTATAAAGATACGGAGATTAATAAACTGCCGGCAGAAGGCGCCAAGCTCGTGTCCAAGTAAGGATGGAAAAATTTTCTGAAACATATGTATAGGAATCTATCTTTGTGACGACAATGGTTGCAGAGGTGATGATCTATGAAGGAAAAAAATAGCGTTTCAAAATCTAAGTGGAAACGTCTTTTCCGTAAAAAATGGTTTTTCCCAGCGTTGTATCTTGGTATTTCTGCTTTGCTTCTGACAGCCGTATTGTGGTACCAAAGCGGTACGAATGATCCGGAACAAGCAGAGGATGACAAAGGCATCTTCGACTCCCTGAATTTTAATGGAGATGAAGAAGCAACTCCTGTAGCAGAACAAGACGAAGTAGTGAAAGCTCCTGTAGCTGAAGACGCAGAAGCAACAGTCGTAACGAAATTCTATGACCACAATGCAGACAGCGAAGCCCAAGAGAATGCACTCGTACTCTACGACAACAAATACTATCAAAGCACCGGAGTGGATTACGCTGCAGCTGATGGCGGAGCATTCGATGTCCTTGCTGCACTGAGCGGGACAGTCACAGAAGTGAAGGAAGATGCCCTCCACGGAAACGTTGTTCAGATCGAGCATAAAAATGGTGTAGTAACGTATTATGCAAGTCTGGAAGATGTGAAAGTAGAAGCAGGCCAGGAAGTGAAACAAGGTGATGTGCTTGCAACAGCAGGACAGAGCCTATTTGCAAAAGATAAAGCGACACATTTGCACTTTGAAGTGCTTAACGGCGATACACCTGTAAACCCGGAAAGCTTTTTCAATCAGCCTGTAAGCAAATTGCAGGAAGCAAAAGCTGAAGCAGAAGCAGTACAGGAAGATACAGCTGACACAGCTGGTCAGAATGAACAGACTGAGACTGAAGCTCCAGCGGAAGAAAATGCAGATGCTGAAGCAACTCCAACAGATGAATCAGGTGATACAGAAGAAACGCCTGATACATCTGATGAAGAAAAATCTCCAGAACAAGATGAGCAGCCAGAGGACGAAGCAACGTCTTCCTCTTCTTCAGCCCAAACTTGATTCGACAGAAGCACCCCGAGCCCGGGGTGCTTTTTTTAGGCATAAAGCAGCCCAACAATAAAACCAGGAAACCTAATAATTTGTCGAACGAATCAGACTAGAAACTGCTTGAAATTATCTGAAAAGATGGAATAATGAAATGGTGCAAAACACAAAGTGAAAGTCGAAGTCAAGTGATTCCATGGAGGTAAGATTGGGAAATGTGAGAGGAGAAAGGAACGTTGAATCAATCCAGTTTGCGTAAGGAAGCGACTGACTTGGGCAAGCTCTCGGCAGCAACAAGCCGGATGACAGATCTTTGGTCCTTCATTCAGCTAGTAGAGACAAGTCATGATGTGAAGCAGGTAACAGACCTGACTGCGAATTTCTGTGTACATTCCGCATCTGCCGATGTTCAGTTGGCAGCAATGGATTTCCTTGGTATGAACTTTTATGAAGAAGAGCTTCAGCTGCTGATACAAAAGAATAAGCAATCATTGCACCGGCGGAACAGGTCATATGCCCACTTATATGAACTAATAAATCAGTACCAGGTGTACAAGCTGCCAGGTAATGAGTTTGAAAGGCAGATAAGCCGCCATCAAGCGGATTTTCCAGAGGCGAAGGCTTTGATTCTGTTCGGCAGGATCTACCAGCATTTCCAATGCCACGATTATCATGCCATTGCATATTATCTGGATGAATTACAGGAGACGATTATCCTTATCAAAGATTATTTCCTGCGCATCATGATGACTGTACGAATGGACAAGCTGCTGTTCCAATATCATTGGAAACGGAACGAATTGATCATTGCCCGGAAACATAGCAGGAACATTCTCCAACATACATATCTGCCAGGCCAGCGAGCCGTACAGCATTACAAGATGGGTTTGACCTTCCTTTTCGATGACAAGATTGCAAGCTTTTCTCATCTTGCTGAAGGGAGCAAGATGGCAAAGCAATACAGCATCACTTGTCTGGCACAATTACTTGACCGGCAAGTGCTGCCGATCGTAGCAGCCCACTTTGGGATTTTGCATACGTATTTGACAGATGACCCGCATGCACTTGCATATATCGAGTTTCAGCTTGGCGAAGTGGAAAATGCAAGAAAGCGCTATCCTAAGTGGAAGCCTGAAAAACAGACAGCTTTTTATAAATACTTCTATGGACTCATCCACCAGAATAAGGATTATCTAGTGGCATCCTATCACCTATTCATCCGCAGACATAAAGACTTCTATTTTTCCCGTTTACCTATGTACGCAATCCAGAAAATAGATAACGACAGACCCTCCACTAGCTGAGAGGGTCTTTTTTATGGAATAAAACAGCTTTCCAGCTAATAAGATGTTACAAACCAAAGCAAGTGTTTGAAGGGAACGAGTGTGAAGCGCTCAACGCCGCAGATGCCCAATCATCTATGACTTGCACAAGAAAAATACATATCCGAATTACTTCATCGCTTCTCATCTTGTCTCATGAACATCAAGAACCGTCAACTTAAGGAGGCATGGGCTGTGCATGATTATATCAAAGAGCGCACGGTGCGCATAGGTAAGCACATTGTGGAAACGAAGAAGACAGTTCGCGTGATTGCAAAGGAATTCGGTGTATCCAAGAGTACTGTGCATAAAGATCTGACAGAGAGACTGCCGGAGATCAATCCGGATTTGGCCAATGAAGTGAAGGAGATCCTTGATTATCACAAAGCTATCCGTCATCTAAGGGGCGGGGAGGCTACCAAATTGAAGTATAAGCTGGAAACAAATACCGACGCTCCTGCCTAAAACCCAACTTTCATCCTGTAAAGGTTCATCCAATCCCTTTCCAATATTCCTACTTTTATCCTTCTTTTCTTTCAGAATTTGCTACTATTCTCCATGTTTTGTGCTACACTATAAGATAAGTAGCATTATGTTCTCGAACGGATGCGACAAAGTTTCTATCTTTACAGGGAGGATCTGAGGATATTGGCACGAGATATAGGAATTGACCTCGGTACGGCAAACGTACTAATACATGTAAAAGGAAAAGGTATCGTTCTGAATGAACCATCCGTTGTCGCGATGGACAGAATTACAGGCAATGTACTTGAAGTCGGGGAAGAAGCACGACGCATGGTAGGCAGAACACCTGGAAATATTGAGGCGATTCGTCCGTTGAAAGACGGCGTAATCGCTGATTTTGATGTAACTGAAGCGATGCTCCGCTATTTCATCAACAAGATCAATGTAAAAGGTTTTCTATCTAAACCGCGAATGCTGATTTGCTGCCCAACTAATATCACGAAAGTGGAACAAAAAGCAATCAGGGAAGCTGCGGAGAAATCCGGCGGTAAGAAAGTATACTTGGAGGAAGAACCGAAAATTGCAGCTATCGGTGCAGGAATGGATATCTTCCAGCCGAGCGGTAATATGGTCGTCGATATCGGCGGCGGCACAACAGATGTTGCTGTTCTTTCCATGGGTGACATCGTGACAGCACAGTCCATTCGGATGGCTGGGGATAAGTTCGATTCAGAAATCCTGCAGTATATCAAACGTAAATACAAGCTATTGATCGGTGAACGTACAGCCGAAAATATCAAAATTGAAATTGCGACAGTATTTGAAGGCGCACGTCAGGAATCGATTGATATCCGCGGCCGGGACATGGTAAGCGGTCTTCCGCGTACGATCACTGTACATTCGCAAGAAATAGAAGAAGCACTGCGTGAGTCAGTTGCCATGATTGTACAAGCGGCGCGTACTGTACTGGAACAGACACCTCCTGAGCTGTCTGCAGACATCATCGACCGCGGTATTATCCTGACTGGCGGTGGAGCACTGCTTCACGGTATTGACCAGCTGCTTGCTGAACAATTGAAGGTTCCTGTATTCATTGCGGAAGATCCGATGGATTGTGTAGCAAAAGGTACTGGCATCATGCTTGAAAACATCGACAAACTGGAAAAACGTAAAGTAGTATGATAATTTGACCTCTTCTGTGTACTTTATTCTCTAATGTATACGGAAGAGGTTCAATTTGTTTAGGATTCTGCCGATATAAATAGATAGAAACCAAAAACACTGGCAATCTAACTGCCTAGGAGGACCGAAACATTGCTTAAAGGATTATATACAGCTGCATCCGGTATGCTCGCCCAGCAGCGCAGACAGGAAGTACTGTCTAATAACTTAGCTAATGCGAATACAAATGGATATAAAGCAGATCAAGGGCAGCTGCGGGCTTTTCCGGAGATGCTTTTGAAATCGATGGAGAGCAAGCCGACATCAGCGGATAACTCCCGCTATGTTACGACTTCCAAGGAAATCGGCAGTATCAATTCCGGCGTGTATGTGCAAGAGACGATTCCGAACTTTGTCCAAGGAGATTTACGGGAAACAGGTATCAGTACAGATACGGCTCTAGTGGACGGAGCGTACCCGGATGAAAATGGCTCTGTATTCTTCAATCTGCAGACAGCTGATGGTGAAGCGTATACTCGTAATGGCAATTTTACCATTGATGCAGAAGGTTTTCTGACGAATGATCAAGGCAGTTATGTTCTTGATACAGCAGGCAACCCGATTCAGACAAATAATCAAACATATACGATGTCAGCCGATGGTTCTATGCAATTCACCGACGGCAGGAATATCCAGCTCGGCCTGACATACGTACAGGATGCAAATTTGCTGGACAAGCAGGGTGAGAACGTATATACCGCAAGCGAAGAAGCTCAGGCAGCAGATGCCCGGGCAACTGCTGGAGTGACATATAATATCGTCCAGGGTGCAGTAGAAGGCTCGAATGTCGATTTGCAGCAGACAATGGCAGACATGATGCAGGCATACCGGACGTTTGAAACGAACCAAAAAGTACTGACAGCATATGATGATAGCCTTGGAAAAGCAGTCAATGAAGTCGGGAAGCTGTAAAGGAGGAGCAAAATGAGCAGGATGATGACACAGGCTGCCGTAACAATGGGGCAGCTGCAGCAGCGATTGGATTTGATCGCGAATAATATGGCGAATACAAATACATCAGGCTATAAAGCACAGACCTCTAATTTCTCTTCCTTGCTTTATCAGCAGATGTATAACCCGCCGAATGATGAGGCGAATACGACAAGCCGAAGCACAAGTGACGGCATCCGGATCGGCTCTGGAGCATACATGAGCAGTACAAACCCGCTCATGACGATGGGAACGATCCAGACAACGGATCGCAATCTGGATGCAGCACTTTTGAATGACAACCAATACTTCACGATTACAGGCGAAAACGGACAGCAGCTCTATACACGTGCCGGGAATTTCTACCTTCAGCCGCAGCAGGACGGCACAGTTGCTTTGACGACAGCAGAAGGAAACTTGGTGAACGGTGTCGATGGACCTATTGCATTACGTTCTGATTTTGATAGTATTACAATCAATGACCGCGGAGAAATCGTTGTAGAGCGTAATGGAGTAAATGCTGTGGAAGCAAACCTTCAGATTACAGCCATCGATAATCCACGCGTCCTGACACGTACAGGTGATACTGCCTTTGAGCTTGCTGACCCTGCGCTTGCCCAAGCGCTTAATGAGGGAGAAGGCGAATTGCAGGCAGGCAGCCTGGAAGGGTCAAACGTTGATCTTAGTGAACAGATGACTGCAATGGTAAATACACAGCGCGCTTATCAGTTCAATGCACGCTCCATTTCCATGAGTGATCAGATGAGCGGTCTCATTAACCAGATTAGATAAGAATAAGGAGCCACAACGCTATGCCGAGTAATGCATCCAAACTCCAGACAAAAGAACAACATGATAAAAAGAAGCAGGCAGAAGGAGAAAAGGCGCCGAAAAAACAGCGGAGAAGATTATTTCCGATTTGGCTTCGCTTGCTTGTAGTGCCGATTATCCTGATCGTCTTCCTGCTGCTTGGTTTGCTGTTCGGCTACGGCGTACTGGGTGATGGCAACGCGCTGGACGTCCTCAAACGAGATACATGGACACACATATATGACTTGATCAACCAGAAGTCATAAAAAAGGCTTGCTCCGGTTACCGGGCAAGCCTTTTTTCTATTTCCTTCCCCTGCTTTTCCTGATTGCATAAATAACGAACAGGATCACAGCAATGATAAGGAAAATGTGAATGATTCCTCCGAGGATATTGAAAATGACACCAATAAGCCAGAACGCGACTACGATGATGCCGATCCATAATAAAAGATTAAGCAATTGGCTTCCCTCCCAGCAGTTTTATAGAACCATACCCTTAACGCAAAACGCGTTAAACATGCAAGCATCATTTTTGGTATAATACGTTAGGAAAGACAACCATTCAGGAGGCTCACCATATTATGTATGATGTTCAACAAATCAAAGAAATAATCCCGCATCGCTATCCTTTCTTGCTTGTGGATCAAATAACTGAAATCGAAGAAGGCAAACGCGCTGTCGGCAAGAAGAATGTAACAATCAATGAACCATTCTTCCAAGGACATTTTCCTGATTATCCGGTAATGCCAGGTGTCTTGATCCTTGAAGCTCTTGCACAGACAGGTGCATTTGCGATGCTGATGAAGGAAGAAAACAAAGGAAAAATCGGCTTCCTTGCCGGCGTCGATAAATGCCGCTTCAAACGCCAGGTGAAACCAGGTGATACATTGAAGCTGGAAGTAGAGATTGTCCGTTTGAAAGGACCAATCGGTAAAGGAAAAGCAACAGCAACTGTTGATGGAGAGCTTGCTTGCGAAGCTGAAATCACTTTTGCAATCAAATAAAAGGGCGAAGCGTATGCTTCGTCCTTTTTTACTATTTTTTACAACTCCTTTACATATTAGGGCAGCTGTTTATAGTAATATAGTCTTGTATCAGTCAATTGGAGGGGGAAATTATGCAAATAGAAAAAAGGGAACAGTACATCATCACCCGCAATACCATTGCTGTCTTTCGTTTGCGCGATCCAGTGTACCAATCCCGTGTTCTTGAAGCCGATAAAGAAATATGGGTGGAACAATCACCTCTTACGATCATTGATCATAGCTGCATGCAGTACGGATCCTCTTATGAGGGCAGAGTACATGCAATTGGCAGACTGCTGCGGACGGACAAGAAGGTGCCTATTCCAGTGCATCCGGCCCATGGCGTTTTTATGCTCCCGACTTCCTCACCTACGAACACCCATTGCGTCTGGCTGTCCTTCTATCATATTCAATCCTTTAAAGAAACAAAAAGCCGCACCCGAGTCAGCTTCTATAATGGTACTGCTTTGTTTGTAGAAACGTCAGAGCGTTCCTTCGACCAGCAGTATAAAAGGACAGGTACTGTCATTGCCTTACTTAATAATGAACATTTCTTCATGGGGCAAAGCTTATCCTGAAGCTATCAATCACTTCTTCTGCCGAAGCGGTTATGTTATCATGTAAACTATCATTACCAGCTTTGGAGTGGAGGAGGAAACCTGTCTTATGCGCGACACATATACCGAAGCCGATTTTCTGGAGCAGCTGCTGCTTCATAAAGACCAGCTTCTATCATCAATCAGACGGGAGGATATCGCCCTCGATGCGTTCTTGCGCCAAGAAGCGAGAAGACCTGAACACAGTCCAGTATTTCAATACGTATTGAAGCACTACATAGGCTTGGTCAATCCCAATCTGACAGAGGCATTCGAACAAACCTTTTTCCGTCTGTTCCAGGAAGCCGCATGTCAGCCGGACAAGCGGAAAATCGTCGGATTGACAGCAGCGTTATATGAAGTGAGAAATCGCCGGGGCAACCCTTCCATGCAATTTCCCCTCGTTACGCATATGCTGCATCTTTTGAATGTGCATTATCCGATATATGATCCGGCAAGAATTTCATTCCTAGGTATGCCATCAGCCAATCACTTGATTGGATTCGATAAGAAGATGACGCGTTATATCGAACAATACGGTCAGCTTTTCGAGTTTTACCAATCCATTCTGCAGGACAGCCGTTTCGGCGCATTGACTGCTGCATTCGACGAGCATTTCAAAGACGATAGCTATGAGCCGCCAAGTGATGCCAAGAAGCTTGATCTGCTTGTGCAGGCATTCAGCCAAACCACCTAAGCACTTACTACTGTAAGTGCTTTTTTTTGTGGGAAAAATTAGGGCTAATTGGATAGAGTTTGTAATCATATTGCGAGCAGATTGTGTTGTCGTTACAGTTCTGTTAAAACTCTTGCGGCACCCCGAATTGAGGGTATATAAAGAAGAAAAGACGGATATGATTTCTTAGAATATAGAAAGCAGGTAGATGCACATGACGAGGAATTACTCCATTGATTTCTTCAAATGCCTGGCGATCTTCGGCGTCGTTTGTATTCATACACATACATTCCGAGACACCGCTGTCCCATTCGGGAACGGTGAAACCTGGGCATTCATCATCGATACAATCGCACGCTTCTCAGTCCCGTTCTTCTTTGCTGCATCAGGCTATTTATTTGCAATGAAACTCCAGCGAACAGATGACACATTCGCGTACTTCAAACGCTATACTGGAAAGCTGATCAGCTTGCTTGCTGCATGGTTTGCTTTTTATTGGGTATATGATTTTATAAAGATGCTTACGACTTCAAACGGAACAATGAGTGAGCAAAAAGCTGAGCTGACGGCATACATTCAGGATACCTTCCAGTGGCGCACATTATTGGATGGGATATCTTATACGCAATTTCAGCTTTGGTTTATGTTCGCTTTGATCTTTTCAATCATCATCATTTATGCGGCTTACAGATTACGCCTAATGAAGGTGACCTTGTTAGTGGGTCTTATTCTTAATCTAATTGGTCTCCTGGGACAATCTTATGGACCACTCTTCCATGTCACGATGGAAGAGACGACAAGAAACGGAATTTACTTTGGTTTATTTTATACAGCACTAGGAGCTTGCTTTGGTTTATATGAAAAACAAATCGTTCATGCAGCACAAGCAATCCGTGTAAGGACGATCGTTATAATGGTAGCTGCTGGATTTGTTCTGCAGCTGATGGAGCGGTCTATCCTATATTACGGGCTGGATTTGCCGCAGGGAGAGTATCTTATCAGTACAATTCCTTTGACAATTTCCCTTCTGCTGTTCACCTTGAAAGCACGTAACATCGGAAAGCATCGTTATGTTAGCATTATTGCTAAAAATGTAGTTGGTATCTACTTGATTCATACACTATGGCGCAGCATCTTTGATCAGGCACTCGATCAATCAGCTGTGACGCACACGTTTGCTTGGGGCCTGCTTTATGCACCTATACTGTATATGTTATCTCTGCTTTCTTATGTAGGCATACAGTACGTGAAAGGAAAACTCAGCAACCCAGTTGTGCCAAAACGCGCGAAGCATCGCACTGCACTTCGCCCAAGCAACAGTCTTATTAAATAGACTGGCATATTGCCAGTCTATTTTTTTATTGTAAATATATGTGCAAATTTTGAAAAATTACGGTAATCTTTTACTATATACATAGAAGAAGGATGGCATAACATGACATATCATACGAATCCTTTCCGTCTCCTGACTAACCCGAAGGAAACATTATTCAAACTGCGGGAAGCTGAGCAGCTGCGTGGCCATTGGCTATGGACTGTCTTGATCCTCCTCGCTTTCTGTCTCGTTTATGCAGCGCTGGGATGGGTTGGTGCTGGGACAGAGACGCTGAATCAATTGAAAGCAGATTACATAGGTTCGGATTATGAATACGCGAAGTTTTGGTTCATCATCGGCCGTCTCGTCTCCGGATTAGGACTGGGACTGCTTATCATTTTTGTTGTGTCTCTCGTATTTTACCTTTTTTATGAAATTCCTTATCAGAAGCTGCTAGTTATCCAATTAAGTGTAGGTATTGTATTCCTGCTGGAAGCTCTCTCCTGGCTGATCCTATTGCCAGCAGCCGGCCTGGAATGGGATCGCTCGCCGTTTTCACTTGGTGTCATTGCAGATTTGGTTACAGACAGACCCTGGGTAATCAGCTTGTTTGGCGCAATGTCATTGTTCCAGCTGTTCATCCTGTATTTCCAAACCAGATGTTTGCTTATGCTTTTCCCTGCTAAACGATGGCATGTATGGGCTGTTGTCGGTATGATCTATCTTTGCTACATGCTTTTGCTGACTCTGCTTGGCGGCATCGGGAACAAAATTGTTGCATTCATCTTCGCATAGGAGGACTTGAAGGATGAAGAAAAAGCTATTACTAGCATTAGGAATCGTCCTTGTACTGGTCAACATCTCCATCCTATTCTTGGATGATGAAGGCCGGGTAGGCAGGACGAATTTTATACATAAGTGGGAGCAGGTAACAGCGCAGGATGTAACAGAGACGTTATCTGTTCCGGGTGTACTAGCCTCTGCGAATGAAGTGCCAGTCTACTTGGATTCCGAGTCAGGATCTGTCTCAGAAATGCTTGTAGAGCCTGGCGATGCAGTAGAAGAGGGAGCTGACCTTTTCACCTATAAAGTAGCAGATTATGCGAAAACGTACCGTGAATTGACAGCCAGCATTACTTCGCTGGATGAACAGGCGGCGGCAGTGGAGCAAGCAATTTCAGAAGCAGGCGAGTCTGATATTACTGCTACAGCATTTTCAGAAGATGTGAGCGTTCCAGAAACGATTGACGAACCTGAGAACGAGGAAAATACAGATCAAGCAACTGAAGCGCTGCAGCAGGCAACGGAAGAGCAGACTGCCCAGCTGCAGGAGCAATACCGCATCAGTTTGGAAAAAGAGCTTGCCCAGAAAAATGCAGAACTTGCAGCCGCGGAAGAACAGCTGGCTGGTTTGGAGGAGACAGGGGAATATGTGACTGTCACGAGTCCAGCGGCAGGCACTGTGGAAGCTATCAATGAACCTGGGAATAAACCTATTATTACGATAAAGAGCAGTGAACTCGTTATTACTGGAGAACTGGTCGAATCGGAGCGGAAACAGGTGCAGAATGCCATGACGATTGAGGCGAAGCTTAAAGATGGTCCTGCTTTGAAAGGGGAAATCACGGAGTTGGCTGAACAGCCCGTTTCTAATGCCGGAAAAGAAAGCACGTACAAATTTGAAGCATCTTACTTGGCAGAAGATGACCAAGCAGATAAGCTTTTAGCTGGCTATCATGTGGATACCGATATTTTACTTGCTTATGCCAGTCAAGCTCCTACCGTTAAACCGGCACAGGTGGAAGACGATCAAGTTTGGAGAATGGCAAACGGTCAGTTATTCACAACCAAGGTGGATATCGGAGCGCAGAATGATAACCAGGCAGCTATCACATCTGGTCTCGAAACAGGAGCATTCCTTCCTGCGAATCAAGGTGATTATTACCAAAATGAACCTTTCGTTACGCCGTGGAAACCGCAGCAAATAAATTGGTCGACCTGGAGAGATTCCTTCTCAAGCTATGAATTCCTCCTCGGTCTGCTTGATCATTGATTGTAAATTGTTTCTAAAGAAGTAGACAATCCTACTGCAAGCATTGTCGAATAAGCGTACAATTTGTTTACAATTAAGTACGTAAGGGGCATTCGTATGAAAGTTCATTTGATCGCAAATATGTATCCAAGCAAGCAGCATCCCAATTATGGGGTGTTTGTCGAAAATACAGAAAAGATCCTTGCACAGTCGGGAGTAGCATTCGACCGTACTGTCGTCACAAAGCAATCGAGTTCCTTAGGTAAGCTGATTGCTTATGCCAGTCATTTTATCAAAGTGATCGGGAAATCTGTTTTCCGGAAATATGATGTTACCTATGTGCATTATGCAACACATAATTCAATTCCGGTGCTGATTGCCAAGAAATTGAACAAGAATATGGTTGTCTACACAAATGTGCATGGCAGTGATGTTGTGCCAGAGTTTCAGAAACGGCAGAAATACCAGCCTTACGTGAAGCGTTTATTAGAAGTATCAGATACTGTCATTACACCGAGTGATTATTATAAGCAGCTTGTGCAGCAGAAATATGGTTTGACGAATCGGATCGAAATATTTCCATCCGGAGGCATTAACAAGGATACCTTCTATGAGAAAGATACCCAGCTTGCTTGCCGGGAGCTTGAGATCAATCCGGCATATAGCTATATAGGATTTGTTGGCAGGATTGATAGAGGAAAAGGCTGGGATGTCTATCTGAAGGCTGCCAAGCTCCTGAAGGAACAAGGCAAACTGGAAAAACGCAAGCTATTGTTCATCGGTGATGGACTGGAGAAAGAAAGCTTTGATAATATGGTGGACAGTTATGGATTACGGAAAAATCTTGTGCATTTCCCGCTTCTGTCCCAACAAAAGCTGAACAGTGTATACAATAGTATGACAGTGTTCTGTTTTCCAACGATGCGAGAAGGAGAAAGCCTTGGTCTTGTAGGTCTGGAAGCGATGGCTTGCGGAACACCTGTAATCGGCAGCCGGATGGCAGGACTGTTAGACTATATGCAACATGGCAGGAATGGCTTTCTTTTTGAACCAGGATCTGCTGAGGAGCTGGCTGGCTGCATCACTGCCTATATGGAACTGCCAGAGGCAGCGAAGCAAACGATTCAAGAATCGGCAAAACAGACAGCAGCAGCTTATGAAGTGGAAGAAATCAAGCCTCGCTTGACAAAAATATTCTCTCGATGAAGTCCAACTATGGTTGGGCTTTTTTGTTAAGCGATTGTAAAATCGGTTTTTGCAATGTTAAGTTTGTTCTGAGGGTATAGTAAATTCCGCCTACTCTTTTTATAGTTTAAAAGAGGTGATACAAAATTCGACATAAGCATTTTGTATTGCGAATCTAGTAAAAGAAAGAGGGTAACAGGTGGAAAGAAGCAGAGCGACGAATATATATGTCTTTTTTGCTGGTCTTTTTCTTGCATGCTTAGCATTTATCCAGCCTGCTGATGTCCAAGCAGAGTCGAATAGTCATGCTTTTTCAGAGGGTGCGGCAACGGTACAATTGTCAGATGGTAAAACTGTCGAAGTAACGAATGATACGAACGGGGTAATTCGGATTAAGGGAGATTCTGGGACACTTTATGAATCCACGATTCCAGATGCAGATATTGCCTCTGTTCAGGAAACAACAATGGACAATACATCTTATGTAATTGTAGAGTATCGTACACATGGAACAGCACAAGCCTTGCAATTCGATATCTTGCATGTCACAAATGAGAAACTGGAACGCATTTATCAATCCGATTTATATGAAGGAGCGAGACTCACTGTAGATGAGGAAGGGACACAGCTTGAAGTAAGCTACCCAAAAATCGAACAGGATGTACCGCTTGCAGAACCGAAAGAAGTATATATCGAAGCATTCACAGTAGCTCCGCAGCAAGTGACGAAAGAGGATAAGCGGACAGAACCGACAGCAAGTGCTTCACAAGCACGCACGTTTCGTGCTAGTGCTGCAAGCTATTCAAACCCAAGCTATGACACCATCAGCCGTAAGCTGACAGCAGCTGCGGTTAAATACGATGTGCCAGCAGAGATCGTGAAATCAATCGCTTTCCGTGAAAGCGGCTGGAAACAGTATTGGACGGGGAGCACACCTTCCTATCAGGCTTCCTGCAGCATTTCGGACGGATCCAATGTGGTGATCGGCTATGATTGTATTGGTATCGGTATCATGCAGGTTTCCGATTATAACCGCAATGACACCGAGGAAATAGAGCGCCTGATGCACGATATCGATTACAATATCGATCGCGGGATGCGTATTCTGAAAGACAAATGGAATGAGGCTAACGCGAAAGCTGAATCCACTTTGGCATATAATCTGATTCCAAAGGTCAACGATGGTAATCCTGATAAATTAGAAAACTGGTACTTTGCTATTCTGGCATACAATGGACGGTTAGAACGGAATGATCCAATAGCAAATCCGCAAACTGCTTACCAGGAGCTTGTGTATAAGGAAATGGAGAATCAGTCGTTGATTACCACGACGCCTTTCCCGACTCATCTTTTGACACCTGGCAGAATTAGCGGAAAACTTGGTTCATACTTCTCATTCCAGACAAACCAAGTATCCACGCCTGGACCATTGCATGAAAGCACACAGAATTATGGAAATGGCAGCACAGTATATGTTACAGCTGACCAGCTCACGCTGCGCAATAGTCCGAATGGTTCTTCCATCGGCTCCTTGTCAAGAGGGGAAAAGCTGACAATCACTGGCGGCTACACTGCAAATAATTCCAATGTAAATCACTATGTCTGGTATCCAGTGCGTACTAGCAGCGGCAAAACAGGTTATGTAGCCAGCGGTTATTTGAGCAAGGCACCTATGGTCGTGCACAATTTGGAGGGTTCACGCCGTAATGCCACAAGTGCGAGCATTTCCAACTACGGCTGGCATCTGGAATCTCCTGAAGCAGTCGTAATTGGAAGAAGCGATCTGCCAATTGATGCTTTCACAGGAAGCGTCCTGGCAGCCCAAACGGATTCTCCGCTTCTGTTAACGGATCAGAATAAGCTGGAGCAGGTGACAATTACGGAGATTGATCGACTGAATCCGTCTACCATCTATATAGTCGGTGCAGAACCAGCTATTTCGAAAAATGTCGAGAACGATTTGCGTAAAAAGTTTCCTAATAGCACAGTCGAACGAGTAGCCGGCTCTACTCGTTATGCGACAGCCGTAAAAGTAGCAGAGGAAGTAGCAGCTGTTGCAAGTAAGCCATCAGAGGTCTTCCTTGCAGTCGGAGATGAGAAATCGCCGGATGCGCTCACTATCGGACCTCATGCAGGAAAAGAAGGCATCCCTATCTTGCTGACAAGAACGGGAGAGCTGCATGAAGAAGTAAAGAATTATATCAAGCGCAATAGTATTAAAAAAGTGACAATTATCGGCAGTGAGACAGTCGTGTCTAAACGTGTAGCGGATGCAGTCAAGCAGCTTGGTGCTTCTGTGGAACGTGTATACGGACCTGATCGCTATTCGACGAATGCTGCTGTTATCACGAAGTATTATGGAAACAATCCGGATCAAGTATTCTTTGCTAACGGTCAAACGACGGTAGACAGTCTGTCTGGTGCACCGCTTGCAGCTAAATATGATGCACCTATCGTTCTGACGAGACCGGATGCTGTTACGAAGCCGACACGAGCTTTTCTAAATAAGGTTACCGATCAGCCTGAGATTTTCTATCTCGGCTCAGATGCTGCTATTGCAGACCGGACACGACAGGAACTCGAAGGAATCCTTCAGTAACAAAAAGAAGCACAAACAGAATCAGTGTTTGTGCTTCTTTTTACGACAATAATATTTTCAATAATAAGAAATATATAGTATAGTGTTAACATCACAGTAAAGGAGGCGTTTTCATGAAGAGTACCGGGATTACGAGACGGGTCGATCATCTTGGGCGTGTCGTCGTGCCGAAAGAAATTAGAAGAGAGTTCGGCATAGAAGAAAAAGATCCTGTGGAAATTTTTGTCGAAGGTGACAAGATCATCTTCCGAAAGTATCAGCCTGGTTTTACTTGTGCTATAACGGGAGAAATCACGCCGGAAAACAAGCAGTATGCAGACAACTTGTATTTAAGTCCGGAAGGTGCCCGCATCCTCTTTGATAAACTGAAAGAAGAATTTGATTCCAACTAAAAAAGACGCAGCAGACAGGTACCTGTCCGCTCGTCTTTCTTTTTTATACTGATGTTGTTCCTTGTCCGCCATCAACACGGTAATAAGAGCCGGTGATGAAGCTGGAGCGATCAGAAGCGAGGAAGAGCATCAGTCCAGTCACCTCTTCGACTTCTCCATACCGATTCATAGGTGAACTCGCTTCAAAGCCTCGGCGGGCTGTGTTCTCATTCCCTTTAGCTGCCTTCGTTTCGATAGCTTCCATCCATTCTGTGTCCAAAGCTGACGGGCAAATTGCGTTCACTCGGATACCGTAATCTGCGACTTCCAAAGCCGCTGTCTTATTAAGTCCGAGCATAGCGTGCTTGGAGGCTACGTACGTGCTCATACCCGGTCCGCCCAGTAAGCTGCCGCTGCATGCAGTATTGACGACTACGCCGCTTTTTTGCTCAATCATGACACGCAAAACATGTTTTAAGCCGAGGAAGGCACCGACCACATTCACCTGAAGTACTTCCTCCAGGCTCGCTGCAGTTTGTTCAGTAATCGGAACAAAGTCACCGCTCAATCCTGCCTGATTAATGAACACATCAATTCTTCCAAATCGCTGCAGTGTCTTTTCCACGAATTGTTCTACATCTGCTTCTTTCGTGACGTCTGCAGGAAGCAGGATCTTTTCTGTTTCAATAGCTGCCGCAGCCCTGTCTAATGCCTTTTCTGAAAGGTCGACCAACGCAAGCTTGGCGCCTGCTTCTGCAAATGCTTTGGCTGCAGCTGACCCGATTCCGCCGGCAGCGCCAGTGATCAAAACGACCTTTCCTTGGAATTCCTTCACTGTGCGAGCCTCCTTAGTATATATAGAAGATATTACTGAAGATTTTTAGAAGGTTATGTCATAGTAATCTTAGCGCATTGACAACTAGGTAACAATGCTCAATAATTTAGCTAATGTAACCTAATCAACAAAAAGATTTTAGAGATAGAAGATAAATAGATTTAATATACAAAAAAGGCGGTTTTGTTGATGAAATTGAAAACGGACCGACGTAGCAAAAGAAGTGTGAAGGCGCTTAAACAGGCATATATCGATTTGATTCTGGAGGAAGAAGAAAAGAGGATCAGCATCCAGCAAATAGCCGATCAAGCCGATTATAACCGTGGCACCTTCTATAAGCATTTTGCTGATAAAGAGAGTCTGAAGGAAAGTATCCTTGCTGATTTCCTGGATGGTATTGCTATCGCTTTGTTAGAACCTTATAAGGAAAGTGCTTTTGTCGATTTACAGGAGCAGGCTCCTTCCACGATGCGCATATTCACACATATTTATGAAGAAAGGCATGTCTTGCAGGCTCTGCGAATTCTTTATCCTGATATAGCTGACAAGATGCTGCGAGTATTCGTCGACTGCTTATCAGGTGATTTTTATATGGAAACAGAAACTCCAAGGATTCCGGTGGATTATGATCTGATGATTCATTTTCAAATGGCAGCTACTGTCGGCTTTATCATGCGCTGGGCAGACTCGAACTTCAAATTTTCAACCTTGCATCTATCGGAACAATTTACTGAATTGGTACGTGTACGCCCCTACAGACTAGTCAATAAGACTGTACAAAAAGAAAACGACTCCCGCGATTAAAGCGGGAGTCGTTTTTTTATAGGACAAGACAGGCAGCGCCGGCGACAAGCAGTCCGACACCGACTATTTGCCGTAAGCGAATATGTTCTTTTAAGAAGTAATACGACAGCAATAATGTCCACACGTAGGTAATGGCCGTCAGTGGGAAGACGACAGAATAAGGCAGCAATGCGAGCACATAGATGTTGATCAATGCAGCAGATCCATAACAAGTGAGACCAATTAGAAGTGTACGAGACGTATGTGTTGATGGATCACTGGCCCGCTTGAAGAAGAATCCGCCGCCCGCACCGAGCATCGTACAGGTAACTAATAAGATCCAGCTAATTCTCCCCACCCCCAATCAGGATCGCCCCAACGATAATCAGCGCCGTCCCGATGATATGCATGGCAGAAATATGCTCATCCAAAAAGATGGAGCCCATCACTAATGCGAACACATAACCAAGGCTCAGCATCGGGTGCAGCACACTAAGCTTACCGAAACGGAATGCAATCATCATGGTGACTGCTCCTGCTCCATAACAGGCACAGCCGATCAGGAGGGGAATATTGATTTCCCCGTCCGCGATCTTCCACAACAACTGACCGACGCTTGTAAAGACAGCTGACAATAAGATTAAAGCTATACCGAGCTTTTGCTTGTTATGACTGTTTTGTTGAGGTCGCGCGTTCTCCATGGCTTGGCTCCTTTCCTTTCTTGTACAAACATGCAAAGAGAAGGAAGAAGATACTTACCATGCTATTGCTTACTTGATAGCGATAATCCTGAGCCGGCAGTCCAACAAAGATTGTTGCCGTATTCAAAAGCACTGGCAAAATCGGCAGCCAAGCAATTGCTCCAAGTTTCCGGGAAGCGATCAAGCTGAATAAGATGATGAGAATACTGAAAACAGCCGGACGCCAGAAGAGTTCTTCTGTATGGTAGCGGGATGTTTCCAGACCATATTCCACTACATCATATAGTGTTTGGCTCACCGGTCTCGTTTCCAATCCCATCTCGTTTGGATCCACGTCAATCGTGTACGGATTTGTATAACCGTCCACTGGCTTATTGATCTGCCATACGAGGGAAGTCTGCTTCAGATATGCCTCGATGACGGTAGCTGGGTTCTGTTTGACAATATCGAACCAGATGGATAAGTACTTGCCCATATCGGCCACAATGACATCGTCCTTAAAATTATCGTGGAACTTGATACGATCTGTCAGATATGGATTGTACGCATCCCAGTCCTCAATCGGCAATATCGTATCTAAGTAATTGAGCTGTTCTTCCGTCAGTTCTCCATCCTGGGATACGACTGCGGCAATCTGCTGCGTCGGTATGCTCATAGATTCATTCGGGTTGGCAGATTGGATGTTGTAAGCAGTAAATACTGGTCCCGTGACGACAATATAAAGAGCGGAAACGAGCACGAGCGGTGTCAGCAGCTGCTTCCAGTTTCTCCGATAAGCAAGGAGCATGCCTATCGCCGTTAAAATGGCAATTGGTAATCCATTATTACGGAAGAATGCAATGCCGAGGAGAACTACTGTAAATGTCGCGATGCCACTCCAAGTCCGCAGATTTTTCCCTTCCTGCAGCACTGTTTTCATAACAAAGAGTGTCAGGAAAACGATGAAAGTACTATAAACGACATCCTTCCAAAGAATGGTGGAGAAAATGCCGTTTACCGGCAGTGCTGCCCATAGGAGGGCTGCAATCCAAGCGATCGTTTTTCCGAGTCCATATTGGCGGAAGGAATAGATTCCATAGGAATACACAAACGACATGAGCAAAATTTGGAATAACACGATGATGGCCGGAGAATCCCAAATCTGTGTCAGGACGAGAATCACCATTGTGTAAGCGAATGGATGCCAGTTATTGAACTCCATATTTTCTACTTGCCGCCAATGGTTCAAGGAATCAGGGCTCATATTACCTGGGAAGAAAGCGAGCAAGTAGACCATCCAAACAAGAATCATCGGCAGCATATACCAAAGGATTTGCCACCTGCTTACCGCCGTCCTATGCCACATATAACCTCCGCGTAGCAGGATAAAAGCAATGAAGGAAAAGAAGCAGAAAATTGTAGCGAGTGAAATGACATCTACAATTACCGTCTCATACCAAGGGCGATTGATGAACAGCGGCCAGTCAATCAAGCTGATCAGCGTATAAACTGACAGCAAAGCAATGCCTATCATTATGTAACGTTTCTCCAGAACAGCCCGGAGAATTTGTTTACTAAAGATAAGGAAAGCATAAAAGAAACAAATACTGATAACAGCAAGGACAGCATATTTCAAAAGTGACGTGTCCTGCCTTTCCTGCATAACAGCCAATACAGAAATAGTGGCTGCAAGACCTGCAGCCACACTGATCAAAAGATTTCGAACAAGCGTCATTACATGGAGCCTCCAGTTCTGGTCATACCTTGGACAGGTTTCGGTTTGCTTTCTGCCTGAATCCGGTTCAATTCCAATTCGTATTGCTTACGCTGATTGGAAGCAACAGTATCCAAAATTGCGCCGCAAGCAAAGCTCAGCACCGATAGGACAACTAATCCGACAGCGAGGATGGCTGAAGGAACCCGGGTGATGAAATCGGTAGCGAAGTATTCAGCAATAACCGGAATGCCGACAGCTAGCCCGAGAATGAGAAACAGCAGGGACCATGCTGTGAAAAAGAGCATCGGTTTGTATTCCTTAAACAGGGTGAAAATCTTATACAGCACTTTGCGGCCATCAGCCAGTGTGTTCAATTTTGAATGGCTTCCTTCCGGACGGTCCCGATAAGCGATAGGTACTTCGACGATTGCAAGTCGCTTATCGAGTGCATGGATTGACATCTCGGTCTCGATCTCGAAGCCGGGACTCATGATGGGCATTGTCTTGACAAAAAGACGGTCAAAGGCACGGTAGCCTGTCATGATATCGCTAAGCTTCTTTTTATATAGGAAGTTGATGCAACTTTTCACCATTGTGTTACCAAGGTTATGGAATTTGCGTTTATTCTCTTTTACATATGTGCCATTCGACAGACGGTCCCCGATAACCATATTGGCTCGGCCTTCCTGGATCGGTGCAATCAAATCATGGACGAATTCAGCAGGATATGTATTATCCCCGTCGACCATTACATAACAATCCGCTTCAATATTACGGAACATAGAACGGACAACATGTCCCTTGCCCTGCTGATATTCATGACGGACGATTGCGCCATGCCTCCGGGCAACCTCGCTCGTCTTGTCTTTTGAGTTGTTGTCGAACACATAGATATCTGCATGGGGCAGCTGGTTCCGGAAAGCATCGATAACATCACCGATTGTTTGTTCTTCGTTGTAGCATGGAATCAATACAGCTATTTTCACTACGTACACTCCATTCCTTTTCTAGGATATGTCGAACCAAGTCTAGCAAAGGATTATTGTGCAACTGTTAACCAATGGTGAAGTAATTGTAAATAGTATGAATATGCGAATATTTTGTAAAGTTATGCCCCAGCCCAGTTACTGGAAGGGATGAAGGCGTGTTGCATGCTATGCGGTACGTTAAGTTACTGTAAATTGCCTTGAAACGGCTTTCTGTTCAGTCTTATAATTTAGCCAGCAATACGCATCCCATAAGCTATATCTGCATGGGCAATAGAGAGAGGTCCTATCATGAAGTCGAAACTTCGCATCGCCAGTCTGCTGCTGCTGTTCGTGACCCTCGTTCTGAAGGTGTCAGGGTTGATCCGGGATATGCTCATAACTAATTATTTCGGAGCCAGCGGCGAATCGGACGCCTACTACGCGGCATTCGCACTGCCGAATATGTTCATCTTGTTCCTGACAACAGGTATGAAGAGTGCGTTCGTTCCAAGTTATATCAAATACAAAGAAAAGAGCAGAGGGCTTTCACATCTGCAGGATGTATGGAAAGGGACACTGCTGCTCAGTTTACTGATCTCGGTTGTTTTCATTTTTATCGCGCCGGTATATATCCGTCTTCTATATCCGAATCTGACAGGCGATACAGCGCATATGGCAATGATCATGACGATCATATTCCTTTCCTCGTTACTATTCGTCGGTGTCAATGCGGTGCTCGAAGCCTACTTCGATGCCGAGAACAAATACTATTTATCGGTACTGGCACAAGCAATCGTGCTCTTAGGAACAATTGGAAGCGCCTTGCTCTTCGCGGATGAGATCGGGGCTTATGCTTTTGCATTTGGTAACTTGGCAGGCGTGATCCTGAGCTTGCTATTCAAGCTATTGCTCTTGCTCCCAAAACGGACGCTTACCTTAAAAGGCAAAATAAATTGGGAAGAAAACAAGCGCTTCTACCATATCTTCATTCCGGTAGCGCTTACGGCGATGATCGGTCAAATTACTTTGCTGATTGATACATCTTTTGCAAATATGCTTGGCAGTAGCTTTGTTACATATTTAAATATCGCAAAGAACTTAACACAATTCCCGCAGAATATTATCGGAGTGACAGTTGGTACAATTGTATTTCCACTGCTTGCTGCCGCATATGCAAAGCGGGACATGGAAAGCTTTAAGGAGAACATCACACGCGGCCTGCAGATTATGTATTTCGTCCTGCTGCCAGTTCTGACAGGAATGATGCTGCTGATGCCTGAGATAGTTACCCTGCTTTTTGTAAACGGAGAATTCACTGCACAGCATGCAGGAGAGACGAGCATCGCAGCATATTATTACTTCGGAACCATCTTGTTCTACAGTCTGGTCATTATCGTCAACAATGGTTTTTATACGATGGAAAAGGGACATTACATGATGCGGCTGGGGTTCTTATCTATCGGTTTGAAGCTTTTGCTCAACTACTTATTTACAGAAAGCTTCGGTTTCATCGGTATCCCGCTTTCTTCATCCGTGACAGGCTTGATCTATGCAGTTGCCTGCTTCCTTTTGTTCCGGAAGCTCACGGGTGGCATATCTGTAAGTGCAATGCTAGCAGATGTCGCCAAGACGACTGCCAGTGTACTCATCATGGGAATCGCTGTTCTCTTGATCAAAGAGACTTTAAGCGATGTACAGCCTATCCTGACGATTATGATCTGTTCAGCAGTCGGTGTCATCGTATTTCTGATCTGCGTATTCCTGATGAAAATCAAATCATTTTATATCCTATTGGGAAGAGGCGGCTCCGCTGCTAAGTAATTGGCAAGAGTGGCAAGAAGGAGGACAATCATTTTGCAAGCTCTGACACAGAAACTCAAGCACAACTATCATATATTCGAAAAACTTTTTATTTTCTTCATTTTGGCTCAGCCGTTTCTCGACTTGCTGTCGTACTTCTCGATACCGATTTCCAATCCAGTACGGCTGCTCGTCATTCCGATTGGGGCATTGTACATGCTTAGCTATCCGGATCGGCGCTGGAGCAGAAATACTTTCATTTACATGCTGGTGCTGGCTGTCTATTTTGCCATCAATTTCGGTGTCAATATGATATGGAAGGATCCCGTTTCAGCGGCAGGCGAATTGACGTTTATCCTGAAGACCTTCTTCTTTATCACAGCCTTACTTGTCTATGTGATGATTTTCCGCCATATAGGAGAAAATAGGGAATGGAAAGTGATTGTACCGAAATATCTATTTATAAACACAAGTGTCGTCAGTGTCGTTATGCTTCTTGCCGAACTAACTGGTACAGGGAAGCGGAGCTATGATTACTTAGCAAAGCAAGGACATTCTGGCTGGTTCTTTTCCGGTAATGAAATCAGTGCCATTTTAGGTATGGGTTTCTGCGGGGCAATCATCTACTATCTCTTCATAAAGAAGGGACTTGTGGCGCAAATTATCTGTACAGCACTTATAGCAGTCATGATATGGGCGATGCTGACAATCGGAACGAAGGTCGCATTCGGAGCAGCCCTGCTTGTGTTGGGAATGGCGTTCCTAATACTTCTCATACAAGCAATCATCACACGAAGCAACTTCATCCAGTCTGGTGTCGTGTTAGTCTTGCTAGCAGTGACCGTCTTCATCTCTCCTGAGATGCCAATCGGTAATAACCTCGGGTTATCTGTAGACATGGCAAATGAAAAGGCGGCACAGCAGCAGGAACAAGCAGAAGCGCCACCATTGCCGGAGGAAGCAGAAGGGGAGGTCCCGCCTCCTGGCAGCGTAAGACAGTGGAGTTCCTGGCAGCTCATGGCATTGAATGGCCGGGAAGAATTCTTTGGCACAGTACTTTATTACTTTGAACGGGCACCCGTCATCCAGAAAGTCTTTGGCATGGGAATTGGCGGAAACTATACCGGGGAAGAACCTAGGATCATTGAAATGGATATCCTGGATTGGTTCTTCGGCTTTGGATATCTCGGGACACTGATCCTCGTACTGCCGCTTTTGTTTATTATCGGCAGAATCCTGGTATTCATCTTCAAGCAGCGATTCCGTACAGTAAGCACAACTGCTTTATTCAGCGGTGTTGGCGCTTGTATCGGTCTTGGTGCAGCATTTATAGCCGGACACATTTTATCGTCACCGGCATCCGGATTTTATCTGGCGTTGTTCCTCGGGTTCCTGTATGGGTTGGTCAAACAGAAGCCTGAGAAATTCTTTCAATAGCATCTCACCTTAACTGGAATGGAGCGAATCTGTGATGAAAATGAAAAAGAAAAAATTGCTTCTGATCTCATCCATTGGCGGACATTTAACGCAGCTTTTGCAGCTGGAGCCGCTCTTCAAGGAATATGACTACCATATCGTGACAGAGAAATCTGAAATCACGGAGCAGATGAAGGGCAAGCACCCGATGAGCTTCCTTGTATACGGCGCACGCAATTATCCTTTTCGCTATATATTCAAGTTCAGTTATAACATTATAAAATCGATCTTTTTATTCCTGAAGCATCGTCCGGATGTTGTCATCTCCACGGGAGCACATACATCCGTGCCGATGTGCTATATCGCCAAGCTGTTTGGGAAGCGTGTCATCTTCATCGAGAGCTTTGCAAAGTCCACTTCACCGACCATTTCAGGTAAGCTGATTTATCCTATCGCCGATTTATTCATCGTCCAATGGGAGACGATGAAACAGATTTATCCGAAAGCGGTCTATGGGGGGTCCATCTATTGATACTGGTCGTCTTAGGTACCCACGAGCTTCCATTCACCCGACTGCTTGAAGAGGTGGAACGGCTGAAACGGGAAGGAATCATCAATGAGGAAGTTATCGTTCAAGCTGGACACACGAAGTTTGACAGTGACTTACTGACAATAAAACCATTCGTTAACTATGAGGTCATGGATCAGCTGATGGAGGATGCCCGGCTTGTGATCACGCATGCAGGTACCGGATCGGTTATCTCTGCCTTGAAAAAGGGTAAAAAGGTAATCGCGGCAGCCAGACTGAAAAAGTACGGCGAACATAATGATGATCATCAGCTGCAGCTGATGTCCATCTTCCTGGAACAGAAGCATATCCTTAGCTGGGGAGAAGGAGAAGATCTCGGTAAGGTAATACAGGAGACAGAGCACTTTGAACCAGAGCCATTTCAATCAGGGAAAGAGCGGATGTTCACGATTCTCAGCAACTTTATCAAAGAAGCTTGATAAATGTAAAAGAAATGTAAAGGCGCTTAACCCGGTTATGATGTAAAATTTACATTATGTGCAATTGTGTTTTGTCAATAGAAACATTATAATAGTACAGAACCTACGCAGAATACTGTCGAAATCTAGTAATTTATGATACTTGGATTATAAAAGCATTTTTGGAACGATTTGCAAGCTATTTAGGAGGATACAAATGGTACACATAACGCCTTTAATCGTAGCGTTGGCAGCATGTTTCATCCTTTCAATTGCGCTGACGCCTATGGTGAAAAAGCTGGCATTCGCAATCGGAGCAACGGATAAACCAAACGCTAGAAAAGTACACCAGAAAATCATGCCGCGACTGGGCGGATTGGCCATTTACATCAGTTTCATCATCGGTTATTTGGTTTTCATGCCACATGATTCGAATACAGCACCAATCCTGATTGGTGCAACAATGATTACTTTAATCGGAGTGCTGGACGATAAGTTCATGCTATCCGCAAAAGTGAAGTTAATCGGACAGATTGCAGCCGCTACTGTAACGGTATTGGGCGGCATCCAGATCGACTTTGTAACATTGCCATTCACTGGACGAATTGAATTCGGTGTTTGGGCAATTCCAATCACGATTCTGTGGATTGTCGGTATAACGAACGCTATCAACTTGATTGATGGATTGGATGGATTGGCAGCAGGAGTGTCAGCTATCGCGCTGTTCACGATTGCCATGATCGCCATCAGCATGGGTAACCCAATCTCTGCAATGATGGGCGTCCTGCTTTTAGGCAGCACACTTGGCTTCCTAGTGTTCAACTTCCACCCGGCTAAGATATTCATGGGGGATACAGGAGCATTATTCCTCGGTTATATGATTGCTGTTCTATCCGTAAGCGGGTTGTTCAAGAACGTTGCATTGTTCTCCTTGATCGTGCCGATCATCATACTTGGTGTTCCGATCCTGGATACAACATTTGCTATCATCCGCCGGATTGTACAGAAGAAGCCTTTGTCAGCACCGGATAAGCTGCACTTGCATCACTGTCTCTTGAATCTAGGATTCTCGCATCGCCAGACTGTTATTGTTATCTATGCGATCAGCGGAATCTTCAGCATTACAGGTGTACTTTACACGGAAGCAACCATGTGGGGATCGACCATCCTGATTATTGCCTTGGCAATACTGATTGAATTGATCGTCGAGATTACGGGACTGATCAGCGACCGCTATCGCCCATTACTCAATATGGTAGGTTTCCCGAAAGTGACAGAAACAGAAGAAGAACGGCGCAAACAGCATCAGCAATAAAGGAAACCCCTTCTCCATTGGAGAAGGGGTTTTTTTTATACAAAAAAACACGCTGAAATTATCAGCGTGTCGTCTGTGTGGACGGATTGGCTGTTGCAGCAACGGCCGGGTTGGATGTATACATCGCTTGTACCAGCTGCTCGCTCGCATGTCCGTTTGAGTATTGGTTCCACTGTTTAGAGAAAGCCTGTACCTTCTCCAGTTGGAAATCACTCTTTTTGATCACTTTAATGATTGATTTTGTATCTCTGACCATTGGTCCAGGTAATGATTCTAGATATTCGTCTGACACACCGCGTTTTTTCTGGTAATCCTCCAGATCATACGTAAAGAAGATAATCGGGCGGTTCAGCAGCGAATATTCAAATGGTATGGAAGAATAATCGGTAATCAAGATATCCGTCACTAGTAAAAGTGGATTGATATTTTTATAGTGTGTGACATCGATTACGAAATTCGGGTAATAGTTTGCTAGATCCCATGTAACAGCAGGATGAAGGCGAAGGAACAATACATATTCCTGACCCAGCTCCCGATATAAGCGTTCGATATCAAGTTCTATTTTAGGCTTGGCCAGCTCATCATCGCGATAAGTCGGAGCATATAGGATAACCTTACGCTTCTTGATAATCGGATATTGCTCGGTGATTTCTCTCTCGAATTGATCGATTTGACTATCGTCGAAGAAGAAATCCGTTCGCGGCATACCAGTCCGCAATATATTCGCATTCGACAGACCGAAGCTCTCCTGGAAGATGGATGCCATCTTTTCCGAACCGACCGTAACATATGTGAAACGGCTGTAAACCCGTTTGAATCTTTCCTGTGCCTTTGGACTTCTAGTCTGGACAGAAGGGTCCATCAAGCCGAATTTCTTCATCGCACCTGCTGCGTGCCACAGCTGAATGCATGTGACATTTGGTTTGAAATCCGTTACGGCAAGAAATCCGAAGTAATTATCTACCATCACGACGCGTGAAGTGGCCAGATGATAGATACCTTTTACAAAAGCGCTGATATTCGTCATGGCAAATGGTACAATCTCCGCATCCAGATCAGTGAATTCTTCCCTGCAGGAAGATGTTTTTAATATGACTATTTCTCCCGCGTTCCATTTTTCAAGCGATTTAGCCGTATACAAAACATTATCCCCAAAAGAGGAAACCAAGGTGGTTTTGTTCTTTTGGGGAAATAGCTTGAAACATATAAATAGCGTTTTGAAGAACGCTAGATAGAGAGAAATAGCAAGTTCTCTAACCATTATTAACATCTAAAAGATCGTCTTTGATCTTAGAAGTGGAGATACCAACTGTACGTGGAAGATATACGACTTCACAATGGTCTTTCAAGAAGTCGAATTTGCCTTCCCAGTCGCTGCCCATGACGAATACATCAATGTTATGGTCCACTACATCGTGGACTTTTTGATCCCAGCTTTCTTCTGCGATAACTTCATCCACATAACGAATCGCTTCAAGGATCATTTTGCGGTTTTCAAAGCTGTGGTAAGACTTCTTATCTTTCAGCTTGTTGAATTCATCAGAAGAGATTGCCACTACTAGATAATCGCCCATTTCTTTCGCGCGGCGAAGCAAGTTTACATGGCCCCAGTGCAACAAATCAAATGTACCGTACGTAATTACTTTCTTCATTGTTGTGCCTCATTTCCTTTATTAGTTTTGGTTTTTCATATATAAAAGTTGTCTGCATCATCATTGTCACAGTGTAAGTATAGATCATAACATTTACACCTGATTAACATTATATTTACATTTTAATTAAATTTCAAGTCTGCTATGATAATAGAATGCAAATATATGCGCGAATTGTCGAATCTGCATACATATTTACCTAATTTTCCTACAATTGGTTAAGAAAATGTATAAATGACTAGGTATGAAACATGCTAAGGAAGAGCAAAAAAACCAAATCAAATACGAAGTATATGTAAAGAACTTTACAAAAGCATTGTTGAATTACCTACATATGAAATTTATAATAAGGAATGGATTTGCTAGTCGAGAGGAGAAAGTACTGCATGGAAAACATCAGCCTTCGAAATAGGAGAGCCATATCGGTTCGTATTGAAGCGGGAATTTTCTATATGGAGATTCCGATAAAAGCCTCCTACATCGCTGATTATGAAACATATCGGTTCTTATTGATGAATCGTTATACAAATGAGGACATTTACCTTACATTTAATGAAGATCACAGCGTAGATGAATATACGATTTGTAAAGTAACGCTGGACCCGTCGGAGCATACACAGATGCTTCAGGATGGAGTTATGTGGGATCTGTACGTTGAACGGGAAAATGAAGGAGAAACGAAGCGGGCTCGGATTTCTAATCCGCCGGAGCACCTGCAATATAATTCCTATTTCATACCAGGAACGGACAAGGTTTTCTACCCGTATCGCACCGGAAAAGGTAACATCTCTTTCCGAGTAAACGATTATGTTTTGTTTGCCAATTTGGAAGAAGTTCATTTAAAGAAAACGGGAGTCATGCATTTTTCCGGTTCAATTAACTATGCTCCGCTATACCAAAGCGATGCTTATAAATTGGAAGAACTGAAACTCGTGGTGACAAACAACTTGAATGAAGAGGAAGAGCTCACTTTCCCGCTTCAGTTTAAGGAACGCGAGGACTTAGCAGATAAATATGAAGGAAATGAGCTGCTCCGGCACTCTGGATTTGAGGGACTATTCGATATAACACCTCATATTGATTTGTCAGATAAGAAGTTTCTGAAATTTTATGTAGAGCTGACTTATTCACACAATGGTGTGCGCCAGACCATCCGCAGTATCCGCATGCGCCATCTGAAAAAAGATTCAACCTTGCCAGCGGCTGCGAAAACGACTATCAATGGTAAGAAATATAAAATGACCGTGAGATTAACGAAGAAGTCGAAATATCTTTCTGTTCAAACTTCTGAGTATTTCTTTATTCGGGAAAGTATCTCGCGAGCGAGACGCAAGTGGGTCAGTATCCGCAGAGGCAGATTCCTTAAAAATAGTTATCAGCAGGTGTTCAAGCTTTTCGGAGCTATCTTGCCTGTTGATAAAAAACTTATGGTTTTCGAAAGTTTCCTTGGCAAACAATACAGTGACAATCCAAGAGCGATTTATGAGTACATGCGGGAACACCATCCGGAGTACAAAATGTATTGGAGCTCGGACCGACGTGCAGTTCCTTACTTTGAAACAAAGGACGTTCCTTATGTGCGCAGGTTTTCCGTTCGTTGGTTGTTCCTTATGACAAGGGCAAGGTATTGGGTCTCCAACAGTCGTCTGCCGCTATGGATTCCAAAACCAAATCATACGATTTATTTGCAAACCTGGCATGGCACACCGCTGAAGCGACTTGCTGCAGATATGGACGAGGTGCATATGCCTGGTACGAATACCGAGGCGTATAAACGCAATTTCTTATTCGAAGCTTCCAAATGGGATTATCTTGTTTCGCCAAATGCGTACTCCAGTGAAATCTTCGCGAGGGCGTTCGGATTTGAGAAGGATATGCTTGAAACAGGATACCCGCGAAACGACTTCCTTTATACACATAATAAGCCGGAGAATATAGAAGCACTTAAAAAAAGCTGCGGGCTTTCTGAGGATAAGAAAATTATCCTGTATGCACCAACCTGGCGGGATAATCAGTTTTATCAGAAAGGAAAATATAAGTTTGATTTAGAGCTGGATCTGGAACGTATGCGTCAGGAACTGGGAGACGAATATGTCGTTGTATTGCGTCTTCATTATCTTGTTGCTGAGAATTTAGATCTTTCCAGCTATGAAGGATTTGCTTATGACTTTTCCAAGCATGAAGATATCCGTGAACTTTACTTGATGGCTGATATGCTGATTACGGATTATTCTTCCGTATTCTTTGACTATGCCAACCTGCGTCGTCCTATGATGTTCTTCGTGTATGATTTGGATGACTATCGGGATAACCTTCGCGGATTCTACTTTGATTTTGAAGAAACTGCTCCTGGACCTTTATTGAAACAAACAGAGCAAATCATCCAAGAAGTAAAACGAATTGACAGGGAAGGCTATCAGCCGGATGAACGATTTGAAGCATTCTACAACCGTTTCTGTTATCTAGAGGATGGGAAAGCTTCGGAACGCGTAGTAAAACAAGTGATTAAATAATGTGAACCACCGTCACTAGCTGACGGTGGTTTTTATTAATTAATTTTGATTTATATAAGCGGGAAAAGTCTTTTTCAATATAATGGAAAAAATTGAATCTATAGAACTATTTTAATTGTAAACTAAATGAAAATCAGATATTAGATTGTAAAGCTTTGTTTGATTTTGTAGAATTATAGATAAATAGGTAAATAGTTGCCTACTACATACCATTGTTGCCTATTCCTAGTAAAAACGAAGGAGTGGTCGATGCGTTTTTCGATACACAATAACGATGCTATGGCGTCTGCACATTGAAAACTGAATATTTTGGAGGGTGAAATGAAGAAATTTGCATATGTTTTAATCTTTCTGCTTTTGTTTAGCTTAGTGTCTCCGGCCAACTACGTGTCTGCGGAAGAAACGATAAAGTCTGATCAGCAGACAGAATCTGGCCAGCAAGTAGATGAGACACAGACAGAGCAGTCAGAAACTGTTGCTCCAGAGAATCAAACTGGCACTGTCGATGAGACTAATGAAACAGAAACAGCCCCTGTTGAAGAAACGCAAGAAAACAAGAGTGATGTTACAACAGGTAACGAAACCGACAGCGAAGATCAGCAGATTGAGGATGAAGCTGTGAACCAGGAGAAAGAAACTGATGCCCCGGCAGTAGAGGAAGATTCCGAAACTGACACCGAAGAGGCTGATGATTCTGAAAAGCAGACGATGCGTGCTGCAGCAGCTGCTCCCGTGGAAACTTCAATTGACCTAATGGGTCATTTGCGTTCCAATGCAGTCATCTATCCGGATCTTAACGATATGGATACTTTCAAAGGAGCTGTCGCTGGCGGCTATACAGACGCTGTTTACTACATCAAGAAACAAGCGAAATGGAATAATGAAACATATTATCTTATTAGTAAACAGGCAAGCAGTACGTCTGGTGTTGTCGGCTGGGTGAAGTCTACTGAAATGACTACACATGAGCATTCGGTAGTGAACAGCGATCAGCAGACATTTGTCATCAGCGGATCTGGGAATGCCTACAGCAAGCCTTGGGGAGGATCTAAGGATCTTGTCTATAGCCTTAGCCAATACAAAGGCCAGCAGTTCAAAGTGAGCGCTGAAGAAAAAATCGGTGCCAACACTTGGTACAAAGGAACCCTAGCTGGTAAGACTGTCTATGTCCATTCTGCTTACGTGGAAGCATATGAGCCAGTTAAAATCGAAGAGGAACAGAAAACTAGTCTGCTTGGTCATCTAAAGAGCAGTGCGGTTATTTATCCAGATATCAATGATCCGTCTTCTGCAATCAATGCAGTAGCCGGTGGTTACACAAGCGCCGTTTACTATATCAAAAAGCAGGCGAAGATAAACGGAGAACTGCATTATTTGATCAGCAAAGAACCAAGTGCAACTAACGGTGTTGTTGGCTGGGTGAAAGCATCCCAGTTGTCTACGCATACTCATACGACAATCGATAAAAACAAGAAGACCTTCACTGTTAAAGGATCTGGCCAAGCTTTTGCGAAGGCATGGGGAGGATCTAAGGATCTTGTCTACAACCTGAGCGATCTAGAAGGCAAAACCTTCTATGTAAACTTGACTGAGACTGTCGGCAGTAATACATGGTATCGCGGAATGCTGGATGGTAAGCAAGTGTTTATCCATTCTGCTTATCTATCAGCATACGAGCCTGAAATCACTGAGCAGCGTGTAAGTAAGCTTGGTCATCTGCATGCCGATGCAGTGATTTATCCTGATTTGAAAAACCCGGCTTCTACACTTTCGGCTGTAAATGGCGGATACACAGATGCTGTCTATTACATTAAAAAAGAAGCAACTGTTGCAGGTGAGCTTTACTACTTAATCAGCAAGGAACCGAGCGCAACTAACGGAGTTGTTGGCTGGGTGAAAGCATCCCAATTGTCTACGCATGATCACACAACGATCAGCAAAGAGAAGAAGGGCTTCCTTGTGAAAGGAACTGGCCAGGCATTTGCCAAAGCTTGGGGCGGATCCAAGGATCTAGTTTATAATCTATCAGACTATAAGAATGAAGTTTTCAGTGTTGATCTGACTGAGACAGTCGGGAATAATACGTGGTACCGCGGAATGCTCGGTGGTAAAAAAGTGTTCATTCACAGTGCTTACGTCCAGGAAGTAAGTGAAACGAAGATCAGCCGTCTTGGCCATTTGAATGGTAGTGCAACCGTGTACGATAACTGGTCTGATACATCAGGAAGAAATGCTTCTGATGCAGGCCTGACGGATGCTGTCTACTATATCAAGGCACAAGTTGAAGTGAATGGCACAACGTATTATAAGATCAGCAAAGAGCCAAGCAGTACAACTGGTGTTGTCGGCTGGGTGAAATCCACTGAGATGTCGTCGCATGAACATACGACTATCGACAAAACTGCAAAAACATTCTACTCGAATGGAAAAGGCAGTTCCTACGCTAAAGCGTGGGGTGGATCGAAGGACTTAGTCGCAAGCGATATGTCCAAATATGAAGGTTCTCAATTCAAAGTCAATCTGACAGAAAAAGTCGGAAACAACATTTGGTACCGTGGTGTACTGGATGGGAAAACGATGTGGCTGCATGAAGCATTTGTGGTTGAAAGCTACGATAAACAAACACAATACGATTTGACACTGGAAGAAGCAGTAGCTATTCAGAGTACTGCATCTGCACAGACAGACAGCGAGTACAAGACATATGTATCTGCTGAATACATCAACAGCAATAACCAAGTTACGGCAGACCTGCTGAATGTACGCGGCGGTCCTAGTACTAGCTATTGGGTAGTCGGAACATTGAGCAAAGGAGCAAAAGTCACTGTTCTTGGTCAATCAGGCAGCTGGCTGCAAATTGAATTCACGAATTCACGTCAGTGGGTGAATGCAAGTCCGGAGGATATCGAGTACTATCTGGATCCAAATAACTTCATCAATGATGAGCGACAGCGCTTCCAATTCCTGGATCTGACGAGAGCCAGTGATGCAGACGCAGCGACATTGAATAAATACCTTAATGGAAAAGGAACACTTTCCGGACAAGGACAAGCATTCATTGATGCAGCTAAGCTTTACGGAATCAATGATGTTTATTTGGTTTCACATGCTACACTTGAGACAGGTAATGGTTCTTCCACACTTGCCCAAGGAGTAATGTATAACGGCACGAAGGTCTATAACATGTATGGCATCGGAGCTTATGACTCCTGCGCAATAGAATGCGGGGCAAAACGTGCTTATGAAGAAGGCTGGACTTCTCCATATCTTGCGATAGTCGGGGGAGCACAGTATATAGGATCCGGCTACATCAATTCAGGTCAAAATACATTGTATAAGATGAGATGGAACCCTGAGGCGATGGCAGCAACCGGTACATTCGGCAAGCAGTACGCTACCGATATCGGCTGGGCATCCAAACAAGTCTCAACGATGTACAATTTATATCAAAATATGGGTATATATACCTTGTATCTTGATATACCAAACTATCGTTAAATCAGAAAAGCACATTATCCGATACGGATAATGTGCTTTTTTTGTAAATTAGTATTTCAGATTGTAAATTTTTTGTCGATATATTAGGTAGGAAAGGTTTTAGCAATTATTTTACATCACATACTTCCTAGTCCAATCAGGCCGAGAAGGAGGCGAATTTTGAAACGGCAGCTATAACCATTTTCTAATTAGAGGACAGAGGGTAAAAATGAAAAAAGTTATTAGCTTGATAGTCGTTTTGATGGTATGTTTCAGTATCATGCCAGTGGGAGTTTTTGCAGAAGAGCATGATGTTCAGAATAAAGAGGATAACATTAGTGATTCTAATACTAATGTTGCACCTCAGGAAATAGACACAGAAGATTCATCGATAGCAAAAGAGACCGAAAAGGAACCTGCTGCGTCGTCTGCTCAGATAGATAATGAATCGATTGGCAAGGAAGAAACTGATCTGCCAGCAGCAGAAGAACAGGAATCTGAAGAAGAACAGGCAGAGCAGTCAGAATTACAAACAGATACGCCAGATACAGAACAAGACAGTACGAAGCAGGAATCTGCAGTCAAAGAGCAAGAGGAAGAAGAGCCACGATACAACGAACTCGGTATTAAAGAGGGTACGATGGTTTATGGAATTGATATCAGTAAGCTATCTGCTGAAGAGCTTCAATACATTCCGCTTGAGTGGCGTGATGGAGTGGATGAATCTGAAGTACAATCCTCTACAGAACCTCGCTTATCTATTCGAGCTAGTTATCCGGACGTTAACGACTGGATTAAAAAAAATACGCCGTCTACGTCTTCCATTAAATATGAGTATAAAAGCCAGTTTCCCAAATTCAATTACCGAAACGGGAGAGGTGCTGTAGAAGGTGTCGTAGCACATGAAACAGCAAATCCAAATTCTACAATCCGCGGTGAGATAAACTACATGACACAGAATTACAATAATGCATTTGTTCATGCATTTGTCGATCATGGAAATATCATCGAAATCCATCCGACTGATTATGCCGCATGGGGCGGGGGATATTACGCGAACCAACGTTTTGTTCATGTGGAATTGGTCCGGGAGGATAACTTCGAGGACTTTGCAAAATCTATTAATAACTATGCGGATTATATTGCTTATGTGCTGGCAAAATATAATCTTGGTGTAACAAGTGCAGAAGCGAATGGACGAGGAACGTTGTGGTCGCATAAAGCTGTAAGCAATTTCCTGGGTGGTACGACACATGTAGACCCGCATGGCTACTTTGCACAATACGGCTACAACTGGAGCGAATTTGTGACACTTGTTACGGAGAAGTATAACCAGAAAGCGATTAAGTACAGCAACACTAGCAAACTAGGACATATTCGGACTACGAGTGCGAGAATCTATCCGAATCTATCGAACTTGTCCAGCAGTATACAAGCAGGATCAACTAAAACAGACCAAGTCTATTACATCAAGAAGCAAGCCAACGTCAGCGGAACCACTTACTATTTATTAAGCACTCAGCCAAGTCCCTCTTCCGGGACAATAGGGTGGATGAAAGCAAGTGATGTGAAAGTATATGATCATAAAACGGTTAACCATGATCAGTATATGTACACAGTTGCGGGAGTCGGTAAAGCCTATAATAAAGCCTGGGGTGGTTCCAAGAACCAAGTGTATGATTTAGCGTCAATGAAGGGCAAGGTTTTCACCTCAAACCTTACGGAAACAGTCGGGAACAATACTTGGATACGCGGTACCCTCAATGGTAAGGAAGTGTGGGTGCACTCCAGCTTTGTCACTGATAAGAGAAAAGAAAGCAATACAAGCAAGCTGGGACATCTGCGCAGTGGAGCCAAAATCTACACAGAAGCTAAAAATACAGCTAAATACAGAAATGCTGCAAGCAATGAATATAATCAGGTCTATTACATCAAGAAGCAGATTGAAAGAGATGGACAGCTATTCTACCTTATCAGCTATGCACCAAGCAGGACAGAAGAAGTAGTAGGTTGGGTAAAAGCGGAACAGCTGCAGACACATGACCATAAGGGCGTCAATAAGACTGCTCAGACGCTTTACCTGACTGGATCTGGAAAGTCTTATAATAAAGCCTGGGGCGGAAGCAAGAATCTTGTCAGCGGTAATCTGTCTGCATCAAGAGGTAAGGCCTTTTATGTGAATCTGACGGAGAAAGTCGGCAATAATACCTGGTATCGCGGAACTCTTGACGGAAAGCAGATGTGGCTGCACAGTGCTTATTTGTCTACAAAAGAAGAGAGCAAGACAAGCAGGCTTGGTCATGTGAGGGCAGAAGCCCTCATTCTGACTTCCCCTGGTATAACAACAGGTGCCAAAAAGGCAACGAATGGCTATACAAATCAGGTATATTACATAAAGAAACAACTTGTTTTTGATAAGAAAACATATTATCTGATCAGCAGAGAGCCTAGCAGCACAAGCGGTACCATTGGCTGGGTGGAAGCAGCACAGATAAAGACGTATTCACATGTTACAGTTGATAAGACACGTAAAACCTTGCATGTCTTAGGAACAGGCAGTGCTTATGCCAAAGCATGGGGCGGCTCGAAAGACCTTGTCTATGATCTCTCGAGTTATGCAGGTAAAGAGTTTCAGGTCAATTTGACGGAGAAAGTCGGAAATAATACTTGGTATCGAGGTATGTTGGCAGGGAAAGAAGTATGGATTCATTCAGCATACTTAAAATAAAAAAATCACACCACGTGAAATCGCACGTGGTGTGATTTTTTGTTACATATTGTAGGAATTAGTTGTAAAATAAAGTTAGTGTAAAATGAATGTAAATATCGGAGGATAAGATGAAGTTGAAGTATACAATTGCAATTCCAGTTTATAATGACGAAAATACAATCAGGCAGTGTCTGGACAGTATCATCAATCAGACCATTGATAAAGACAAACTGGAGATTATCTGTGTAAATGATGGGTCTACTGACCAAAGCCCAGCAATTTTGGAGGAGTACAGCAATACATACAGTTTTGTACGTATTGTCCACCAGGAAAACAGCGGTTCACCGAGCGGTCCGCGAAATAAGGCAATCGAGCTTGCGACAGGTGATTTCATCTTCTTCGTAGACGGAGATGATTATCTTGGAGAAGAAGCATTAGAGCGGATGGAGGAGAAAATCCTTCAATACGACAGTGACATCGTTGTCGGGAGATATGTCGGTATCAATAGAGGTGTTCCCCAAGCCATTTTCAAGCGGAACCCAGATAATTTCAGCTTCTATGGCTCTAACGCCATGTACACAGTCAGCGTACAGAAGCTGTTCCGAGTAAGCTTGCTTCGTGAGCATAATATCCGGTTCCCAGAACATTACTCGCTTGGTGAGGATCAGCCATTCGTCATCCAAGCTTATGCTTACTCTAATTCTATATCTATCGTAAAAGATTACCCATGCTATTATCTCACGAATAATCTCACTGTAGGCAGAGAGCAGCTTACAAAAAAACCAATTACTGGCCGTCTTTACATGCATCAGTTTGAAGAGACGCTTGCTGCAGTTGCTGGTTTGCAGCTTCCTAAAGAGAAAAAGCTGCTCACCTATTATCAATACTTAACACGAGTACTGAATATTGAACTGCGCACGACGATCACACGCTCCTTCCAGATGGAGGATAAGCTATTCATCTTCAATTCCTTGAAAGAATTGATCAAGCAGCATAATTTCCTGGAGATTTATGCGAATTTCAATACAAGGGAGAAGCTGCTGCTTCGAATCATTGAGCAAGGTGAGCTTGATGATCTTATCAACTTCTGGTATGCAGAGCGTCATCCAGGTAATATGCAAGTATTCCATGGTCTCATCTATCCGAAGGCAGAAAAAGCTTATGAATTGGCTAAGGCTGAATCTTTATCCTTCCACCGCTCGAATAAGCTTACGGCAGCTGTAACACGTGTGGAGAAAAAAGCAGAAGGCTTGTTACTAGAAGGGTATAGCTATCATTCTTTGGTTGACGCCTCCGAGGAACAGCTTTATTTGAAGCTTAGCGACAGGGATAGTGACCGCGTAACCTCTCTTGCTGTTCAAAAAGGTGCTTATCATATAGACAATCCAGTTCCTGTGAATCCTGAAGTGATGCAAGAGCAGATGCTATCGGCATTCCATGTTGTCATCCCGGCATCCATAATCGAAAGGATCGAAGCGGAGAAGGACATAGTAGATTTGCATCTTGTCAGCAGAATCGAGAATTATACAGCTATCGCGCGAATCTTAGGTGAGATGCCTCGTCATGCGACAACTAAGCTTACATCTTCCAAGAAAAAGAATCATTTGCTTAATGTCACAACCTACAATACAAAGCACGGTAACCTATCCTTTAAACTGCAGGATACGACGAAAAAGAAACCGAAACAGCTTAGCAAAAAACAGCGTATCGCCAACAAAATCAAGCGGATGCTAAGAGCATGATAAGGTTATCGTTTTAAATAACTGTTAAGTTATGCTATCTTAAATGAACAATAATTCCGCTTAGGAGGACACAGCAATGAAAACACCAATCTTCGTGTTTAACTCATTGAATGTTAAACGCGGTGGTTTAACAAAAGCGGTATTAAAACGTGCCAACCTCTTGGTCAATCATTGTCCGGAGGTTGTCTTCTTTACACTTGCCTATCAACAGGATCATAAGAATATTATTGAAAAGCTTTACGAATCCGGACAGATGGACAGGCGTATCAAGGTGAGGAATTTCTACGCCGAGCTGCTCGAAATGGAGCATGTTACGGAACCGGTGAAAACAGCCGTGGAGCTTCCAGGCTACAGCCATATTGTTGATAAGAGAAGTAAATTGCCAGCTTATCGCTACTATAACAATGGATTTTATGAACAATATCGCCGATTTGAGCAGGATGGCTCGCTGAAACTGATTGATTATATGGACGAGAGCCGAACAAGGCAGCGGCGAGAAGAATATTTGCGTAATAGTCGTCTAGTCAGGGCAAGTCACATGGATATCTCTAATAATAAGGCGAAGCTGCATAGGTATTTTCATGCAGACGGTTCTTGCAGGATTGCTGTTTGGCTGGATGAACCAAATACAGAAGGCCGCACTATTCGGTTCGATCTGAACAAGGAATATGCAAAGATCGAGCATGCTTATGCGGATTGGATTGAAGAGGCGGTCAAGATCTATGATTCACCAGTTCTTCTATCCGATTCCAGAAAAACAGATGAAACGGTGCTTCGAGTAAAAGGTGATTACGAGAAAATAGGCGTCGCGCATAGTTCTCATATCGCTGCACCATATAAAGATGATTCTGAAACGAAAATCACATGGCATACCTTCTTTGATGGAATCAATGATTATGACAAGGTCATCGTTCTGACAGAACATCAGAAACAGGATATTATTTCCAGATACCAAGTTGATTCACAAAAGCTGCATGTTATTCCGCATGCTGCGCCACCAACGGCCCCTGCTGCTGCAGGAAGCGTCGATCAGCATCTTGCGGTTTCCTTGTCGAGATATTCGGAAGAGAAAGCTGTGGATGAGGGCATTCGTGCATTCCGGCATGTCGTAGACAAGCTGCCAGATGCACGCTATCATATTTACGGCTTCGGACCGTTGGAATCGCAGCTGCAGAAACTGATCAAGGAGCTTGGGCTGCAGGATAATGTGAAGCTGATGGGCTTTACCACTGATCCGGCAGCAGCTTATCAATCAGCAGCATGCTCCATCCTTACATCAAAATACGAAGGTTTTGGAATGGTGCTGACAGAAAGTATGGCCGCAGGTACACCGGCAATCACCTATGATATGAAATACGGCCCAAGGGAAATCATCCGGGATGGAGTGGATGGCTTCATTGTGGAAGCCGGCAATCAGAAACTGCTCGCTGATCGGATACTATCCGTCATGGAGGATAGTGAACTGCGCAGAGAGATGGCTGAAAAGGCTATTGATATATCCGGACGTTTCAGCGAAGACAATTATAATCAGTCTTGGATAGAAGTGTTTAGCTCACAATCAGGACAAGGGAATAAGAAGAAAAAATCATTATTCGGTTTTATGAAAAAGTAATACCCTTAGATATGGTAAATGACTGTTTGGTACTGTGTTTTTAGCGAAATTGCATACCAGTAGGAGGATAAAATGATGAAGACCCCAATATTCGTGTTCAATTCACTGAATGTGGAGCGAGGCGGCCTGACGAAAGCAGTAATGAAGCGGGCGAATATTCTCGCAGACCATTACGGGAAAGTTGTTTTCTTCACACTGGCTTTTCAGCAGGACCACAAGAACATCATCGAAAAATTGTATAAGTCAGGCCAGCTGGATAGAAGAGTCGAAGTGAGAAATTATTTCACGGATCTTCTTCATATCAGCAAGGTGGATAAACCTAAAGAAGCATCTGCCGAAGTTGAGGGATTGCACGCTATCCAGGATAAAAAGAGCAAGCAGCCTGCTTTTCGCTATTATAAGGACGGCGTTTATAAAGAATATCGTCGCTTCAATGGGGACGGCTCGCTGAAGCTCATCGATTATATGGATGACAGCCGTACACGTCTCAGCAGAGCAGAATACCTGCGGGATGGTCGTCTTGTGAGGACGAGCCACATGGATCACTTTACGAATAAGCCGAAACTGCACCGCTATCTTTTGGAAGACGGCACATGCCGTATTACGGTATGGGTCAATCCATCGGGCAGTGAAGGCAGGACCATCCTCTTCGGTGAAGAAGATGTCGAATACGATTCTATCAACCATGCGTATGCTGCTTGGATAGATACAGCAGTACTAGATTATGAAGCACCTGTGCTCATGTCTGATTCAAGAAAGACAGATGAAACTGTCCTGCTCGTAAAAGCAGATGTGGAAAAAGTTGCAGTTGCGCACAATAACCACTTCGAATCACCTTATGATGATAGCGCGAAAACGAAGAAATCCTGGAATCATTTCGTGGAAGGTATCAATAGCTTTGACCATGTCGTCTTCCTGACGCATGAACAGGAAAAGGATATTACTTCCCGCTACCAGGTAACAACGAAGCTGCATGTCATTCCGCACGCAGCACCGGACACGCCAGCTGCACAGCAAGCCTACCAGCCGAAGGTAGCTGTCACACTGGCTCGCTTTGAGGGACAAAAGCGCCTGGATGAAGGAATTGCAGCCTTTAAACACGTGGTGGACAAGATCCCGGATGCAGAGTACCATATTTACGGATTTGGACCGCTTGAGGATGAGCTGAAGGCTCAAATCAAACGTCTTGGACTGGAGAAGAACGTGAAGCTGTTAGGCTTCTCCTCTGATCCGACAGCATCCTACCAGTCAGCAGCTTGTACAATCTTAACTTCCGATTTCGAAGGCTTCGGCATGGTGCTTACAGAGACACTTGCAGCGGGAACGCCAGCGGTCGCCTATGATATCAAGTATGGACCAAAAGATATTGTCAGGGATGATATCGATGGCTATCTTGTGAAAAAAGGCGATCAGAAGGCACTGGCTGATAAAGTAGTCGCTATCATGAATGACAAAAATCTTCGTGACAGACTATCAGAGCGTGCAACAGAAGTGATTGAGAGATTCAGTGAAGAGAGCTACAAAAAGGATTGGGTAGAAATGTTCGGACAATCCTATACGCCATCAGAAAACGAGAAGCCGCAGGAGAAGAAAAGATCTTTCTTCGGATTTGGCCGTAAATAAGAAAACAGCCGGTATATTACCGGCTGTTTTCTATTTGTGTAAATTCTATGTGAATAATTGTAAAGTTATTGTTTTCGTGGCATAATGGGAAAGTCTATCATACGAAGATTCCTACCTGATGGTTTGATCTTGAAAGGTTGTTACAAGTGTGTCAAATCAAGAAATCGTAGAAATAATGGATATTCCTTTTAATAAATTAACGCAAAAAGAACTATTGCAGCAGCATCTTTATCCACGGATCAACGCTGGCGAAAGTACGTATATCGTAACGGCTAACCCGGAGATTGTCATGCAGACAAGAGTGGATGCTGTTTATAAACAAAGTGTCAAAAGTGCTGACTATATAATACCGGACGGTGCAGGGGTCGTCATTGCCTCTAAAATACTTGGTAACCCAATTGAAGAACGCGTGACTGGCTTCGATCTTATGTTCAAGCTGCTCAGCTATGCTGAAAAGCATAACCTTAGCTGCTACTTCCTTGGAGCGAAACAGGAAGCGAACGAACGAGCAGTAAACCGTGTGCGTTCTCAGTATCCCGGTATCCGCATTGCCGGAAGCCACCATGGATATTTTAATGCAGATGCAGAAGCTGCAGTTGCAGAGCAAGCAGCTGCAACTAAACCAGATCTTATCTTTGTTGCAATGGGGTTCCCGAGACAAGAGAACTTCATCGCTGCTCATAAGCATCTATTTGAAAAAGGTGTATTCATGGGTGTCGGCGGTGTATTCGACATATTAGCCGGAGAAATGAAGCGTGCACCTCGTGCATGGATAAAACTGAATTTGGAATGGCTTTACCGCTTGATTAAGCAGCCGTTCCGGTGGAAACGGATCCTTAAAGCATTTGAATTTATGTTCCGCGTCCTTATACGCAAATAAAAAGACAGAAAGGCGAGTAGCCTCTCTGTCTTTTTTAATTCCCTGCACCTGCGATGGCGCGCTCACGATATGCTTCTTTTTCTTCCTTCGACATCTTCTTGTATTCGTTCAGAAATTGGTCGTATCTCGGGATGACTTCATGAATAGAGCCATACTCCCGTACTTGTCCAAATTCCAGCCAAAGGATTTTATCGCAGAACTGCTTCATTTGTCCAAGCGAGTGGCTGACGAATATCATCGTCTTGCCTTTATCCTTGAATTCATGCATCTTGGCAAGGCTCTTCTCAGCGAATGCCTTATCACCTACGGATAACGCTTCATCGATAATCAAGATTTCCGGATCGATATTAACAGAGATAGAGAACCCAAGGCGTGACTTCATTCCGCTCGAGTAATTTTTAACTGGCTGGTCGATGAACTTCTCCAGCTCAGCAAATTCGATGATTTTCGGTTCAAGCTCGGCAATTTCCTTCTTGTTAAGTCCAAGCATCAAACACTTCAATTCAATGTTCTGTCTGCCCGTTAAATCACCCTTCAAACCAGCGGAAACAGCGATCAAAGCTGCATCGCCATTCAAGGTAACTGAGCCCGTCGTTTCGGGAACGATGCCAGCTATGATATTCGATAATGTAGATTTACCGGAACCGTTGATACCGATAAATCCGACAACATCACCTTTCTCAGCCGTAAAGCTGACATTGCGCAATGCGTAAAAGTCTTCCCCGTATTCCTTCGGGAAAATGATGTCCTTAATACGATCTGAGCTTTTGCTATACAATTTATATTTTTTGCTTACATTTTCAACAATGATTGATTTATCCATAAAAATCCCTTTCTAATTAGAGAAAGTCGATAAAGTGTCTTCTGAAACGGATGTGTAAGGCAGCACCAATCATGAAGATGATTGCAGTGACTACCCAGAAGTAGATTGTGTACTCCCATGATGTTATGAAGTACCAGCCATTCTGTCCCATCAATGATGCGCGGTAACCTTCGACCAAATAATAAAGCGGATTAAGCTTCATCACGATAATCAAAGGATCCGGCAGCTTATGAGAAACCCATAGTATAGGTGTCAGATATAGCACCATTCTTAAAGTTGCTTGCAAAAGCAACTGAATATCCCGGATAAGCGTTGTTAGAGTTGTCATAAGCAACACAAATGCATACGTGAATGCAAATGTCGCAACCATGAAGTATGGCAGCTGCAGCATATAAACGCTGATTGGATAACCAGTAAATTGCATAAGAATTATTGTCAAAACTACGAGTATCAAATGTGGATAGAATTTAGAGAAGATCGTGATATTTGGAATCACGCTCATCGGGAAATTCATCTTGGATAACAATCGCAGTCTGGAATAGATTGATTTAGCGCCTTGAGTTGCAGCGGGCTGGAAAAACATCCAGATAATCAAACCGGAAACAAGCCAAGGGAAGAACTGCAAATCAGGTTCTCCAGGAGTTGGATTCGGAATCGTTCGTCCTTCACCACCGCTAATCAAGTAACCGAATACTAGCCAATAGATTGCGATTTGAATGACAGGGCTGATAATCTCCCACGCCAATCCTAGATAGTTTGCATTATTGTTATTCCTAAGTTCATAAAGCGATATGCGTCTAATGAGATTAAAATGCTTGAATTGTTCTTTAAGAACAGTAATTGCTGATTTCATAAAAAAGTCCTTCCTGCTAGGATGTTCTTTTGTTCAGACCTCTTAAATTATACTAGCAACAACAATAGAAAACAATTTTAATTTACACTGTCTTTACAATGGCGAAGACTAATGTGACAAAAGGAACTGCCACCCAAAAGAGGGGTGGCAGTTTTGTTTGGTTTATGGTGTTGTAGTATTTCCTGTCGAGCCGACCGAAGTGCTGTCGTTCGTTGTGGTACCTGTTGTACCTTCATAGGTTGAACCGCTAGTTGAATTGCTGGACGTACTGTCAGTGCTAGAGCTGCCTGTATCATAGCTTGAAGTCCCGCTTGATTCTGTACTGCTGTCTGTTGATCCGCTAGTTCCGGTACTGTTATCAGTGGTTCCAGTAGATCCAGTACTGCTGTCAGATGTACCAGTGCCTCCTGTTGTTCCAGTACTGCTGTCAGATGTACCAGTGCTTCCTGTTGTTCCAGTACTGCTGTCAGTGGTACCAGTTTCTCCGGTTCCGCTGCTAGTAGAACCAGTAGAGTCAGTAGTTCCGGTACTATCATCGTAAACTCCGCTTCCATCCGTTTCCACACTATCCGTGTCTACTTCCTCAGACAGGCCGAGATGTTTACGAAGCTGTGTCTGTACATCTGCCAGTGAAGTTGGGTCGACTTGATAGTACCAAATGCCGTCAGATAGCTTACCGCCGGTGCCGTCCAAATTCAATGTGTTAATTGTCAGGTCATTGCTTGTTCCGTAAGAGATGAAACTCTTGATCTGATCGAATGTAAGACTTGTACTTAGGTTGTCGCCTACATCCTGAATCAATGCATCATATTTGAATACAGATCCAGCTGATGATGCTTTGGTGATCATCGCCTTGATGATTTCCTGCTGGCGTTTACCGCGTTCGATGTCATTGTCGTAATGACGGGTACGGGCAAGCGCTAGTGCTTCTTCCCCATTAAGCTCCTGCAATCCTTCTTCCAGGTGGATTGCGTCTTTTTGATCCTTTGAGTTCTGTTCATATAGCTCATAAGGAACTTCCACTTCGATACCGCCTAGTGTATCGATGATGTCCATGAAGGCATTGAAGTTGATTTCTGCATAATAGTCGACTGGGACGTTGAGGAAATTCTCAACGGTTTCCACACTAGCCTGGGCACCGCCATAAGCGTGTGCGTGGGTGATTTTTGTCTGGCGATCGACTTCCGGCACGTATACGTAAGAGTCACGCGGAATACTCAGTAAATCTACGCTATGCTCTTTTTTATTGAAAGTAGCAAGAATCATTGCATCGGAGCGGGAATTACCTTCATCGCGGGTGTCACTGTCGTCCACTCCCATGAATAGAATCGAAACATTATCCTCGACGGGGTCGACTGCTTCATCCCGTAATGCTGATTTATCCCGTGTATCTGCGACATGGGCATTGTCAATGGCACTGGCTGCGGAGGTCCATAAATGAGCAGCATAGGCTGCTCCGCCTGCTCCAAGGATTAAAACGGGGATAAGGAGCAGCATCAAAATTCGTTTTTTATTTACTTTTTTCTTCACTATTCGCCTGGGAGGCTGGGATTGGTAAGGTGACCTTCTTCTCATGATTAAACTCCTTTATTTACTGATGTATCTGTATGTTTATTCATTAATTTTGCTGGTAAAGTCTACCTGTTAGCAGAACATGCTAACCTTAATTGTACTATGAAACAGCAGCAACGTAAAATTACTATTATATTACAAGCCTATCCCGCTCGTGACTGGGCTGAGGCTGTACCCTTGATCATTTTTCTAAACTTTTTCCACACTTTTTCGGGCCATGCTCCGATTATAGCTGTGAAAGGAGGGGAGAAACATGGCAGTCATTGCAACCCATAATAAAACACGTCTCAGCATCGTTTTATACGACGGTGTAGATCCTGACACAGGAAAAGACAAATACAAAACAAAATCTTTTAACAACATCAGACTCGATGCAACACCGGATGAGCTGCAGGCTTTCGCCAATGCATTGGTACCATTGCAGCAGCGCAATCTGTACGCAGTGGAGAAGAACGACCACTCCATCCTGCGTGAATCTTAATTCGACAAAAAAGGAGGAATAAAGCATGAAGAAGCTTGATCTGCAGTTTTTAAATGAAGCTGGCAAGACTGTAACCATCAGTTTGGAGCAGCCTGTGGAACCATACGACGAGACAGCAATCAATCAGGCGATGGATGCGATTCTCGCACAGAATGTCATCACATCGAGCGGCGGAGCGCTTGTCTCTAAAAAAGCAGCCCGTATCGTCGATCGTACTGTACAGGAAGTATTCTAATCCCAAAGGAGTGCAGCCGCTGCGTGCTGCACTCCTTTTTAATAAGAAAGGAGGCGTAGCTGATGGATCCATGGCTTGCGATCATAAAGGAATTCGGGTTTCCGGCAGCTGTCACATTTTATTTGATGCACCGGATCGAAAACAAGCTGAATACACTGATTGCTTCCATCCATAGTCTGCCGGAGAATTTGAAATGAAGAAGAAGACCAGCTTCCTTAGGGATTACTGGTCTTCTTCTTTCCTTCTATTATAGGGATGCTGATTTGTATCGTGGTGCCTAATCCTTCTTCGCTGCAAAGTATCAGCCCACAGCCGTTCAGCTTTTGCAGTCGGGAATGCGTATTGATCAAGCCGATGCTATCTTGGTGGCCAGTAGATATATTCAATCGCCGCTGTTTATCGGGAGTGATACCAATGCCGTCATCTTTAATTCGAATAAAGGCATTATCTCCTTTTCTAAACAGTTGTATCAGAATGGTGCCACCATCTTCTTTTGGCTGTAAACCATGAAGAATTGCATTTTCAACCAAGGGCTGTAGCGTCAGAGGAGGAATACTGAACTTAAGTTCATAATTAATATCCCAGCTGATATGCAGCCTTTCTCCAAATCGTTCCTTTTGGATATATAGATAAGATCGAACCAATTCCAATTCTTTTTCAATGGGGATACTGCTTGATAGGTTCTTTCCATTGAAACTTGCTTGCAGGTAGTTACCGAACTCTTGAAGCAATAGCAGCATGCGGTCATTATCAATCGCACTTAATGCGCCGATTGTATTTAATGTATTAAACAGGAAATGTGGGTGAATCTGTGCCTGCAGCCAGGCAGCTTCCATGCTGAGTCGATCTTCGATGGAGCTTTTTAACTCCAGCAGTGATTTGATACGTATTTTCATCTCGACCATATCCACTGGTTTGGTAACGTACTCATTGGCACCTGCTTGAAAACCTGCATATACATCCTCAGGCTGTGAGCGCGCAGTCAGCAATAAAACAGGTAATTCTGTAAGGTTGTAGCGGCTGCGCACTATTTTCGTTAATTGGAAACCTGATATCTCAGGCATCATCACATCAATAATCAACAAATCCCATCTGTCTGTATCCAATTGCCGGAAAAAATCATGCGGTGATGCAGTTGTTTTGATCTGGTAGCCTTCTGTTTTCAGTGCTTGTTTTAAGATCTTTAAGTTCACGGGATCATCATCTATTGCAAGTATGCGATAGCCGCTGTCTGCTTGAAGATCCGGTTCGGCAAACTGCTCTGAAGCGGCAGATTCGACGCGTGCCATTGCATCTGCTTTGTATTCTTCCGGACAGTCCGCCTCGAGTGGCAAACTGAGAGTAAAAACCGAACCTTTTCCATGAACTGATTCTGCAGACAAAGAACCCCCATGCAGCTCGGCCAGCTGTCTGCTGATACTAAGCCCCAGACCGATACCTTCGCTTTCAGAAATGGAATTTTCTCCTTTTTCATAAGGGCTGAAAATCCTTGCCTGCGTCTTGGCATCCATTCCGATTCCAGTATCCATTATCTTAACAAAGAGATGGGACTCATCCGCTGAAACTTCAATGGTTATGTTACCTTCCGATGTAAACTTTAAAGCATTATGCAGTATATTTGTCACGATTTGCGTGACACGGTGTTCATCTGCATGTATGTAAGGAAGGCCTTGCGGCAGTCGCATATGGATCTTTACATCCTTTTCATCTGCCATAAAACGAAGCATATCGACTGTTCCGACCAGGATAGGTTCAATGGACATAGCAGAAGGTTGGAGTCGGATTTTATTGGTCCTCATCTGATCGACATCAATCAAGTCATTTATAAGATAAGACATCTTCCGACTGAGTGTTTTCGCAAGTTCCAGCTGATATCTGCTGTGATCTGTCAGCTTGTTTTCCTGTTCCAGTACGCTTTGGACCATATTCATCATTCCATGCAATGGTGTGCGCAGCTCGTGAGATGTATTTGCTAAGAATTGGTCCTTACGTCTCTGCTCCGCTTCCAGCTGTTTAATGTATTGCTCGTTCTCAGTTTCTGTCTGGAAAAAGCGCAGGAACCAAAAGCTGCAGAAGCATACCAATGCAACTGTTATATCGAAAGGATAAAAGCCAGCCTTGATAGCAGCTCGCAACGTATCCCCGATAGGGAGAAAACTTACAATGATAGACCAGACGACATGAGAGATAACAGCAGCACCTGCAAAGAACAGTGGCAAAGCTTTCTCGCCGCTGAGAAGAACAGTCCGGAATAAAATCAAGAAAATGATGGAGAAAGCTACTACCAAAGAAATAGCGATGCCGATAACATACCGAACGAATTCAATCGGTGCTGCAAGGATATAAATCAAATAGGCAATAAAAAGGACATAAAGGATTTTAAATGGCCACCTGTAAGCTGCTTTTGTATAGGTGAAGACGACAAAAAGCAAAAAGAAAAAGCTTAAGCCAATATAACTGAAATAAACCATTCGAACATACCACTCGTGACTCAGCGGCATGACGTAGCCCAGTGTATTGTAATCGGAAGCTACAACAGCTATGCTCGCCAATAAAGCTGCAATGGAAAAAAAGAAAGTACCAATTTTTTTTGGTTTCATTATGTAAAGTACAAATGCATATATTGCGTGGATAAATATGATGGCACCAACAAAAAACTGGAGCAGGCCTGCTTGATATGTCTCCTTTTGAATCTGCTGGGAGGAGCCGAATCTCACGCTGATCAATGATCGTGCCCGCTTATTGCCTTGGAATTCATCAAACGTGAATTTGATTTTGATTTGACCATTCTCGTTTGCACGCAGATCTGTAATGGAAACAGGAGTGGGAGGTCCTTTTTCAAGATCTGTGCTTTGGTAGACAAGCTGATCATTGGCATATACCGAGAAACTGGAGTAAAGCGATCGGACGGACAGGGCATAGCGATCAACCTGTTCACCGGTTTGTATCGTCATTTCATAAGTGCCTGCAGCTTTTGCTTCCATATATTTCGGAAGCGGTGTATAGAGGGGGGTATCAGCATTGTTTAGCTGTTTCCAATCGCCATTCAATGCTATAGAGTGACTGTTTGAAAAATCAACTTGGTGTGCATCCAGCTGTCCATTGATTGCCTCAGGCTGAACTTCAGGTATCTGGGAGTGATACCAGATCACTCTTCCTAACGTCAAGACAATTGCAAAAGTTAAAATAATCATCATTTTCATGCTGCGTCTCATCATGTCCTCCTGCTAGTTAAGCCTGCATATGCCGCTTTCTCCACGATTCATACCAATCCATCAGTTCTGCCTCTGGAGCAATATCAAATTCTTCCTCCAGCATCTGCTTTAAGCGTTCATAGTGACTGACAACTTCTCCGGTTTCCCCAAAGCTATCGTATAGATGCATGAGACGTATATAACTGTGTGCAATATACGGATAATTTGATTGCATACGCAAGTAAAGGGAAATAGCATCTTCCAATACGTTCTGCTCCTCTAAGAATACCCCGACCTGTGCAGCGGTTTTATACCAAATCTCTCTCAGCTGCCTTTGCTCTGATTCTGCCCAGGCGTAAGTCTCTGCAGAGAAATAATCCCCTTTGTATTGTCGCAGCAGTCTCTGATAAGTGGATAGAGAATGTTCATTTAGTTCCGGTAAATGGGTTATTTGATTCCGCCATTCCATAACATCCACTTCAGCATCTCCCAGGTATAGCTGATAGCACTGATTGGCGCTGCGCAGGGACAAGCCGGGAAGCGATGCAGACAATGTCTTCCGGATAACATAGATCGTGGAATACAGCTGCGTAAAAGCCTTCTCTGGCTCCTTATCTTTCCAGAACTCTTCAATTAATACATCTTTGCGTATCGGCTTTCCTGCATGATGAAGCAGATAGCAAAATACCTCCTTCGCTTTTGATGTTCGCCATTGTACAGGCAGTACCTCACCATTCTGAAGAAATTGTAATGTTGGCATACAGTTTATTTGTATAGGTGCATGAGATGTATTTTTCTGTACTTCCGTATACAAGCGCTGGATCGTCTTCCTTAGTCTATCTTTCTGAATTGGCTTCACAATATAATCCAGGGCATTTAATTCAAATGCCTGAACAGCATATTCATGATAGCCAGTGACAAATACAATTGGTAAATTTGGATGTTCTTCTTGGATGGCTGCTGCAAGTTCGACGCCATTTACAGAGCCGATCTTTATATCTAGAAAAAGAAGTTCAGGTTTCTTCTCTTTAATTTTTTCGGTTAGTCCACGAGATGTTTGATAAGCACCGACAATCTTAAATTCTCCAATGCTATGTAATTGTGTTTCGAGAAATTGCAGCGCTAATGGCTCATCATCTACGAGCATCACTTTCATACTATAGCCTCCTGCATAAAGTCTTCTAGCTAGTATTATAACAATCCAATGTGGGAAATTAGCCTGTATTTGGAAAAAATTTTGCCTTTCGACAATATTTGCAGGTCTTTTATCACTTCTTTCTGGATAAAATGTACAGTTTTTGTTCAGAAGCCTTTGCTAATGTGAGGAAGTCTGGGCAGACACCCGATAAAAAATTGTAGAGGAGAACGAGAGAGTGATAAGAAAGATTCCTGTAATGATGCTTATTACCATCCTGCTTATGCAAACTGTTTTGTCCGGTTCACTTGGAACCGCACAAGTTTTTGCAGAAGGAAATGATCCGGAAGCTTTTGAGGCGGTAATCGACGTAACTGATGGAGACGGAAATGTTATCAGTTCAGAGAATCGTTTAGACAGAGATGCACAGCTGAAACTGAAAGTGAATTGGAACAAAAACCAGCACACATCAGATCATACATACAAGATTACACTACCAGACCAACTTGACTTTACATCAATTGAATCAACAACTCTGCTTAATGCAGAAGAAGCCGAAGTCGGAATTTATGAACTGAAAGATGGGGTATTATCTTTCCAATTTACGAATGAAGAACAAGAGCCTGCAAGCGGGGAGCTGGAGGTAACAGCACAGGTTGTTCAGACCCTTCAAGCCAGCGAGGAACAAGAGACGAACTTAACATTCTACGTTGAAAACAAAGAACAGGTAATTCCGCTATTTTTGAATCCAGCAGCTGAGAAAGAACCCCTGCCGGAGGAAGAGCCTTCAGAGGAACCACAAGGAGATGAGCTTCCAGCTGAACCAGTGAAAGAAGAGGAGCAGCCTGTGGAAGAAGAAAAAGCAGCGGAAGAAGCTGCAGCTGCTGACAAGACAGAGGAAACAGATGAGCCTGTGAAAGAAGAGACTGAGGACACAGATCAAGAGCAAGCTGAAGAAAACGCTGAAGTAAAACAGGCAAACAATGAAATTGCAGCCCAAGATCGCCTTACAGGTGAAATAGAAGAGAATATCATCTCAAACATCGTATTAAAAGACAAAGACGGAAACATCATACATGCTGATGAAAACCCGGATAATCAGCCGGCTTTAGGGGATGAAGTTACCATTGATATGGATTGGGCCTTGCAAAATGGCCATCCATACGGAGCGGGATCGACTTTTACTTTCTCTTTGCCAGCCTACTTTAAGCTTTATAACGATGTAGATGGCCAGCTTCAATTTGGTAATGAAAGTGTCGGAACTTATAAGATGAGCATGGATGGTACGGTTGTCCTGACCTTCAATGACAATATTACTAAGCTATCCAATGTAGAAGGTACATTGCATTTCTGGACAGAGTTCCATGAAAGAATTGAAGGAAGTATCGAACAGGAAATCATTTTTACGATCAAAGAAGAAGATGTAGCGGTAATCCCAGTTAAATTCCAGCCGAAACCTGGAAGTGCAATTGATAAATCCGGGAAGACAGATCGCGGCTATAACGCAAAAGAAATTACTTGGACAGTTGATTTTAACAAACAACTGAAGACTATCGAAGATGCTGTTCTGAAAGACCCGCTTCAAGCCAATCAACAGCTGCAGCCTGATTCTATCAAGGTGTATAAGCTGGATGTGCAGCTGGATGGCAGTGTGAAGCAAGGGGAGGAGGTAAGTCCTTCCGCCTATACGGTCCAAGAAGAACCTTTCCAGATCAATTTCGGTCAGCTTAAAGATGCGTACCGTGTGGAGTTCAAGACAGATATTACGGACGCTGAAGGTACGAGATATGAGAATACAGCATTCCTAGCAGGTTCGAACACCGAAGAATTGTCAGCAAAGGCTTCTGTCAGTGTGAGCCGGGGTAAACCGCTTGCGAAACGCAGTATTGCTTATGATGCCGAAAAGCAAACAATCACATGGGAAATTCAATACAACTACAATGAAAAAAACATCCAGCAGCAAGACGCTGTATTGCAAGACTTATTCGATGCTAGCCACGTACTGATTCGTGACTCATTGAATGTCGAAAAAATCACGATTGGCGAAAATGGACAGGAAACAGGGGCTGAACCGTATACGAACTATCAAGTAGATGAACAGCCTGCTGCGGATGGAAAGCGCGGATTCCAGCTCCAATTTAAAGAAGATATCCAGAACGCTTACAAAATAACGTATCAGACAAAAGCTGATGGCCGGGTTATGGAAGACGGCCGCATCAACAATAGTGTGGTAGTCGGAGAAAACACGAGTGAAACGGGTCAAGGAGTCAGTCAGCAAGTACTTTCTAAAGGCTACTCCAATGTTAATTATAAGGATAAAACGAATAACTGGACCATTGATTTCAATAAAGATTCCCATAAGATGACAGATGTTTTTATTACAGACACGTACCCGAACAAGGGACTGACGATGAAAGAGGATACGTTTAAGATAGTAGACCGTGCTACTGGTGAAACAGTATCCGAAAACGATTATGAACTTGTCGTATCAGCAGATGGATTTACGATCAAATTCAAAAACGAGATCAAGACGCCGTATCGTATTACCTATACTACTGCATTTAATTACGACCAGCTTGGAGAACAAAAACAATTCCGAAACCATGTCCAGCTTGATTGGAAAGATGAATCAGGCAATGACCAGACCAAAGAGGCGGCAGCAGGATTCAATCCGGATAACTACACAGTAAACAACGGATTCAAGAACGGTTCTTATAATGCTGTTTCAAAGGAAATCACATGGAATGTCGGAGTCAACTATGACTTGAAGGACTTGGATAATATTGTTGTGACAGATTACATCCAAGGCAAGCAAAACTTAGTTGATGGCTCATTGAAGGTGTATGAAGTAGAGCTGACTGGCGGCAATAATGGTGTCAGAAAAGGTGCAGAGCTGCAAGATGGCACAGATTATAATGTGGAAACTGTTAAGAATGATAAGAATGAACCTGGTTTTAAGTTGCACATTCTTAAAGATAACAGTAAAGCATATTGGATCGAATACAAAACCAGCCTTGCTGGGGAGCTGATTGTCAATCGTTACGACAACACTGCTACGCTGACGAGTGATGGCAAAGAACCGATCAATTTGAACGCGCAGGTTTCCGTTGCGAATGGCGGCAGCTATAACGAAAAAGATGGCACCCAAAACGGAAACGTGATCAATTGGAAGATTGACATCAATAAAGGTCAATCCCATGTATCGAAAGCGAAAGTGAGAGATGAACAGCAAGCCAACCAAATCCTTTTAGAAGACAGCTTCAAGCTATATGAAACGAATGTCGCGCAAAATGGCGGTCTTTCAAAAGGAGAGGAAGTATCGAAAGAGGCTTATAAGCTCGATATCATTACTGCTGATGATGGCAGCCAGACGTTTGAGTTATCGTTCCTGGATGATATTGATCGTGCTTATATCCTGGAATACCAATCGTATATCAATGCCGCAAACGGTGAGTCGGTCAGCAACAAAGCAACCTTCTCCGGTGAAAATATCACAACAGAAACAGTCGAATCTGGCAAGACAATCATTGTCCGCAAAAGCGGGGGCAGTGGTTCTGGTTCGGGAGAATACGGCAGCTTGGAAGTGTCCAAAGTGGATGCAGCGACAGGAGAGGCATTAGCTGGTGCAACATTCACGTTGTACGACAGTGAAGGAAAGATCGCAATCCGTACAGTGACAACAGGCGAAGATGGAAAAGCGTTATTCAAGAATCTGCTGTATGACGATTATCTTCTGAAAGAAGATAAAGCGCCAGTTGGCTATGTGGTGGGCATCCAGGATACAAAAAAAGTTACTGTGGATGGCGACACAAAAACGACTATTCAAAACAAAGAAATCACACGAGATGTGAAACTGACGAAATATGATAGTGAAACGAGAGAGAAGCTTCAAGGAGCAGTTTTTGCATTGGAGCAGCAAGTGGATGGGGAATGGAAACAAATCCAGGAGAACTTGACAACAGATGAAGATGGAACGATTTCCGTAACAGATTTAGATGCTGGCAATTACCGTTTTATTGAGACAGAGGCACCGGATCTATACGAATTAAATAAAGATCCTGTTTACTTTGAAATCAAATCCGACCAGACAACTGTGACGACTGTCACAAAAGACAATGCAGTCAAAAAGGGCAGTGTGAAACTGCAGAAGGTCGATGAAGCAGGCAACCCATTGCAGGGTGCAGTCTTCACTTTGAAAGACGCCGCAGGCAAAGTCGTTAAAGATAACCTTACAAGCGATGAAAATGGATTGGTGGAAGTAAAGGATTTGCGACCAGGCAAATATGCAATCGTGGAAACGAAAGCTCCGGAATTCTACCAGCTGGACACAGCAGTGCATGAGTTTGAAATTAATCCAGCTAAACAGGCTGAAATTGATCTTGGTAAAATTCAAAATAAGCTAGTCACTGGCGCTATTCAACTGACAAAGGTTGATAGGGACCAGAAGGAGACATTGCTTGCAGGAGCAGTGTTTGAATTGCAAACAGCGGACGGCAAGACGCTGAGAGAGGGACTGACAACAAATGAAGCTGGTGTACTCGTTGTCGATCAGCTTGCACCTGGTGACTATCAGTTGGTCGAAACAATAGCACCAAAGGATTATCAACTTGATCAGACACCAATTGCCTTCACAATCGAGAAAAGCAATGAAGCAACGATTCAGGTAGAGCGTGAAATGAACAACAAGCTTTTGCCAGGAGAAGTCATTTTGACAAAGGTAGATGATAGAGATAATTCCCTTCTAGCTGATACAGAGTTTTCGCTTTATACAGAAAATGGAGAGCTCATCCATGAAGGATTAAAGACTGATGCAGAAGGAAAGCTGACTGTTTCCGATTTGCAGCCAGGCAGTTATTATTTCCAAGAAACGAAAGCACCGGTGAATTATGAGTTGAATGGAGAAAAACTTCCATTTACGATCGAGCGCAGTCAAGCGGAAGCTGCCCAGGTCATAGCAGAGAATACACTTACTCCAGGAGCAGTTTCTTTGGTCAAGGTAGATGAAGATGATCAATATCTTCGTTTGGCAGGCGCAGAATACAAACTGCAAGATGCGAGTGGCGAGGTTGTGAAAGATAATCTTGTCACGAACGAAGAAGGCAGAATTGTTGTTGAAGATCTTGCTCCAGGAACTTATTATTTCGTGGAGACAAAAGCACCGGAACATTACCAGCTGGATGAAACACCAATTGAAGTGAAAGTGGCAAAAGGACAGCAAGAAGCTGCTGTTGTCACTGCTACGAATACGCTTATTCCAGGAAGTGTGGTCCTGGAGAAGATTGATAGTGCCGATCACAGCATCACGCTGGAAGGTGCTTCCTTCAAGCTGGTGAACAGCAAGGGCGATGTTGTGGAAGAAAGATTGGTAACGGATAAAGACGGACGTATCACAGTCGACAATCTGAAGCCAGGCGAGTACCAGTTCATTGAAATCGATGCACCAAAAGATTATGAGCTGGATGCCGAACCAATAAAATTCACTGTTGAAAAGAGCCAGAAAGAAGCGCTTGTGATTCAACAGACGAACACGCTGAAGCCAGGCGAGGTCGAACTGAAGAAGGTCAATAAACACAATACTGGCGAAACATTAGCTGGTGCAGAATATGCTCTGAAGGATGCATCAGGCAATGTTGTGAAAGAAAATCTAGTGACTGATGAAAACGGCAAAATTGCTGTAGCTGGTCTAGCGCCAGGAAAATATCAATTTGTAGAAGTGAAAGCGCCAGAGCACTTTGTTTTGGATGTAACGCCAATCACATTCGAAATTGCGCGCAGCCAAGAGAAAGCAGTATCTGTAACAGCTGTCAACGAGTTGAAAAGAGGCGCTGTTGAGATCACTAAAGTCGGCGAAGACAATTTGGAAAAAGGTCTGGAAGGCGCAGAATACGAGCTTCGGACAAAAGCTGGAGACGTCGTTGCAACAGGTAAAACGGATGAGACAGGAAAAATTCAATTCAAAGATCTGCTTCCTGGAGATTATGAGATTGTCGAAACAAAAGCGCCATTTGGTTATGACTTGAATGCGGATACAATCCCTGTAACAGTAGATCGCAGCCAAGAAAAGCTGCTTGCAGTGCAGCAAGTGGACGAATTGACAACAGGTTCTGTTTTATTGAAGAAAGTCGACAGCAAAGAGAATGCGATAGGCCTTGCCGGAGCGGTATTCGAATTGCAGGATGAAACAGGCAAGACGATTAAAGAAGGACTAACAACCAATGAAAATGGCGAACTATCCATCACAGATTTAAAACCGGGTGATTATCAGCTGATCGAAACCCAAGCACCGACAGATTATAAGTTGGACGATACACCAATCATTTTCACAATCGAAAAAGGACAGCAAGTCATCCCGACTGTGGAGGTGGAAAATACACTGACACCTGGTGCTGTATCTTTGATCAAATTGGATAAAGATAATGAAAATGTGCCGCTTTCTGGAGCAGAATACAAGATAGTTGATGATACTGGGGCAACTGTCCAGGAAAACTTGGTCACTGATCAAGATGGACGTATCATTGTTATAGATCTTGCACCAGGTAAGTATCAATTCATTGAAACGAAAGCACCGGAAAATTACGTACTGGATGCAACACCAATTGATGTGGAAGTTACACGGAGTCAGAAGGAAGCTGCTGTAGTATACGCAGAAAACGAGCTGATTCCTGGAAGTGTTGTGTTAGAAAAGAAAGACAGCGTGGATGAATCTATTACACTGGCCGATGCAGAATTCAAGCTGGTGGACAACAAAGGCAACGTTGTGGCAGAGAAACTGAAGACGGATGAAAACGGCAGAATAGTAGTGGAAAATCTCAAACCTGGTGCATACCAGTTCATTGAAACAAAAGCACCAGCAGATTATGTACTCGATGACAAACCGATAGACTTCGAGATTGCAAAGAGTCAGAAAGAGCCATTACTCATCACAGCAAAGAATACACTCATCCCTGGCGAAGTGGAATTGACGAAAGTCAACGCGCATGACAATAGCGAAAAACTTTCGGGAGCTGTATTTGACCTGCAAGATCAGGATGGCAATGTCATCGAAAAGGATTTGACGACAGATGAAGCTGGTAAGATAACAATCGACGGTCTGGCACCGGGAAGCTATCAATTTGTTGAGACAGAAGCACCGACTGACTTCCTGACAGATAGCACGCCAATTCCGTTCACAATTGAAAGAAGTCAGACAGAAAAAGTAACAGTTACAGCTGAGAATGATCTGAAAAAAGGATCATTGGAAATTTATAAAGTTGACAGTGAGGATGAAACAGTCGAGTTAGAGGGAGCCTCATTCGACCTGTTGACAGCTGCTGGAGAAAAAATAGCTTCCGGTAAGACGGATAAAGAAGGAAAGCTGCAATTTAGTGATCTAGTTCCTGGTGATTATATTATCAAGGAAACAGAAGCGCCATTCGGCTATGACTTGGATCCGACATCGAAACAGGTGACAATTGAACGCAGCCAGCAAGAAACTGCTGTGATTCAGCTGGACAATCAACTTTCAACAGGAGCAGTTCACCTGGAGAAAGTGGACAGCAAAGACAACAACATCAGATTAGCGGGAGCAGTATTCCGTTTGCTGGATAGCAATGGAGAAACACTGCAGGAAGGTCTGACAACGAATATCGATGGTCTTCTGTCAATAACAAATCTGAAGCCGGGAGATTACCAGCTAATCGAAACCAGTGCTCCAGAAAATTATGTGCTGGATGAAACACCGATAAACTTCACAATCGAAAAAGGGCAGCAAACACCACTGGCAGTAGCAGCGGAAAATACGCTTCAGCCAGGCATTGTGTCGCTTGTCAAAGTAGATAAGGACAATCCGGAAATTCATCTTGCTGATGCGGAATTCCGATTGTTGGATGAAAAGGGTAATGTGGTGAAAGACCATTTGCATACCGACAGCGAAGGACGCATCATAGTCGAAGATCTTGCACCAGGTTCTTACACCTTCGTAGAAACGAAGGCACCTATCGGGTATGAGCTGGATACTACACCTATCGAAGTGACTGTAGAAAAAGGTCAAAAAGAAGCTGCCGTTGTCACAGCAGTAAACGAATTGACGCCAGGAACAGCTGTATTGGAGAAAGTCGATGCAGATGATAGTACTGAGAAACTAGAAGGCGCTGTTTTCAAACTAGTAAATGACAAAGGAGAAACAATCCAAGAAGACCTAGTTACTGACGAAGCTGGTCAAATCACTATTAATGATCTTAAGCCAGGAAACTATCAATTCGTTGAAACAAAGGCTCCGGCTGGATATCAGTTAGACGATAAGCCGATTGCATTTACAGTTGAAAAAGCGCAAGTGGAAGCAGTAGTTGTTACGGTGACAAATACACGCGAACAAACACCAGAGAATCCTGAGGAACCAGAAGAGCCTAACACGCCGGAACAGCCAGCAAGTGGTGATACACCAAATGAATCCGATAAAGATCCTGCTCCAGGAAACACTACTGTCCCTGCAGCAGGTGACGGAACAGGTGAAAAACCAACTGCTAATAACCAAAATGGACTGCCAGCAAGTTTGCCGCAGACTGGCGAGCAGCTCCTATCATTGATACTGATGGCTGGTATCATATCGTTCGGTGTTGGAGGGTTGTGCATTTGGAACGCATTCCGAACACAGACAGTAAGAAAGAGGCAGTAGGATGAAAAAAGGGAAACTGATAGCAGGTGTTGTGTTTCTTTTGCTAGGAGTGGCGCTAGTTGCCACTCCCCTCTCCATAGAAAGAATGCATGCGAAAGAAGTAAGTGAATTAGAAAAAGCATTCGCCAGTATTGAGGCAGGAGACGTACCGCAAGCAGGGGGAGAGCAAGATCAAAAGTGGTCGGAGGATGAATTAGCGAATATGATGAAGCTCGAAATTCCATCAATCGAATTAGAGCAATATGTGCTTAATGAGACAACAGATGAGAATTTAGCTGCAGCGCTGACGCAAATTAAGACGGATCAGAATCCTGCTAAGGACAATTTCTCGATAGCTGGTCATCGCGGATACCGCGGCGATCGTTTCTTCAGACAGTTACCTGAGGTGAAGGCAGGAGCAGAAATTAAACTTCAGGATAAGGATGCGACCTATATCTACGAAGTAGACAGTGTAAAGATTGTTGAGCCTAATAATATCGCGATACTGGAAAATACAGATGAACCAGAGATTACGTTAGTTACATGTACGCTCTCAGGAAAACAGCGAGTTGCTGTAACAGGTAAATTAATAGAGGTACAAAAGAGCTGATTATGTGCTTCACTTTGGAAGATTTCGCTACCAGTGGATTTACAACAACTTCATAGGAATATTTGTAAACATCTAAAGAAGAGCCAGATACAAACCGATAATGATATAAGAAACCCCTGCTGTTGCTGAAGAAAGGATGGACCAATGATCCTGAAAGAAAACGACTTTTTTGTTGGTTTGTGGAATGCCATTCTTGTATCTGGATTGTTCTATGCTTGTCTATTGTCCATGTATTTTCTGTTTACTAGATAATGCGCAGGCGATGATTTACCATCAAACTATAGTATCTTTAAAGCGTTGGGGACGTTGAGGGATACGGTGAATGAAACTTGAAGGCTGCCATGAAATGGCAGTCTTCTTTTTTGTCCTGCAACATTACAAGAACTTCATACACTTTTAACAGGAACTTCACGCCACTAAGCTATCATGACTATCATACATATTCTAATGATAGAGTTGGGGTGGCGAAGGTGAAGAGTTGGAAGAAGTGGACGGCTATGTCGCTGGCGGCGGCTAGTTTAACATTGCCTGCTGTCGGGCATGCAGAAGAGCTGAAGGTATACAACAGAGGTCAAGCGCAAGCACTTCAAGTAGAACAGATTGGCCGCTATAACAGCGGCAGTGGTATTGGTGAAGGCGGTACAGAGATTGTAGCGTACGATGCTAATTCAAAACGTGCCTTTTCAGTGAATGGTGCTGCTAGAGCTCTGGATATTCTCGATTTGAATGGATTGAAGGATGGGAATGGAGAGATTCCGCTTCTGAAACGGGTATCTCTGGAATCGTTTGGGGTAAGTGCTTCTGATGTGACTAGCGTAGCTATCCACCCGGAAGGTGATTATATTGCGGTGTCGGTACCTAGTGAGGTGAAGACCGATCCAGGTCATGTCGTCTTGCTAGATACAGACGGGAACAAGCTTGCTAGCGTCGAGGTCGGAGTTTTGCCCGATATGGTTACTTTCACGCACGACGGAACAAAGGTGCTTGTTGCCAATGAGGGGGAGCCTTCCGATGATTACACAGTCAATCCAGAGGGCTCGGTCAGCATTATTAATGTAGGAAGTGGGTTGGACAACCTTACAGCGGAATCAGCTAATTTTACGGATGACATCGTCGATTCGGATGTCCGTAAAGTCAATCCAGATCCGGAAAACTCAACGTATGCTGAAAACCTGGAGCCAGAATACATAACTGTAGACAAGGACAACCGTTATGCTTATGTCGCTATTCAGGAGAGCAATGCCATTGCAAAGCTTGACTTGCAGTCGAACAGCTTCACAACGGTGAAGAGTTTAGGATACAAGGATTTCTCCAAAGAGGGCGTGGAACTTGATCCATCTAATAAAGATGAGGGTATCCAAATCGGCAATTGGCCGGTGCTCAGTATGTATATGCCAGATGGGATGACAGCTTTCCAATCAGGTGGCAAGACGTATCTCATTACTGCCAATGAAGGTGATGCCCAGGACTGGGAAGGCTTTTCAGAGGAAGTACGGGTAGCGGATCTGGCAGCAGAGGATGCTTATGCATTGAATGCGGATTTATATCAAGGATACACACAGGAGCAGCTTGATCAGCTTGTGCAGGATGGGCTGTTTGAAGATGAAAAGCTTGGCCGTTTGAACACAAGTATTGTGGCACCTAAAAATGCAGAGGGTAAATATGAAGCAGTTTACGGATTCGGCGGGCGCAGCTTCTCGATCTGGGATGCAGATTCATTGCAGCAAGTATATGATAGCGGTGCTGATTTTGAGAAAATCACAGCTGAAGCAAATCCAGAGTATTTCAATACGACAAACGACGAAGACAAGCTGGATAACCGCAGTGACGACAAAGGGCCAGAGCCGGAAACAGTCATTACTGGAGACGTAGATGGCAAAACATATGCATTCATTGGTCTGGAGCGGACAGGCGGTATCATGGCTTATGACGTGTCAAATCCAGCGAGCCCGGCGTTCTCAACGTATTTCTCCAGCCGGAACTTCCAAGGAGATGAAGCGGCTGTGGATAGTGCAAGCGGCGATGTTGCACCGGAAGGGCTGACATACATTCCGGCAGAAGAAAGTCCGACTGGCCAGACACTGCTATTGGCGGCACATGAAGTGTCAGGAACGATAGCTGCCTACGCACTTGGAGAGAAGCCTGAAACACAGCCAGAACCTGTGCCAGAAGAAAAGCCTGAACAGCCTGTAACAGAACCGAATGAGCCGGAGAAGGAAGAACCAGCAGAAGAGACAACTGCACCGGTAAATGAGGAACCAAAGCAGGAGACAGAAAAAGTAGAAGAAGAAACTGAAACGGTAACGGAAACTACAACGACAGATCCAGCAACTGATGAGAAGGATAGTGGACAGACAGCTGCTTCTGCAAAATCAGATACGGATGATGCGGAAGGACAGCCATTACCGAATACAAGTACGAATGTATTCAATTGGCTGCTGGGCGGGGTTGCCCTGGTGGCAGCAGGTGTCATATTCTTTGGCATCAATAAGCTTCGAAAGCGTGCATAGCCGTGACAGCCACCAACAAGGTGGCTGTTTTTTTGATTGCTTCCTATAGAGTTTTGAAAATGTTAGCAGTATAATGAGCCTGTATACGCTTACAAAAGGAGGGAGCACATGGCTGTATTATCATTGATTTTCCTGGAAGTAATTGCGCCGTTATTGATTCTGCTTGCTGTTGGTGTCATCCTGCAGCGAAAATTTTCATTACAGCTTGGGACCTTGTCCAAGCTGCTGACGTATTGCTTCCTGCCTGTGAACGGTTTTATCAATATGTATCAAAGCAGTATGCCGCTTTCGGTGTTCGGTCAAATCATGTTATTCCTGCTGCTGTTCACAGTGTTTTCCGTTGGTTTTACGGAGATCACGAGCAGGCTGTTCAAGCTCGAACGAGGAGTGGCTGCCACCTATAAGAACAGCGTGGTGCTCATGAACTCGGGAAACTACGGTATTCCAGTCAGTCAGCTTGTTTTTCAGTCAAATCCGCTAGGGGTATCCATTCAGCTGATTGTCATGGTGTACCAGAATCTGCTCACCTTTACATACGGCCTTTACAATATGGTGAGTGTCAAAAGCCAAGGGAATGCTATATTGAAGGAGCTTGTTCGGCTACCGATGATTTATGCTATCATTCTAGGGATTCTTTGCGCATCATTCCATGTGGACATTCCGACTTTTATATGGAATCCTATCACTTCAATCGCTGATGCTTTCCTAGCTGTTGCCTTGATCACGCTTGGAGCCCAGGTAGCACAGATTCAGCTGAAGCGTCCGCATGTTGTGCTTTATATGAGTACGATAGCTCGCCTGCTGATCGGACCTGCTGCAGCCTTAGGTATCATTTTCCTGCTTGGTCTGGACGGAACTGTCGCGCAGTCACTGTTCATTGCCAGCTCATTCCCGACTTCCCGCAACAGTTCGATATTCGCACTGGAGTATAATAACAATCCGGATTTAGCGGCGCAGACTGTTCTGGTGACGACAATTTTGAGCAGCATTACTGTTACCATCGTGGTGTATTTGGCCGGCATTCTATTTGGATAGAGCATATATTTTAATAGAAGCAGCTAAAAGTTATAGAGTGCAGCATGCAATAGGTTTATTAAAATTGGAAATCCGGCAAGATGATTTAGTGTAACTCATTATATGTATAAGTGTTATACAGTATATAGGGTGACTTGCGTTTATAATGATTTAAACATAGGGTATTCTACCCGATTTTAAGTAAGAAAAGCTGTCGTAGAGCCATTTCAACTTCTCTGCCTACTTTTCTTACTTAAAAAAGTAACAAAACTGTTGAAAATATTTTTGGAAGCGCATACAATAGTTGTAATATATTATTCAACGCTGCTTAGGATTTGGGGGAATTGTTTCAGGAGACGATGAGGGGGATTTAGCATGTTAGCAATAATGGGATTCTTGATGGTCTTTCTATTCATGTATTTGATTATGACGAAAAAGCTATCTGCGCTCATTGCGCTGATGATCATCCCGGCTATATTTGCAATTCTGACCGGGCATGCAGGTGACTTAGGGGAAATGTCACTGCAAGGTATCACAGATTTGGCACCAACTGGAATCATGCTATTATTCGCGATTCTATATTTCGGAATCATGATTGACGCAGGTTTATTCGATCCAGTCGTCGGCCGTATTTTGAAAGCGGTTAAAGGAGATCCGACGAAGATCGTTATGGGTACAGCTGCTCTTGCACTTGTCGTGTCCTTGGATGGAGATGGAACGACAAGCTATATGATTACTGTATCTGCGTTCTTCCCGCTGTACCAGCGCTTGAAAATGAATCCGCTTATATTGCCGGCTATCGCCGTCATGTGTGTAAGTTTGACGAACATGGTGCCGTGGGGCGGACCGACAGCGCGTGCTGCTGCAGCCCTTAATGTTGATGTGGGCGATGTATTCGTTCCGCTAATCCCTACTATGATTGGTGGAGCAATCTGGATTTTCTTCACTGCCTTCATCATGGGACGCAGGGAAAAGAAACGTCTTGGTGTTGTTACATTCGATGATGCAGAACAGCGCATCCTGCAGCAGCAGGCTGCCACAGTCGATGCATCATTGAAGCGTCCGAAGCTATTGTGGGTCAACTTTGCATTGACTGCACTTTTGATGTTTGGTCTGATCAAAGGTATCATGCCGCTGCCGGTATTGTTCATGCTTGCTTTTGCCGCTGCTATCACAATCAACTACCCGAACCTGAAGCAGCAGAAAGAGCGTATTGCTGATCATGCTGGAAACGTACTGGCTGTCGTATCGCTTGTATTCGCAGCTGGTATTTTCACTGGTATCTTATCAGGAACTGAAATGGTAGATGCTATGGCATCCAGCCTTATTTCCATCATTCCTGATTCATGGGGTCCTGCTTTCAGTATCATCGTTGCAGTCACAAGTATTCCATTCACATTCTTTATGTCTAATGATGCCTATTACTTTGGTGTTGTTCCGATCCTGGCAGAAGCAGCAGCTAACTATGGCTTCTCTGCAGCGGAAATTGCCCGTGCATCCTTGCTTGGACAGCCTGTCCATTTACTTAGCCCGCTCGTTCCGGCTACATACTTGCTCGTCGGAATGTCGAAGGTAGATTTCGGGGAATTCCAGCGATTCACCATTCTCTGGGCAACCGGAACAGCATTTGCTGTAATTGCGGTAGCGATTGTTACGGGGATTATCTTCTAGGAATATAAAAATACCGTCCGGAATGGACGGTATTTTAGTGTGAAGTTTTATCTTCACTTCGCTTTAAAATGAGCTACAGCACTAAAAAAACGTCTGCCATTCTCATCTACATGCATGTTGTGTGCAACGTGGTGCAGCTCAAGCAAAATCGCTTTGTTGTGCTGAATCTGTTCATTGATTTTCTTTTCTAATGTAGACAAGTCATGTGCTTCGAAAAATTCGACCTTGTCTTTCAGCATTTCTAAATCTAGCATTGCTTTCGTTCCTTTCTATTACTGCTTTCTTCCCATTATATTATGCGTGGGACAATTCGGGAAACTGGAAGTCTGCGGGCAGCAGCTCCGGTTTGTTTACAAAGAGTGTATCTCGTTCCGTGTGCGTGTGGGAGAGAGGCTCCAAGTCCGGAAAAGTCGGTGTGAAATGAAAGATGACCTCGGTCACCCCTGGCTGGGAGACGTAATCTGCAATCTGCCGCCAGACAAGCCGTGTTTGACTGATCACTTCATACAGATGCATCGTCTGCCCAATCTTTTTATAAAGCAGCAGGGCTGCTGGCTCCAATAGCTCAATAATCTCTATTTCCGGGTCATATAATGTGTGGAAGCCAAGAATGTGCTGAGCGTCTGACACATCGAGAATAGTAGACTGCGGATGGCGTTTGCCATAGCGATCAAGCAGCACTACCATGTCCTGTGGGTTGACAGCTGGCTTCAGCTTCCGATAATCCGGTACCGGGCGCGGCTCAGAAGATACCGGAATGGAAAATAATTTTTCCTGCACAGCAGTGAAACCGAGTTTTTCGTAGAAGTTTTCCACTCCTGGACGGGAAAACAGATAGATGAGATCGGTGTCCGTTTCGTATTGCTGCATAACACGCTGCAGCAGCTGGGTAGCCAGTCCTTGGTTCTGGTAGGCTGGGTCAGTCATGACGGTTCCGATTTGAACCGCCTTTGTCTTCTGCTGGTTGATATGTACTGTGAGTGCGCTTACAGAAACATTCGCCACAATTTGTTTGTCATCAGCGAAGGCATGTGTATGATAGCGTTCATTCCACAATCCGCTTTTATATAATAATTCAAAATCAAAGCCGAAAGTTTTTCTGGCTAGTTTATTAAAACTTTTACGTAAATCGCGTTCATGCGCAAATGCAGTTACTGCTTGCAGAGCAGTCATCATGCATCCCCCCATTTCTGACAGACTAATCTAGTTTTTAAGATTATTAGATACAATTCAGTATTACTATTTTATAACAATTCCCGCATTTGTACAGTCCAGGGTAACTATTGACGGAGAAGGAGAAAAATCCCATAGTAGAATAAGAGAGACAAATGAGGTGATAGTGATGCGATATGGAGCAATTGAAGCTGGCGGTACAAAATTCGTTTGTGCTGTTGGTGATGAACATGGAAATGTAGAAGAAAGAGCATCTTTCCCGACAACGAAGCCGGAAGAAACGCTGCAGCTGGTGTTTGACTTCTTCCATGACAAACAGATCGAAGCACTAGGAGTCGGAGCCTTCGGGCCAGTTGATGTAAAAGAAGACAGCCCGACTTACGGCACCATCGGCAACACACCAAAGCTGCAGTGGAAGGACTATCCGCTGCTGTCGGAACTTAAAAACAGGCTCGGTGTGCCGGTAAAGCTGGATACCGATGTAAACGCAGCTGCTTTAGGGGAGTATATGCACGGAGCAGCAAAACATGCAGGCAGCTGTCTGTATATTACAGTTGGAACAGGTATTGGTGCAGGAGCCATTGTGAATGGAGAAACCTTAAGAGGCTTCTCCCATCCGGAAATGGGTCATCTGCTTGTACGTCGGAATACGCATGATGCGTATCCTGGGAAATGCCCGTATCATAAGGACTGCTTGGAAGGGCTGGCAGCTGGACCGGCTATTGAAGCACGCTGGGGGGAGAAGGCACAAAAGCTGTATCATCAAGAAGCGGTATGGCAGCTGGAAGCTTATTATTTGGCTCAGGCAATCATGAGCTACACCTTGGTGCTCAGCCCCGAGAAAATCGTCATGGGCGGCGGCGTCATGAAGAAGGAGGGGCTTCATGAGATGGTTCAACAAGAACTTGAAACTCTCATGCAGCGCTATGTCCCGCTGCCGGAAAATTATCTCGTTCCGCCAGGCCTGGAGGATAATGCAGGCATTGTCGGAGCACTCATGCTTGCCAAGACCGCAAAATAAAATAGAAGGGGAGATTTCCAATGAAATATTTTGCTGCATTTCTTAAAATGGAGAAATCGGAATTGAACCAGCAATACCGCCAGGCACATTTGGATTTCCTGGCTGACTTGGATGAAAAGGGATTTATCTTTGCAAGAGGAGCATTCGCAGATGGAACAGGCGGACTGGTTATCTATCAGGCAGAAGACGAGGCAGAAGCAAGAACGCTTGCTGAGCAGGATCCGTACTTGGTTAATGGCGTGCGCAGTATGCATCTTCACGAATGGAATAAGGTGTAAAAATTACCATTTATTTGACCGCAAGCATGCTATAATTTGAGTGATAATAATAAGAGAATCGAGGAAAAATCTATGAAAGTACTAGTTACAGGCGGTGCAGGTTATATTGGTTCCCATGCAGTAGCCATGCTTTTGGAGAAAGGGCATGAGGCAGTCATTATTGATAACATAATTACAGGTCATGCCGCAGCTGCGGACAAGAATGCCATTTTCTATGAAGGAGATCTTCGTGATGCAGCATTCCTGGATGATGTATTCACAAAGGAAAAAGTCGATGCGGTTGTCCACTTTGCTGCTAGCTCCCTTGTTGGAGAATCAGTAGAAGATCCGTTGAAGTACTTTGGCAACAATGTGTATGGTATGCAAGTACTGCTTGAGACAATGCGTAAGCATGAAGTGAAGAAGATTGTCTTCTCTTCTACAGCAGCAACATACGGCGACACGAATGTTGTGCCATTGACAGAGGATCTGGACACAAATCCAGAAAGTCCTTACGGTGAGTCCAAGCTAATGATGGAAAAAATGATGAAATGGTGTGACGGAGCGTACGGTATTAAATTCGTCTCACTACGCTACTTCAATGTTGGCGGAGCACATCCTAGTGGTCAGATTGGCGAGGATCATCGGCCGGAAAGTCATCTGATTCCTATCATCCTCCAGACAGCACTCGGACAGCGGGAGCATATCAGCATCTTCGGTGATGACTATCCAACAGAAGATGGAACATGTATCCGCGACTATATCCATGTTGTCGACTTGATAGATGCCCATTTGCTGGCGTTAGATTACTTGGATAAAGGTGGGGAAAGTGATATCTTTAACCTCGGCTCCAGCCAAGGCTTCTCTGTTAAAGAGTTGATTGACGTTGCACGAGAAGTGACTGGCAAGGAAATCCCGGCCAAAGTCGGTCCACGCCGTGCTGGTGACCCAGCTGTCTTGATCGCAAGCTCTGCGAAGGCGAAGGAAGTACTTGGATGGAATCCGTCACGTACAGATATGAAAGACATCATCGGTGATGCGTGGAGATGGCATCAGAATCGTCCGAATGGTTATGATGCATAATTTCCTCCCCTCCTAAATAGGAGGGGTTTTTTCTTTGGCGTAAACGAATACTTCCTTGTTATGGCGCTCGATCGTTTTCCAAACATGCATCCCTAGCTTCTCAGCAACCCTGCAGGAGGCAATATTCTCGGGATAAATCAAGGCAATTATTCTATTTTCGTTCAAATGATCGAATCCCAACTCCTGAAATGCAGCAGCAGCTTCAGTGGCAAAACCCTTTCCCCAATATGCTGGAGCAATCCAATAGCCAACTTCAAGCTCCGTTACATCATCCACCTCCTGCGGAACCAGTCCAGCGTGCCCAATTGGTTCCCCGCTAGCTTTCTCAACCAAAAGCTGCAGCCCTAATGGCTGCTCTTCTTTCATATGAGACAAATTCCAATTAAAGAATAAACGGGCGCCTTCTTTTGTTCTTGGTTTTCCGTTTCCGATATAACGGACCACGCGGGGGTCGCTGACCAAGCTCTCCAAAAAAGGAAGATCCTCAGTTGTATACGGACGAATAAGCAGTCGTTCTGTTTCGAACATCGTATTCCCTCCTTTTTTCAATAGGATGCTTAGATGATAGCAATTCAGGTAATAAGTAAATCATATAATGGTATTATTACTATAGCAGGTAATACATACGTAAAGGAGTGGAGAATGTGGCAGAAGCGAAATTATTCTTAGATGCGAAACAGAGCTTGGCCGAAGGTCCTTTTTGGCGGGAAGAAACGGAAGAGTTATATTGGGTGGATATAAATGGTCAAGCAATTCATGTTTATGATACGAAAACGGAAGAACATCGGGAGATTCCAGTCGACCAGAAAATCGGAGCAGTCATACTGAAAAAGGATGGCGGACTTATTATGGCGATGGAAGAAGGCATTTATGAAACTGATAGCGAGCTCAAAGCGAAGGTGCTGCTTCACAGCCCGGAAACTGACAGACCTTCCAACCGTTTCAATGATGGAAAGGCGGATCCTTACGGGAGGCTTTGGGCAGGTACGATGCCGAAAAAGGGTAGCGGTCATAAAGGAGCCTTCTATCGTATGGAAGTGGATCAAGAGCTGACACGCATCATTGATGGTATTGGGAACTCCAATGGTCTAGCGTGGAGTCCGGATCATAAGTACTTCTACTATATAGATACACCGACCGGCGAGGTGCAATGCTTTGATTACGACGGTAAGAAGGGTGAAATCAGCAACCCTCGTACAGTTGTTTCGTTCAAGGATGGCAAACCAGACGGTATGACGATCGATGAAGAAGGAAATCTGTGGATAGCCCATTATGGCGGATCCAAGGTGTCTCGATGGAATCCGCAAACAGGTGAGCGTCTCGAGGATGTCCATTTGCCAGTCAGCCAAGTGACAAGCTGTGCGTTCGGTGGTCCGGAACGGAAGACATTGTACATCACGACAGCAAGACAGGGTCTGACGGAAGAAGACTTGGAGAAGGAGCCACTTGCTGGTGGTATCTTTGTATACGAGGCAGATGTAGTGGGAGCACCTAGCTATAGATACGGAAAATAGAAAAAACCGGCGGATGCCGGTTTTTTCTATTTTTAAAGTATTAGAGGTCCGTCAGAACAGGTGCGTTAGGCAGGTGTCCTTTTTCAGCAGTATCATTGAATGAAATGCCTGCAATGCTGCTTAGGATTGTTACAAGTACTAGTAATCCTACGATTCTTTTCTTTGTCATCATCATCACCTCCTTGAATGGAACATAATAATGTTATTTTGATTACCTAAAGCCAACCTATAAAAATGATTCGCTTTTTCAAAATTTCTCTCATTACTAAAATAGCTAGCTAGCTCATCAGCGTATTTTTGTGTCTCGTAAATGCGATGAGCACTTGAGAAGTAATCTACAGCTTTTGATAGTGTATCTATATACTTATCTGGTTCAATATATTTAGCGTGTAGGATCTGAAACTTCCAATAGTAATCTTCATCCGGTTCCTGTTCCAAGCGTCTTTTACCCATTTTAAGGTAGGTAACCCCATTTTCATATTCCTTTTCCCGAAATGATATTTCACATAAAAGAAAAACAGTGGATAAGTAATTTTCAAAGTCCTCATGCTGGATGACCTTTGTTAAATAACGTTTGGCTGCTTCATTGAGTCCTTTTCGATCATAAAGAATCCCTAAGTTATGATAGACACTCACTTGTACCATAACATCATGTTTCGTATTAGTATCCTGTAAAGCAGAGTGAAGATATTCTTCGGCTAAATCGAATTCGCACATATCGATATAGTTTAAAGCAATCAAGATTTTAGCTCTTGTCAGCTTTTTCTCATACGTCGGATACAACTGATAAATATAAATCGCCTTCTCTGCATAAATGGCAGAACGATTTGTATAATCCAAGTAATAAAGCGCCGATGCAAACACATCGAAGAATTCCGCTTTTTCGATTTCATCCTGGATATAGCCGAGGTAGGGTTCGACTTCCCCGTATTCCTCGATGGCATTGTAATAATCCTTGGTCGAATACAGATACATGCCTTTGAACAGATGCAGATAGTAGAGGTGCTCTTCCTTGAGATAAGGAGAGAATCCTTCTACTTGGCTGATGAGCTTTTCTGCTTCGGAATAATTCTTGCATAGGATATGGTGGCGGCTATGGATCAGAAGTGCTAGCTTGACGACGTCGTCATTCGCTTCACCTTTAGCGAGCTGTTCGGATACTTCCGTTTTAAGCTTTTCCGCTGCTTGGACTTTCTTCAATTTGATATTCATATACCACAAATTGAGCAGTTCCCTTAGCTCTTCTGAGTTGAATGTGACGTCAGAACGCATCAGTTACACTCCCTAGTCTGTAAGATTTTGCCTGTATCAAGCATAGCATGTTTCCTAGTAGATTTTTATTGGGAAAGTAGGTTGAATTTTGAGACATTAATTTGAGATTGGAAGCGTTGATTGGGGAAACTAGGAAAGTTGTACAAAAAAGCACCTCCGAGATGGAGGTGTTTATACAGCAGCTTGCTCTTGTTTCCGCTGGATGAATCGCAGTCGCAGGAAGAAACCAATAGCGGCGCAGGTGAGACCGAGCGTGATACCGACCCAGAACCCGAATGGTTCTAGTGATGTGAATCTGGACAATAGATACCCGCTTGGCAGACCGACGATCCAATAGGAAATAAAGGCAATGATGAACGGGATGGTAACATCCTTATAACCTCGCAGTACACCCTGCAGGGATGCTTGGGCTGCATCGGAAAACTGGTACATGATCGCGAACAGCATAAACTGCATGGCAAGCAATACGACCGCACGATCAGATGTGTAGAAGTAACTGATCTGCTCGCGGAAAATGAATAACAATAAGCTCAAAATACCGATAATCACTAATGCAGAACTGACACCAAGAATGGCGTATTGCTTGGCGTGTTTCATCCGTCGGGCACCGACCTCATGCGATACAACGATTGTCATACCAATTGAGATGCTTAGCGGTACCATGAACATGAGTGTCGTAAAGTTCAATGCCGTCTGGTGGGCTGCAATGACAGTCGTATCGAATAAGGAACCCATCAGCAGCGTAACAACACTGAAGATACTGGCTTCGAAGAATGTACTGAGACCCATTGGCACACCGATCTTCAACTGCTCCTTCCAAGCCTGAAATGATACCCTATACCATCGGACAAACAGGTAATGCGTTCGCATCTCTTTCAGCTTGAATGTCAGAAACACACTTGCCCCGAATATGAACCAATATGTAAAGGCTGTCGCATAGCCGGCACCGGCCCCGCCAAGTTCCGGAAAACCGAAGTTACCGAAAATGAGCAGATAATTCAGCAACGCATTGATTGGCAGTGCCATTAACAAAATCACCATTGATACTCTCGTATAGCCTTGTGCATCAAAGAAATTACGCAAAACGGCGCTGGCAAACAGCGGGATGATACCGATCGATAGTCCGTGCAGATAATCTGTCGCCACTGTATGTACGTCAGAACTCAAGTCCATGATTCCGAGTACAGGCTGCAGAGCAATTGCGCCGATAGCCAGTACAACCAATGAGATTACAATAGCCAGATAAAATCCTTGCATAACTGTCCGCCCGACATCGCTGCGGCGGTTGTTGCCGATCAGCTGTCCGACCATCGGCGTGATGGCCAGCATGATCCCAGTCAATCCGGTATAGACTGGCATCCATAGACTGGAGCCAACGGCCACACCAGCCAAATCATCTGTGCCGGCACGTCCAGACATCATCGTATCCAGCACAGTCATGGCATTGTAGCTGATTTGTGTCACGAGGATAGGCCATAATATGTGAAAGAATAAAGACGCTTTTTCACGTATCGTGTTCGTAGGATACATAAGTCTGCCCCCAGTTGTCGAATAAAGTAAAATCACAGCACCTAGTGTATCATAACCCCTGTTTTAAAGCACATTTGCTCTGGTTCAAAAGTTTCAGAAAGCCTGTGGATAAATCGTTTATCTTTTTGAAGGAAGGGTACATACTAAGTAGCAAGCCACCTATGAAAAAGCTTTCCATATGCTTAGACAGGAAAGGAGTGGTAAGAGATGACTTGCCCTTCATTGACGTTAAGTGTGCAGGATTTTGTCGAGCGAACAAAAAGAGGTTCGTCCATCAATGATAATTACTTTTTCGTTTTCAACCATAAACCAATAGTTGCAAAAATATATATAGACAATCATATGATCGAAATACCAGATCTGCATGACATCGTACTCGAAAAAGGAACAGATGGTAAAAACAGCCTGTTCTTTATGCCGCAATCATTCATTTATGAAAACCCGAAAGCGAAGCGGACATTGGACGATATGCCCCGCATTATCCTGGAAGGAGAAGAATTATCCATGTCAATGGAACAGAACAACGAAGCCTACACAATGACGATTAAAATTCGTTAGTGCAGGCTTTTTTTTATATCCAAATAAGGCGCTTATAAAGTACAATAAAATTAAAAAATCTATCGGGAACAGGGTATACGAGAATGAATATTAAAGAACAACAAAAAGAGCTGGCAGGGTTTACGGCAGGGCTCTTGCGAAAACACTTCGGAAAAGGACCTGAAGGGGTATTTGTTTCTATTTCTGAAGCTATAGTCTGTATTTATGTGCGGGATTTGCTGACACCGGTTGAAAAGGTGCTTCTGGAACAAGAGCAATACGCTATGGTATACGACACACGAGATACACTCATGGATAAATGCCTCCCCGAATTGAAAAAACAAATTGAGAAGTGGACTGGGCGCGAATATCAGCATTTCTTCTATGATTGGGATATAGAGACGAATGGCGGTGTTATAGTAGCCACAAGGGAAACAATCATCGCACTAGAGCAAATGGAATACCCTCAGCAGATCAATGAGCTGGTCGCTATGATTACGGAATCGATTCAAAAGTTGCCAAATACAGTAAAAACAGTTAAACTGAATAGTAGAACTCTAGTTATCTACCGCGATGGCATTCTGGTCGACATTGAGAAGGAAATCTTCAATCTCGGTGAGACAGAAGTATTGCGAAGAGCGAAGAGTAAACTGGAAAAGCAAGCGTTCCGCAAGGCATTTGATAAAGAAAGTCATCTGCTGGAAGGCGCTGTACAAGAGGTGTTCGCTGATTGGGAGTTCGAATCAGATCGGAGCATCATAGTCGTTATAATCGACCCTTTGAAGAAACTAAATGATATTGGCTAGCAATCAGCTGGGCATGGAACTAGCGATAAAGCCAAAGTAGGGACAGCGAAAAGCGTCTTTACTTTGGCTTATTTTAATGGATTTAGGCCAAACAGAAGGAGACCTATCTATCAGTATAAGTAACCACACGGCGTCAGCTCCTGGTGAGGGGAAGGTGACTGAAATGAAGATAGAAAATGAAAAAGATATTGTCACAAGCAGATCATGCGGCAGGAAGCTAGCAGCAGACTTAGGGTTCAGTGCGGTCGAACAAGCACGCATCACTGCAGCCATCTCAGAGCTTGCCCGGAACATTTACAAATATGCAGGCAGCGGAACAATCTGTATCCGCAGCGAAAAAGATACAAGAAGGATAGGCATCCATATTATCGCCAAAGATAACGGCCCTGGTATACAAAACCTGCAGGAAGCCATGCTGGATGGCTATACGACAGGTGGCGGATTGGGACGCGGACTTCCAGGAGTGAAGCGTCTTATGGATAACTTCGATATTACGTCTTCCACAACGGAAGGTACACGTGTAGAAGTAGCCAAGTACCGGATCGTTCATAAAAAAAGCTTATTCCGAATATAGGAATAAGCCTTTTTTTATGCCTAATAAATATTTTTTGAAAATTCAATTGAATAATTTTTTATAACATATTACATTCGAGAGGCAGGAAAACAAAAAAAGGAAAGAAGGATGTAAATGAAAGTAAAAATTGAAACCATCCCAACTTACCGGATTGCTTACTTCCGTAGAGTAGGGCCTTATGGCGCTGCTAATTATGAAACGATGCAAAAATTAAAGGAATGGGCAGCAGCAGAAAAACTACTGGATGACACCTCGATCATCCTGGGCATATCGCAGGACAATGTAGAAACGACAGATCCGCACAAATGTCGATATGACGCTGCTCTAATCATACCTGAAGATTTTCAGAAGGATGATACAGTACTTATTGGAGAGTTGAAAGGAGGTAAGTATATCAGTTTCACGGTACAGCATACTGTGGAGGCGATGAAGCAAGCATGGAAAGATATATTTGGTACGTTATCCGATCGTAGTTTGGAAGTTGATAGTCGGCCTACCTTTGAAAGATTCACTGCGAAGCTTCTAAAGGAGCATTATTGTGAAATATGCATACCAATAAAATAAAACGAAACCAAAGTGCCCTCCGAACCGTCTTATAAAGTAACTAACATAGGAGGGAACGACATGTTCCAAATTGTTTTCTATATCATTGGTGTACTTGTTATGCTATTCCTGGTGGCGGAAGTAGCGCGTAAGCTGACAGACCTGCGCCAGCTCATATCTCCAGAAAGCGAAATAAAAAAGCCTGAGACAGAAGGTTCTGTCCCAAGCTCTTATGATCAATAGAAACGCTTGTAGCTATCGAAATGCTTAGCGTAGTAAGGGTTGTTTGTGCTTGTGATACGTACACCGTCGTTATCCGCATGGATGAACTGACCGCCGCCAAGGTAGATACCCATATGGGAGATACCAGCTTTATACGTACCTTTGAAGAAGATCAAGTCACCAGGCTGCGGTGAGTTTACATAGTAAGAACGGTTGAAGTAGCCTTCCGCAGATGTACGGGAGATATCATATCCAGCGTTCTTGAAAGCATAATAGATGAATCCGCTGCAGTCGAAGCCAGCAGTTGAAGAACCGCCCCATACATATGGTTTGCCAAGCTGGGATTTAGCAACGCTGATCAGCTTGTCCACACTCTTAGAAGTCTTAGCGGAATCCACTTGTGTATTATTCGCAGGCTTCGAAGAAGAAGATGAACCGCTGCTCGCTTTACCATTGATCTTCAATGTTTGACCAACACGGATCACATCAGAAGATAGGTTGTTCCAGCTTTTCAGGTTCGCGACAGATACGCCGTTGTTGTTAGCGATCTTCCATAGTGAATCACCAGACTTCACTTTATAAGTAGAAGAAGAGCTGCTGCTGTTATTGTTGGATGAGCTTCCGGAATTGGAGGAAGAGTTATTCGATGAAGAAGAACCTCCTGCAGAAACTTTCAGCTTGTCGCCAGGATAGATCAAGTATCCGGAGATATTATTCCATTTTTTCAAGTTGCTCAAAGAAATTTTATGTTTAGATGCAATACCACTCAACGTATCACCGGATTTAACAGTATATGTAGATGCACTGCTAGAAGATGATGAAGATGTTTTCGTAGTAGATTTAGATGAACTGGATGAACCAGAAGTCTGCAATACTTGGTTAGGGAAGATAATGGAGCTTTTCAGTCCATTGATTTCCATTAATTTATTTACGGAAGTGTCGTATTTGCTAGCAATCTTCCAGAGCGAGTCGCCCTTCTGAACCTTGTAAGATGCAGCGTCAACAGTTGTGGCATATGAACTAGCAATTACCGCAGTAGCAGCAAGGGTAACAATCGTCTTTTTCATTCTAGTAACGTTCTCCTTTATTTTCATAATCCATAGAAATTAATCATACTATAGCATAATTTGGCACCTGAATTACCAGAATTTACGCAGTTGTAATGTAACTGTAATATTAAACTCGTATATTGTAGGGAAATGTAGAAAGTTATCTATTGAGCCAATTCTGAAAAGTATGTTACTATTTTTACAGATTCAGTAAAGGTAGAGGGACTTTAGTATGAGTTGCACTTTGCCGTATGGAAATATGTTTTATCTTCATTGCATCGGGAAGTATAATTTGTACGAAACACTCTACACGCTATCTACATACATTACATAAAGAGGTGCAGAACGTATGAAAATCAAAAAGGCCATCATCCCAGCTGCAGGATTAGGTACACGCTTCCTGCCAGCAACAAAAGCACAGCCAAAGGAAATGCTGCCAATCGTCGACAAACCGACAATTCAGTACATTGTTGAAGAAGCCGTAAAATCAGGTATCGAGGATATCATCATTGTCAGTGGCCGCGGTAAACGTGCGATTGAAGACCACTTCGACAAATCCTACGAATTAGAGGATCAGCTTATTAAAAAGGATAAAATGAAGATGCTTGAGGAAATCCAAGACATCTCCAACCTGGCTGATATCCACTATATCCGTCAAAAAGAAGCAAAAGGTCTTGGCCACGCAATCTCTACTGCTAAGAAATTCATCGGCAACGAGCCATTCGCAGTATTGCTAGGTGATGACATTGTGAAAACAGAAGGCACTCCAGCATTGAAACAATTAACAGAGGCATTTGAAAAGTATCGCGGTTCTGTTGTTGGTGTTCAGCAAGTACCTGAATCTGAAGTATCCAAGTACGGTGTTGTTGCACCTCAAGGTTCTACAAGCGAGCCGAACCTGATGCAAGTAAGTGACTTGGTTGAGAAGCCTAAGAAAGAAGAAGCTCCATCTAACTACGCTATCATGGGTCGTTATGTATTGACTCCGGAGATATTCGATATCTTGGAAACTCTTCCTCCAGGTGCTGGCGGAGAGATCCAGCTTACAGATGCGATCAAGGAATTGAACAAGAAACAAGCTGTTTATGCTTGTGAGTTCACTGGTGATCGCTATGACGTTGGTGATAAATTTGGATTCATCAAAGCGACAATCGAATTCGCACTTGATCGTCCTGACTTAAAAGATCAGCTTCAGGAATATCTGAATAACAGTGTTGTAACAGAAAACAAATAAGAAGAAACCGAACCTGCGCAAGTGGGTTCGGTTTTTTTATTATAATTTGGTAATTCTATGTTGTATCTGGGAAATTTGTGGTATACTTTTCATGTTTTTAATTGCTGACTAAGAAAAATGGACTATATATTATAACGATGTTTCGACAAGATGCAAGTGACAATTGTAGCGCTTACATATTTTCGACAAAAACAGTCATTGCAAGGCTGGTCAAAGCCTTTATAATAAAAAAGTACATATAAATTTCTAAAAGTTAGCATTTTTCTTTGTCTTTGGACTTATCTTTTTTAGTACATCTCATCGGAGGGACATGAATGGAAGAGACAATCTCTTTAAAGGAAATTTTCGCAGTATTGAAGAAACGGACACTAATGATTTTATCCTTAATCGTCAGTTTCGCTGCAATTGCTTTTTTAGTCAGTTATTTTTTGATTACCCCGACCTACCAAGCTAGTGCATCTGTCGTAGTCAACCAGGAAGAAAACGTGGACGTTTCCACTCTGAATAATGCCATCCAATCCAATATTAGCTTGATCAATACATATAAGATTGTCATGACAAGTCCAGTCATCCTGGACGAGGTCTCAAAGGAAATGAACTTATCCCTCTCTTCCAGTGAATTGGCAGAGAAGCTGGAAGTTGCCTCCGAAGCTGATACACAGATCATCACCGTAACAGCAACTGATACAAGCCAGGCAAAAGCTGCCGAACTTGCCAATACTACAGTGGATGTTTTCCAAAAAGAAATTCCGGAATTAATGAATTTAGAAAACGTTAAGCCTTTATCTTTAGCTGAAACAGTAGAAAATCCATCACCGGCTAGTCCAAACATCCTATTGAATACTGCTATTGCCCTTGTACTGGGCGCAATGGTGGGAATCGGTCTCGCATTCTTATTAGAGTATCTTGATAATACTGTTAAAACAGAGGCTGATATCGAGAAACGCATTGGCATACCAGTTATCGGTATCATTAGCCATATGACCGAGGAAGACATGAAAACGAGTAAGCAATATGCAGCACCTGCTGATAAGAGACAAGTTAGGAGAGAGTACAGTGGCCAAAAGAAAAAAACAGTTTAAGACAAATGTCCGATCTCTCATAACAAAGTTCAATCCGAAATCTCCTATATCTGAGCAGTATCGTACAATCCGTACAAATATTGAATTTGCATCAGTGGATGCAACGATGCGTTCACTTCTAGTGACATCTTCTGGTCCATCCGAAGGGAAATCATCTACAACGGCAAACCTGGCTGTTGTCTTTGCGCAACAGGGTAAAAAGGTATTGTTAATTGATGCTGATTTACGTAAACCAACTGTACATTACACATTCAAGCTAGATAATCGTGCGGGTCTTAGCACTGTACTAGTAGGCGAGAAACCCTTAGAGGAAGCAACCAAAGAAACAGACGTTCCGAATCTAGACATTTTGACATGCGGACCTATTCCGCCGAACCCTTCTGAGCTATTGGGTTCTAACGCTATGAAACAATTGATTTTAAAAGCACATGAAACGTATGACATGGTTATCTTTGATACACCGCCAGTATTGGCTGTAACGGATGCACAGATCCTAGCTAATACGTGTGATGGTGCTCTGATCGTCGTGCGCAGCGAACAGACTGAGTATGATGCGATTCAAAAAGCAAAAGAGCTGCTTGAACCGGCACATGCTAAGCTTCTTGGAATTGTACTGAATGATGTAGCGCAAAAGAAATCGAATACTTACTACTACTATGGTAGTTAACCTGAGCAAAAATATGTCCTCGATTAACGGGGATATATTTTCGTGCGGGATATAGGAAATATGTCATTATTTTTTTGAATAATTTGGGGAAATGAAGGGTGTAGATCGTATGATAGATATTCATTGCCATATACTTCCGGGTGTTGATGATGGAGCAAGAACATTGGAAGACAGTATAGAAATGGCAAAGTCAGCGGCGGCACAAGGTATTCATACCATTGTCGCTACCCCGCATCACCGCAATAATCAATTTGATAATTATCGAGAAGACATCCTTACGCGTGTAGATGAATTAAACAGAATCTTAGAGGAAGAAAATATAGAAGTTAATATCCTGCCAGGACAAGAAACCAGAATATATGGTGACCTTGCTGAAGGGTTATCAGCCAAAGAAATTTTACCCGTGAATCTTGATACTCCTTATATCCTTGTTGAATTACCTACCTCAACTGTTCCTAAGTATACGAACAAACTGCTTTATGATCTTCAAGTGGAAGGTTACATGCCCGTAATCGTGCACCCTGAACGTAATAGTGAATTGCTGTCCAAGCCAGACAAGCTTTATGAACTTGTAAAAAGTGGAGTACTGACTCAAGTGACTGCAGCAAGCATAGTAGGGAAGTTTGGAAAGAAAATACGGAATTTTAGCCACGAAATTATTCAATCTAATCTTACTCATTTTATAGCTTCTGATGCACATAATATTCGTAGTAGAGGATTTATCATGCGAGATGCGTTTCAAGAAATTGAAGATACATATGGCGAAGATCTTATCTATAGTTATATAGAAAATGCGGAACTTATGGTTGCAGGTGAAACAATAGTAGGGGATTTACCTGAAAGAATAGTTAGAAGAAAAATTCTTGGCATTTTCTAATATAGAGGGAGGATAGTAAATGGCGGAGTCTAAGCAACAAATACTAAAAACAGTAAACGTAAATACTGTTTTGAATGATGATAGTAAATCATATCTTATTTCAAAAAGGATTATGGATGTTATCTTGTCGCTAATAGGAATCATATTGCTTCTTCCGGTTTTTGTATTAATTTCAATAATTATAAAGATTGAAGATTATAATGGGTCAGTATTTTTCTATCAAGAAAGAGTCGGAAAGAATGGTCGTAAATTTAATATGTATAAGTTTCGTTCAATGGTGTCCAATGCAGAAGAATTAAAAGCAACCTTAATAAATGAGAATGAAGCGGATGGACCTGTATTTAAAATTAAAAATGACCCCCGAATCACAAAAATTGGTAGGGTATTAAGGAAAACTAGTCTAGATGAATTGCCGCAATTATTCAATGTATTAATCGGTGATATGAGCTTAGTTGGTCCAAGACCTCCGTTACCAGAGGAAGTTAAACTCTATACAGATTATGAAAAGCAAAGGCTCATTGTTATACCTGGCTTAACCTGTTATTGGCAAATTGGAGGTAGAAGTAATATAAGTTTTAGAGAATGGATTGAGTTAGATTTAAAATATATACGTGAAAGAAACTTATGGATTGATATAAAGCTTATACTTAAAACAGTGTTTGTTTTATTTGGTTCAAAAAATGCTTACTGATTAAAGGGAGACAAGTATACGAAATGTATAAGATTTGTTTAGTTAATGATGGATTTGATCTTGGTGGTGTCCAAAGAGTAACTACAGAGTTAGCCAACGCATTAAATAAAAATGATAATGAAGTTACCGTTTTGGATTTCTCTGGAAAGAATTATTATTACTATAAACTTGCTAGTAGCATAAAAAAACCAAACGCAATTAGAAAGAGGACAATAAATAGAAAGATAATTACGAAATTCAAAAATTATAAATACAAAATTACAGGTGATCCTATAAAGGCTAGTTTGATATTTAAGGATCAATACAAAGACCTACTAAAATATCTAAAAGTGAATAATTTTGATTTCATTATTGTTTGTCAAGGCAACTTAACTGCAGCTATACCGTTAATAAAGAAAGCAAGTCCTTTTAGCAAAATAGTAGCCTGGCAACACAATAATTATGATGTTTATATGAATAAGTACTATAGCAATATTATTGACGATTACTGTATGGGATTAGAAAAAGCTGATTTAGTAGTATGTTTAACTAATGAAGATGTAAGTGAATTTGCAAGGCATAATTCTAATACCATTAGTATATACAACCCTTTGACATTGACAGAACCAAAAGTAAGTAATCTCAACAATAAAAATATTATATTCGTCGGAAGGTTAGAAATTCAACAAAAAGGACTAGATTATTTATTGGAAATTTCTAAACATCTGAATCCAGAATGGAAAATAATTATCGCAGGTGATGGTTCAGATAGGAAGAAATTCGAAAGATTAATAAAAAATAATAATCTAATAGAAAAAATAAAACTGTTAGGGGCTTTATCTTCAGAAGAATTAGCAGATCTTTACGCAACAGGTTCGATCTTTATCTCTACTTCAAGATGGGAAGGGTTTGGTTTAGTAATAACCGAAGCAATGGCTTCGGGATTACCTATTGTTAGTTTTAATAACAGTGGTCCAAAAGAGATTACAGGAGAGGGGAGGTATGGCATCTTAATAGATAAATATGATTGTAATGAATTTATTAATGCTGTTAATAACTTGATAAATAATAAAAGTGAAAGAGTTAACTTGCACACATTGAGTCTGGAGAGATCAAAAGATTTTTCTATTAGTAGTATAGAACGTATATGGATTAAAGAGTTGAATAAGTTAAAGGCAAAGGAGTATAGACTCATTAATAATAATGAATAACCTAATTAAAAAATTTGTAGGGTTTTCCATAGGGCCGTTAATAGGCGCATTTATAAATCTTATAACAATTCCATTAACCACTTATTTTATTAATCCTGAAGAATATGGTAAAGCTAGCATGTTTACTGTGTTTCAAATGATGCTTGCTACATTTATCTATCTAGGTATAGATCAAGCATATACTAGAGAATATCATGCCTTATCAGACAAAAAAAAATTATTCCAGAATGCCATTAGCATTCCTATGACATTATCTTTTCTTATTATAATTATTTCAATCTTACTACCGGATCTTATATCAACTATGCTATTTGGAGATCCTGCATTTAAAATTGCCTCATATTTATTTGGTATGATGATATTTTTTATGGTAATTGAAAGATTTATTTTATTGGACTTAAGAATGCAAGAAAAAGCATTTGAATACTCTGTTTTAAATATCCTAGTGAAAGCAGTGGTACTTGTTGTCACTTTAATCTTTGTACTTTTTATTCGTAGGGATTTCTTGGCAGTAGTGTATTCAATTACTATTGGGCAAATTTTAGGGGATTTATATTTGATTGTAAGGTACAGAAAAATATTAAGTATCACTCCCTTAAATTTCGATAAAAAGTTATTAAAAGGTTTAATAATATTTGGGTTTCCTATAGTTATTGCTACATCTATTTCTAGTTTGTTAAATTCGTTAGATAAAATATTATTAAGATCCTTAAGCGATTTTACCCAAGTAGGCATCTTCACAGCGACACTAAAGGTTGCAGCAGTACTGAATATAGTTCAATCGAGCTTTACTACTTTTTGGGTACCAAATGCCTATCGGTGGTATGAAGAGAATAAGGATATATTTTACTTTAAGATAATCAGTGAAATAATTTTATTGGTTATGTCTGTTATGTTTTTCGCTATATTATTCAGTAAAGATTTAATTGTAACTATTCTCTCAACTGATTACGCAGATGCTAAGTATTTGGTTGCTTTTCTTTGTCTTCAGCCGATTATTTATACTATAAGTGAAACTACTTGCTTAGGTATTGTATTTAGCAGAAAAAGTTACCTGAGTGTTTGGGTAGGTTTGATAGCTTTAGTCCCTAACACACTTCTTAATTTACTCCTAATACCGGCATATGGGGCTGTTGGTGCCGCTATATCGACAGCATTTTCTTACATTGTATTTTTTGTAGTTAGATCAATTTTCTCTTATTTTAATGGTATGAAAATATCCGTAAGATTACACACTTATATTTTTATAATCTTATTTGCAACAGCATGTTTAAATTCAATTGACTTAAAGTATATTCAGTTATTCAATCTAATAATATTCATATTAATAATATCTCTACAAAGTAAGACAATTAGAAATGTTATTCATATTTTTAAACATAAAGAGATTTATGACTTTTCTTAAGGGGGGAGATATATGAATGTTGCAATTCTTTGCAATGAAGTTAAGCCTATCCCAGCAGTAGAAGGAGGTGCAGTTGAAACACTAGTAGAATTATTGTTGAAAAACAATGAAAATAATAAATTGATTAATATTGATATATATTCTAAAGAAAACCAAGAAGCAATTAAAGAAAGCAAGAAATACAAAAACTCGCTTTTTTATTACATTAGATATTCAAAAAAACCACTAATTCAAAAATTACTAAATAAAGTATATCGCATTTTTAAAATCCCGAATTATTTTGATTTATTCTGCTTTAATGCAGCACGTGAAATTAGAAAGAAAGATTACGACTGGATCATAGTAGAAAATAGACCTTTATTCATATTCACCTTAAGAAGGATGGGGATAAAGTCAAAGGTCGCATTACACCTTCATAATGATTTTCTTAATGAAAAAGACTATCTTACAAACGAAGTTATAAGTAGATACGACAAGATTTTAGGGGTTAGTGAATATTTATCAAATAAAGTAAAAGCTAACAAAAAAAATGATAAAGTACATACATTTCTTAATAGAGTAGACGTTAATCTTTTTAGTAACAAAAACAGTAACAAAGAAAATAATAAAATAAACAATGAAACGATAATTCTCTTTCATGGGAGAATCATTAAAGAAAAAGGTGTATATGAACTTATAAAAGCTTTTAATATAGCATATAAACAAAATAATAAGCTTAGATTATTAATAGCGGGTGAATTTTCGGACAAAAAATATTATAAAAAAGTAGCAAACTTGTTATCGAAAACACAGCACAATAATATTAGCTTACTTGGTTATTTAGATCATCCTTCACTTGCAAAGATCATACAATCAGCTGATATTGTGGTTTTACCCTCTCTGTGGAATGAACCATTCGGCCTTACAATAATTGAATCAATGGCAGCAGGTAAGCCTATAATATCGACTAATGTCGGTGCAATCCCAGAAATTCTTGGTGACTCTTCTGGGATCGTGATAGAGAATAACAGTGAGCTAATAAAAAATTTGTCTATTGAAATAATTAATCTCGCTAACAATATCCAAAAACAAAAGATATATTCTGACAATGCATTAAAAAAGGTAATGGCAAAATATAATGCGGACTATTACCTGGAAGACTTAATTAAAATTCTAAAACAAAAGGAAATAGGCTAATAGTATGTTAAAGAATAAGAAAATACTTTTTGCGAGTCATACTTTAATGAATGGACCATTCGTTGTAGGCTCTCATCACCTTGCTAGAGAGCTGTCAAAACAAAATGACGTTATACATCTTAGTTCACCAGTAACGCCTCTTCATTTTGCAAAATGGAAAGATAAAGTAACTAACTATAAGCTGAAGAGATCGTTAAGGAATCAAAGGGTCAAGATAAATGACAATTTAATTGATATAGTACCTTTTTCTTTAATTCCATGGAAAATGTCAAGGCACTTCTTCAACTCGTCTAAATTGAACTATACATGTAGTACTATGATCCCTGGAATAAAAAGCGATATATTCCAGCATGTTGATGTATTAATATTAGATCAACCAAGTTTTATAGGCATTGAGAGTATTATTAACCCGAAGATAACAATTTATAGACCCACAGATTTGTATACGGATATGGAAGATGATGAAGTAATAAGAAAAGCGGAAGCACTTATTATGAATAATGCAGATGCTCTAATTGGAACATCTGAACCTGTACTGAATAAGATCAGGCTATTAAATAAAAAGATTCCAAGACAGCTTATTGAAAATGGTGTTGAATTCGAACACTTTAATACATATAGGCCTGAACCTAAGGATTATGCACATATAAAAGGACCAAAAGCAGTTTATATGGGAGCAATTGATAAAAGACTTGATATGAATGCAATCTTTGAACTAGCAAGAGGTATTCCGGAGTTGAATTTAATTTTAATAGGTCCTTATGAAGAAAAAGACATACGACTTATTAGGTATGAAAAAAACATCTTTTTGTTTGGAACTCGTGAATACCGAGATTTACCTGGATATTTGCAAGCAGCAGATATTGGACTATTACCTTTATCAGATCATCCTTCTAACCAAGGTAGAAGTCCTATGAAACTCTATGAATATGCAGCTTCTGGAATACCGGTAGTAGCAAAAAAAACCACTGAATTAGAAAGACGTAAAGATAACTTTATAAGTATATATTCAGATTACAAGGAGCTTATTAATACTGTAAAAAGATTGCTCGATGATGCTTCACTTGAATCAAATGTAATTAAAGAAGAAGCCAGAAAATATTCATGGGAAAATCGTGCTTTACTTTTAAGTGAATTTATCGAAGGACTAAATAAACTATAAAAAGGTGGGCTTATGAAGAAAGTACTAATTGATGCTCATAATGTCGGAGTTAGAACAGCAGGAAATGAAGTATATTTTGAAAATTTAGTTATGGGTCTTAGTAAGAATAATAATAAATTAGACTTATCAGTTTTAATTAAGGATGATAAATGGGTGCCTCATAATATTAATAAAGTGGACTTAAAATCTAATTCAGTTGTGTTGCAGAGAGGTCTTGAGATTCCTTATCAAGTTAAAAAAGGCAATTTTGATTTACTTCATGTGCCTTTTGCTATTCCACCAGTAAATTTCTCTAAGACATTGGTTACAGTTCACGATATATTATTTGAAGATTTTAAAGAGTTCTTTTCTAAAAGCACTTTAAAGAGATTAAAACTAACAACTCCTATTACTACAAGAAAATGCACACATATAACTACGGTTTCTAATTATTCTAAAGAATCTATTATGGAAAAGTACGGAATTGAAGAACAGAAAATAACAATGATCCCAAACTCTCTCAGCTTATCTTTTGAAAATGCTTTGAATACTGTTACATCGGACACTATACATAAAACTAAAAGAGAATTAAACATTATAGAAGACTATATTCTTTTTGTTGGTACAGTTCAACCTAGAAAGAATATAGCTAGAATTATTGAGAGTTTTAAGTTCTCTAATGCTTACAATGATCTCAAATTAGTTATTGCAGGTGGGAGAGGATGGCTGTATGAAGAAATATTTAGTCTTGTGAAGGAATTAAATATTGAGAACCGAGTTATATTTACCGGTTCTATTAGTGATATTGAACTTGCAAATTTATATAAAGGCAGCACGATGTTAGTATATCCAACAATAGCAGAAGGCTTTGGTATACCACTTTTAGAAGCAATGGCTTCTGGTATCCCTATAATAACATCAAACACAACAGCTTTGCCTGAAGTAGCAGGGAAGGCAGCCATTTATGTTGATCCTTACAATATATCTGAAATAAGTGACGCAATTAGGACTCTTCTTCATGAAAGTAAAACCAGAGATGATTTAGTTGAGCAAGGTACTAAGGAACTATCGAGGTATTCCAGAGATAAAACCAGTGTGGAATTAGTAAGACTATATGAAAAGATATTGGGGGAATAAAATTGGCTAAGGTGGCTATTTATCATCCTTGGATTTATTTAAAAGGAGGAGCCGAGAAAACTATCTTAGAACTAGTTCATAGAAGTAGACATGACTGGATAATCTATACAAATCGTTATGAGAAAGACAACACTTTTCCAGAATTTGATAATTTAGAAGTGAATGAGCTTCTTAGAGTTCCTGTTAAGAGAGATATTTTTAATGTTACAGCAGCGGCACTACGTATACTATTCCAAAAACGAATAGATTTTAAGTCAGATCTTTTAATGATATCAAGTGAAGGGCTAGGAGATTTCATAAACTTTAAGAAGCAAAGAAATTTGCCAAGTGTTTGTTTCTGTCACACACCTTTGAAAATAATACATGATAAACATACTCAAAATAGATATCTCGAATTAAATGGAAACAAAGCAAAACTGAAGCTATTATTTTTTGGGACAGTTTTTAAGACTATTGATAAAATTGCATGGAAGAAATTTGAAAGAGTTATTTGTAATAGTCAAGAAGTGAAGAACAGAGTTCTAAATGCAGATTTAGCTGATGATTCAATTATATCAATCGCAAACCCGGGTGTGGATATTGAAAAGTATAGCTCCTGGAAAGTGAAAAGTGGGGATTACCTTCTTATACCAGGAAGGATAATGTGGACTAAAAATATAGAGCTTGGTATAAAGGCCTATCTTAAATCGCAGGCTCCTAAGAAAAATATAAAACTTATAATTGCTGGTGCAGTAGATAAAAAAAGTGAACAATACTTTGAGGAGTTACAATCTTATTTAAGAAATTCTGATTTGATCTCATTTAGAGTGTCCCCTTCTTCTGAGGAATTACTGGAATTGTACAAAGATAGTATGGCGGTTTTATTTACAGCTCCAAATGAGGACTGGGGAATTGTTCCTTTAGAGGGGATGGCTGCTGGGAAACCTGTAATTGCCATAAATCAAGGTGGTCCCAAAGAGAGCATAATTAATGAAGTCACTGGTTATTTGGCAGATAATAATATTGATGATTATAAAAGTGCTATAGACAAACTAATTAATAATGAAAACAAGTTACAAATGGGTTTAAATGCAAGGGAACATGTTCAAAAATTCAGCTGGGATAACTTTACAAAAGTGATTGATGACGAAATTGACAGCTTAATACTCCAGAGGGGGAAATTATGAAACTTATATTGTTATCCGGTGGGTCTGGTAAGAGACTATGGCCATTATCAAATGATGCCCGTTCCAAACAATTTATAAAGATTCTTGAAGATGAAAACAAAAATAAGGTTTCAATGGTTCAAAGAGTATGGAGTCAGCTAAAAAGTTGTGGCTTAGACTCCCAATCTATTATAGCCACTAGTGCTTCTCAAAAAGATATGATATACAGCCAAATCGGAAGTGTACCTTTAGTAATTGAACCGGAGAGAAGAGACACTTTCGCAGCAATTGCACTAGCAACTACTTATTTAAAGAGTGAATTAGAATGTGATTATAATGAGCCTGTGATTGTGTTACCTGTTGATCCATATGTAGAATCTAGCTTTTTTGAAAAGGTAAAGGAGTTAGAGCAAGTAATAAGTTTACCTAATGTTGACATCTCATTACTAGGAGTAAAACCAACTATTCCATCTGAAAAATATGGATATATTCAACCAAAAATCACTTCTACGAAAGATAGAAACTATCTAGCAGTCAATTCATTTCATGAAAAGCCTAATAAAGAAACTGCTGAAGAATTAATTAAAAAGAATGCCCTCTGGAATTGTGGTGTTTTTGGATTTAAGTTGGGATATTTAATGAATTTATTAGAGAATAGAGGGTTGCCCACTAATTATTTAGATTTATTATCTCAATATGATTCAATTCCAAAAAACAGCTTTGATTATGAAATTGTAGAGAACGCTAGTAATGTGACTGTAACCCCATACAAAGGTTATTGGAAGGATTTGGGCACATGGAATACTTTAACTGATGAAATGACTGACAATCTTGTTGGTAAAGGAGTCATAGATCCGACAGTTACTAATTCACATATAATAAATGAATTAGATATTCCTGTTACTTTAATAGGCTCAAGTAATATAGTTGTAGCGGCTAGTGCTGATGGGATATTAGTGTCTGATAAAGATTCAAGCCCCAAAGTGAAAGATTACGTTAGTAAGTTTAATGGAAGACCTATGTATGAAGAGAGAAGATGGGGATGGTATAAAGTATTAGACTATAAAAAATATAATGAGGGTAATGAAGTACTAACCAAAAGAATAGGGATTATTAAAGGGAAGAACTTGAGCTACCAGATTCATTTTAAGCGTAGTGAAACCTGGACAATTGTTAAAGGTGAAGGGATAATGCTACTCGATGGAGAATTTAAACATATTAGATCGGGAGATACAATTCATATACCACTAGCTACTAAACATGCTATAAAAGCAATAACAGATATAGAGATAATAGAAGTACAAATGGGAGATGAATTGGTAGAGGAAGATATACACCGGATTTCTCTCGAATGGGATAGTATAATTAATGAGAGTTTATTGTCAAAATCTTAAACCTTTATTAATAAAGCTGATACCTTTAGGTTGTTAAGCGTAATCTTAACAACCTTTTTGACTTCCTCTTATGTAGGTTTATTATATTGAAGTAATTCTGAGTTTTTGGTATAGATGTACCTTTTTTGATGATTAGTTGAGGTTATTTAATTGGAGACATTGACGCTTTTTAACTTTACTAATTGTGAGTTAAAGTGGTGAAATTATTTAATTAAACATCTTATTGTTATTTTAATCAATCGAGAGGACGTGCCTTCTTTATTTGAAACAATGGAAAATTGAGTATTTTTATCATATTTTTGTATGTTAATATTGTCTTAGCAATTTCAATTTTAAGCTCGGAGGCTCATATGCTTATCTCATTATTAATGCTTTTATTTTTCGGGTCTATATTCCTGTTTTCAAAATTTCTATTTGTTGGTGACGATAAATATAAAAACATTATCATTTTAATGATTTTATTTATTTTCACCTTTAATCCGTCTCTAGGAAATGAACAATATCTCTTAAACGAAACAAACCCAGTTAGAATTAATACTATAACTTATGCTATTTTTGCCTGTTTGTTATTTGTTGTTAATAAACATACTTTCACTTTTAGTAAAGAAACTCTATTTTTTTTACCTTTATTTATAAGCTTTATTCTTGATCTCTCTTTAAGGGTTGAAGATTTTTACAAATATTACTCTATTGTTTTTACTTACATAAGTGTATTGATGCTATACCTAATTATAAAGAGCATAAAATATTTACCTGTAGAAAAAATCTTGAAAGGAGTAACGGTTCTCGCATTAATCAATGCCATACTTAGTATTTTACAATATATAACTGGTTTAAGACTTCTTCTAGGTTCATTTAACGGCTCTATTCTTTATACAGAAGGTGCTGAAGCAGCTTCAAGAGCTGTTGGTCTTGCGGGGACGAACAACTCTGCTGGTAACTTCGGTGCAATTCTTTTTGGAGTTGTGCTTTATAATTTCATTAAAAGAAAATCATTTTTCAATGTTTTAGTCTTATGTTTAACAACTATAGCTTCTGTGCTTACTTTTACCCGAATAGGGTACGTTTCAATAGCTGTTCAGATTATAATTTTCTTTCTATTTTCTAAAGCCAAAAAGAGATCTCAAACATATTTTAAAATAATTTTTACGTGCTTCTTTGCACCAATAGCTGCTTTTATCTTGTTCGTATTTTTAGATGAAATCATACAAAAACTCTTTACAGAACGTGGAGATACTCAATCTGCGCGGTTTACTCAATTCAATTTAGCTTTTGATCGTGTAATCTCTAATGATTTTTGGTTTGGAGTAGGTACTGGACAATATCGCGCCTTTCTATACGAGAGATTCGGAATATTAGATATTGATTTGCATTCACAGTATCTAAATATTTTAGCTGAGAATGGATTTATAATATTTGGCTTATTTGTGTGGTTTAATATATGGTTATTTATAAGAGCGCTAAAGAATAATCCCGATAGACATTTAAAATTATTAGTTATCTCTATATTTGTAGGGAATTTAATTTGTTCTAACTTTAACCCGAATGCACATTACTATTTAATTAATGTACTTTACTTTCTATTAATGTCTTTACTTGCTCGAGGGAGAAAAAATGAAATATTAAAAGAGCAGTGATTTCACTGCTCTTTTAATATTCATTCAATTATCTATGTACACTCTTTTCTGTTTGCCAAATTTATGAACAAGGCCTACGTAATTTTAGGGCATTGGTGTAAATGTTAGATGAATCTAATCAGTCACTATTTTTCAACATATCCACTAGCCCTAGAAAAAAACTCGTTATATGAGGTGCTCACTTTTATTTCCCATATTAGTTAGTATTCTGTATGCAATTTAGTTAACGCTTAACTTGTCGAGCAGAATTGTAATTTAGTTTTAAATCTGTATTTTATTATTATTATTTAACTTTAGTTCTGCAGATGATCCTACCGCTGTATATCCAACGGGAACATCCTTTAATACTACCGTATTTGCGCCTACTTTTGCGTTCTCTCCAATTGTAACATTGCCTAATATCTTAGCTCCACATCCAATTAGAGCACCATTTTCCACGACAATCTTTTCTAAGCCAATACCATAATTTACAATGCCTAGAGTTACTTGATGAAAGATTGTTACATTATCCTTAATTATGACATTCTTATGAAGAATGATTCCATTTCCACCATGTGGTAATCTAATGTTCTTTCCAATATGACACTGTGCAGGTATCTCGCAATTCAAAAATAATCTTACAAAACAAAAATCAATTAACCTGTAAAATGTCCATAGTATGTGTCTTATTCCTGGAATTTTTACTTTGTAATAAACCCAGTTTCCATATCTATAAAAAGACATTACTATGATTCCATGAATTCCGCCAAGCCTTTGGAAACTTTCTATCATCTTATTCAATTAATGTTTCACCTCTTTATACCAATCAGTCTAATTTAAAGAATTGGTGAAGGCAATAAGAATTTAGGTAATATTACTATTTTTTTCTTTTTTAGAGTCTATCTTCCTTAATAGCCAATAATAATCTCTTAAATACAACACCTTTGAATTATATTATTTTACATAATAGCATCCGTCAGAAAGGATTAGTGTAACAGGTGTTTTGGTAGGATCCTCTGTTTATTTCTATGATGAGACAAAAATGAGACAATTCACAACTATCCTCATGCTACCATTTCAGTAAGCACATATACTGAAATGGAGGCTTCCTAATGATAGATATCCACTGCCATATCTTGCATGGTTTGGATGATGGTCCGAGTACGCTGGAGGAAAGCTTGAAGATGGCGGAGGAAGCTGTATTTGAGGGAATTGATACAATCGTGGCTACTCCGCATGATCAGAGTCGGCATTCTTTTAATAATCGACAAAGGATTTATGCCAGTATAGATGAATTTAATGAAATACTTCGGGAAGAGGGAATTCCATTACAGGTTCTGCCTGGGCAGGAAGCGCTTGTATCCAATGATTTGCTCAAAGAACGGGATTTCATGGATTTACTGGCAGTTAATACAAATACAAGCTATCTTTACTTGGAGTTACCTGAGAATCCGCTTCCTAGCTATGTGAAGCAATTGATCCGGGAGATGCAGGCTTCTGGGTTTCATCCTGTGATTGCTAGTCCGGAGAAGAACGGGTATGTGAATCAGCAGCCGGAATTTCTCTACGAGCTAGTCAAAAACGGCTGCTTCGTACAGATTGCTGCAGGGAGTGTCAATGGGGATCATGGTGGGAAGGTACGGAAATTCACACAGCAGCTGATTGCTTCCAATCTGGTTCATTTTGTTGGTTCAAATAATCATCAATCTGGTAAAGGCTTTGGTTTGCTGAGGGCTTATCAGGAAGTGGGTAAACAATTTGGTAATCAGGCTGCTTATATGCTGATGAATAACAGCTGGAAGATGGTGGAAGGCGCTGTGGTTATAAGGGAAGAGCCTGAGAGGATTGGCAGAAAAGGGCTTAAAAAGCGGTTTGTATAATACATAAAAAGAAGCGACACAGCGGCTCACTGTGTCGCTTCTTTTTTATAATACTAGTATATCAGTAAGTTTTTGAAGTGCTTTCTTCTGCTGGCGATAAAAAGTAGCTCTGCTCATATTGCTCGCAGCTACAGCTTTTACTATATTATTCGGGTAGCGGACAAAGCTGTTTAATAGTACGTCCTGTTGTTCTTTAGAAAGTCCATCAGGATTTTGAAGACATTGCAAAACCTTTTGCTGTACAGCTCGTCCATCGTTACAGTCTGTGAACATGCTGCAATAACGGTTTAACTCACTGGGTGACTGGATGGATTGAAGGATACGCCGCATGTGATTTACAGATAAGCTGTTCTGTTTATGTTGTTCTTCCGGCATCATGTGCAGGACCCAATCACCAAAAGGTCTTGTACGCAGATCCAGCTCCATAATGTCAGCTTTCGCCCAGGAAGTATCGCAGCTTGTGTCTGTTACAGGGCGGCTGTTAAAGCCTATTGTACGCAGGAACTGTTTGAGTGAATTGTTCGTAGCTACGAGTATAGCTCTTCTGCCTGACTCTAACTTCACAAGCTGTTCCACAATCAGCATGCCAACTAGTTCTTCTCTTGTATAGGCAGTAATGTCATTCTGTGCTGTTACAAGAATGGGAATATAAGTATCTGCTTGCAATGCAGCGTGTCTGCAAACCTTTGCTGTAAAGATAGCATTTAGCTCATTCTGAAAATGCTGGAGCAGCAAAGGAGCCGTTCGTGTCGTATAAAGCACCGTGATGAACATGCCGATCGGCTTATTCGTATAATCGCGTAAAATGGTTATACTGTCTGGATCCATTTGAACCACGGCATCCAAGAAATCATGGTAGTTCTGGTTATGTTCTTTATCAACACTATAAAAACACCATTCCTCCAAAAGCTCATGAAGCCGGGGAAGGTCACTGGCTATCAGCCTGCCTGTTCGCACCTGATGAATTCGCTGTGTAAAACTTGCATAAGCATTATGTTTTGGCCACATCGCTTGATTCATCTTGAGCAGCGCAGATGCAATGATTACGCGATCTGTTTGAGAAGCATGTGTAAGCTCTCGATACAGTGCCCGCATGCAAGATCGATGAAGCTGATAAAGTCTGGTCGGCTCCCTCAGCTGGAAATCCTGAAGTAAGTAACTTTTCGCCACGTCATGCAGCTTCAATCCAAAAGGGTGCAAATCAATGAATGACAGCAGTTGCAGATTACGATAATCTTCCAAGCTCACCTTCCGCCCGAGTACAGCTTCGAATATTTCTTGGTTGGCATACTCCATGACAATAAGTACTTCAAGTAGCGGGTGGAGTGAAACAGCGGTTACTTCTTTTAATATTTTCGCACTGATTGTTTGACTAACAGCGCGCACATCTGGATTTGTACTTGTAGTCACCATGTCTACAGCTAAGGCAAGGCTTAAAGGCAGTCCATCTGTTTTATTCGCTAAGTCATGAATTTGTTTGGGAAACAAAGAGGTTGTTTTCTCAATATATTGAACCGATTCCTCATAAGATAGATAATCCAGCGGCAAAGATAGTGTCTGTATATGTGCAATGGATATGGGCAAGGGCTTTCGGGTAGCAATTACTATCCCAATGCCATTCACAGCTAATTGTGGAACAAATGTGTGCAAAAACCAGTCTCTTAATACTGCAAGTCCTTCAAAATGATCGATACATAGGAGTAGTTTAATGCCTGTTGGATTATGGAACAACACATCCAAAGGAGCTTTTTGATGGAAGGATTGCAACAGGCTATGAACATATTCCATAAAGCTTGCTGGTGTTTGCGGACAGGCATTGCCATCCAGAAAAACTGTTCTGACACTTTCTTTTTTAGCGAGATAGTTCATCCTTGCCAGCAAAGAACTTTTTCCAATGCCGCCCATACCAGAGATGGCAATTAAAGCAGACGTTGCGTCATTATTCTTTAACCAGTCATGGAACACTGTTAATTCCTTTTGGCGACCAACAAATACTGGCTGACGTGCTGCCGGCTCAATGGGGACTATTCCTTCCACCTCGCTTTATCCTCCCTCGCTGTTATAATCTACTAATACTATAAGGATATATTACTATATATTCGGAAATTAATAAGTTAATTTACAAAAAAAGACAAACAAAATGTAATGAAATATCCCGTACATTTGTACCGGTTCGTTATACAAATAAATAAGTACAAATAAGTTCTGACTGGCCGTACAGTAAATTGGTTTATTTATACTGGATATTCTTTGCAAAAATTATTAAAACTATATTCCATATAGGCATTTCATGCTATTATCTTTAGTAGGTATTTTCAGAAAGGCGGATAATTGTGACTTTACAACGTCAGAGGCGCAAGAAGAAGAAGGTGCGCAAATTCAGACTGTTTATGATGGTATTCCTGATCGCATTCTTAGCGATTGGAAGTTATGCTGCATATGAATATATTTCTGCTTCGCGAGCTGCGAACGCAGATAATAATTTAAGCGATGAAGTTGAATTCAATGGTTCCGACGAAAATGTTGATAACGTAAATGTACTTGTACTCGGCAGTGATTCCCGCGGGGGAGATAATGCACGGGCTGATACAATCATGATTGCCAATTACAGCTCGGATACGAAACAGCCAAAGCTGATATCGATCATGCGTGATACGTATGTGAATATTCCTGGGTATGGTTTTAATAAAATCAATGCGGCCTATTCAATCGGCGGACCAGAACTAGTACGTAAGACAGTTACCGAAAACTTTGGAATCGATATTAATTATTATGCGGAGGTTGACTTTAAAGGCTTCGAGAAGCTCGTTGATGCCGTAGCACCAGATGGCATTGAAGTAACAGTGACACCAGAAATGACAACTGACCAGAAAGCATTGGGTGTACAGCTGACGGAAGGCACGCAAAGACTTCACGGTGAAGAGCTGCTAGCATACAGCCGTTTCCGCCATGATGCGAATGGTGACTACGGTCGGGTACAGCGGCAGCAGGAAGTCTTAGGTAAGCTGAAAGAGGAAGTTGCCAGTGTGACGACTGTTGCGAAGCTGCCTAAGATGATTGGTATTGCCAATGGGTATATCAGTACAAATGTGCGTAACGGATTGTTGTTGTCGATGGGAACAGATGTCCTAAGAGGAAAAACAGCGGATATGGAGACTATGCGTATTCCGATGGATGACACCTATCATGATGCTCGCTATGGTGTAGGAGCAGTGCTGGAATTTAATGTGGGCGGTTTGGAACAGAATGCCCAAGAAGCGCAAAACTTCTTAAATCAGTAATATAGACCTCTTCTTTTTACAATTAAACGGAAAAAGAAGAGGTTTTTCTGATATAATTTAATTTCCAGTGGTAGCAGAATAAGGGGGATATGGTTTTGGGCAGGAAAGAAAAGCGTAAGAAGAAAAGAACTTGGCTGAAAGTGACCTTGAGTATTATTGCTGTATTAATAATTGCCGTAGCAGCAACGGGCATCTATGCTGCCAATAAAGCGAAGACGACAGTTAATACGATGCAAAAAGGTTCAGATTCAATTGACATGAAACAATCAGTGACAAAAGTGAAGGATCAAGAGAAGCTGAATGTATTGTTGCTAGGTGTTGACCAGCGTGACGATGATGCAGGGCGCTCCGATGCACTGATGGTAATGTCGCTTGATCCAGCGAATAATTCTATGAAACTAATAAGTATTCCTCGTGACTCACGTACAGAAATTGTAGGACATGGAACAACCGATAAAATTAACCACGCATATGCATTCGGCGGAGTGGATATGGCAATTGATACCGTAGAGAACTTCCTGGATACTGAAATCGATTATTTCGCAGAAATGAACATGGAAGGTTTATCCGACTTTGTTGATGCAGTTGGCGGTATCACAGTGAATAACCAGCTTGATTGGATCGATGAAGGATATTACCAAAAAGGCTATCACTATGCACAGGGAGAAATTCAGCTGGACGGACCAAAAGCAATGGGCTATGTGCGCATGCGCCACTTGGATCCAGATGGCGACTTTGGCCGTAATGCTCGACAGCGTCAAGTAATCCAAGCGGTTATCGATAAAGGTGCAAGCATCAACTCTGTTAGCAAGATTGATGATATTTTAAGTGCGTTAGGTGATAACGTCCAAACGAATATGGACTTCTCAACGATGACGGATCTATTCAAGAACTACCGGAATGTGCGTCAGAACTCTGAGAATTACCAAATCCAGGGTGCAGGCACAACCATCGATGATATTTATTATTATGAAGTTTCTCAAGAGGAACGAGATAAAGTCCACGATATGATTTCATAGAAAACAGCCAGAAACAGCCTTCCTAAATATTGGGAGGCTGTTTCTTTTGTCCTTATAATCATCCATATATTTGTTATGCATTAATTAGAAAGCCTTGGTCTTATCTGTGCTATCTGAACTGTTTTTAACTGTTTCTCCCTCACATCATCTAGCCTTATCGCTCTATTTATACCTTAAAACATTAATGATAACCTAGAAACTGCTTATGTTTTTACTACTAACCTGAGGCAACTAAAAAGGAGCACGCCGCATGAAGCAGCCATTCAAAATAGGTTTCATTTGCTTAACAGTATTGCTATCTTTCATCATCCTTCCTATAGATCTTTCCCCATCCACCTATGATAAAACCAAGGTGGTTTTTAATTCCTATGACTACAATGATTCCGTTTACTATGTAACCAAAATATATTATCAGAATGAACTTGGTAAGACCTCCCCGGTAAAGAAGGCATATGCAAACGATGACTTCGGCAAAGGCCTGGAGGAGGTACTATCCTTTTCAAAGAGACAGGATGCTAGCGTGGCGATCAATGCCAGTGTATTCAATCCCGACAAGGGTGAGGCTTATGGTATACAAATGAAAGATGGAGAATTCCAAAAAGAGGAAAGTGATTTGGGTAATAGCTGGCTGCTTGGCAGTGATCGTGCAGGCCGGCTGTATACGTTTCAGTCACGCTTTGCGGATAAGGAAATAAAAGAGAAGAATATCGTGAATACGTGGCAAGGTTTCTTTCCTTTGGTTGCAGATGGTGAGTGGAAAAACTACTATCGCTCCTATACCATTCCAAATATAAAAATCGATAATCCTCGGCAAATCATCATGCAGGATTATTACAACAATACTTACATCTATACATTCGATGGCAGAACAGAGCAAAACAGCGGCATAACCTATACGGACTTTTATCACATCATCAAAAATAAAATCAAATATATACGGGTTGCATATGTGCTGGATGGAGGAGGAAGTACATCTCTTGTCCTAGACGGGAAGGCGAAGAATGATTTAATTGGAACAAGTAAGGAAAAAGACGGGAGAAAAGTTGCTGATTATATCTATTTCGACTAAAAACTTCATTACTTTCTTCATCTTTCGTGCGGAGAAGGATGAATCTATAATTTTAAGCGAATGTAAATTATCTTTTTTATTTGTAAATTATTAGTGAAGATATGAGAGGAGACAGCAGATTGTCCGTCTACAGCGAAGTATCTAATGGCTCTCTCGTTTTCAAGGATGGGTTTCTGGACTTTAACGGTTCGGTGAATTTGATTACGAGAAAGAGAAGCACCAATAAGAAATACTATGTGTATGATGCAGCAGGCCAGATAATTACGGAAGAGAACGACGAGTCTCATAACGTTACGATTAAGGAAATTGTCTATCACAAAGGAAAGCAAGTCATTTTTTATTTGGACAAGCGAATGAGATTATCCTTTATTGTGACCCGTAAGCATAAAAGCCTTACAGAGGAGCAGATAATTGAAAAAGCTGAATTAGCTCCTTCGCAGCGTGTTTGGAGCATTCCTCTTTTGAATATGATTCTGTTCATAGGGGTTTTGCGATTCAGGTATACAAATATACAGGAATATGAGATCGCCCTAGGATATGACAAGAAGCACAGATTTCCGATCAAATATTTGTTCTCAAAGACGATACGCGAGAAGAATACCTTCAATACCAGTAAGCTGAAGCTTTTATATCATACATTCTTCTGCATCATCCCAGCCAAGGATCTCGAACGAATATACATAGAAACAAGCTCTATCAATTTACCGATGTTTCTTCGAATACATAACGACACGGCGAATTATTATTATCCGTTCAAGAAGAGCGGCTTTGATAAGTACAGCCGTAAGCACTATCTTTACAATACGTTCAATTACCATATAAGCAAGAGTTTATCTGTATTTATCAGGAAATCGGTCACAGGGCAGTTAGTTTTCGTGTACTCCAACAAGCTGCATAAATCGATCGTAATGAAAGAAGCAATTGCGTATGTGATTGTGAAAGTATTCGCCCGGAAAAATAATCGTATCATCCTTTTTGAGAAGTTTTGTGAAGGAGCCAGCGAATCAGCCTATGAGATCTTTAAATATGCCAGACAGCAAAACGATACGATGGCAAGATTCATTATTGATAGCAAATCGGACTTATACCCGGCATTAATCGAACAGTTTGGCAGCAAATATATCATCAAAAAAAATACGCTTAGAAGCTTTTATAATATCTTCAAAGCAGATGCATTGATTTCCTCAGATTTAGCTACTCATATCCAGCGTCGTCTGTACGACAATGATCGGTTGATCAAGAAGAAAATTCTAGATAACAAAAATAAAATATTCCTTCAGCATGGTGTAGCTTTAGCAACAAATGTATTTGAAAGAGGCTACTTCAATAAAAGAGTGCCGATTGCACCGGATTATATCGTAACGAGCTCCAGAAGAGAAAGTCGGAATTTTTTGAAGTATGCAAATTATACAGACGACGATATTATACCTACCGGTCTTCCTAATCTGGACCTGTATGTCGAATCAAAAGAGACAGTCCAAAAAGAAGAAATAACCTTCATGCTTACATGGAGACCTTGGGATCTGACAGGTGGTAAAACAGAAGGTTCTTATGTAGGCAGGTACATACAATTTATCCGTATGATCAACAGTGATCCTTTCTATGAAGGGAAAAAGATCAATGTAGTGCTTCACCCGAAAGCAAAGGTGATACTGCGTGATCAATTCCCTGCTATCTATGCCGACATACAATCCAAGCTATACGCTGGTGACATAAAAGATATCCTTCTTAAAACGAAAGTGCTTATCTCTGATTATTCTTCTGTTACGTTCTATGCATTTGCCGGCGGAAGCAATGTCATCTTCTATTGGGAGGATAAGGTAAAGGCAGAAAAAGAATATGGTGCCCGGAACATCCTGCAGAAGGAGAATGCATTTGGCGACATTATTTACGATTTCGATCAATTGAATGCTTTTATCCAGAGTAATTTTGTTCAGGAACAGAAAGCAGCCTACCAATCGAAATTCAGCCTGATGGTTGAGAGAACCGACGGAAACAATACCGAAGAAACGTACAACTATATACGTGAAATTCTCGATAAGAAGAGGGGATTGGCTGATGTTGAATATAGAAATAAAAGGATCCTGCGTAACGAGAGAGTCCTTCAATTATCAGGACAAGAAAACATACAAAGTAAATAAGTATATCTTTCAAAAGCCTTTAAAAGTCATTTCCACTGCTCCAGCTGCGCTCGGTGATGAGGCTTCAATTATCAGAGAAATAAAGCTGCAGCTTACCAATAACGAAAGTGTCAGCGACTTTGTGCTCAAACAGGTGGATGACAGCTTCACGAAGAAGTTCATTATTGGCGGCGCAGATTACTTCATTTTCGATTTGATTGACGAACGAATGCCAACACTTAAAATCGGGGAGACATACGTGGAACGTCGTCCAGAGATCCAGAAGGTTCTGGAGAGCTTCGGAGTGGATTTTCTAAATGAGCCGGGTAATGCGGACGATCTATACGGATACATCGATACCTTTATCGAGGGTTTGCAGCAGTATTATCCTTTAGAGAAGGTCATCCTGCATAAAGCCTTTGCTCAGTTTAAGGTTTCGGACGGGGAGCAGCTTGTTCCTCTTGCTTACACATTTCCAGATGAAGGTCATCGGAAGTACAGTGCCAGAAGAGCAGTAGAGACTAATTTATATTTGCATTCGTTATACGAATACATTGAAGCAAATTATCCTGAAATCCCTATTATCGAACTCAAGCATATGGACTACTATTCCACGCATGACCATGTGTACGGCCGGGGTTATTATCATTATAATGACGAATATTATCAGGACTTCTTATCTGCATTAGATGCTATTGTGAGCGGGAATCCAGCTGATGAAGACAAGCAAAAGCTGATTGCTGATGATAATCTTCACCTTTTCAAGCTTCAGCAAAACATTCTGGATATTACCGCAGGATTCGAGACGGACAGAAGACTGCTTTTAACAGAAATACCGGATCACAAGCCAGTCGATGCACTGTTCCATGATAAAAATGGATTGAGAATATGCAAAATTTATTATCCTAACGGTGCAAAGCGCGGGTTCATGTTTTATGTCAGGAATAAGATCATAGCAAAAGTGATTATCAAAGAAGGACATCATTATATCTACACGCCTGATGAAACGGGGAAATTTGCAGCAGCGGTTGCTTGGAGCACCCAGGGATACCGGTTATTGCGAGAGGGAAGCAACTATATCGAAAAAGCCAATGAAGTATCGATCGTTATCAATAAACTTCAAAGGGTTAAGATCTTGTTTAGAAAAGATGATTTCTCTATCCTGCTGTATAACTTCAATGCATTAGTTGCAAGGCATGAGTTCCAGCAAGGGTTCCTGCATACAGCCAGAGTATTTTCTGCAAATGGGAAGCTCCAGGAGGTACTGTATGCAAAAGGCTACAAGCGAGCCGGAAGAATGGCGTCTTCCTATAAATATGATGAAGACGGGAATTTGGAGAATAAAACAGATTTTTATCTGGATGGCAGTCTGTACACAAAACTAGAGTACAACCCGGACGGAACATACTTCCGAAAGATATTTTACAAAAAGGATAAGCCGCACCGCGCAGTTCAGTTCCAGAATAACAAACAAGTGAAACGATTTGTTTATTATCCGGATGGATCCTCTCTGCAGCAGGAAGTTGACTTTTTTGAAGATGGTACAAGAAAGAAAGTGACCATTTTCAATCAAGATGGTCATGTAAAAAGAGTGCTGAGCCGAGATAACCCAAATGAAAACCTGTCTGTTATGGAGATAGAGCTGCAGCAGGTATGAATAAAAAGCTGATGTTCAATAGAACATCAGCTTTTTTATTTATGCTAGGAAGAGAAAGGAGCTTCAGCAGCTTCTTAGGAACCCAGCAAATCGCTATATCCGTTAATCACCATATAAATCGTTAAGATCATCATTACAGCTAGTAATACGAGCATCGTGTAGAAGAAAGCCTTTTTACCTTTAGATGGTTTAGAATCCATTATACTGCTCCTTTTGCATAATCAATAACAACATCATACCATGCTTGTCTTACATAATTCCATCGTTACTCCTCATACTAACAGGACGAGGAGGGAACGGACTTGAAAAAGCATCCAGGTAATAACGGGCAGGGCAAGACATCCAATACAGGCAATATGAAATGGTGGCAGCTGTCGCTTGTCGGGATTGGCTGTACGATTGGAACGGGGTATTTCCTTGGTTCGGTCATCGGCATCCATTTGACTGGTGCTTCCATTGTCATTTCTTTCGTAGCTGCCGCAATCGGCACATTGATTGTATTTTTATCATTGGCAAGAATGACTGCAAATGACCCGCAGGAAGGCTCATTCTGTTATTACGCAGGCAAAGCCTTCGGTGGTTGGGCGGCTTTTAGCTGCGGGTGGAGCTATTGGTGCTCGAATATATTGATTATGGGAAGTCAGCTGACGGCGATTTCGCTTTTGAGCCAGTTTTGGTTTGAAAAAATACCTCTATGGGTGTTTTCCACCATTTACGCTGTACTTGCAATTATTGTAGTCCTAACGGGTGCCAAGGGATTCAATAAGATGGAGAATATATTTGCGGTCGTCAAAACTGCAGCAATTACGATGTTTATTATATTGGCAGCACTTGTGTTATTTAACGTTATCTCTACAGAATCAACGTATAAGCCTTTTGAGGAGTCGTTCCTTCATGATGGATACAAAGGGCTATGGGCATCGCTGATTTATGCTTTTTATGCTTTTGGGGGTATTGAGGTTATCGGGATGATGTCCATGCAGTTGAAGAAGAAGGAAGAAGCCGCAAAGGCTGGGACAATTATGCTGATCGGACTGGCGATTTTTTATGTCGTTTCGTTGCTTTTGGCAATCAGCATGGTCAAGACGCATGATTTCAAGATGAATGAAAGTCCATTTGTTACGGCGCTATCGAAAACGCCGCTTGATTTCTTCCCGCATGTGTTTAATGCTGCTGTCATCATTGCTGGGTTCTCCACTTTATGTGCAGCACTTTTTGCGGTAACGAATCTGCTTGTCGTTTTGGCAAAAGACAAAGATGCGCCGCAGCTGTTTGCGAAGAAATTGAAATATAAAGATCTTCCTTTGGCTAGTATGCTGCTGGCGGCAGTAGGTCTGCTTGCCAGTATCATCACCGCTTTATTATTGCCCGGGAAAATATATGAGTACATCACCACGGCGGCAGGATTGCTGCTATTGTACAATTGGATGTTTATTCTGGCATCTGCCTGGAAGATTGAAAAGTTCAAGATGGGCAATAAGCTGGTGACGGTAATAGGAGGTATTCTGCTGCTCGCAGGAATCAGCGGAACAGCAGTCGAAGCGGAAGTACGTCCAGGCTTATATGTAAGTGCCGGCTTTGCGGTACTTATTCTTATTATCGGTATTTGGGTCAAACGGAAAAAATCAGAGCACACTCAAAATGCCTAAATAGCCAAAATAGATACCAAAACCAAGCAATGACATGCCAGAAACAAAGGTAATCAGCCGCAGCAGTCGATCATTCAGGAAACGACGCAGGCTGCTGGATAAAAGGGCGATTACATTATCCCATAGAAAAACACCTACAAAGATGCTGATTGTGTAAAGCAATAAATGATTTGACTCGCCTTGTTCGACTATCTTGGCAAGAACGGATCCATAAACGCCTACCCAAAACATAATGCTGATTGGATTTACGAGTGCAAGAAAGAAACCATATCGAAGTCCTTGCAGCGGCGCAACCGTCGTCATACTGGCTCGAGTCAAGGTCCGTGTTTTCAGAACGCTCTCGATACCAAGATAAAGGAAAACAAAGCTTCCGAAGAAGAAAAGAAAAGACTGGACGACCGGGATCATGATGACATGATAAAACCCAAGATATACAAGCAGCATATACAGGATATCTGCCAGCATGGCACCGAACCCGACAGATAGACTTTGCAGGAATCCCCCGCGGATTCCTTTTTCCATTTGAGCGGCATTGACTGGACCGACTGGCGCAGAGAGACTTACTCCTAACAATATATAATTGAGTATATTACCCATGCTTGGCCTCCTTTTGGCTGACTTGTACAGCCTATTCAGAGCGTTGGAAGGGTAGTCCATCTTTTTATTTTACAAATTATTAATACACTGTCTGAAAAACGCATTTCTTAATGGAAAATGCGTGTTTTCGTTTTGCTTCTTGAAAATGCGACAAATCCTGCAGTTAAGTTCCTGTAAAAACGAGCTGTTTATGCTTTAAGATGTCGAAGATGGTAAATTCACCCTTTTCTTGCAAAAGATACGATTATAAGACAGAATGGCATGGGATGAATAAATAGTCCTAAATATTGCATAAAGGAGGATAAGTATTCGTAAGCTGTTCTACCCAAAAACCAAAGGGAGTGGATGACATTGAAGGACATTCGCAATAACGATTTTAGTTTGATTCTGAACCAGTATAAAAATATGATTCATTATCATATCCACCGAATGCGTATTCGAGATCCGCACGATGAATTTCTGCAAGAAGGAATTATGGCATTGTTCCTCGCCTGGACCGGATATGATGAATCAAAAGGTGATTTTAACGCCTACGCCAACAGAACAATCCGCTTTCGCCTAATTGACCACCTCAGAAAAATCATCCGCGAAAAAGAAAAAACCGACCTCATCATCAATGAAGCCCACACAAAGGAACTCATCCAGCAAGAACTCGACTTAATCGAACAACAAGAATTCTGGAAGCGTGTCAAACATACACTCACTGATAAGCAATGGAAATGGGTGTACTGGTACATAATCCATGGTTATGCTGTGAAGGAAATCGCCGCAATCGAGCAGACTACGGAGGATGCAGTGAAGAACTGGGGAAAAGAAGTGAAACGCAAGCTGCGGGATTCTGCATTTATTCAGGATTGCAGAAAATAGTGAAAAAAAGCGAGGGGGCATCTTTATGCCCTCTTTACATTACAGTTAAAATTGTAAAATTCATGAAAAAATATCGTAAATAATAACCGCATATTGGATAATTTATAGTAAACTAGTATCATTATCTTTTAGAAAAAATTCGTTTTAGTTATAGCTTAGTAGAAGTGTTTGTACACCTCGAAACAAGAAGGGATCGTAAAAATGAAGAAAATTGCAATTGTTGGAACAGGATATGTAGGCTTAGTTACAGGAGTGGCACTTTCAGATGTAGGACATGATGTCACATGTGTGGATATCGATGAGACGAAGGTTGCCAAGATGAATCAAGGCTTGTCTCCAATCTATGAGCCAGGTCTAGCAGAATTAATGACCAAAAATATCGAAAGAGGCAATCTTCATTTCACGACTGACCACAGCATCGCATTCCATGATGCAGATGCTATCTATATTGCTGTCGGTACCCCAGAGAGAGCGGACGGTTCTGCTAACCTTGACTTTGTCCAGCAGGTAGCAAGGGATATCGCTGCTCATGTAACAGACAAAGGAGCAGTTGTCGTAACAAAGAGTACAGTGCCTGTCGGTACGAACAAGCTTGTGAAGCATTGGATTACAGAAGCTCTTGATCGTGATGTGCAGATTGAGGTTGTATCTAATCCGGAATTCCTTCGCGAAGGCTCTGCTGTACACGATACATATAATGGTGATCGTATCGTAATCGGTTCTGAGTCTGAAGAAGCAGCAGCTTTAATAGAAGAAATCAATAAACCATTTGGCGTACCGGTATTCCGTACGGATATCGAGAGTGCCGAAATGATTAAATATGCGTCCAATGCCTTCCTGGCAGCGAAAATAAGCTTTATCAATGAAATTGGTACGATTTGCGGTAAGCTAGGTGCCAACATTGAAGATGTTGCAAAAGGAATGGGTATGGATAAACGTATCGGTGATAAATTCCTGAATGCTGGAATCGGTTATGGCGGCTCTTGCTTCCCGAAAGATACAAAAGCACTTGTTCAGATTGCTGGAGATGTGAATCATACATTCGATTTGCTGGAATCCGTTATCAATGTAAATAACAAGCAGCAGCAAATTCCTGTTGATATGGCGCAAATGGTCGTACGCGGCGGATTGGAAGGCAAGAAAGTTGCCATGCTTGGTCTTGCATTCAAGCCGAATACCGACGATATGCGTGAATCAGCAAGCATTGTTCTTGCCCAGAAATTGACTGATCTTGGTGCAAACATCTCCGCATTTGATCCAATCGCTATGGACAATGCGAAGCGATTGCTTCCAGAGACTGTTCATTATGCTGCAAGTACTGAGGAAGCACTACAGGATGCTGACGTAGCGATCATCGTGACAGAGTGGGATGAGTTCAAGGATCTTCCGCTGACTGTGTTCGAACAGCAGATGAAACAGCCAATCGTTATCGATGGCCGTAACTGCTACCCCCTCAGCTATGTAGAAACAGCGAATATCGATTACTATTCTATCGGACGACCTTCTGTCATCCGTGCCAAAAAATCGAATCAGCCAGCAAACTAATTTAAAGCCGACAGCTTCTGCTGTCGGCTTTTTCTATGCCTGCTCCCGGAATTTCCGGGGTGTAAGGCCTGTATGTTTTTTGAATACTTTCGTGAAATAGCTTTGGTCATGGTACTGAAGCAAAGCACAAATATGCAGCAGAGAATGATCCGTCAGCCGCAGCAAGAGCTTGGCTTCCTCGATTCGAAGGTGCTGGATGTAGGTCCGTATGGGCATGCCGACTTCCTGTTTGAATCGAGCGGATAAATATGTCGGATTCATCTTTAGCATGTCAGCGAGCTGCTTCAGCGTGAGAACCTCGTAAAGATGCTGGTAGATATAATGGACGCAATGGGCGATCTTACGCGAATATGTTCCCGCCTTTATTTCGCCTACTTTTTCAGCAAATGTGCACAGTGCTTCAGTTTGGAGACGCACAAGTGCAGGCAAATCCTTCTTTTCCTCAATCTGCTGGATATACAAATCACTCATCGTAAAGGCAAGCTCAGGAGCCAGTCCGCCGTTAATGGCAGCGCGCGTGGCTAATGTGATTGCCGTTATAGCAAGGTTCTTCCGGTTTCGAACTGCATTCTGTTTCGCTAATGTCCCGCTGAGCTCGTCAGGAAAACTCTGCAGCTGTTCCTTGACGAGATCTGGCTTGCCGGCACGGATACAGTCGAAAAGCTTTTCCTCTAAATAAGGGTGATGGTGCAAATTGGTATTCTGTCTGTTTTCGGCAGACTGAATCATCGGCAGTTCAAAGGAGGGCTTTTGCAATGCGGCCGCATCCAGTTCGCGCTGGTAGAGCATGTAATAAGCGAGTGAGCCGATATCAATTAGCTTCTCCTTTGACAGGCTAGTTTCTGGTGCAGGACCAAGCTGCAGCATCCCGCCGTTATTTTCAAATGGTATGTAAAAAGAAAAGCCGGAAGCTTCTTCCTGTACATATGGAGAGCTAGAGGGTGCAGCTTCTGACTGATAGGTAACAGGTATAGAAAAAGTCTGTTGAAGCAATCGTGTGACGGTGGACCATTCGTTCGGCATACATAACCCCCATTGCAGAAAATAGAAAGTAACTACCAAAAAAACGAAATCAATACCAGAAATGTAATCGGTGTCATTATATCATAAATATGCAGGGGTTTTGTAATAGGACAACCGGAGGAGGTGCAGGGCATGTATCTTGTAGTCGACATCGGCGGAACTTTGGTTAAAACCGCTTTGATGGACAGAGGCGGCAAAATTATCAAAAAGGACAGCCGGCCGGCTTCCCGGGAAAATGTTGAAGCTTTCGATAAAATCTTGTTTGCCTGCATAGATGACATGTATCAGGAGGATGTACGAGGCATAGCTGTCAGTACGCCGGGAGCTGTCGATACAGACACTGGTGTTATCTATAATGGCGGATCCTTTCCTTTCCAGCATGGTGTGAACCTGAAAGAAAAACTCCAGAAGCGCTATGGTGTGACTATTGCGGTTGAAAATGATGGCCGCTGTGCAGCGCTCGCGGAGCTTTGGCTCGGCAGTCTCAAGGACAAGCGTGATGCTATCGTCTTAGTGCTTGGCAGCGGAGTGGGCGGCGGTATCCTAATGGATGGCAGTGTCCATCATGGCCGGAATCTGCTGGCAGGAGAACTGAGTTATGTGATGGAAGCAGTTGACGAGAAGTCAAAGAAAGCCACCTTCTTTGGAGGTACTGGTTCAGCAGTCAACATGATCAAACGTATCAATCAGGAAAAAGAAGTAGCGGATGTCACAGATGGAAAGAAGGCATTCGAATTCATCAATGCTGGCGATACGGCTGCGAATAAGATTTTTAATCAATTTTGCCAGAGCATCGCCGTACAGATTTTGAATCTCCAATATATTTTCGATCCAGAAGTGTTTGCCATTGGCGGCGGCATCAGTGCGCAGCCAATAGTGGTAGAACGAATTCAGCAAACTGTAAAAGAGTTAAAGCAAGCAAACCCGTTCCATGCAGCGGATCCAGCAATTGTCTGCTGCCATTATCAAAGTGATGCTAATTTATACGGTGCGCTATATCATTATTTAACGGAAAATGAAAAGACAGGGAGGAACTAAATCATGGCAGAAGTGAAAAAAGAATTTCCACAAGGTTTCCTATGGGGCGGCGCTGTTGCAGCCAATCAGCTGGAAGGTGCTTATCAAGAGGATGGCAAAGGGTTGTCTACTGCGGATGTGTCGCCGGACGGCATTATGTATCCAGCATCTGAGGATCCAGCCAAACTGAATCTATATCACGATGGAATCGACTTTTATCATCGCTACAAGGAAGATTTAGCACTGTTCGGTGAGCTTGGTTTCAAATGCTTCCGTACAAGCATCGCTTGGACGCGAATTTTCCCGAATGGTGATGATGCCGAGCCGAATGAAGCGGGCTTGAAATTTTATGACAATTTGTTCGATGAAATGCGCAAACAAGGCATGGAGCCTGTCGTTACCATCTCTCACTATGAGATGCCATTAAATTTAGTGAAAAAATATGGTGGCTGGCGCAATCGGGAAGTGATTGGCTTCTATGAGAAATTCGCCCGCACTGTGCTGGAGCGCTATAACGGCAAAGTGAAATACTGGATGACATTCAACGAAATCAATGTTGTGCTGCATGCACCATTCACTGGCGGCGGTTTGGTGTTCGAAGAGGGTGAGAACAAGCTGAACATTATGTATCAGGCTGCTCATCATCAATTCGTTGCAAGCGCATTGGCGGTTAAAGCATCTCATGAAATCAATCCGGAAGCACAAATTGGCTGTATGATCGCGTCTATGACGACGTACCCACTCACGCCGAATCCAGATGACGTATTCGCAGCCCTGGAGCAGGATCGCAAAACATTGCAGTTCTCAGATGTACAAGTACGTGGATATTATCCAACTTATATGAAGCGGTATTTTACTGAAAATGATATAGAGTTCGAGATTGCTGCTGGTGATGAGGAACTCATGCGCGAGCACACTGTCGACTATATTGGCTTCAGCTATTATATGAGCTTCATTGCGACCACAGATGAAGAAAAGCTGAAGGAAGCAGCAGCAGGAAACTTGATGACAGGGGTAAAAAACCCTTATCTCGAGTCTTCTGAATGGGGCTGGCAGATTGATCCTAAAGGATTGCGTACGACGCTGAATATTCTTTATGATCGCTACCAGAAGCCTTTGTTCATCGTTGAGAACGGCCTGGGTGCCGTGGATAAGGTCGAAGAAGACGGCAGCATTCAGGATGATTACCGTATCGATTATCTGCGTGCTCATATCGAGCAAATGCGGGAAGCTGTAGCTGATGGGGTTGATTTGATCGGCTATACGACTTGGGGACCGATTGACCTAGTCAGTGCTTCGACAGCGGAATTGAAGAAGCGTTATGGCTTTGTATACGTAGATCGTGACAACGAAGGCAATGGCACGTTGAAAAGAACGAAGAAGAAGAGTTTTGCCTGGTATCAGCGTGTAATCGCGACAAACGGACAAGAACTTTGATTTGTAAGGCACCTTGCTGCACAGCAGCGGGTGCCTTTTGGATTGTTGTGGAAATGTTTCCATTATACTACTACGATTTGTAATTATAGATACAAAAGTGCTAGATTGTGCCACCAAATTTCTACAAATTTTGCTATACTAATAGCAACTAAGATGAAAAAGGTTGATGGGGATGCGGGAACATGAAGCTAGCAGGAATGAAACGGCTGAATCTACTTTGAAAGTCGGTCAGATGAGAATAGAACGGATTAAGCCGGACAGTGTCTGGACAAAGATCGAAAAGTGCAAGCTGACGACGTTGACAGCTCCCTCTGGCTACGGCAAGACAACAATGCTCCAGGAATGGGCCGCACGGACTGATTTGGAAGTAGGCTGGATCAATCTAGAGGAAGAAGATATCCAGCGCGTCGCTTTCTGGAAGAAGGCAATCTTACATATGCCTGGTCTGCCAGATCAGGAACGAAAAAAACTATTGGATATCATTCAATCCGCTTCTTACTCGCCGACACATTTCATTGCCACATGGTGTGCTTATTTGCGTGAGCATCATGTGGCTGGTGCACTGATCATTGATGATTTTCATCTGATGACAAATTCCAATGAACTGTATGAATTGACTTCATTACTAGAAGAAATGCCAGACACTTTTCACATTATAGTATCGGGGCAGACTTTTCCGGGTCTTTCGATGAAACGGCTGCTGCGGCAGAGGCAAGTACTTCAGATTACGAAGCGGGATCTCATCTTCACAGAGGAAGAGATTGAGACTTATATCCGAAATCATTTGCACAAGGAGCCAACGGAGGCTGCTGTTCAAAATATTCTGCAGCAGACAAATGGGTGGGCTGCCGGTCTTCAGCTTATCCACATGTATGAGCAGTTCCAGGAGGATTACTCCGAGCTCCAGTTTTCAAATATTGTGGTTGCAAGGCAGCTGATTCAGGAAATCGTTCATAGCCTTCCTGAGAATGAGCGGACCTATCTGCTCAGCACTTCTATTTTGAATACGATGCACGTCCGGTTATGTGATTATATTGTAGGCACAAGACGTGGCCGGGTAATCATGCGTCGGCTAAGGACACAAGGATTGCTCATCGAGAGTCAGGAGGAGCCAGGCTGGTTCTCCTACAATAAGCACTTCCGCACTTACCTGAAAGAAATGCTCGATATGCAGACAACAGACGTTAATGACTTGTACATTCGGGCTAGCGAATGGTACGAGAACGAAGAAATGCTGCTCATGGCTATCCAATACGCATGGAAAGCAGGAGACCTGGAGCGTGTCAAACAGCTTTTGATCAAAACAGCTCCGCTGCTGCTGCAGGAAGGACGTGTGGACCAGCTGCAGGAATGGATCGGTAAACTGCCGCGAAAGTTTATTTATCAGCTGGAATTAGGGATCATTTATGGCTGGGTGCAATGCCTGCGCTTTCAGCCGAAGCTCGCACAGCGCCATGCATATATGATGGAAGAACAGCTGCTGCGCCGGGAACTACAGCTTTCCGAAGAAGAAGAAAAGAGGCATTTTGCCGATTTGTATACCTTGAAAAGTTTTATTTCCTTATTAGAGGATGATGCCAGGGGGGCAATGGATCATGCTAGCAAGGCATTAGTGTACAGTGCGAACTCTAGCAGATACTTTTCCCATTCGGTTGATTATAATCGTCACGATGCCACTATTCTTCATTCCCCTCTAGGTGGAGGTGGTGATTTACGTGGTGTTCAGCGCTTATACGAAGCTTTGGGACATACAGTTTCGAAAGAGTCTGTGTTCAGCGGCTATTATCACTTGAGCATGGCCGAGCTTTACTACGAATGGGGTATGGCTAGCAAAGTGAAAATTCATTTGGAACAAGCATCGATTATTGCTGACTTGTTTGGACTGCCAGGTCTGCTCGTACCTACATATATTCTAAAAGCACGTCATGAAATCGAACAGCAAGGTGATGCTCAATCAGCCAAAGCTACGCTTCATGCGCTAAAGGATATGCTCACGCGGAGCAATGCTTCAGCAGATTGGTTCAAGAAAGCAGAGGCGGCAAGAATTCGTATCGCAATTCATCAAGGTGATACAAAGCGAATTCAAAATTGGCTTTCTCTTTTCGTTCTTCAAGAGCCTCCAATGCAGCAGAAAAGTCTATTTGAATACATCACACTTGTGTGGGCTTACGCTGCGCTGGGTGAAGCAGAAAAGGCGCAGAGCTATATCCAAAAGCTGCTGCCACTCGTCAAATTCGGTCATCGGATAAGTGCAGAAATCGAATTGTACATCATTCAAGCGGTGCTGCTGTATCCAACTGAACGTGAGCAAGCATTGCAAGTTATGAGTGATGCACTGCATCTCAGCGCCGATCATAAATATTTGCGTACGTATTGGAAAAACGGCGATACAGTGCGCGACATGCTGAACGAACTGATGGATACAGAGAAAGTACCGAAGAAACATCGGAAATACGTTGAACAGATCTTGGCGTACTGGTGGGAAGAGACAACAGAGCAGAAACTGCAAAACAAGCTGACAAACAGGGAGCTGCAGCTTATCTATCATCTTCAGCTTGGCAAACGGAATAATGAGATAGCGGAGGAGCTGGACTTATCACTTGGTACGGTAAAAGTGTATTTTCACCGAATCTATGAAAAGCTTGGTGTGAAAAATCGTAAGCAGGCAAAGGAATTGGCAGCAGGTCTTGATTTTTCCGACATTTTGTAAAGAAGCAAATGATTTTGTGGAATGGTGCTGAATAGTGGAATTAATTGTAGTAGAATGGAAGAAATGGAAATGCGGGAAGGGGGCAGCACTGTGCTGCAGGCTTTGCATCATATTGCAATCATTTGCTCGGACTATACAGAATCCAAGCGATTTTATACAGAGATATTAGGCTTACAAGTAATTCGGGAAGTATATCGGGAAGAACGAGATTCCTATAAACTCGATCTTGCTTTGGGAGATACATATATTATCGAATTGTTCTCCTTCCCGAATCCCCCAGCACGGCCTAGTTATCCAGAAGCAGCTGGACTGCGGCATCTTGCTTTCACAGTAGATGATGTCGAAAAGGAAGTAACACGACTTCAAGCAATGGGTGTGAAGACAGAACCTGTCCGAATTGATCCTTTCACAGAGAAAGCATTTACTTTCTTCCAGGATCCAGACGGATTGCCGATTGAACTGTATGAAGAGGAGGCTGCCGAAAAGTGAAAAAGGAGACGCTGCTGATCGGGACATTCATCCTTTTCCTTGGTATTGCAGTCTCGGCTTTCTTCTATGTCCAGAACAAATCTGTGACAAGCAGTTCCCTTAAGGCGAATGAGCAAAAAGAGCAGTCTTATGCCGCTAAATCAAAGCTAACAGAAGAACCGAAAGAAGTGAAAATCGAGCATATCGATGGAGAGTTTGCCCTCCAGAAAGAAATGATTGCAGTGGAGGAAGAAGAAGTTGCTGAATTAGAGTCTGAAACGGAAGAAGTTCAGACAACTGAAGAACCAGTGGTTACAGAAGATGAAACAGAGTCCGGTTTTAGCTCTGATTCTACTTATCAAACACCTGGATCAAGCTACACTGCGCCATCAAGCAGCACATCTGGCAGCAGTTCATCCAGTTACAGTGGAAGCAGCTCCAGCAGGTATAGTGGAGGATCTTCCAGTGGAGGATCATCTAGTGGTTCAGGTGGGGGGGCTTCTTCTGGAGAAACGGATGCAGAGAAAGAGAATGATAGTAATACTGCACCGTCAAAAGAAGAGGATAAACCTGCAGATAAACCGAAACCAAATCCGAAGCCTCCTGCAGCGGAAGAACCAGAAGAGGACCCAGTACCGGAACAAGACTCCGAACAACCAGAAAACCCTTCAGATGATGCGGATGAAAAGGAAGAAATAGAAGCAGTAGGATAAATCAGACAGTCGCACAATTGTGCGGCTTTTCTTTTAGGGACAATGTTATGCCAGCTCCATTTTGGGTAATATGGAGAGAAAGGATTTCGACGTGAGGGGACTTGTTATGAATACAAAGTATTATGCCATTATAGATATCGGATCGAATACGATGCGCCTTGTCGTGTATTTGCGTGACAAGAGCGGCAGAATCAAAGAAAAAGAGAATGTGAAGGTTGTCGCGCGTCTGCGCAATTATTTGACTGCTGATGGAGTCCTGGACGAAAAGGGAATCCAGACATTGATTAAAACATTGCACAGCTTCCAGGAAGTGACACGCTTTTATGAGCTGGAATCCACAACATGTGTGGCAACAGCTACCGTTCGACATGCGAAGAACCAACAGGAAATAGTAGAACAGGTAGATAAAGAAACAGACTTTACTATCAGGGTCCTATCAGACTATGAAGAAGCATATCTCGGTTATATGGCTGTGGCGAACAGTACACCGTTTCGGGATGGTATAACCATCGATATCGGTGGCGGCAGCACGGAGGTGACGTATTTCGAGAATCGCAAGCTGCTAAACTATCATAGTTTCCCATTTGGAGCTTTATCTCTGAAGCGGCAATTTGTAGCAGGAGAGAAGCCGACGGAGGAAGAACTGGAGCATATCCATACATTTGTATGTGAGCAGCTGCAAACATTGGAATGGCTGCTGGATAAACAGCTGCCAATCCTCGCAATTGGCGGAAGTGCTCGGAATGTCGTCCAGATGCATCAGGAAAAAGTCGGTTATCCACTGGCTGGATTGCATCAATATAAGATGAAGAAGCAAGATATCGAAAACATGGAATCAGAGCTTGCTCCGCTCAGCTTTGCCGAGCTGCAGAAGGTGGATGGTCTGTCAAAGGATAGAGCTGATATCATTTTGCCGGCAATACAGGTGTTCCGCTGCTTGCTTGATATCGTAGGAACAACAGATTTTGTTCTCAGCCGAAAAGGATTGCGGGATGGATTGTTGTATGAAGTGCTGCATCGCCGTAATGAAATGATATTATTCACAGACGTACAGGAACGAAGCTTCGAGGAGCTGGCGAAGGACTTCGAGATTGATCGAACACATGCACTGCAGCGGCAAAAAACAGCTGTATTGCTGGCGGAGCTAGTGGAGACAACAGGGCTGGTAGAATTGAATGACCATGATAAGTTTCTCGTGAAGTATGCTGCTTATGTTTATAATGTCGGAGCGTATATTGATACAGAATCCGGAAATCAGCACACGTTCTACTTGTTGGCGAATCGGACAATCGATGGCTTGCTTCATAAAGATCGAATCATTCTGGCATTACTCGCTTCCTTCAAGAATAAATCTTTCTATAATCGTAACGCAGAAGTATTCAAGTCCTGGTTCAAGGAAGAGGAGCTTGCACATTACCGGCTGCTGGGAGCTATTATCAAACTGGCAAGCAGCTTGCATGCTACGAAACGGAATATTGTGGCTGACATCGACTTGCAGGAGGATGGAGACGATCTTCTGCTTACTGTAATATGTAACAAAGACTGGCGTGCAGAATGGTATCAAGTGGAAAAACAGAAAAAACATCTGGAAAAACAGCTGAGACGAAATATAGGGCTGTTTTTCCGTGAAGATACTCATTTCCATATAAGTTGAAATTTACAATAACTTCATAATCTCTTTTTTTACTGACTGATATACTAGAAGTGAAGAATACTGTCGAAAAGTGGTGCATGGAAATTGAGAACTGAGGAACAGCTGCGGGTTGATCTGAATAACCCGAAAAATTACAATAACCGAGAGTTGAGCTGGCTTGCATTTAATGAACGAGTGCTGGAGGAAGCGCTTGATGAGCGCAACCCTTTGTTGGAAAGGCTAAAGTTCCTGTCGATTTTCAGTTTTAATCTGGATGAGTTTTTCATGGTGCGCGTGGCTGGTTTGAAGGATCAGGTGAAAGCTGGATTCAACCGGCCGGAAAATAAAGCTGGTATGACACCAAAACAGCAGCTTCAAAAAATTGGAGCAAAGGCGCATCGTCTCGTGGAGATGCAGAACAGTGTATTCCAGGATGTGATTATCCCGGAGTTGAAAGAAGAGAAAGTAGAATTATTGAACATGGAGCAGCTGTCCAGTGCCCAGCTGCTTCGTCTGGAAACGTATTTTGAAGAAGAAATATTCCCTGTACTTACGCCGATGGCAGTGGATGCTTATCGTCCGTTTCCAATGCTTCTAAACAAAAGTCTGAATCTGGCTGTCTCCTTATTGGACGAGCATGAGATGGATGAAGCTGCTCAGCAGAAGACAGCCATCGTGCAGGTGCCGGCTGTTCTGGACCGCTTTATTCAGCTGGAGGATACAAGGGAAGATGAACTCCATTTTGTTCTCCTGGAAGATATCATCAGTCACTACATTTATAAGCTATTCCGCGGATACCAAATTAAATCTGTGACAGTTTTCCGTATCACACGGAATGCTGACATGACGATTCATGAAGAAGGCGCCCGGGATTTATTGAAGGAAATAGAAAAAGAGCTCAAGAAACGTAAATGGGGAGCAGCTATCCGGCTGGAGATCCCAAAACAAGAGTATGACTACAAAATGATCACCTTCCTGACAGAGACACTGGATATCCATCGGAAGGATGTCTATGAGATTGATGGACCGATCGACATGACGCGAATGATGCAGTTCTACAAGCTTGTTGCAGCAAAACGGGAGCATCTAGTTTATGAGACGCTCATCCCGCAGCCGCCTGCTGAAATCGGAACAGATGAGAATTTATTTGATGCTATCAATGATCGGGATATATTCCTGCATCATCCGTATGAATCATTCGAGCCTATTGTTGATTTCGTTTCAAAAGCAGCAGATGATCCCGATGTGCTGGCGATTAAGCAGACGCTTTACCGAGTGAGCGGCGATTCGCCTATTATTGATGCGTTAAAGCGTGCAGCAGAAAAAGGGAAACAGGTTACCGTGCTGTTCGAGCTGAAAGCACGCTTTGATGAGGAAAATAATGTACAGTGGGCAAAGGAACTGGAAAAGTCCGGCTGTCACGTTATCTATGGTATGACGCATCTGAAGACGCACAGCAAGATAACACTTGTCGTGCGGAAGAAGCATAATCGAATTGAGCGCTTTGTTCATCTTGGCACAGGGAACTATAATGATCAGACGGCCAAGCTGTATACAGACATGGGGCTGTTTACCTCCAAGCGGAAATTCGGCATTGATGCGACTAACTTTTTCAATTACTTAAGCGGCTATACTGAGAAACCGACCTTCCATCATCTGTCGGTAGCTCCATTTGATATCCGGTCAGATATGATCAGTATGATTGATGAAGAGATTCGCTTACATAAACGGTATGGTAACGGGCGAATTATCATGAAAATGAACTCGATCACCGATAAGCCAATCATTCAGAAGCTATATGAAGCTTCCATCGCCGGTGTCAAGATCGATTTAATCATCCGAGGCATTTGCTGCCTGCGTCCTGGAATCAAGGGTGTGAGCGATAATATACGTGTACGGAGTATTGTCGGCAGATATTTGGAGCATACGCGAATCTATTATTTCCATCATAATGGGGAGGAAAAGATACAGCTTTCCTCAGCTGATATGATGACAAGGAATATGGAGAAGCGGGTGGAAATCCTTTTCCCGATATTCGACGGACCTATCAAGCGACGAATCCGGGACATCCTGGATGTCATGCTAAAGGATAATAGCAAGGCAAGAGAGCAGGATGAAAACGGAGTCTATCATTATGTAACAAGAGGCGATCAGGAAGAGCTGATAGATTGCCAGCTGATATTGTTTAATGAAGCTTATCGTGTGATGGAAGATGAGGAATGAGGATAGGACGCAATCAGCGTCCTATTTTTTTGCTTTTCGACAGAATCTGCTGGGAATTATTGCTATAATGGACTCTAGCAATCTTAAACTGGAAATTCATTCTAGCAGTCTAGCAGAGGAGTGGAAGCAGTGAAGGCATTTTTTATAACATTATTATGTATTTGTGTACTTGCAATAACAGGTACTGGCATCTACTTCTTCCTATCTCAGGAAGAAAACGATACAGCCAGCGGGAAAGAAAATGAGGCACCGCAGCAGGAACAATTGCCAGCTGAAATGCCGGAAGATAAACAATTGAAGCCAGTAGAGAAAGGAGATGGGGCATCCAAGCTGGAAGAACTTTCTGGCGATACAAAGGATTTCCTGTCTACGTTCACATACGACGTCTATGATGAACAAGTTGCCTATCAGAATGAAGAGCTGGTCAAACAAATCATCAGTGACCAGCATGCATATTTGAATGATCTCACTGGCTGGGGACACATCGATAATGTAGATATCGACTATCTGGCTCAATCAGAGGAATGGCAGCAGCTGCAGAAGGATGTCGAAAGGCTGCGAACAGAAGGCTTTGCTCCATCAGAAGCTGTAAACGATATGTGGAACACTGAAGCGTTCATGCGAATCGCAACAGACAGCGCGGACCTGAACAGTCTGCGTTATGTGCATCGGATTTTTCATGATATGGACGCAGAAATCAATGGAGCAGAAGTGGATAAAATTTGGGGGGCAACGCGTGCGTTTGGTGCTGAAACAGAGACGCAGGAGCTGTATGCATATATTAAAGGATAAAAAAAAGCAGTCAACGACTGCTTTTTTGTTCTTTATATAGTGTTGCTGCATAAGAAGCATACATATAATCAAAAAAATGGATATCATTGTAATTTGGGTCAGCCTGCAAGGGTGATTGTTTCTGCAGCTGGCTATATAGAGTCTTGGACATTTGCTGATCATCTACTGTTAAACTATAAATCAAAGCAAGCGCATATACAGCACTAGATTCATAATTAACTACGGGCTTGCCGGTGTTACGGTTATAGCTTCCATATAATATACCATTATTTTGCATTTGAGTTTGAACCCAATCATGAAAACTTTTCGGTTTTTCATGTGTACTTTCTGCATACTGAATAGCAATCAAGAATTGATCAATCATATTTACCGTCTCTGCATTTGCTGTTTGGTAGCTATTGTTTTCCGGGTTGTAGATTTCATTGAAAAAAATCTTGTCTGTCAGGCCATCTGACAAGATTTGCTTGTATCTAGGTAATTTGGAAGCTTGCAGCTTCTCCAGAACATCATAATCTATATAACTGAGATGAATCTCGGATGTTCTTTGTTGTGATGACCAATCATAGAAATCAACGATTAAACCATTAACAGTTTGTGTTTTATTCATTGTATCCCATATCTGTCCTGCAAAATTAGTGTAAGAGGAATTATGAAACTGTTCTCCCCCTCTTAGCAGTGTTCTTATTATCCGGTAATCGTCTACTGAAGCATTTGCAGTTACATCTTCTTCAAGCTGCCACTTTAGAAAGATGCCCTCATTGGTATTGACTGTGAAGTTAGATTGAAGCAGGAGAAACTGCTCCTCAAATTCTTGGCTATCTCCGACTAGGAGTAAATATTCCATGTATTGCCCGAGGCTTTCAAGAAGGATAGGACTAGTGTCGCGTTCTCCATCTCCATAGCTAGCAATGAAACCTTCTTTGTTCTTGTATTGTTGTTTGACGGTACTAGTAACTGTTTCCTGGTCAACAGAAGAAGAGAAATTTAAAAACAGAAGAAGGCTACAAATCAGCAGCAAAAGTATTTTAGCAACATAACTTTTATGCTGCATCATCCTTAAACCTTTCTGTTTTATCCCACTTAATAGTTTGCTTCGTCAGCCTGCTCCATATATAAGAAAGTCCACTTCGTAAAAGCAATAACAGGAAGATCTGAGCATAAGTGAAATACATGATTAAGCCGATAAGTACATTAAATGGTGTAATTGTCCTTTCAAGCACCATTGCACTGACAACCTGAGCAGTATAGACTACATAGCTCATAAACCAGAACAACAGCAAAGGAGATTCAAAATCGGGCAGGTTGACTCCTAGTAAGCTTAGAATGAACCATGTATTTGAAAATAGCAGCATTAATACAAATAATAAATAAGTCAAAACATGCTGGAAGCTATGGACAAACGTCTTTCCTTTCCAATAACTCCATTCATGAAACGATTTCTCCAATAGATAGATATTACCTGTCAGCCATCTTGTACGCTGTCTGACAAAGATACTAATCTTTTCTGGTTCCTGTTCCCATGTTCTCGAGTGGTGAACAACAGGTAATTTCCACCCTAAAGCCGTCAGCCTAACAGTAAGTTCTGCATCCTCGGCAAGAGCATACAGGTCATACCCCCCAGCTTCTTGCAGAACACTTCTTCGAAGCAGCATGTTCGTTCCTGCCAGGGAACCTGTTTTAAACATCTTCCATCGACCACTTTGCATTAATAGCTGAAAGACCTGAAATTCGATCGAGATCATTCTGGTCAATACATTTCGGTCTGCATTGATAGTCTTAACATATCCTACTGCTCCCCCAGCGTCAGGAGTACGTTCTGCAGCGTGAATCAATTCCAACACACTGTCTTCAGCGGGCTGATTATCTGCATCAAAGACAATGAAATAATCGGATGTCGTTACAGATAACCCATAATTAAGTACTCTTGATTTTCCTTTCGGAGACCCAGGAGGGACTTTTAAATAATGTATACGGGAGAAAGTACTGCTGAATTTTTGAATGATCTCGGCTGTGTCATCTGTAGAGGAATCATCCAAAACATAGACATCCAATGCTCCTGGGTATTTTAGTCGAATCATGGCTTCTAAAGTCTGCTTTATCACGACTCCTTCATTATGCGCAGGAATTAAAACAGCAATAGAAGGATAGGACGGTAAAGTAATTTCTTCTTTCCTTTTCAATCGCTGTAAAACGCCGGCGATTGTAAGAATGGAATAATAGATGAGTAGAATCCAGAAAAAGGCCATAACTGCTACTAGAATAATCTTCATCCTGCTGCTCCTTTGAATGGCTGGGTTATCTCTAAGATAGATTCTATCTCTTCCTCCAGTACAGTTTCACATATGAGAGGAGGATCAATTAGATTAAATTGATTCCGAAGTTTACCCATCAATCTGTCAATTACGATTTGACACCCTGCTTCATTGGTGTTCTGAAGGAAGATAAGGAATTGCTCTTCTTTTACTTGTGTGACTAAGTCGAATTCGGCGCGTATCGAGCTTAAAATCCCCTCACTTACAATGTGGGAAATAGAGTTTGTTGTTTCTAGCACTTTATCAGGAGTAACGATGGAAGCAAAAACATAATAATTTTGTTCATTACGTCGTTTCGTCCCGGTCGAAATCAACTTCACACGACTCTTAAATTCAGTCAAAGTTAGTAATTGGGAAGAACCAGCATATTTTTCAAGTGCTTGGATCTTCTCTTTTAATGCTATATTTTCGTTACGATAGCGTGATGTTATTCCATAGGTAAGCCAAATTAAAACCATACTAACAGTTACGAGAATATGGCGAAGCAAATAATAAACCTGTTCTGTCAAAGATGCATGCGTGAATAATGCATAGAAAAGTAGAAAGAAACCAAAAGAAAGACTAAGCATAAGCAACGTGATAAATTGTCTGGCAAAGCTTCCGGCGTGGATGGAAAAAATGGCTAAAAGCAGAATTGAACCATCGGTCAAAGGAATAGAGGACGATGCTGTAAAGGATAATGCCATAAAACTACATAAAAGAAATGTCAACAAGATCCGGAGTTGCATGTAAAACCTACTTTCTTATTCAAAATAAAAAACAACCGCCAATAAAATGGCGGTTGCACTAGTAGCTCTTCTTTACCCAAGTGCCCACATACAGATAAAGAGTCGAAGCTTCATTTTCTATTGTCATAATATATCATTTATTGTTTAGATGTCCATATTTATTTACGCAGTATCCGATTCAGCTGTCTCGGTCAGGAATCGCAAACCTGCTAAATATTTTCGTCCGCGTTTTTGCACCCATTGGACACGTACATCACTTTCGCGGAAGCTGTTGTGATTGGCGTGCAGACGCAGTACTTGACCTGGTTTAATCGGTTTCTTCAGTTCGATTTGGCAGCCGCTCAGACTGTAATCAATAAGAGTGGTTTCTATTTTACCAGTATCAGCAAAATAGAGGACGCCAGGAACCGAGATTGTTTCCCTGATGCTCTGCCGCTCGGATTGTTTTGGTTCGACTTGTGTTTGACGGAAGAAGCGGGAAACTGCATGCAATAGTGTTGAATTTACATATTCCCTGCTCGTATATATGTCTGGTGCATCGACGAACAGGAGTTTGATAAGGGCACGGTACTGTTCCTGCGTGACATCCTGGAAGGATACGCCTGCATAATAGCTTTTTCCTTGCTGGGAAACCCAATGCTTGTGAAGCTTCAAGCCTTGCAGCGGACCTGAGGAAAGCGTCAGCGGACTTCCGGCTGACAGCAGATGGGCTGCTTTTGCATCAAGCAGTTCCAGCCTTGCGCCATATTCGCTTAAGTCAATGATTCGTATGGGATGCTTCTTCTCATCAAGACTATTCAGAAGCTCTGCTTCCAGCGTCACATCAAAGCGCTCTGCTTCTCGGAAGCGCGGCCGTTCCACCGAAATGATCAAAGCCATGACAAGTGCGACAGCATTGTATAGCACCCAGAAAATATTGATATAGAGCATTTCGACATTTTCGTAAATCTGTATAGGGGTAAACAAATCTATTCCGATCATAATCATACTAGCAATGCTCATTGCAAGCAGAATCACATATGGTGTGCTTGTCCGCCAGAGAAAATGCCGGCGATTATTCACTATTCCTTTGCGGGTAACATTGAATTTGATCGATTTTCGGAAGAATAGTTCCGTTAGAACAGATACAGCCATGTAAGGGGCGAGTGCCACCTCATAAATGTGACTCCAAATCGTCGTCCTTTTGTTATCTGCCATGCGGCGGAACGCGAGCTGTGACGATAGGAACGCCGGCAGCCAGAACAGCAATAGAGTCGAGAAATCGGTTTGCAGACTATAGATGGAGAACAGCAGGAACAGCAATGGTGCCAGTAAATACACCATCTTATAGATACCGAAGAACCAATAATGTATTCCATCCATGTACAGCAAGCGCTGCATGAAGCTCAGACCTTTGATTGTGAGCGGATTCCATTTACGGATGACTTGGATATTGCCTCGGCACCAGCGGTCGCGCTGCTTTAGAAGGTCGGCGTACGTTTCAGGGGATAAGCCAACAGCTAATGCTTCATTCACAAAGACTGTTTTTTGCCCATTTGTCTGGAGAAGCATGCCTGTTGCCATATCCTCGGTTATGACGCCCGTTGCGAAACCCCCGATTTCCTCCAATGCAGTTCGGCGGAACAAAGCATTGCTTCCGACATACATCGTTGCATTGAAGCGATCCTTTCCTTCCTCCAAACGGCGCATGAAGAAGTCTTGTTCATTCGTAATATTATCCTCGAAGAACAGATTGTACTGGAATGCGTCTGCATTATAGAATACTTGCGGTGCCTGGACGAATGAGACTTTATTATCGGTAAAGTAGCCGAGCGTGCGTTCAAGGAAATTGGCGCGCGGTACCATATCAGCATCCATCGTGACGATGATCTCGCCGTCTGTTTTAGTCATCGCATGGTTCAGATTCCCGGCTTTTTGATGCTTATTATCCGGTCGATCTAAATAGTAAGCACCCATGGATTCAGTCAATTGCCGGATATCTGCTCGTCTTCCATCATCGCAGACATAGACCTTGAGCTTGTCCTGCGGATAAGTCATCATTTGGCTCGCTGCAATCGTCCGCTTTAGAAGATCTGCTGGTTCATTGTAAGTGGCAATATATACATCGACTGTCGGCAGTTCCTTGAATTCCGAAAGCGGAATGGTTTTCCGCCTGAACGGCTTCCAGGAGAGGATGGTGAAAACGACGGATTGTAAAAATCCAGCCCATTCCGTCACCAGCAGCAGGATTCCGACTATCAGACTGAGTATCCCGACTGTCGGCAATGTGAATGCCGTCCGCCAAATCAAGTAGACAAGGTTGATACCAAGAAAGGCAGCCAGCAGCAAATACTTAGCAGCTAGATGTTTCCGGGCCAACCCATATAGAACGAGCAGAATGACTGTGGAAGCGATTAGCCAAATGATTTCTGAAGTTTGCATGATGTATCACTTCCTTGCTTAGAATAATAGTTTTCGTTTCAATGTGTTATAAGCCTTCTTCGGCTGCCCGTTTTCATCGAAGAGGAGCGGTTTGCCATTTGGAGATTCCTGCTCGGTAACCCAGCTATGATTATCTGATATGCCCCAGACAGTGAACTCCCCGCAGGCTGGTGTATCCAGACACACTTCCATCACATCTCCGTACCGTTCAGCTTGGACATTCTTGGCATCCCCATTGTTGAGATTTTGCAGCTTTACGTCCATTTCCGTCACAGCGATTTCAAAGCCTGCATCTTCTATACGGGTGAACCATTCCTGGATGCGATCCTTGGAAAAGCGGGGGTCAGCAGCATCTACATGCGTTTGCATACCGATACCGTCAATTGGGATACCTTCTTGTTTCCAATTGCTCAAAGCTTCCAGCATCGCTTCTGATTTAGCGTTGGACATTTCATTACCATAGTCATTGTAATACAGCTTAGCATCTGGATTGGCCTCACGAGCCCACTGGAAGGCGAGGGGAATATAATCAGGTCCAATCGTGCGGAGCCAAATCGTATCCCGTAAGGTACCATCATCATTCCACGCTTCGTTGACAACATCAAAGGTGTCGATGCGGCCTTGATAATGAGTGACAATTTCTTGGATATGGGTTTTGAGCACTTGCTCTGCGGAAGCGCGATCTACAGCCTGTTGAGATACCCATGCGGGCAGCGCTTCTCCCCAAACAAGTACATGTCCTCTGAGTTTGATATCATGCTCTTCTGCCATTAGCACCATCTTATCTACTTTAACAAAATTGAAGGCTCCTTGCTCTGGCTGCATGGCATCCATTTTCATTTCATTCTCGATCGTCCAGCTGGAGAATTCTGTGGTAGCCAGTTTCTGGTATGTATCATCCTCCAGCAGGGCATCATAGCGAATCGAAGAGCCTATAAGCAGATCATCGTCTTGAGCAAGCTTGCGCAGTGGTTGTCTCTCCATCAAATACCCTCCAATGGCAATTCCAATAATGAGGATTGCTCCCCCGATCCAAATCCATTTACGCTTTTTCACAAGAAGCCCTCCATTATTAATATAGTAGTTATCGGATGGGGTCGGCAGCTATGTACCTTTTTCCAAAAGTACCCTGCAGTAAACCAGCCAACCCTAAAATGTAACTTTCCTCACAAGATATTTTTGTGTATTTTACACAAAAAAGCTAAAATTGTTTGTCTTTTCTGCATATTGAAAGCCCTTCAATAGATTTCTACAATAAAGATATAGCACATGTGCAAGTGGATTGGGAGGTGTCACAGTTGGAAGCTTTATCTCGCAATTTTTTCTTGTATTTATCAAAGAATCAGCCGTTGAACAAATTGGCTAATTTATATGGCATTCGAATGGTCAAAGGAAAAATCGTCGGAGGTGTGTCCTTCGATCAAGCAGTACCATTCATCCAGAAGTTGAATCAAACAGGGATGAGTGTGACAGTAGATCATCTTGGTGAATACGTGGCTGATCCGCAAACAGCTGTAGAACGAGCTGGCGAGGCAGTCGCAGCTCTGGAGATGATTAAAGCGGCGAATCTGGATGCGCAAGTATCCTTGAAATTGACGTCACTGGGACTTGATATCAGTGAAGAGCTTGTCCGTTTGAATCTTCGCCGCATCCTGACGGCTGCCGATCGTCTGGATGTGATGGTGACGATTGATATGGAGGATTCGGAACGCTGTCAAAAGACTCTGGAGTTGTTCCAAGAACTCAAAGCTGAGTTTCAAAATGTGAGTACCGTCATCCAGGCGTATCTTTATCGCAGCAGTGATGATTTGGACAGGATGCAGCATCTGCAGCCGTTCATCCGCTTAGTCAAAGGGGCATATAAAGAGCCAAAATCGGTCGCTTTCCCGGAAAAACGGGATGTAGATGCGAATTATCGCAAGCTGATTGCTAAACAGCTGGACAGCGGCAGTTATACTGCGATTGCAACACATGATGATCGGATGGTTTCCTTTGCTAAACATTATGCCCTGGAAAAAGGGATAGGGAAAGACAAATTTGAATTTCAAATGCTGTATGGCATGCGGCAGCAGCTGCAGCAGGAGCTGGTCAAGCAAGGCTATAAAGTCAGGATCTACTTGCCTTATGGGGATGATTGGTATGGCTACTTCATGCGCAGACTGGCCGAGCGGCCAGCGAATATTGCATTCGCATTCAAAGGTATGACACAAAAATAGAAGAAAAGGAGCGATTGATCATGACGACACCTTATAAACATGAACCGTTCACCGATTTTACAGAGGAAAAAGAGCAGCAGGCTTTCCATAAAGCGCTGGAGCAGGTACAAAAGGTGATGGGAGAATCGTACCCGCTTGTGATTGACGGTGAAAAAGTGACGACCGATGAGAAAATCGTCTCTATCAATCCAGCGAATAAAGAAGAAGTAGTCGGGAAGGTTTCCAAAGCTTCTCAGGAGCATGCGGAACGTGCCATCGAGGCTGCAGCAACAGCTTTTGAAACATGGCGCTATACAAAGCCGGAGGAACGTGCCCATATTTTGATGCGTGCAGCAGCAATTGTCCGCCGCAAAAAGCATTATTTCTCTGCACTACTCGTGAAGGAAGCAGGCAAGCCATGGAAGGAAGCGGATGCGGATACAGCAGAAGCAATTGATTTCATGGAATATTATGCACGTCAGATGATAGAGCTTGCTCCAGGTAAAGCTGTCATGTCTCGTGAAGGTGAAGCGAACCGCTACATTTACACAGCAACGGGCGTAACTGTCGTTATTTCACCGTGGAACTTCTTGTTCGCAATTATGGCTGGAACAACTGTTGCACCACTAGTGACAGGTAACACGGTAGTTCTCAAGCCGGCAAGTGCAACACCTGTCATTGCGGCTAAGTTCGTTGAAGTGCTCGAGGAAGCAGGTGTTCCAAAAGGCGTTATTAACTTCGTACCAGGAAGTGGTGCTGAAGTAGGCGATTATCTTGTAGAACATCCGAAAACAAGCATCATTACGTTCACTGGTTCCCGTGATGTTGGTACACGTATTTTCGAAAAAGCAGCCAAGGTACAACCAGGGCAGCAGCATCTGAAACGCGTCATTGCAGAAATGGGCGGGAAGGATACGATCGTTGTTGATGAAGATGCTGATATCGAGCTTGCAGCTGAAGCAATCTCAGTTTCCGCATTCGGCTTTGCCGGACAAAAATGCTCGGCTGGATCTCGTGCTGTTGTGCATGAGAAGGTATATGACGCTGTGCTTCAGCGAGTAATTGAAATCACAGAATCCCGCATTACTGCAGCACCAGAAAGTGCAGATGTATATATGGGACCTGTCATTGATCAAGATTCCTTCGATAAGATTACCGAGTATATCGAAGTTGGCAAACAGGAAGGCAAGCTCGTAAGCGGCGGTTCCAGCGATGACAGCAAAGGCTTCTTCATTCAGCCGACCATTTTCTCTGAACTGTCTCCGACATCCCGCATCATGCAGGAAGAAATCTTCGGACCAGTCCTTGGCTTCTCGAAAGTATCCAGCTTCGAGGAAGCAATCGACGTCGCCAACAACACAGAGTATGGTCTCACAGGCGCAGTCATTACGAAAAACAGAGCCCACATCGAATATGCGAAAGAACGATTCCACGTCGGCAACCTGTACTTCAACCGCAACTGCACCGGCGCCATCGTAGGCTACCACCCATTCGGCGGCTTCAAAATGTCAGGAACCGACTCCAAAGCCGGCGGACCGGATTATCTGCAGCTTCATATGCTGGCGAAGACAGTTAGCGAGATGTATTAACGAAAAGCGGAGAAAGCCGTTTAGGAACGGAGAAGGAAGAGAGAAAGCCAGGAACTACGCAGGGATTTATCACTTCCGGCGTAGTTCCTGGCTTTCGCAGCTAGACAACAAAGAAAAGCGGAAAAGACCGCTTAGGCCGCAGTTCCCGGCTTTCGTAGCTAGACAGCTCCTCCGAGCAAGCAAAACTCGTCCAAAAACGAAGGAAAGCGTGCCATCATAGGCACGCTTTTTATATATGAGGAGATAAAAAAAGAAGGAAGATAGAGGAGAAGCTGATTAGCCGTCTAACTCTTCTTCGTTCTCTGGTTCGCTCAATCTGGTGAGCCAGTCTCTGAACTCAGCGTCATCTTTGCAATGGATTACTTTTGGTGTCTCTTCTAATTTGTTAATCATGTTACATCTCTCCTTTTCGGTGTTTCAACCAAATTATACCCGCTGCAGGATATATTGAAACCAATTTTACAGACTCTTCATCAATCTAACAAACACTTTGTAAGGTTATCTCCGGACAATTTTTAGTGGACAGACTTTACAAGCTTTGTTTCATCATGTATGATTTAAATCGTAACAATTACGAATTAGATTTGAGAGGTGTATCATGTCTAACAGAACAAACAAAATTCCCGTCACGATTTTGACAGGGTTTCTTGGAGCAGGGAAGACGACGTTATTAAATCGAATACTTCGTGATGTACGAAGCAGTAATACAGCCGTTATCATCAATGAATTCGGTGAAACAGGAATCGACGGAAGGTTTGTCGAGGAGACGAAGGAAGAGATAATTGAAATCAACAATGGCTGTATTTGCTGTAATGTTCGCGGTGATTTGATTAGAATACTCAAAGACATGCTCGTTCGTGCGCACAAGGAAGGCACCGAAATTAAGCGCGTGATCATTGAAACAACAGGATTGGCAAATCCCGCGCCTGTCATCCAGACTTTCCTGATGGATGATGTTATGCGGTATTGGTTTGAGATGGATAGTGTTTGTACAGTCGTGGACGCTTTACATACCGATAGACAGTTACATGCTCATGCTGTTGCTCGGGAGCAAATTGCTTTTGCGGATAAAGTTATCATCAATAAAAAGGACTTAGTTACAAAGGAAGAGTTGGAACTTTTAACGACACGCATTCAAAGAATGAATCCGGAGGCGGAACTTTTCTTCGCACAAAACAGTCAAGTTCCAATATTTAAATTGCTGGATGTATTCAGCTTTTCGCTTGATCAAAAGTTGAGTGTTCGTCCAAACATGTTGGATCACAATCACCACCATCATGATGATATTCAAGCAATCGTACTGAAGGATCAGCGGCAGATCGACCCGAAACGTTTGGATAAATGGTTTTCTTATTTGGTTCAGGTAAAGGGAGAGAGCTTATTCCGCTATAAGGGTATTCTCCATGTGAAAGGGCAGAACAGGCGTGTGCTGTTTCAGGGTGTTCATATGCTATTTGCAAGTTCTGCTGACAGAGAGTGGAAGCAAGGAGAAGACAAGCAAAATGAACTTATTTTCATAGGAAGAGAGCTGGAGGAAGAAGAACTGCGGACTGGTTTCGCTTATTGTCTTGGTGATATAGACGATTTTCACACAAAGGGTGCATAAGGCAAAAAAAAATTTCGTTATTTTTAAATCGTAATAATTACGTTTAGGAGGAATAGAATGAACAAGAAGATACCTGTAACGGTTCTTAGTGGCTATCTGGGTGCAGGGAAGACGACGCTGCTCAATCATATTCTACACAATCGTGAAGGCTTGAAAGTTGCAGTCATTGTCAACGACATGAGCGAAATCAATATTGATGCAGGCTTGGTGGAAAACGAGGGGACATTATCGCGAGTAGATGAACAGCTGGTCGAAATGTCCAATGGCTGCATCTGTTGCACGCTGCGAGATGACCTGTTGGTTGAAGTGGAGAAGCTGGCCAAAAATGGCAGCTTTGATTATATACTCATCGAGTCGAGCGGGATTAGTGAACCAGTTCCTGTGGCACAGACGTTTACGTATATCGATGATCAGTTGAACATCAACTTATCCGATTTTACGACGTTGGACACGATGGTGACGGTAGTGGATGCAAATCGCTTTTGGCATGACTTCGGCTCAGGTGAGAGTTTGCTGGATCGGCAGCAGGAGGTTGCTGAGAATGATGAACGGGAAATTGCGGATCTCTTACTCGATCAGATTGAGTTCTGTAATGTACTCATTTTGAACAAATGTGATCTTGTAGAAGAAACAGCACTGCGTGATCTGAAACACGTCATGCGTCTATTACAGCCAGAAGCGAAAATCATTGAGGCAACACACGGTAAAGTCAATCCGCATGACATACTGTTTACCCAATCGTTTGACTTTGAGAAAGTGAGCTCTTCTGCTGGCTGGCTGAAGGAATTGGAGAATGGACCAGAGCAGCATACACCTGAAACAGAAGAATATGGCATCGGCTCGTTCACATATGTCCGGCAGCATCCTTTTCATTCAGAGCGCTTTATGCAGTTCGTAGAAACAATGCCGGAAAATATTATCCGCTCCAAAGGAATAACCTGGTGTGCGACGCGTAATCAATATGCTTTGCTGCTATCGCAAGCTGGTCCGGCAGCGAATATCGAGCCGGTATCTTATTGGGTTGCTTCCTTGGATGAGGAACGACAGCAGTTCATTCGACGGGAAAATCCGTCCATCAATCAAGATTGGCATCCCCACTATGGCGACAGAAAAACACAGCTTGTGTTCATCGGAACAGACTTGGATCAGCAAGCAATAACAGAGGAATTGGACAGTTGCCTGCTGACAGAATCAGAGCTTGCAGGCGATTGGTCACAGCTGCCAGATCCATTTCGCTGGAAGATCCAGACAGCTCAATAAATAGGAGGAAGTAATAATGGCAAAAAAATCGAAAATAGCAAAAGAGAAAAAAAGACAGGAACTCGTGATGAAGTATGCAGAACTGCGAAGGGAACTGAAGGAAAAAGGAGATTACGAAGCATTACAGAAGCTGCCCCGTGATTCTTCGCCGACACGATTGAAAAACCGCTGTGAAATAACCGGACGCCCGCGCGGTTATATGCGGCAATTCGGCATGAGCCGGATTAAATTCCGCGAGTATGCTCATAAAGGGCAAGTGCCTGGTGTTCGGAAAGCGAGCTGGTAAGCGGTGGATCGAAGAATACCAGTGACCGTCTTGAGCGGTTACCTAGGAGCAGGTAAGACAACGCTTCTTAATCATCTGCTTGCCAATAAGCAGCAGCTGAAAATAGGTGTGCTCGTGAATGATATGAGTGAAATTAATATTGATGCCCATTTGGTCGAGAAGGGCGGATTGAAGCGCACCGATGAGAAGCTAATCCAGCTTGAAAATGGCTGTATCTGCTGTACGCTCCGAGAAGATTTGATAATCGAAATTGACAAGCTGGCTGACTTGGACATCGACTATATCATTGTAGAATCAACAGGGATATCCGAGCCAATTCCGGTAGCGCAAAGCTTTACGTATCAAGAAGATGTACTCGGAATTGACTTATCTGCCAAATGCCGGCTGGATACGATGGTGACGGTTGTGGATGCAGGGAGCTTTTGGCATGATTATCAATCTGGAGAGTCCTTATTGGACCGGCAGCAGCAGGCAATAGAGGAGGACGAACGAGAGATTTCTGATTTACTGATCGACCAAATCGAATTCGCGGATGTGATTTTGCTTAATAAAGCAGATCAGCTGGATAAGGATGAACTGCAACGGCTATACAGCTTGATGCATACACTGAACCCAGAAGCGAATATCCATCAAACGGAGTTTGGAAAAGTAGATCCGAGTCTTGTGTTAGATACAAAGGAATTTTCATTTGAGAAAGCCAGTCAATCTGCTGGCTGGATCAAGGAGTTGAACAGTGAGCATATACCAGAAACAGAGGAGTATGGAATCTCTTCTTTTGTCTATCGAAGACAACGGCCGTTCCATCCGGATCGTTGGATGAAGTGGCTGGAGAAATGGCCGAGCGATGTTGTGCGGGCGAAGGGCTTTTTCTGGCTTGCATCCCGCCCGGATACAAGCGGTTTATTGTCACAGGCGGGACGTTCGCTGGCAATCGAAGCTGCGGGACCGTGGATAAGCACATATCCGCCAGATGAACGGGAAGCTCTCCGAGCCGAGGACAAAGAACTGGATGCTAGATGGCACCCCATTTATGGAGACAGAATGACGGAGCTGGTTTTTATTGGGATTGGTTTAGATAAAGAAGAAATTAGAAGGGATCTGGATTCGTGCCTACTGACAGATGAGGAAATGCAACAGGATAGTGCAGTATTTTCTGATCCGCTGCCAGCTTTTGTATAGAAAAAACCCGCTTTCCTGTTGGAAAGCGGGTTTTTGTTAATCTAATTTGAATTGCTGAAGCTGCTCTTGTAAGGTATTGGCATCTTGCTCGAGCTTTTCTGCTAGCTCTTTTAATTGATCCATGGAATGAGTTTGGTCGGCTACAGATGCCGTAATTTCTTCTGTACCGGCTGCTGTCTGCTGACTGATTGCTGCAATTTCACCAGTATTGGTTGCCAGGGTAGCTTCTCTTTCCATCATGAGTTTCATTTCTTCCTTCGTCCGTGCAGTCAATTCCATATTATGCGCAATTGCTTGCTGGATTTGAATGAAGATTTCTTTTGTATTATTTACCGCTGTTTCTTGACCGCGGACAACGTCGCCAGTCTTCGAAGCGAAGGCTGCTGTTTCAGCCGTTTCAGTTTGAATCTCCTGCACGATGGAACCGATATCGCGAAGTGCGTGTTCTGTCTGTTCTGCCAGTTTGCGCACTTCATCTGCTACGACAGCAAAGCCCTTTCCGCTTTCGCCTGCACGTGCTGCTTCAATGGCAGCATTCAGTGCCAACAGGTTCGTCTGCCCGGCAATATCTGTGATCGTGTTAACGATACCGCTTATGTTAGCGGATTTTTGCTGCAGGTTCTGTACAGCTTGTTCAATCTTGCTGGTTGCTTCGATGGCATCTTTGGATTGCTCAATCAATTGCTGCATCTGTGAACCGCCGACTTTGGCTGAATCGGTCATTTGTAGTGCTTCTTCATATACTTGCTGGTTGTGCGCATTTACTAGTTTAATATTTTCGGACAATGCTTCTGTCGCAACAGTATTGCGCTCCATGATTTCAGCCAGGCTCGTAGTACCTGCAGAAATTTCTTCCATGGTCGCAGCTACCTCAGCGGAAGTGGCAGCATTTTCTTCTGCATTCGCCGCAAGCGCCTGTGATGCGGACTGCACATTAGCAGAAATCGCAGTATTATTCTGCATCATAGAATGGATGTTCCCAATCATATTATTGAAGCTGTTGGATAGATCGCCAATTTCATCAGAGGCTTTACTATTCATCTTAACAGTCAAATCGCCATCTTCTACTTGCTTCATCTTGTCTCGCAGTTGCTTTATCGGCCGTACTACAGAGTTCACAACGAAGAAGGTAACGATTAGTGCAACAGCTAAAACAATCAATACAGTGATGATCAAAGGAAGTATAATACCTTGTGCTAAATCACTGAACTCGTGTTTTGGAACAATTGCTGCAATTGTCCAGCCTGTTCTATCATTCGTTGTAAAGGCAAGAACACGTTCTTCGCCCTCAAATTCATAATTTATGATTCCGCTTCGCCCAGTCGACTGTATCTTCTCCCAGAACTTCTCTTTCGTTGCATCTGTACCTAGTTTTTCAGCATCCGGATGGGATAGGAAATGTCCTGTACCATCAAATACCGCAGCGAATCCTGTCTCACCGACTTTAACCTGCTCTGTCAGCTCCTTCAGACGGGAAAGCTTGAATTCGACGACAACCATGCCTTTAAGTTGATTATTATTGTCAAAGATAGGCTTAACCGCATCGACTACTGATTCGCTTGAATCGGCTGACATGTATGGATCTGTATAACCAGCGCGCTCTTCCAGCTCTAAACCAAGCTGATACCATGGCCGTGTAGTCGGATCATAGTCATCTGGTAAATTGGCTTTCGGATAGGCTACCATGTCACCGTCAATTGGCTGGTAGAAAATAGTACTAATATTTGGGTTGTCTTTTGTATAGCTTTCCATCGTTACAGCTAGTCGGTCCATATCATCTTCCTGTAATGATTGGGTTCTGCTGATACTTCCCAATGTAGACTCGATATTGTCGAGGAATAGATCGTAGATGCTGTTCAGCTGAACAACTGTTTGATCCTCCATTTGATTGGATTGGCTTTCAAGCACCATGTTACGGCTGAATTCATAGCCGAAATAGGCTGTTACTACTCCTGAAATGACAAACATTGCAAGAATAGGATAAAGTATTTTGCGTAAAATCTTCCTACTAAAGAAATTACCTCTTTTTTTATTTTCTTCCATTATTGATATTGTCCCTCTCTCTGCTTATATTACGGCTACAATTATTTATCGGTAGGTAAATAGAATTATGTAGTTTTTTAAATATAAATAATTAAAGAGAACTAATACTCAGTTAAAGTTTATCAATATTTTTGGTTTTTATAGAAAAAAAGGAAGTATCTAGGCAAAGCCCTCCTGCTGGAGTATGATAAAAGAAAATGCTTAGGGGTATGAGCTATGGAGTTATTCGATCGTGTATTATCCATCAATGACTTGGATGCTGTCATCGATTTGCTTAGCTTCGAGCTGGAACGGCCAGTGATTGTCGAGAGTGCCGATTATACATTACTTGCGTATAATTCGCATTACATCCAACATTTTGATGAAGCGAACCAGCAGACGATTTTCACAAAGAAGTGGACGCTGCCAATTTATGAAACGTTTATTGAAGCAGGTGTCGTAAATAAGCTAAAAACATATGAGCGTCCTTTTGTAGTAGAAGCAATGCCGGAAATAGGCTTGAATACGAGAATTGTTGTAAGTGCAAAGCATGAAGGCCGTATTATGGGCTTTATCTGGATTCAGCAGATGGAGGAACCGCTCCCTGTTGAAGGGATCGACTTTTTATATGATATTTCCTTCCATATCGGCAGGCTCATCTATGACATACAGAAGTCGAAGCTGAAGCAAGAGGAAAAAGAGGATCAATTTTATCAGAATATTTTTAATAGGGTATATAAATCAGCTTCAGATTTGGAATGGGGAGCAAAGGAATTCGGTGTGAAGCTGCCGGAACATTTTGCTGTTGCGGCTGTACAGCTGACAGCAAAGGACGAAGCGCTTCTTTATGATTTACAGCAGGTTGCCCAAACTTCCTTGCAGCTTGAAGATAAATTGCATCATGTTCTCATACAAGAAGACATTCTGCTTATCGTATTAGGAGGAAAGCGAGCAGATGCGCCAATTGAAGCATTAGCCAAGGAAGTCATCCAGCGAATCCGTGATTATGTGAAGGATAAAGACGCAACTGTGATGAGTGGTGTTGGAGGTATTTATCAACATCCTTTCGACTTGCTGAAAAGTGCGAATCAAGCAAAAGAGGTCATCCATGCCGGCATTCTGACCCATCGCCCTTTATCTCTTTATTACAAGGATTTACACGTGTGGCGCTATCTTCAGGCTATTGCTGACAAGAATGAGGAACTTGGCTATGAAAGCGAACATCTGAAAAAGATTCAAAAGCTCGATCCGAACGATAAGAAAGAACTCCTGAAAACCCTTGAAATGTATTTGCTTCACAACTGCAAAATCAAACCGACTGCAGCAGCACTCTTTGTCCATCCGAATACGGTGAATTACCGGATTAATCAGATCAACGAAGCGCTGGAGCTTGATTTGACGGATGTACTGCAGAGATTTCAGCTGCTGTTGGATTTGATGACTAGGGGAAAGTAGAAAAGTAAAAAACTACACTATAAGGAAGAATGCTAATGTCTTATCAGATTGATAACTTTGCTGCTGAGGAGTATAGGAAGAGTATGCGGGCAGATTGTGCTAACTGTTTTGGCTTGTGCTGTACAGCGCTTCATATTGCAGCATCCAGCGACTTTGCCATTGATAAACCTGCAGGTGTACCATGTCCTAACCTGCAATCTGATTTTCGGTGTCAGATTCATAGTGAACTAAGGGGGAAGGGGTTTAAGGGATGTACCGTATTTGATTGTTTCGGTGCTGGTCAACAAGTCTCCCAAGTAACGTTCAATGGACAGGATTGGACAGAAAGCAAGGAAACAGCCGATAAGATGTTCTCTGTATTTCCGGTGATGGTACAGCTGTACGAGATGCTGGCTTATGTTACAGAGGCATTGTCTTATCGACTGCCGCAGGATCTACATAAAGAACTTACACTTCTGCTAAAGGATTTAGAAAGCTTAACAATTCTTGATGCCGACAACTTACAGACCTTGGATATAATAGAGCTGCGCAAGCCTGTGAATGAGTTACTTTCCAAGACAAGCAGTCACATCCGACATACGATAACGAATTCCATTCCTAACAAACGGAAACTGGACTATAGAGGTGCAGATTGGATAGGGAAAAGTGCAAAAGGAAAAGACCTTAGAGCAGCCGATTTTCAAGGAGCCTATCTGATTGCAGCGGACCTGAAGGATGCCGATTTAAGGGCTGTCGATTTTATCGGAGCAGATTTGCGGGATGCAAATCTGGAAGGGGCCAATCTGTCTACTAGTATGTTCTTGACACAGATGCAGATAAATTCGGCAAAAGGTAATAAACAAACACAGTTGCCTTCCTATCTGGTACAGCCATTCCATTGGGCATCTTAAGTAGAGAAGAATGTAGTGATGAAGATTTTGCAATAATGAAACCAGCTTTAAAGAAAGCATCATTAGATTTACTTCAAGACCTGATGTTAATCAAGGAGATGATACAAGTTGATTGAACAGAATATCAGCACAACAACTTCAGGAGAGTTAATTACTACCCATCTAATTGGTAAGATTAAAATTGAAGATGTTAATGAATGGTTCAACGGTTTTGAGCAAGCTTGTCAGCAATTCATTTCTGAGGGTCGTAAATACAAATTGTTGGTGGATAGAAAAGGTTACACACCAGATCATTTTTCTGTTCAAAAAGCATGGAAAGATAAATTTTTTGATGAAAGTATTCTGAATCACAGTAAGGCAATTGCATTTCTCCTTGAAGAAGGTGAAATCATGGATTATTTACAACAATCTAATACTAGAGACTCCGTGAAATTTTTTGATGACTATGAACAAGCGCTCATTTGGATCAATCACTTTTAACCGATTAGGAGATTTTATTCCTTGCTTATATATTGATCCAGGTTTTAACACGATAAAAAATCAATGCTGAAGTGTGATCTACATTAGATATCTATTAAAGCTATTATTCTAGTCCATTTAAAACGGCTCATCTACTGATGAGCCGTTTTTCATTGGAAGTCATTCGACAATGCAAGTTTGTGATAATAATGGAATTGTTCGATTTGCTGTGCTTCCCATAAGAATTGTGAATAATCGCGGGCATAGCAGCGCATCAAGTAGAACAGACCGTTTTCCTTAAAATAAGTAATGGCTGAATCGTACACATAATCCATTGTGTCACGCTCTACATATTTCGCCCAAAGAATGGCGAACTGCCAGCGATATTCCAGGTTTCCCTTTTCTTCGCATACACGCATGCCGATTTTGTAATAGGTCTCCGCTTGATCGGCTTTTCCTAAAATGTAAAGGGAACGAGTCAGCGTGAATAGTGCCTGTATGTACAAGGGATGTTCCGAGTGCGTAACAGCCTGCAGCAGATACGGGATGCCTTTTTCATCTGCATTTTGTTTGTGGTACATGAGACCGATGTTAAATCCGCATGCAACAACCATATCCTCCTGTCCGAGTTTTTCGGCAATGGAGAGGGCTTCGAGGAGATTGCTTTCTGCCTTATCGAATTCCCGCAGATCGATTTGATTCAATCCTTGGAGGGATTTGCAATTTGCAACCTTCAGTTCATATTGCGGATATGCAGAATAGATAGCTATTGCCTTTTCCAAATGAAAACTGGACAAGGCATTGATGTCTAAGTAATAGAATTGCATCGCCTTATTATAATGCAAGCCGGCATGCTCTTCTTCATCCTCAACTGCGTGCATATGTAACTCTGCTTTTTCCAATAAATCGATAGCTGTAAAGTATTCTTTTCTGCTATACTTCACGATTGCCAGAAAACTATAGTAGAAAAAAGACTGGTAATCGTTCAACTCATCCGGGTTCAACCGCTGCAGTTTTTCCTCGCAAAGATCCGTATCGCCTTTCAGAAAATCAAACCGTGCATCGAGCAGCAAAAAACGATCCCATAGTTCGTCCGTGAATTCACCTTCATGCAAAGCTGAATATGCTTCTTCGCGCAGTTTAGCCGACAAAGTCCGGTCGCGTGTTTTGATTGTTTTATGCCATGTGTGCAGATGGGTGATAAATTGTTCCGTGCTTTCAATAACAGCCATATACCAATACTCCTATTAGTCATAATATGCTGGACGGTTAAGGGGGTGGTGTTAATAGACTGCGATGATAAGAAAACTACTTTCAACTGATTCAAAAGCAGCTATACCGTCCCTAAAAAGATAAAGCTAGTTTAACATATTAAGGCAATGAAAGCCTATTACTATTGCCTAACATGTAGTCAGTGCGACAAAAGACTAAACATTTATTACTAAATGTCTAGACAAATATAAAATTAGTTATATAATACAAATGAAAGCGCTTTTAATAAATCCGAGGAGTGTTATCAAATGAACAGAATCCTTTTAGCATGCAGTTCCGGTATGAGCACGAGTCTTTTGGTCACCAAAATGCAAGCGTTTGCAGATTCCATAGGAGAAGAAGCAAAGATTTGGGCAGTCGGTCAGGATCAGGCAAAAAAAGATATGGCAGAGGCAGATGTTGTACTAATCGGTCCGCAAATGAGCTTTCTCAAAGGGGAACTCGCGGCTGAAGCGCAGAAATATGGTATCCAAGTTGACGTGATCGACATGATGGCATATGGGATGGCTGATGGAGAGAAAGCGTATAAACAGGCGCTTGGTCTGATTGGAGCAACATCATGAGTGAGCTGAAATTAGAAGAGCTGACCGAGGAGCAGGTTTGTTTTCAGATGATCCTGCATAGCGGTAATGCCAGAAGTAAAGTATTGCAAGCACTTCGGCTTTATCGTGAGGGTGATATAGAGAAAGTCAATGACATGCTGGCAGATGCAGAAGATGATCTGTCACTTGTACACAAGGTCCATTTCCAGCTGGTACAGCAGGAAGCAGCAGGCCACCAGCGGCAGGAACTTTCTCTTTTGTTCCTTCATGCAGAGGACCATTTTATGTCTACATTGACGATGAAAGAAATGGTCAAAGAAATGATACCAATTTTCCAAGAGCTGAAGAGCTAAAGGAGGAAGCAGGCAATGTTCGATAAGTTTAGTAAGTTTTTGATTCCGATTGCCGGTAAGCTGAATAACAATCGCTATCTTGGTGTGCTGCGGGATGCCTTCATGCTGGCGTTCCCATTGACGATTTTCGGTTCTATCATGGTCGTTTTGGCAAACTTGCCATTTTTGGACAATGTAATGAGTGAATCGCTGCTCGCTGGTATTCAAGAATCGCTTGGACCAGCGCCGAATGCCACAATGAATATCGCGTCTGTCTTCGTCGTCTTTGGTATCGGGTATTATTTGGCGAAAAGCTATGGAGTGGAAGCCATTTTCGGCGGGGCTGTAGCATTGACCGCATTCCTGCTGCTGACACCATTCGTTGTGTCGACAGAGAGCGGGGAAGTGGTGAGTAATGTACTTGCTGTCGACCGTCTTGGAGCAAAGGGTATGTTCCTCGGTATGATCGTCGCGTTTGTTTCCGGGGAAATTTATCGATTTATTACACAGAAGAAAATTGTCATCAGGATGCCAGCAGGTGTGCCGCCAGCAGTATCGCAATCATTCGCTGCCCTCATTCCGGCGGTTGTCACGCTGTCGGTATTTTTAGTACTTAATATCATTGTGACGCAAGGCTTCAACACGAATTTGCATGATGTCATCTTCAACACGGTGCAGGCACCGCTCGTCGGACTTGGCGGAGGGCTTACGGCTACCTTGATTGCCGTGTTCTTCATCCAAATCCTTTGGTTCTTCGGATTACATGGACAGATCATCATCAACTCGGTCATGGATCCAATCTGGAATACATTGTCTTTGGAAAATCTGCAAGTTTATACAGCTGGTGGTGAAGTACCGCATATCATCAATAAACAGTTCATCGAAGTCTATCTGGTCGGTGCAGGCGGGACAGGGATGACGCTTGCCGTACTGGCGGCAATACTCCTGTTCATGCGGAGCAAGCAGATGAAGCAGGTCGGAAAGCTTGGGATCGGGCCGGGTATTTTCAATGTCAACGAACCAGTCATTTTCGGACTGCCGATTGTTATGAACCCGCTGATTTTGCTGCCATGGATCATTGCGCCGATGGTTGTAACGGTGGTCAGTTATATAGCGATGGCGATTGGTCTCGTGCCGCCGCCGACTGGGGTAACGATACCGTGGACCGTTCCGATTTTCATTAGCGGATTCCTGGCAACCAACTCAATTGCCGGATCTCTGCTGCAGCTCGTTAACGTTTTGATCGTATTCGCCATTTGGTTCCCATTCCTCAAATTTATCGACCGGATGAATATAAAGCAGGAAAGAGAAGCGGAACAGAAAAATGCAAAATCGGATATGCAAGTACCAAAGGAGAAGATTTGATATGGAAGTGACAGAACAGAAGAAAGACCAAGTAAACTATCTATTCCCCGAGGACTTTTGGTGGGGTTCCTCCTCATCGGCACCTCAGATGGAAGGTGCTGCGGATGTTGACGGGAAGACGCCGAATATTTGGGATTATTGGTATGAGCAGGAGCCGAATCGTTTTCATAATGGTATCGGCCCTGCCGATACATCCGGATTCTACTACCGTTACAAAGAAGACATCGCTTTAATGAAACAGGTTGGCCATAATTCTTTTCGATTCTCCATATCCTGGTCAAGGCTGATACCGGAGGGTACAGGAGCAGTCAATGAAAAAGCAGCAGCGTTTTATCAGAATGTAATCGATGAACTGCTGGATAACGATATTGAGCCATTCGTGAATTTGTTCCATTTCGATATGCCGATGGTACTACAGGAAAAAGGCGGCTGGGAAAGCAGAGAAGTCGTCGAGGCTTACAGAGATTATGCGTCTGTATGCTTCCGTTTGTTCGGCGATAAAGTGAAAAAGTGGTTCACGCATAACGAGCCGATCGTGCCGGTAGAAGGTGGTTATCTGTATGATTTCCACTATCCTAATGTCGTAGATTTCAGGAGAGCTGTGCAAGTAGGTTATCATACGCAGCTCTCAAGTTCCCTTGCCATTCAGGCGTACCGGGAACAAGCACAGGATGGGGAGATTGGCATCATTCTGAATCTGACCCCATCATATCCGCGAAGCAGCAATCCAGCTGATGTGGAGGCTTCCCGGATTGCTGATGCTTTCTTCAATCGTTCCTTTCTGGATCCATCTGTGAAAGGGGAATTTCCGCATAAACTGGTAGACATACTTCGTAATGAGGGATATATGCCAGTTTATACGGAAGACGATTTGAAAATCATTCGTGAGAATACGGTTGATTTGCTCGGAGTGAACTATTACCAGCCGCGACGTGTGAAGGCAAAGGAACATAGTGTCCACCCAGATGCACCGTTCATGCCTGACAGATTCTTCGATTCCTATGAGATGCCTGGCCGGAAGATGAATGTGCATCGAGGCTGGGAAATCTACGAAAAAGGAATCTACGATATACTTGTCAACCTGCGAGATAATTATGGGAACATCCCTTGTTTCATCTCTGAAAATGGTATGGGAGTTGAAGGGGAAGAGAAGTTCCGCGACAGTGATGGAATCATTCAAGATGACTACCGAATCGATTTCATCAAGGATCATTTACGGTGGGTGCACAAGGCTTTGAATGAAGGAGCAAATGTAAAGGGATATCATCTGTGGACGTTCATGGATAATTGGTCGTGGACGAATGCATATAAAAATCGCTATGGCTTTGTGTCGGTTAACCTGGAGAAAGACGGGGAACGCACAATCAAGAAAAGCGGCGAATGGATGAAACAAGTCGTACAGCGAAACGGTTTCTGATAGTGGCGGCCAATATGGCCGTCATTTTCATTGGCAGATTGCTGCAATTCCAGTATTTTGATAAGCTAACAACAAACAGATCGGCAGCAGAGGAGGAACACTATGAAATATCAAGTGATATCAGAAGAAATCAGACATCGTATCGAATCAGGATTCTACCCTCTGGACCAGCCGTTACCAGATGAACATAGCCTTGTCGAAGAATTTTCCTGCAGCAGGATGACAGTTAAGCGCGCGCTTGATGTACTTGCATCAGAGGGAATCGTTTTCCGAAAGCGCGGACATGGAACATTCATTGTGCAGTCTTCCTTCCAGTCGGATTACATTCATGTGGGAACGAATGAAACGCTCGGCTTTACCAGTTTAATGAAGGAGAAGCAAGTTACCTCAAAGCTTTTATTGTTTGACATGATTGCTCCTACAGCTGAAGTGGCATCGTACTTGGCCATTTCAGAAGATACGCCTGTGTATCATCATATCCGTGTACGCTGTGTCGATGATAATCCTCATGTTATCGAAGAAACGTATATGCCGACGCCGCTTATTCCAGGTATCACCCCGACAGTCCTGCATAACTCGGTATATGCATACATGGAAAAAGAATTAGGCTTGAAAATTGCAGGATCACGCCGCCGGATCAGAGCGGAGCAAGCAACAGCACAAGACATGAAGGAACTGGGATTATCCGAAAATGAACCGGTACTTGTGATAGAGCAGGTCGCTTATCTCAATACCGGTATTGCCTTCGAGTATTCCTTTGCAAGACATCGGTTTGACAAGTTCGAAATTACAACAGTAAATCTCAATGGAAAGTGACCCGTCAGCTTCTGGCGGGTCACATTTTTGTTGCGGCGATAGCGTTACGAACTTTTTCAACGGAAGTTTGTGCCTTTTCTTTCTGACGCATGATGACTGTTACATAAAGAGCATCGATGATACTCAGTTGTGCAATCCGCGACGCGAGCGCTTCGGAACGATAATCGGTTTCCTCTGAGCTAGTATGCAAGGCAACGTCCACCTGCTGGCCGATAGGGGATTTGGGGAAGCCAGTGATGGCGATCGTTCTGGCGCCTGTTTTCTTGACGGTCTGCAGCAGCTGATAGGCATCCTTGCTGGCTCCCGAATGAGAAAAGATAAAAGCAACATCCTGGTCGGTCAGTTGGGAAGCAGACATGAGCTGCAAGTGAGCATCAGGAAACGCGAAGGCCAGCACACCAGAGCGGACAAACTTATGATACGCATCCATTGCGACCATATTCGATCCGCCAAAACCATAGAACTCCACTCTTCTTGCCTCTAGGAGCAATGAGACAGCCTGCTCCAGCTCCGCCTTGTCCAGCACCTGCAATGTATTTTCCAGGGTTCGGATATTGGAATGAAAAATCTTTTCCGCAACCATTTTTGCCTCATCCGTATCGTTTACGTCTTCGTGCAGCATCTTATTGGGAGAAATGATTTCTGGTGCTAAAGCAATTTTCAGTGCTTGGAAGCCTTTGTAGCCGATTCGTTTACAGAAACGGGAAACAGTAGCATCTGCTACTTCGAGCTGATCTGCTACTTGGCTGATAGTCTGGTGAACAATACTTTCCGGGTGTTCCAAAATGAAATCTGCAATTTTTTTCTCTTTTTCACTCAGTCTTGGATAGTGTGAACGAATCCCCGTTAAACCTTGTTGTGCCAAGAAAATCAGCTGCCTTTCGTCCTATTTGTTACAAGCAGTATAGCACAAATTAACTGAAAGCGCTTGCTATATGAAAATTATTTTCGTATTATGGTATCATAAATCGAAAATTATTTTGAAGGAGCTAACTTATCATGCATATTGGATTAATCGGTCTTGGAAAAATGGGATTCAATCTTGGTTTGAACTTATTGGATAATAACTTCGATGTTACAGCTTTTGATGTAAGTGAAGAAGCACGTGCTAAATTCGCTGAATCCAAGGGATCAGCTGCAAGTTCTTTAAAAGAATTGGTAGAACAGCTGCCAAGCCCTAAAATTGTCTGGTCGATGGTACCGGCTGGTGAAATCACTGATAAAGTGCTAGAGGAATTAAAAGGCTATCTATCCGAGGGAGACATCCTGATGGATGGCGGTAACTCTAACTATAAGCAATCCGTGGAACGATCCAAAATTTTCGCTGAACTAGGCGTACACTTCTTCGACGTTGGTACAAGCGGCGGAACAGACGGTGCTCGTAACGGCGTATGTACAATGATTGGCGGCGATGCAGAGGTGTTCAAGACGATTGAACCTATCTTCCAAGCGATCAGCGTGGAAAATGGCTATCACTACGCTGGTAAAAGCGGCAGCGGTCACTTCCTGAAGATGGTCCATAACGGAATCGAGTATGGCATGATGCAGGCAATTGCCGAAGGCTTCGAAGTGTTAGAAAAAAGTGATTACGACTTTGATTATGAGCAAGTTGCGAAGATGTGGAACAACGGCTCCGTTGTCCGTTCTTGGTTGATGGAACTTGTGGAATCTGCTTTCAGCAAGGATCCAAAACTTGATGCGATTCGCGGCGTGATGCATTCTTCCGGTGAAGGAAAATGGACGGTTGAGACGGCGCTTGAATTGCAAGCTGCAACTCCAGTCATCGCAATGTCACTTATGATGCGTTACCGTTCCTTGGACGAAGATACTTTCTCTGGAAAAGTAGTAGCAGCACTGCGAAATGAATTCGGTGGACATGCAGTGGTGAAACGCTAAAGAAAAGGGAGGGGAAGACGTTGGCAGCTTCCTATATGATCGGTGTGGACATGGGCACAACAAGTACGAAGACAGTCCTGTTCACAACCGAGGGTGAGGTAATTGCAAAGGAAGGCATTGAATATCCTTTGCATTCGCCTACAGCTGAAACCGCAGAACAAGATCCGGAAGTCATCTACCAAGCTGTTGTAACGGCAATCCGGGATACGATTCAGGTAAGCGGCGTAGACAAAGCGGCAATCCGCTGTATTTCCTTCAGTTCCGCCATGCACAGTGTGATAGCAGTTGATGCAAATGATAAACCGCTCACAGCATGTATCACATGGGCTGATAACCGCGCGACGAAATGGACGGAAAAAATCAAAGAAGAGACGGATAGCCATAGCATCTACTTACGCACAGGCACACCGATCCATCCGATGGCTCCTCTATCAAAATTGCGCTGGCTTAAAGAAGAACATCCAGCCACTTTTGAACAAGCAGCTAAGTTCATCTCTATTAAGGAGTATGTCTTTTTCAAACTGTTCGGCAGTTATAAGGTCGATTATTCCATCGCATCTGCAACCGGAATGTTCAACCTGGAAGAGCTTGCTTGGGATAAGGAAGCATTGCAGGTAGCTGGGGTTACGGAAGATAAACTATCTGAGCCTGTTTCGACGACGTACCAATTTGTTGGTCTCACCGAGCAAATGGCAGAAAAACTTGGTGTGCTGCGGCAAACACCATTCATCATTGGTGCAAGTGATGGTGTCCTTTCGAATCTTGGTGTCGGCGCCGTCGAAGAAGGTGTAGTAGCCGTAACAATCGGAACCAGCGGCGCGATCCGAGCTGTAACGGACAAACCGACAACTGATCCGAAGGGCCGTATATTCTGTTATGCCTTGACGGAGAATCATTGGGTTATCGGTGGTCCCGTGAATAACGGAGGCGTCGTGCTACGCTGGGTACGGGATGAACTCGGAGCTGCTGAGACAGAAACAGCAGCTAGACTTGGTATCGATCCATATCAAGTGCTGACAAAAATCGCTTCAACGGTAAATCCAGGATCAGACGGTTTGCTATTTCATCCATACCTTGCCGGGGAGCGGGCACCACTTTGGGATGCCAATGCCCGCGGTTCTTTCTTCGGACTTGGTCTGCATCATAAAAAGGAGCATATGATCCGGGCGGTGCTGGAAGGTGTGCTTTTCAATCTGTACTCTGTGCTGCTTGCTTTAACGGAACTTACCGGTAAGCCGAAACGAATCCAAGCAACAGGTGGATTTGCACGATCTGAAATGTGGAGACAGATGATGGCGGATATATTCGATCAGGAAGTGCATATACCGGAAAGCTATGAAAGCTCCTGCTTAGGAGCAGCTATTCTCGGTTTGTACAGCTTAGGGGATATCGATTCCTTTGATGTGGTAAACGATATGATTGGCAGAACGTATCATCATACTCCAGATCCGGATTGTGTAGAAGTGTATCAGGAACTAATGAGTATTTATATTCAGTTGTCCAGAAGCTTCCAAACAGAATATGAACGAATCGCTGATTTCCAGCGGAGGATGCTGCGCTAAAGCAGCAACTTTCGCCTATAGGTTTGAAAGCGCTTAAATAGAGAGAGGGGAAATCGAGAGATGGAAATCTATCTTTTACTCATGACCTTATTATCAATCGTGATCGTTATCATCGGTGTCACGGTTTTCAAATGGCATGCGTTTATCAGCTTGACCGTGGCCAGTCTCTTCCTTGCCATTACCGCAGGTTTGTCATTTGATCAGATTGTCGGAGCTTATGAGACAGGTGTCGGCGGTGTCCTTGGGCATCTAGTCGGTATCCTTGCGCTCGGTACGATCCTTGGTAAGATGATGGCGGATTCGGGTGCCGGTAATCAGGTGGCAGACTTCTTCGTAAAGATGTTTGGGCCGAAAAGATTACCGTGGGCTATGTTTATTGCCGGTTTCATCATCGGAATTCCAGTATTTTTTGAGGTGGGTATTCTGATCGTACTCCCGCTTGTTATCAGTATCTATAAGACAACAAAGCAGAATATTTTGCTGATCGCTTTGCCTGTCATAGCCGGTCTATCCATTGTGCACGGACTTGTGCCGCCGCATCCAGGTGCACTGGCAGCTATCAGCATTTTCGAGGCAGATCTTGGAATGGTATTATTGTACTCCCTTATTATCGCTATCCCTGCAGGTATTCTAGGCGGACCGGTATTTGCCAAGTGGGTGCATAAACGGGTTATTCCAGTAGGAGAGCCTAATCTCATTAAAGTGACACAGCCTGAAAGCAAGCCAGGCACAGGTATCAGCTTCTTTGTTATCCTGCTGCCAGTCATATTGATGATATTGTCAGCAATTGGGCCATATCTGCCGCTTCCTAGTCTAGCGGAGAAACTGCTTGTCTTTATCGGAAGTCCGTTAGTAGCGCTATTGATTGCAGTATTTGCAGCTTACTATTTCCTTGGTTTCCGTCAAGGTATGAATAAGGATCGTTTGAAGAGAATGACGGAGGAGTGCATCCTGCCGGTTGGTTCCATTATCTTGATTATTGGTGCTGGCGGAGGGTTCAAGCAGGTGCTCATCGACAGTGGAGTTGGCGATACAATTGCGCAAATGTCAGAGCATCTATCTCTTTCTCCAATCGTACTCGCATTCATCGTTGCCGGCCTGATCCGAATTGCAACAGGATCCGCAACAGTTGCGCTGACAACAGCAGCAGGTATTGTATCTCCGATCATCGCGCACATGTCAGGTGTCAATCTAGAGCTACTCGTCATCGCTACCGGAGCCGGTTCCCTCATGTTCTCCCACGTGAATGATGCCGGTTTCTGGATGGTCAAGGAGTACCTCGGACTTACCGTCAAAGAGACATTCCGAACATGGACCGTTCTCGAAACGATACTGTCATTTGTAGCATTCGGCGGCGTATTGATTATGGATATATTCGTTTGATGCAGAAAATCCTTGTTTGTATAGCAGGTGGCTGGTGAGCCTCCTCGTGCTGGCGCACTCCGGGGTCTCACCTAGGCCTTCCTTCCGCAGGACAAGGAATGCTACTTTGTATAACATCGCACGAAAAAATTGGTCTTTATTTTGAGGAGTCTCCGTGTATTTCCTCCGCTAGTTATTAGTAGTAACTAATATCTCTTTTATATATCGATACAGCAGCGCAGGCAGAATACGAAGACTCCTGCGGGAAAAGCACAAGTCGAAGACCCCACAGCGGTGATTTTCCGCGAGGAGGCTGAGGCTGTGCCCGCGGTAAGCGAAGTATTCTGCCGGAGCGGTATCCATACTAGTAATTCGAATAAAAAATCCGAACGATGCAAATTCAATGAAAGATTTGCTTCGTTCGGATTTTTTTGGCTATAGCACTTTTGTCTTAACCACTTGATTTCTTCTTGTTAAATTAATTTTGCTTATCAAGAGCAGAAGGATTATGATATCATCATGTGCTTTTTGAGAGAAAAGCAATGTAAAACAAACTTGGATGGTGAAATCAAAAATGAAACGTTTATATTTTCTCACTGTCATTCCCTTCATCGGGATGCTGGGATTCCTCCCATTCGCAAATAGAGTGGAACCTTTTGTACTTGGCATGCCGTTCGTGATGTTTTGGGTGGTTCTATGGACTGTTCTTACATCGGTTATCTTGGCAATCATGTACAAACTAGATCCACGGAATAAAGAGGATGAGAAAAAATGAATATTGCACTTATAATTATATCGGGATTTTTGCTTTTGGCAGTCTTCCTGGGGATCAGATCCACAAAAGGAAAGGATATGGACCTGGAGCAATGGACAGTCGGAGGCCGAGGATTCAGCGGCATTTTTGTCTTCCTGTTAATGGCAGGGGAAATTTATACAACATTCTCCTTCCTGGGTGGAAGCGGCTGGGCATATGGGAAAGGCGCACCTGCTTTATATGTACTTATGTATATTGGTTTGTCATATGTTATGTCTTATTGGCTTTTGCCGGTCATATGGCGATACGCGAAGGAACATAGACTTGTGTCACAATCTGATTTCTTCGTCAGTAAGTTTAACAGTCCGTATCTAGGTGTACTTGTTGCACTAGTCGGGGTGATTGGTATGATTCCTGTCATTGTTGTGCAGCTTAAGGGGTTGGGAATCATCGTTTCACAAGCATCATATGGGGCTATTTCTATGCAAACTGCTGTATGGATCGGCGCTATCAGCTTAACGATTTATGTGATGCTTTCGGGCGTACATGGTTCAGCATGGACAGCTGCAATCAAGGATATTGTCATGGTAATCGTCATTTGCTTCCTCGGTATCTATCTGCCGCTTCATTATTATGGCGGCTTCCAGCCTATGTTCGAGGCAGTTCACGCGGCTAACCCTGAATTTCTCAAGTTCCCGGATGAAGGCTATAGTATGACATGGGTCATCTCAACTGTTTTGCTGCTCGTGCTTGGGTTCTATATGTGGCCGCAAGTGTTCAGTTCCACGTATACAGCGAAAAGCGAGAAGGTCTTCCGTAAAAACGCGATAATAAGCCCGCTTTATACACTTATGCTTTTATTCGTCTTTTTCGTCGGAACAGCATCGATTCTGGCTGTGCCTGGATTGGAAGGGGAAGATGTGGATCTTTCCCTATTGCGACTATCGATTGAGACCTTCGACCCGTGGGTGATCGGTATCATCGGCGGCGCGGGATTGCTGACAGCGTTGGTACCAGGTTCCTTGCTGGTCATGAATACAGCCACTCTACTTGCAAAAAATATCTATCAGGTGTTTGCACCTAAGACAAGTGACAAGACAATAGGAAAGTTGGCTAGATTGTTTGTTCCGATTGTTTCCTTGCTGGCAGTCTATTTCACACTGCACGGAGGAGCAACGTTATCGAATATCATATTGATGGGCTACAGTCTGATGACGCAACTCGCTCCGTCACTATTCTGCAGCTTGTGGAAGCGCAGCTTCATCAATAAGTATGGGGCAGCAGCGGGAATCATTGCCGGACTAATAACTGTTGCGTATATTACAATCAGTCAAACAACCTTAGTGGATCTTATCCCAGCCTTGCCAGCATCATGGAATGATGTGAACACGGGAATCATTGCTTTGGTCATCAACTGCGTTGTCATGATTATAGTGAGTTTAGCAACGCGGAAAAATAATTGCGTTGCTGAATAAGGTTGAAGATTTGTGGAGACTGCCTATAGGGCAGTCTTTTTTTATTGGAAAGCAATTGCAATAATGTACTATATAACACCAGTTGTTTCGGTTTATATTCATGTTAGACCACTGAAAAAGGAGAGTCAGCATGAATATCACTTCTTTTCTTATTTACTGCTTTATCGTTACATTTACACCTGGACCTACGAATATTGTTATCTTATCAACTGTGAATCAATTTGGTACTAAAAGAGCAATGCGCTATACGTACGGAGCGACCCTCGCATTTAGTCTGCTGTTATTTCTATCTGCTATACTGAATGCAGTACTTGTAACTGTTTTACCGAAAATACTAGTTTTCCTGCAAGTAATCGGAAGTCTTTACATGGTATACCTTGCATATCAAATATATAAGTCAGATAGCTCGAAAAAGAGCGGCCAACTGAACGGCACTTTTCTATCCGGTTTCTTCATGCAGTTTTTAAATCCGAAGGTGATTATCTTTACACTGACTGTCATTCCCAGTTTCGTTATGAAAAACTATACAGAAAATGTAGTGATACTGATCTTTGTTGCTGTTATAACGATAATTGGTTTCTTGGCTTTCATTGGATGGATCCTTTTCGGAACTATCTTTAAGAGATTCCTGCAGAAACATACCAAAGTAGTAAATATACTCATGGCAGTGTTTTTACTCTATGCAGCCTGCATGATATGGATTTAGATAACCAGAGGTGAAGGAAATGGAAAAGTTCATCTATAAGAAGTCGGCTGGGATCACTGTCTTGTCGGCGAGCATGAAGGAATTCACATATAAGAAACATGCGCATAGGGAGTATGCAATGGGTGTTACCTTACGAGGTATACAACAATATAATTTGGAAGGCCACAAGCAATTGTCTTATCCAAATGGCGTGATGTTATTTAATCCGGAACAGACACATGATGGTATGGCACACGATGAGACTGGTCTTGAGTATGTGATGCTGTACTTGGAGCCGGAGTTGCTGCAGGAAATTACAGGGCAAAAGGAATTGATTCGTTTTGCAGAGCCAATCGTATATGATGCTGGACTCGAAAAAAAGATCCTGAGACTTGGTCAGGCAATATTAAATGAAACCGAAGAAGTCCTAAGTAATGAACTAGCAGTTTCTCTAGCAGATAGACTCACAAAAACGGAATTAAATACTACCAGTAAAAAGGATAATGCATTAATTCTGAAGGCGAAGGAAATGATTCACAGCAACCTTCAAGGTGTACTAAAACTGGATGAAATAAGTCATGAATTACAAATTTCGAAATACAAATTTATTAGATTGTTTAACATGCATACGGGCATTTCGCCGTATCAGTATTTCCTAAGTAGCAAAGTCCAGCATGCGAAGCAAATCATAGAGAAAAACAAAGATATATATGAAGCAGTTGCGGCTTGTGGGTTTGTTGATCTGACTCATTTGAATAAGCATTTCAAAAGTGTCTATGGATTAACTGCACATGATTATGTGGTGAATATAAGGTAAGATTCCACTTATTAGAAATTAGAAAGTCAACTAAAAAATGAACATCTTTACAAGGAAACAGTGATTAACAATATTATTAAGAGCAAGAAACGTTGCAACCGCGCTATCGCATCAGATAGCGCGGTTTTCTTATTTTTTGTTACCAATGATGCCAATATCTTCATTCACAATTTTTTTGCTATAAAAGTGATTACTTCTGGGAATGTAGCTTCTATGTGCACAGGAGGTGAGCAATCGTTAAAGCTTACAAAACAATAACAGCTAAGGCAGCAACGCGGCTGGTAACCGGTGTTCTAAAAAAAGCTATTCCCGAGGAAAAGAAGAAAAACCTTAAGAAAAAAATGGGGCAGATAGCAAAGGATCAAATGGAAGCCTCTCTATCGAATAAGGTAGGAGAAAAAGCAGAAACTGCCGCTTCAAAACTTGAACATATCAAGGAAAACAAAGGTACTGATGTACACGAAAAGGCTCAGCAATCGGCCGATAAGCTGAGGACGAAATTACTGGATTGGAAAGATGAACTCCAGGATACTGCAAAGCAGATGAAGGACAAGGTGGAGGGTGACCGCGGATCTGATAACCATGGCCCGCAAGTCAAGTCTGTTTCTAAAATCAAACATATTGAAGATATAAAAAGCTACCGGGATGTAAAAGGGCCGGCAGCAGCGAAAAAGTTGAGCGACGTGAAGAAAAAATAAGAAGGAGTGTTTAACATGGCAGTTCAAAAAAGTACAGATAGTTCCGGCTTGGCAGATGTAATTGACCGCATTTTAGATAAAGGGATTGTAATTGACGCGTTTGTCCGGGTCTCTGTAGTAGGAATTGAAATTCTAACAATCGAGGCCAGAGTCGTAATCGCAAGTGTGGATACATGGCTGCGATATGCGGAAGCAGTCGGGCTATTGCGTGACGAAGTACAAAATGAGGGATTACCGGAGCAAAAGAATGAACGAAGCAATTCCTTATTCAGTGTATGAGGAGAGCAGGCTTTAGGACTGTTTCCTCTTTCATAATTTAGTTAAAGGGGGGGGAATATGAGCATTACAGAAATCATGAAAAAAGTTAGCAGCTTCTTTGAAGAATATATCGCGCCGCCCCATAAAATCACAGCAGTGGAACCGAGACAGGGTGAAGATAGTGCAGACGGATGGACTGTCACTATAGAAGTATTTGAAGAAAGGGATTATATGAAGAAGTATGCAAAAGACGAAATGCTTGGTGTGTATAGCGTCACACTGAATAAAGATGCAGAAATTGAATCTTATTCAAGACAAAGTACACGTTACAGAAGTGCAGTAGATCATTAATAAAGGAGGCAGCAGCAATGAATGGAACGTATGTATTTTGCGCAGTACAGAATCCGGTTCAGCCGAGCTTCGGAGATGTGGAGCTGGATGGCGTTTCTGGAAGCACATATATGATTCACCATAGGGATATGGCATTTGTGGCGGCTAAAGTTCCGCAGAAAATTTATCATCCTACCAAGGATAATTTAATGGCTCATCAAGCTATCCTTTCCTCTGTCATGAAGAAACAGGAAGAGATGATTCCGGTCAGTTTCGGCAATGTTTTTAAAACGGATGAAGATGCCAAGGTGATACTGAAGAAACTAGAACCTCAGTTTACAGAACTATTTCCGGAGATTCGCAATAAGATCGAGCTGGGATTGAAAGTGATCGGCAAACAGGAATGGCTGGAGGAGGAAATTCATAAAGATCCTGCTATCGTCAGACTGAAAGAAGCCGTAAGCAAAAAATCCAAGGAAGCTGGATACTATGATCGAATGAAGCTTGGTGAACTAACACAGAAGTTCTTTACAGACAAGCGCCGGCAAATGGAAGAACAGATTCTTACGCCGCTTCAGAAGCTCGCCACAGCAGCAAAAGCAAATGAACCGATCAGCGAGAAAATGCTGCTTAACAGTGCGTTTTTGCTGGATAAGGAAAAAGAATCTCAATTTGATGAAGCAGTCAATGAGCTCCATGACAAATGGGAAGGAAAAGTAGATTTTAAATATTCCGGCCCATGGCCAGCATATAACTTTATCAATATTCGTTTACAGGTTGAAAAGCCATCATGATCCCTTTTCTGGTCTCTGCACCAATCAAACTACTGATAAGAATTGGGCGAGAAATTAAGGGCGAAGCTGATAAGGAGTATTTCGATATCTCCGTTATACAGCAAAAGTTGATTCAACTGCAGATGCTGTATGAGTTGGAGGAAATCTCAGAAGCGGCATACAAAGAAAAGGAACAGGAACTGCTGCTGCGCTATGAAGTAGCCAAGCAGCGTGAATTGGATGAGTGGGAAAAGCTTGCTGAAGAAGAGGATAAGGAGTAAGGGATATGGAACAGAAGGAAAATTATATTTATTTATACGGTATTGTACCTGTTATTGAACTGGATAAAACGCCATTTTCTTCTTTTGCTGGCATTGATAAGGAACAGCAAGCAGCGGTTGCAATATACGGGGATATTGCAGCTATTTATACGAAAGTGGATGCGGAAGCGTATGAAGGGGAAGCATTGGAGTCGAGAATGAAGGACGACCTTGAATGGCTTCAGGAGAGTGCAATGCACCATCATGAAGTGCTGCTTGATTTGCAAAAGCAGTATACGCTGATTCCAATGAAGTTCTGTACAATCTACCTGAGTCAGGACAGTCTGGAAGAGAAGCTGCGTGAACAAGCAGATACAATCCAAAGTCTATTTGTCAGAATTAAAGACAGCCAGGAATGGAATCTGAAAATCTACTGTGATGATGAACCCCTCCGTGAGCACGTACTGCAGCACAGCCCCAGCATTAAAGAAAAGATGAAGGAAATAGAGAGCTTGCCTCCCGGCCGTCAATTCTTTAAAAAGCGGAAAATCGATCAGCTTGTTGATGGTGAATTAGAAAAAGAGAAAAACCAATTCTGTGAACAGGTACATGCTGAACTAACTGAAATTGCTTCAGAAGAGAAAGTGAAGACAGCCTGGAGCAAGGACGTCACAGGTCGTGAGCTGGAAATGAGCTGGAATAGTGTTTATCTTATCCAGGAGAACCAAGTAGAAGCATTTTTAGAGCTTGTTCAACAGAAAAATGAAGAAAGTGCTTCGTCTGGATGGAGATTCGAAGCAACTGGACCTTGGCCAGCTTATCATTTCGTCTATTAGATGGAGGCACAAGATGAATACACGTGAGACGATCGACAGAAACAAGGATGTTTCCTTGATAGATATACTTGATGTCATCCTCGATAAGGGTGTTGCAATAAAAGGAGATTTAATTATTTCAATTGCTGGAGTTGACTTAGTGTACTTAGACTTGCGAGTGCTGATTGCCTCTGTTGAGACACTAGTACAAAATCAATCCGGTAATACACGGATGGACTTTACATCAGAAGCATTTGATAAACAGAAGGAGGAGTTGGAACATGGAAGTGCAGCAGCCGAAGAGCGGGCGAATCCATTTAGATCCTGATGATGCGGAACATGGTTTGGCACAATTAGTTATGACAGTGATCGAATTGCTTCGCCAGATTGTCGAACGTCATGCCATTCGTCGGGTGGAAGGCGGAACACTATCGGATCAGCAAATTGAAGATCTTGGCATGGCATTGATGAATTTGGAATTAAAGATGGAAGAACTGAAGCTAATCTTCAACTTAAAAGATGAAGATTTGAATATTGACCTTGGCCCATTAGGAAATCTCTTACCAGGAAAGAAGTGAAAACATGGCAGATCAACAAGTCGTTCAGAGCAACACGAGTAACTTGGTCGATGTATTGGAAAAAGTACTGGATAAAGGTGTCGTTATTGCTGGGGACATCACAGTAGGGATAGCTGATGTAGAACTGCTTACCATCAAGATACGTTTAATCGTAGCCTCGGTCGATAAAGCAAAAGAAATTGGCTTAGACTGGTGGGAATCAGATCCATATCTATCCTCAAAAGCAGACAGCAATACGAAAAGGCTGCAGGAGGAAAACGAACAGCTTCAGAAACGCCTGGAATTACTAGAACAAAAAATGTCGGATTAAGGAGGAACAGAAAATGAGTGAAATGAAAGATAAAGTTGTAAATAAGGCAGTAGTTAAAACAGCAGATAAAGTAAGGAAGGTAGATAATACTTGGAATCGGACAATTGCAGGTGGTATAGCCGGAGCCTCAATCGGACTACTAACTAGTCCAAATATCGGGAAGAAAATCGCAGGTACTTTCAAATCAGCGAAAACGAAGGTGACGGGAAAAGACTTAGGTGAATCAGTTAAGCAGATGAAAGACCAGACCATCAATATGGTGCAGGATAAATTTAAAAAAGACAAGAGTTCGGACGAAGATAATAACACAGAAGAACAAGAAGAAAAGAACGAGAATGATAAGAACCACGAGGACAATCAAAATGATAAGAACAATCAGGATAAGCAAGATGATAGCAACAATCAAGAAAATCAAGATGATAACAACAATCAGGATAAACAAAAGGATCCAAGCAGCCAGAACAACCAAGCTAACGAGAACCTGCGTGATGAGAATGAGCATTTAAAGCAGAAAATCGAAGAATTGGAAAATAAATTGAACCAGCTTTTGAATGATAACTCGTCAAAAGAGGAAGATACTGCGAACAGCAATGGAATAACAATCGTGCGACAAGATGACGTAACAAAGTAATTAGGAGGGTTGAAAATGGCTAAAGATGAAATCTTATCATTCTTTGTACAAGCAGCTAATCATCATGATTTCTCCACGGATATAACACTGCATGTGAAAGGTGGGCTGGTCACTGGGACTATCATTTCAGCCGCATCTTATTTCTCCAATTTAAAAGACAGCATCTCAGAAAAAAATGATGTGGCTAAGCAATTGAAGGAAGCTTTGAAGCAGGCGGAGGAATCGGCGGACACCAAGCAAAGCAATGCGGAGTACATTCATTTAAAAAATATGTCCACATATCTATCAGAAAATAAAACTACACCAGCTAATTCTGATCTTCTATGGCGCGGAAAGATTAGCGAGGTAGATGGATTCTTCCTTGGAAGAATATCAGATGAAGAATAATGTAAGCTCCGGCACATTGCCGGAGCTTTTTACTGTAGATGATTCCCCGCTCTGCACGTTACAAGTGTATACGAGTTGCAACATTATGTGTATATAACTCAAGCTTTCTTACTTATTCCCATTAAAAGTTAGACGATCTTGCATTGTTGTTATCATTTCCTCTCTCACAAATGTTTCTCTTAAGCTAAGAACTAGCTGATTATCAACGATGGGGCTTCCCAGAATGTCATTTTCGTAAAGAAGATTAATGGTTAGTTGATCTTTGTTGGTTAAAAGGAAAAGGGTATACAACGAATTGATGCTGTCTTGATCGACAAAACGTTCAATAGCCATTTTTCCGGCCATGCTTCCCCACCATGAATAGAAGGTGTTCAAGCAGCTTTCAAAGCTGTTTTCATCATGAAAAAGTAAACGGAATTTTTCTTTTTGTTGGTAAACAGGCAGGGGAGGATAAGTAGGTGCAGTTAAGGTTTCGTTCCAGTGATGCTGTAATAACGGCTGTAAAATTGATGGTTCTTGCAAATTCCATGGATTTCCTTCTAAGTACGGGAAGCGGTGCTTTTCCTGTTTAACGTAATTATTTACATACAAGAGAAAATTCAGAGAGTCGGATGCTTCTACGGTCAGTATGCGTTCTGGTTTCATCGAATCCTCCAAGTTAATAGAAAAGCCTGCAGTGTATAAATACTGCAGGCTTTTCTTGTTTTATTCCTTAGCTGCTTTCTTCGCTCGTTTTCTTTCCTTGCGGCGCTGGCGCTCTGCTTTATGATGCTCTTGCAGGCTGAAGCGTGTTGTTGCTTCATACACGATAGGTACGATAACAAGTGTCAGCAAGGTAGAACTGATAAGACCGCCCATTACAGTGATTCCAAGTCCTTTCGAGATAAGAACGGAACCGCCGCCTTCGAAGCCGAAAGCAAGTGGTGCAAGTGCACCGATTGTAGCAATGGCTGTCATCAGTATCGGACGAAGACGAGTTACACCGGCTTCGAGAATCGCTTCGCGAGTCGGAATGCCTTCTTTTTCCTTATGAATGATACGATCAACTAGAACGATGGCGTTCGTTACAACGATACCGATCAGCATAAGCACCCCGATAAGGGAGGAAACACTGATTGTCTCGCCGCCGATGAGCAATCCTACCAACGCACCAATGACTGTGAACGGCAGGGAGAATAGGATAGCAAACGGTGCCAGTGCTCCGCCGAATGTTAATACTAGTACGAAGTATACAATCGCAATCGCTGCCAGGATTGCAAGACCAAGCTGGCTGAACGATTCATTAATCTGTTCAGAAACCCCGCCCTGATCGATGCTTACGCCATCAGGCAATTCAAGGTTATCAATCTCTTCTTGCAAACCGCTAGTAGCAGTTGCGATATCATCGCTTGTAATATCAGCAGATACAGAACCGTAAAGTTTTTCATCACGTCGCTGCAATGTATTCGGAGACTGACCGTCTTCGATTTCAGCAATTTCGTTCAGAGCCACTTCTGTTCCGAGTGAAGTTTGGATCGTTGTATTTTCCAGATCTTCTTTATCCTCGAAAGATTCGTTTGCTACTTGCACATAAACATCCAGTGCTTCGCCATCATCATTTTGAATAGTAGCGATTGACGGCTGGCTGCCAATGTTGGACAGCTGAGCCGTGACTTGAGCTGCTGTCAAACCTAACTGAGCCAGTTCTTCCTGGTTGGCTACAATTGTATATTTGTCATATTGCTCAGAAGCATCAGAATCCACGTTAGTAAAGTTATTGTCATTTTCAATTAGATCAATGACCTGCTGAGACGCAGTTTGAATATCTTCTACGTTATCACCGTAGATGTAATATTGTGTTGTGTTGCTGCTTGTGCCCGTCATGTCGATGGATCCCCACTCACCTTGGTCTGTCAAGGCTTGCAGATCATCGACGACTGCTTCTGTCTCGCTTTGGATATCTTCATAATCATCGCTATAGCCTAAATAGAAGAGGGCTGAATCTCCGGTTGAACCTGAGAGCGGATTACCTCCGCTGCTGATTGTATACTGCAACGTCTCAACGCCGTTGCGATCTAGCAGCATATCCTCGGCTTGGTCAGCAACTTCCTGAATGTCTTCGCGTGTTTGACCTGGTTCAGGTGAATAAGACGCAACGACCATATTCTCGCCGGTACTAGGAATAAAGCTGACGCCAATCGAAGGAACTAAGAACAGACTTCCGATTAGTAAAACAAGCGCAATAACGAAAGTGATGATTTTATGCGACAAGCTCCAATTCAAGACTCGCTTGTAGAAATTCGCCAGTTTGCTTGGTTTTTCTTCTTTGTGTACATAATTTTTTGCATCTTCTTCGCTAGTGCCGCGATCCAATCGTTTGCGGAACAATGTATGTGCCACCATCGGTACAACGGTAACCGCAACGAGCAAGGATGCCAGCAAAGCGAATACGACAGCTAATGCGAATGGCAGGAACAATTCTCCGATTTGTCCTTCAACTAATCCAAGAGGAAGGAATACTGCTACTGTTACAACAGTAGAGGATAGAATCGGGACGAACATTTCACGTGTTGCATCAATGATCAAGTCTTTGCCGCGCAGTTTCTCATCTGCCAAGGACATGCGTCGGTAGATATTTTCTACAACAACAATCGAGTCATCAATTACCCGGCCGATGGCAACGGTGATGGCACCCAATGTCATGATGTTCAAGCTGATATCCATTTCATATAGGAAAATCAGACCAATCAAAATCGATAATGGAATCGAAATGATAGAAATGATTGTAGAACGGATATTCCGCAGGAACAGGAGAATGATAATCACAGCGAAAATGGCACCGAAGAGTGCTTTGTTCACCATCGTGTGGACAGAATCTTCGATTGGTGCACCTTGGTCCATTGTTGACGTGATGGTCATACCTTCATGATCATCTTCAAACTGCTTGATTTCTTCTTTTACTGCATTAACAACTTCTACTGTATTGGCGTTTGGATCTTTCGTAATGTCAATCCCGATGGAATCTTCGCCATTTGTACGGGAAATAGATTCTACTTCACCGACTACTTCCACTTCAGCTACATCCTGCAGCTGGACGGTTGGAAGTTCAGTCGGAGCTTGTGCAGCCTGAGCTGCTTGTGCTGCAGCATCAGCTTGACCGCCTGCAGCTGCCTGAGGGCTTTGACCTGCAGCCGCTTCCTGGCCGCCTTGTGCCTGTTGTGCACTTGCACTGCCTGTAACCGGAATTTCCAAGTTACGCAAATCATCAAGTGTGACAATGTTGCCATCTACAGCAACGTTTTTCTCGCTGTTACCGAATTGGTACAAGCCGAGCGGGTAAGAATCACTGCTGTTCTGGATGACTTGACCGACAGTATCCTGTGTCAAACCATTTTCTGCCAGAGCATCTTCATCGTAAGTGATTTGAACTTCCTGCAGCTGCTGTCCAGAGATGCCAACAGAAGCGGCACCTTCAATTCCTTCCAGTGCTGGCTGGAGATCGGATTCGACAGTCTGTGTCAGTTCTTCTATTGTTTGATTGCTATTAGAAGCACTAAGTGTGATGACAGGGAAGGAATTCAAATTGATTTGTGCAGCTTCTGGTTCTTCTGCATCCTCTGGAAGCTGTACATTCTCAAGTGCTTCCTTTACTTCCGTTTCTGCATCATCCAGATTTTTGGAATAGGCGTATTCCAACTGGATAGTTGATGCATTCTGCATCGATGTAGAGCTTACATTCTCTATGCCATCCAAGCTTTGGACAGCTTGCTCAATTGGTTCTGTTACATTTTCCATGACTTCCTCTGGCGGTGCGCCAGGATATGTAGTTGTTACGGTGAGGACTGGTACACTGATATCCGGAAGTGTTTCCAGTTTCATATTTGTTCCAGCATAAATACCTGTCACGACAACCATGATGGTAAGTAACCATACGGCAACCTTATTTTTCAAAGAAAAGTTGATAAACTTTCTCACGGTCCAGCTCCTTTACTCTCCATTTGACCGACTGGTCATTAGTCCTCTATACTATATAGGCAACCACATCACAATGCAACAATTATATCAAGGATATAAGGAAGTTCAATAGCTTAATTACAGCTTAATTCTAAGAATTCATATATTATTCACAGTCTCTTAACACACTTATGACCGACCGGTCAGTCGAAAGGAAAGGCAATATGCAGGAGAAAAAAATCACAATAATTGAACGAGCAACTGAGATTATTGCCAAAAAGGGCTATCATGCTGCAAGCATTCAAGAGATTGCAGTCGCGAGCAAGCTTTCCAAGGGGGCATTTTACCTTTACTTCAAATCCAAGGAAGAGCTGATGGCAGAAATCCTTCGCTATCATATCCGTTTGATAACGAAAGAGATCGGAAAAGTCGATCAGCTGGATTTGGACAGCCGGGAGAAAGCAAAGCTGCGTCTGGCAACCATGATGCGTGAACTCGTCAAACGCGGAAATTTCATCGTAATGCAGCGTCACGATATCGATTCCGATATAGGGAAAGAGATGGAATTGTTTTTCCTGGAGGAAATGGAAAAGGGAAGGCGTAAGACAGAGCTTGATTTGCTTGAAGTATACGGAGAAGAAAGCAAACCGTATTTAAAGGATTTAAGAATGATGCAGGAAGGGATTCTTGCACAAATCATCGGTGATATGCTTCTTCATGGGCTGATCTTGGATCTGGACAAGACAGCTTCTTATATTCTCGAACGAATGGATGATATGGTGGAAGGTCTTTTGAAAAGGAAAGCTGAACCACTTGTGACAGATGCAACACCAGTTTCAGCTTCCATTTTCGAGAAAGAGATGAAGGAGCGGGAAGTAAAACAGGTGTTAGAACGGATGCAGGTTGTTATTCTAACCCTTGATGCAGATGTCCAGGATGTGCAGGAGCTGCAAGGAGTTGTTGAACTGATTCAGGAAGAGATGCAGAAAAAAGAGCCGAAAAAGCTGCTCATCCAAGGCTTGATTGCCAACTTTAAAGGCATCGAGGAACTGGATGGTTTGCGTAAGGAATTGGCAGGACTATTGAATATAAAAGTATTATAGGGCAGAGCCGGGATGCAGCATGCATGCCGGCTTCCTGTACTTAAACAAGTTTCCGTTGTGATACGGCAAAAGAATAGCAGGAAATGTAAACGCTTTCATCGTATATTGAGAGTAAGAACCGAAGGGGGTAGAAAAATGAATATCTTACTCGTATGTGCCGCAGGAATGTCTACTAGTCTGCTTGTCTCAAAAATGGAGAAAACAGCAGTAGCAGAATCGAAAACGTACAATATTCAAGCTGTATCTGCCGATCAGGCGAAAAAACATATTGCACAGGCTGACGTATTGTTGCTTGGTCCGCAAGTACGCTACATGCTGCCACAGATGAAAAAACTAGGAGAAGAGCGCGGTATTCCGGTTGATGTAATCAATAGTGTCGATTATGGTACTGGAAATGGAAAGAATGTGCTTCATCATGCTGAATCGCTATTTGCGAAGAAGGGGTGAGCTAGATGAGCCGGTTCAATGATTTTCTTGAGATGAAGGTAATGCCGATTGCTGGTAGAGTTGCAGCACAGCGGCATCTGGTAGCGCTGCGGGATGGTATCATCCTGACAATGCCATTGATCATTGTCGGATCACTCTTCCTTATTCTAGGTAACTTGCCGATTCCGGGATACGCCGATTTCATGGCTGGTATTTTTGGGGAGTCATGGAGTACGAAGCTGCAATATCCTGTTAATGTAACCTTTGATGTTATGGCGTTATTTGCTTGTTTCGGTATCGCGTACCGACTGGCGCAAGCATATGAATCAGATGGCGTGGATCCGCTGTCTTCAGGAGCAATTGCGCTATCTGCATTCTTGCTTGCAACACCTTACAGTCCTTTCCAAGTTGGAGAAGCTACTGCCAATTTCGTGCCGGTTTCCTTACTGGGCAGCGGCGGCTTGTTCGTCGGAATGCTGGTGGCAATGCTAGCTACCGAGGTGTATCGATTCATAGTTAAAAAGAATATTGTCATCCGCATGCCAGATGGCGTACCGCCGGCTGTGGCGCGGTCATTCATTGCACTTATTCCAGGTTTTGCTGTCATCATCCTTGTTTGGCTTATTCGTTTGCTTGTAGAAGCAACATCGTTCGGTGATATCCATAATTTGATTGCAACTGTTATTGGATCACCGCTTACGCTCGTCGGTTCCTCCTTCATCGGCAGCTTTGTCGCAGAATTGATGATCGTGCTGCTTTGGGTGTGCGGTCTGCATGGTGCCAATATCGTCGGCGGAATCATGTCCCCGATTTGGCTGAAGGCGACAGCTGAAAACGCCACAGCATTTGCTGCTGGCACAGAACTGCCGCACATTTTTACAGCTCAATTCTTTGAAGTGTTCATTCATGTTGGTGGATCAGGGTCGACGATCGGTTTGGTTTTGATCATGATTTGGCGGGCGAAGCTTAAGCAAAATAGACAGCTGGGTAAACTAGCAACAGGTCCAGCGATCTTCAATATTAACGAACCAGTCGTTTTCGGTCTTCCGATTGTACTGAATCCGATTATGATCATACCGTTCATCACTGTCCCGCTCGTAATGGTCATCACCACATACATCGGGATGAGCACAGGTCTGGTGGCTAAACCAGCAGGAATTGTTGTTCCTTGGACCATGCCGCCATTTATCTCGGGTTACCTGGCTACAGGAGGGAAAATCTCAGGTGCTGTTATTCAGCTGATCAACTTAGCGATTGCGATGGTTATCTATTATCCGTTCTTCCGCGCTCTTGAGAAAAACCAGCTTAAGGAAGAGGAAGCAAGACAGCGTGAAGTGGCAGCGTCAGAAGACGGCACAGATCCGGTGAGCAGGTAAAAAGGAGGAACGTGATGAATATAGAAGAGAAAGCATTTCAGTTGATACTGCATGGCGGTGATGGCCGAAGCTATGCGATGGAAGCAATGATACTGGCCAGACAGCATGCATTTGAGGAAGCGAAACAGAAAATCCAGGCTAGCAAAGAAGCGATCAATCAGGCGCATCATATCCAGACGGAACTTATCACTGCCGAGGCAGGTGGTGAACAGACGACCTTGACTCTCTTGATGGTGCATGCGCAGGATCACTTGATGAATGCCATGACAGTACGGGAATTAGCGGAAGAGATCATTTATTTGCAGGAGGAGCTGGCCAGACAGGCAGCAGCTAGAGGGTCAGTTTAAAGCTGGGCGGTCATTTGATCGCCTTTTTTGCATAGGCATGGAGGATATGGGGGTGAATCTGAATGCTGCAACCAAGGCTGTTGGAAGTATTGACTTTCCTGTCATCTGAATCGCGAACGCTGACAGCGGATGAACTGGCAAGGAAGCTGGCTGTTTCTGAAAGGACAGTGCGTTCTGATATCAAGCTGCTGCAGCAGGAACTGCCGGCGGACTATGCCAAAATCGAATCGATACGAGGGCAGGGCTATCGGCTGATGGTCATAGAGGAAAAGCTCTTTCAGCAGTACTTGCAGGAAACTATCCGAGTAAAGCAGGAGCGTCTGTATACGCGGGTAGAAACACCTGCAGAAAGAGTGAATCATCTTATGCAGCTGTTGCTTTTAGCAGATGGCTTTATCAAGATGGAAGACCTGGCACAAGCTTGTTTTGTCAGTTTTCCGACAGTGCAGAACGATCTTAAACAAGTGCGCTCTTTATTACAGCAATCGGGGCTGGATCTGGAGAAAAAGCCGAAGTACGGTATTCGTATTGCTGGAACAGAGACAGAGAGACGGTATTTCCTGTCTGCATTTTTCTCGAAGCAGGCCGGTTGGCATAAAGCGTACAGTTTACCGGATAGCATTATCTCTGAAGCGGAGATTCGCTACGTGCATGATATTGTGCATAAGTTTGTGACGGAAAATCAATTGATACTGTCGGATGTAGCAGTGCAGAACTTGGTTACGCATATAGCGATTGCCTGCCGGCGGATCAAGGATGAACAATATGTGGAGCTTGCCCCTGATGCCATGCAGGATATCATCCAGCAGCCGGCCTTCCGGGAAGCAGCCCAGCTTACCGCTATGCTGGAGGCAGAGCTTCATCTGTTTTTCCCGCAGGTTGAAGTAGCTTATATGACGATTCATCTGATGGGAACAGATTATGTATCCAAAAGTAAATTGGATGGTCACATGGGGATGCCGGACTTGGCAGCAGCAATTGTAGCGAGGATATATGATAAGACGGGATTAGATCTCAGGCTTGACCAAGAGCTGCTGCGTGGCTTGAGTTTGCATCTTAAGCCTGCTGTGCATCGACACCTGTATGGCATGAATGTACACAACCCGCTGCTTGAGGATATTAAACGGCATTATCCGCTTGCATTTGAGGCTGCTGTTATCGGTTCTTGTGCTGTAGAAAAAGAGGTCGGCATTCAGCTGGCAGAGGAGGAAATCGGTTACTTGGCGCTGCATATCGGTGCTGCCTTAGAACGAAGCAAGCAAACAGGGCGGAAAATCAGATGTTTGTTAGTTTGTGCATCTGGCGCAGGCAGTGCACAGCTGCTTCGATATAAGCTGCAATCACTTTTTCCGGACAAGTTGGATATCATTGATACAATCGAATATTATCGCTTGCTTCGCGAAAAAGAATGGGAAGCTGACTTGATAATCAGTACAATTCCAATTGAATCGGCTGTCACACCATTACCGGTTATTCTCGTCCCCGTCATTCTGGATAAAGAAGCAATTTCAAAGCTGGAAGCTTACCTGCATTTCGGTCAGCAGATCCGCTATATTAATCCTGCTTATGTATACCTGCAGCAGGATCTAGAGAGCAAGGAGGAAGTTCTGGCTTATTTGACTGAGGTGCTGCAAACGGATGGAAAGGTTGGCGAGGATTTTCTTGCTGCTGTATATGAGAGAGAGTCTATGGCGCCAACCAGCTTTGGAAATTTTGTAGCAGTACCGCATCCGATTGAAGCGAGAGTGGAAGAGACCTTGTGGGTGATCTGCACCTTAAAAAAACCAATCGACTGGTCCGGTAAGCAAGTACGGTTTGTGTGTCTGTTATGTATCGAAAAGGAAAGCGATGAGGATTTTACCGGTATGTATCAGCAGCTGGTGCGCATCATCGAGGAGCCGGAGCATGTTCAGAAACTGTTAGAAGCCCAGTCGTATGAGGAGTTTTATAAGGCGCTTGTATCAATATGAAAGCAGCTGCCTAAGTAGGGCAGCTGTTTTAGTTAGGCGAAGGCTCGACTTTTCCGCTCTGACGGGCGAGCTTCATATTCGCGCGTTTTGCCATTTTATAGGCGTCATAGATATTATAGATCCAGAAAATGAAAAACGTGAACAGACCAACAACAAACCACATCAGGAACAAGTTGATCAGATTGATCAGGATGAAGATAGTCCCTTTCAAATTCTGTTGGTTATAAAACTGACCCAAGCCAGCGAATAGAAAGCTCAATAGTGCCGCAACGAGCGGTGTTCTTTTCAATTCCATCTTGTCACCCCATCTTTTAAATACTGTACCAGTTTTCATAAATGTATACAAATATGGTCAGCAGGTCTTTTTTGTTGTATTTTGAAACCCTTTTCATAGAATGGACGTAAAGATATAATTAAGATAAAAAGCGAGGCGAGTCGAGATGGATGAACAGCTGCAAGTGAAAGAGACAATTTTGCAATTAGAAAGATCCCTGCTGGAAGATGACACGAGACTATCGACAGACGCTGTCGGCAATTTACTGACAGAAGACTTTTTGGAACACGGATCATCCGGTCAATCATTCCGTAAAAATGATATTGTCACAAATGGATTGGATTCAGTTGATTTGGATATAAGGGATTTCGATGTACGGATATTGTCTGAAGACACAGTTCTGGCTACATTTCGTACCCGTGACGCAGGATCGGGAAGAGAGCAGCTGCGAAGCTCCATTTGGCGTTATCAGCCGGGCGGCTGGCGGATGTTATTCCATCAAGGAACTCCAGCAAAAAAATAAAAAGGGCGGCTGCATGAAGCAGGCCGCCTTTTTTATATTGAACATTCTCATCGTCCTTCATCTCAAACAAAGGTGCTGGCTGATTGTGAAGCGATTGTATATGGAAGGTGCTGGACAAACTCGCTTATATGACCGAGTGCATAATATTCAACGTTCTCCGTGATGCTGCTCGTTTGGCTGTCGACTGTGACGACGCCCCGGCAATCCGTGCAGACGTCATTTATCGGTCCGCCCGTTTTGGACCACTTCCGGGTTGAGCCGATGATAACCTGATCCATCTGCCAGCTCAAGTTATCTCCGAAATCCTCTCTTCATGGCTTGCTGCCTATAATTGCCCATTTCTTATTGTCATGACTTTTTCTTAATTACATAATATTTTTAGATAGTAAAAGGTTTGACTGCTAATAGTTTAGGGTATAAACTGAATTGGTATAGGGGGTAAACCATTTTGGATAAATTGAAAGAAGCAATTGATCTCTTCAATGAGGTGTCATTCATGGCAACCGAATTGTTCCATAAGAAAGGCTCTGCATATGACGTGTTCAAGGAGGTATCGCCACAGCAGGTTGGTTTGATAAAAATCTTGAGCTTGTATGGAGCTTCTTCGCCTGGTCACTTGGCTATCGTGCAGCAAGTACATAAGAGTGCGATTTCCAATCGTCTGAAAAAACTGCATGAGAAGGGCTGGGTAGAATGGGTCGATTCAGAAGGGGATAAGCGGACGAAGTTTGTGCAAATTACAGAGAATGGGGAAAAGATCCTGAAACAAGCGGAGGAAGCCATCTATGATAGGTTCTGCGGGCTTTTCGAGCATATTAAGGATGAAGATGTAGAAGCATTCATCCGGATTTTTACAGATGTAAAAGAACAGCTTAAAAAAGGGGAGAAGGAAAATTGAGGACAATCATTCGTTTCAAATGGGTCATCGCGATTGCAGTTATCCTGCTCGCGGTTGGATTGACGATTTTTTCACCGAATCTGACCCAGCTGGCATCAGATAAAGGACAGACACAGCTTCCGGAAGATGCGGTCTCCATACGCGCTAGCGATATATTAGAAGATGCCGGGGGAAATAGTAATTCCATAAGTGTCGTGTTCGAGCTTGACGAGGCCTTGGATCAAGAGAGCGAGGACATGATTCAGGGGGTCATCGATAAAGTCGAACAAATTGACGGTGTCAGTGAGATTACAACACCGCTGACAGATAATCAAGAGATACAGGATCAAATGACATCCGAAGATAAAAAGACGGTCATGATGCCGGTAACGGTCGAAGGATCGGATGAAGAAGTGGAAAGAATAGCAGATGAGATTTATGATACGGTACCTGAAGATGCTACGGCATATGTAACGGGTGCATCACTGATCAACCAAGATTTTGCCAATACATCTGAAGAAGGTTTGAAGAAGACAGAGCTGATTACAGTTTTCATTATCGTAGCTTTGCTCTTGATCGTGTTCCGTTCGATCGTGACACCATTCGTTCCATTGATCACAGTAGGTATTACATACTTGATCAGCCAGGGAATTCTGGCTATTTTAGTGGACACGTTGGACTTCCCGATTTCAACGTTCACCCAGACATTCCTGGTTGCGATTTTATTCGGTATCGGTACTGACTATTGCATTCTGCTGCTCAGCCGTTTCCGGGAGGAGCTTGCTAATGGGCATGATAAAGTCGAAGCTACCATTACGGCATATCGGACAGCTGGACGTACACTATTCATCAGTGCCATTGCAGTGTTTGTAGGATTTGCATCTATCTTCTTTGCGAAGTTTGCTATCTTCCAATCTGCAGTGGGAGTTGCTGTAGGGGTCGCAGTTTTATTGATCGTCCTTGTGACAGTGCTGCCGCTGTTCATGGTAACGCTTGGTGAGAAACTATTTTGGCCTTCCAAAAAAGCTGCCTCTCACGGAGACAACAAACTATGGCATTTCCTTGGACGCCATTCGGTTGCAAGACCGGTGCTGTTCCTGGCAATCACAGCAGCAATCACAGTGCCGTTCGTGCTCACGTATGATGAACAAGTTTCCTTTAACTCAACGGAAGAAATCAGCAGTGATTATAGTTCCATCAAAGGGCTTAATGCTATCGGAGACGCTATCGGAAAAGGAGAAGCTATGCCGATACAGGTTGTCATCAATGATGATGAAAACCTGACAACAGCAAACACGCTGCCATACCTTGATAATTTGAGTGATGCAATCAGCAAGATTGATGGTGTGGAAAAGGTCCGCACAGCAACACAGCCAACGGGTGAGAAGATCGATGATTTGTATGTAGATTCCCAAACTGGTCAAATTGCGGATGGCATCAATGATGCTGTTGATGGAATCGGAGAAGTGCAGGATGGCCTGACGCAAGTACAGGATGGTCTGAACCAAATTTCTGGTCAGGCAGGCGGTGCTGGTTCATCAAGCGGTGGCGGCCTATCTGATGCAACAGAAGGTCTTGGCCAAGTCAATACTGCATTGCAGCAAGTAACTGGCCAATTACAGCAAACAGGTAATATCCAGCAAGCATCTGCTCAGCTCGCAGGTATTAGCGAGCAGCTCGCACAGATACAATCAGGTCTGGAACAAGCTGATACGCAGCTGCAAGGTCAGCAGGAGCAGGTTGGTACATTGACTGAAACGCTGCAGCAGCTTGCAGATGGCGTCGGCTCTGCAAACGAAGGGCTAACACAAGTATCAGATGGACTGACAACTGCATCTGATACATTGCGTGATATCAGCGACAGCGAGACAGTCCGCGAGACTGGTATGTATATTCCGGAGGATGCCTTGGAGGGTGACTTCCAGGAAAGTATCGATACGTATGCCTTCCGTGATGGAGAAGGTGTAACACTTGATGTTGTATTGGATGCAGATCCATATTCCGAGGAAGCGATTCAAACATTGCAGACAATTAAGGACCGTGTCGATGCAGAAGTGAAGGACACACCTTATGAAAATGCAGAGATCGTTTATGGAGGAGTAACAAGCACCAACGCCGACCTGGAGGATCTATCTACATCTGACCTTTCACGGACAATGGTCATCATGATGATCGGATTATTCATCATCCTGACTTTACTGTTCCGTTCTATGGTCATTCCGGCTTACATGATTGGATCCTTGCTGCTAACCTACTATACAGCTATCTCTATTACCGAATTGATCTTTGTCAACGGTTTGGATTATGCGGGTGTGAGTTGGGCTGTCCCATTCTTCAGCTTCGTTATCTTGATATCGCTTGGAGTGGATTACTCGATCTTCCTGCTCGACCGCTTCACAGAAGAAGCGCGTGGTGATTTGCAGGCAGGCATGATTCACTCGATGAAGAAAATGGGTGGAGTTATCATTACCGCAGCTATAATCTTGGCGGGTACATTCGCTGCCATGATGCCATCTGGTGTCTTGACGCTTCTGGAAGTTGCGACAGTCATTATCATCGGTCTGTTATTGTATGGACTTGTGATACTGCCGCTGCTTATCCCGGCAGTAGCTACGACACTTGGTGAGCTGAACTGGTGGCCGTTCAAACGGAAACGCAGAGAAGAAGATAAATAAATTAATGAAAGGAGTGCGCTTGGAGGCGTACTCCTTTTTTCTATGGACAAGTTTCCATAGCTTGCTGCATATAGTAGCAAGGAATGGAGGTATGCTGATGAAACGAAGCCTTGGATTGCGTCTCGCTCTGGCGGGGACAATGGTGATAGCTGGCCTGCTCTTTTTCTTCACTGACCGATCCACCCACCCTGTCCCCTATAATGATGTCCACGAAGAGATGATTCGTCATGCACTGGAGGAAGTGAACGATACAGCAGTTGAGGAACTGGCTGTTTATGATACGTACGAAGTGCTTGGAGTTGGTTTTCAGCCGGAAGGCATTATCACCTTGCGCATCCAGAACGAGGGAGAGGAAGTTGATCACGGAATGCATACTGTTTGGGAAGATGTGAAGGGAGAAGCTGCGGAGGTCGTGGAGGCTCATGACTTAGAGGATGATATCAACAGGGAAATTGAATTGGAGATAAGCTTGATAGGACCGGAAGGCACTGTTTTGCACACACATTAAGCATGCACGGGAGGCATGCTTTTTTCTTTTGCTTAAAACTGGCAGCTAATGGGTATATAAAAGCAAGAACATAAAACATAAGTTGGAAGGAGTGAGATGTATGAAGATAGCAGGCTATTTTGGATTTTTCATCCTGGCGCTTGTCTTCCTACTAATCTTTGCATTTACAACCAATACGCTATTTCTTCTGCTCACTATTCTTTCAGGTGTAGTTGGGGCATTTTTCTTATTCCGTGAATTGAGAACAAGAGAAAAGAAAGAACCAAGAGAACAAGACTATAACCGCAAGGGGAGATAACAATGGGACATATCATCAAAACAGAATCAGGATATAACATTTTCGCAGAAGATATTGGCGCAGGCATCCCAGTTGTCTTTCTTCATGGCTGGCCGGTAAATCACAAGATGTTCGAGTATCAAATGAATGAGCTGCCGAAGCACGGCTATCGGTTTATTGGTATTGATTTGCTTGGATTCGGCAAATCAGACAAACCATGGAACACCTATACGTATGATGCACAAGCTGAAGCGGTGCACGCAGTAATTGAGCATCTTGGACTGGACCGCTTTGTTTTGGCCGGCTTTTCGATGGGAGGTCCGATTGCTGTCCGTTATATGAATAAATACGGTCTTGCCAAAGTGGACAAATTGCTGCTATTGTCGGCTGCATTACCAGTGTTCACACAGCGCGATGCTTATCCGTTTGGCATGAAGAAAGAAGAAGCGGATGACATGATTGCGCAGCTGCAAGCAGATCGCCCGAAAACGCTGGAGGACTTCAGTGATATGTTCTTCGCACAGGAACATTCTGATCCATTCCTGGAATGGTTCTTCCACCTTGGTCTGGAAGCTAGCAGTCATGGTACGATTCAAGCAATGGAGGCGCTTCGTGATGAAGATTTGCGCGATGAGCTTGTTCATATCAGTACTCCGACATATATCTTCCATGGCCAGAGGGACGAAATCTGTCCATTCGATTTTGCTAATGAAACAATAGGCGGAATTGTTAATTCAACAATTATACCTTTTGAAAATAGCGGCCATGGACTGATGTTCGATGAGAAAGAAAAATTCAATCAAGAGCTGCTGCGTGTATTGCAAAGCTAAAGGAATCATAATAGAGCTGACGAGTGAGTCAGCTCTATTTGTCATGGGCAGGAGGAGAAGAGATGGATGGAATTGTTACGATTATAGGGATAGCAGTTGTCCTCATACTTGTAGGGATAGCTGTATTTTACAATACGGGAGCGCGTAAACGCCCTATGCAGAATTCCAAACGGCACCGGGAACAGCTGAAGCTGCAGTACGATACCTTAAAGGTGCGCCCGACAGAATTGGTAGATGAAGAACATTTTGACAGGCTGAGACAAGCATTGGATTTCGACTATTTGGATAAGATCAATGATGCCTTTCGTAAGGAGCATTATGATTGGAGTCAGAAAAAGATCAATACGCATTTCCGGGGTTTATTCCGCTTCTTCATGCTGGCGTCCATTTTTCGCAGCAAGGAATTATTTGATAAGGAAATCCATCGTCTATGGGAAGTGATGCGTCAATTTGAAGGCGAATACAAGAAGTTTTGTATGGATTTCTTTGAAGGAGAAATTACCGAAGATGCTTCTGAGCGCGGGGAGCGCCATGCGGAGGAAAGAGAGCGTTTCGAAATCAAGTATTTGATGCTGTTCCAATTAGGAGAGCAGACACCAACTATTTGGGGAGAGTTCTTTCAGTATGGTGATGGAAAAGAGTTTATCGAATATATTCGAACGCATAATCTGGAACAAGTGAAACAGGAGTTTATGGCGGAGAATATTACTCCAGATGCAGAAAGGACATTCGAGAACCTATACAACCATATAAAATGGGGTATGGAGGCTGATGCTGATGAACTCCGTGACCTTCACCCCGGCCCAGAAGGCAGTGCAGAGGATAAAGAGATGGATGTGAGTTTTCTCTACTTCCTTAGCATCAGAGGGGAAGCAACGGAGGAGGAAGAAGAGGAGCTGTCACGGTATACCGGTAAAGGCAGCGGGTTTTATGCAACCAATGAATCCTTCGGTAAAATGCAGAAGCAATAAGTTTAAGGGAAGACCATCCATACTTTTTTGAAAATAATAAATCCAAACTCAGATAAATTCTTAATTGAGGATTTATCTGAGTTTGGATTTTTCACTGACCGAAGACTTCTGTCGCATTCATTTTTTCATACTACCTCCTGCGGGTAGTGAATAAGCTAGTCCTAAAGGGGGCTTGGTTTATGCGTCATTACCGGAGAATCAAACGTAAGCAACTGATGGCTATATGCTTGTTAAGTATGCTGCTGCTTTGTCTGTTTGCCCTCTTTCTGAAAAACACTTCTCCCAATCAAGCTAAAAAGGCTGTGGAAGATTTTTATACGTTAGAACAGAAGGGTGAATTTTCTTCATCCTGGGGCTTGCTGCATAAGGATCTGCAGACTCGATTTCCGCTTAAGGATTATGTGTCAGACCGTTCGCATGTATTTATGAGTCATTTTGGTGCAGACACTTTTTCATTTGAAATAGAAAAGGGAGACAAGCAGAAAAAATGGCGGGCAGAACCAAATGGAAAGACTTATAGAGACGTCTATTCGTATACAGTCCAACAAAACTATCAAGGAAAGTACGGGCGCTTTTCCTTTGTCCAGTATGTCTATGTAACAAAGGATAAGGGAGAATGGCGTATTTTATGGGATTATCGGAATCAGGATTGACAGGCGGTCATTTTTTGACGCAGCAGATGGTTGAACAACAGAGGCTGTTCGACAGGAAAACCATGTCCTATATCAGCAATTAAGAGGCTACTGCAATAGGAATTACGGTATGTTATTTCAGATGCGGATCGTTTCATAATTTGCTTTTCCTTTGCACCTACCGTTACAAGAATATCGGTTTCGATGTTAGAGAAATTTTTGGGAATAGCAAACTGCATATTTTCTTTAAGCATTTTAGTGAGTGCCATAGAGGATATTTGTAAACTATGCTGGTAATACGTATCAAAGTCTTCGGCAGAAATAGAGAGGGCGCGCGCCTGCAAAGCTGCAAAACTTTTATTTTTGATCAATGGATGGGTTAAGCTGACAGCGACTCGAATAATGTTTCTTGGTAGATTGACTGGAATTGTAAGCGGGCTGTTAAGCATTGTAAAACAGAACAAATCTGGGCGCTTGCTTACCATCTGCAAGGCAATCTGTGCGCCAATGGAAAACCCGATTAAAGCTAGCTTACCGTTACGCTTATTGTTTTCTGTCCACTTCAACAGCTGATTCGCTAGATGTTCTATTGTGACGTTGGCTGCCTCAAAGTCCAACTCCGCCACGGCGCATCTGTAGTCTTTAAAATGCATTATTTGCTTTTTCCACATCCAGCCACCAACACCGCCTCCATGTAGGAATAACAGTGTCTGCTCCTGATGTTCATGATAGATAGTTATTTTCATTTTTCTCACCTCCTAATGTAAGTATAGCGGAGTACTGACAATCTTTCTCAAAAGGCGTATGATGGAGAAAAAGAGAAACGGAGAGACAGAATGAAAGCAATTCTTTTCGATTTGGATGGAACAATCCACGACAGGCATACTACATTACAGCGGTTCTTGGCTGATCAATTTCAGCGATTTCAATCTGAGCTTCCGGGAGTCAGTGAATCGGATTTTACAGAAACATTTCTGGAATTGGATCAAAACGGTTATGTGGAGAAGCCGATTGTCTATAAGGAGCTATTAACCCGATTTTCCTTGGATGCAAGCATGGAGTCTATATTGACTGCAGATTATTTTGAAAGGGTATCACAGTTCGCGGTGGCGTTTCCGGAGGCGCTTGAGACTTTGCAGGAACTCAGTATGTCCTATACATTGGGTCTGGTCACGAATGGTCCTGCCTTGCTTCAGCAGCAGGTGATCGAACAGCTTGGCTTGTACTGGCATTGCCAAAGCTTGATTATTTCCGAAGCTGTCGGCTTGCGAAAGCCGGATCCGGCAATCTTTGAGATGGCACTCTTAGAAGTAGAGGCAGCAGCATCAGAAGCCGTTTTCGTTGGAGATCATATCGAGGTTGACGTAGCTGGGAGCAGAAATGCAGGACTGCAGCCTGTCTACTTCGGCGGGAAGCTCGAAGGGGTACCGAGTTTCTCTGACTGGCGAGTACTGCCAGCTTTACTGGCCAACTGGAATCGGTCTGAAAGGAAAAATAAAGACGACTATACTATAATGGACATGGACTAAGCATTTACATAAAGGGGAGATTGGATGGCTGAGAACGTAATACAGAAGGAATACAAACTGATCGCACTTGATATGGATGGAACAATGCTCAATCCGCGCGAAGAGGTATCGGATGCGAATAGGCAGGCGATACAACGCGCGCAGGAAGAAGGTGTCCATGTCATCCTGAGCACAGGCCGAGGTATCCGGACATGTAAACCTTATGCTGATGATCTTGGACTGAAATCTTTTCTGGTCACAGTAAATGGCAGTGAAATATGGACTGCTGAGGGCGAGCTGCTCGAGCGTGTATTGATCGAAGATGATTTGATCAAAAAAATGAAACGTCTTGCAGATGAGTATGATACGCATTATTGGGCAGTCAGCACAGAGCATGTGTTCCGCGGTAATTTCCCTGCGAATATGGAGGAATACGATTGGCTTAAATTCGGCTTTGATACATTCGATGATGCAAAGCGGGAAGCGATCGTCAAAGCACTATCCGATAAGAATGAACTGGAGCTATCCAATTCAAGTCCGACAAACATCGAGGTCAACGCGGTAGGTATCAATAAAGCAGAAGCAGTGCAAAAGGTATGCGACAGGCTTGGTATCAAAATGGAGCAGGTAATTGCCATGGGCGACAGCCTCAATGACATTAAGATGATCGAAGCTGTTGGTTGCGGCGTGGCGATGGGCAATGCCCAGGATGCAGTCAAGGAAGTCGCAAACTATCAGACTGATACAAATGAAGCTGATGGGGTAGCAAAAGCAATCCATCATCTGCTAGGATGGTCATAAGCCCGGTATTCCGGGCTTCTTACATAAGGGGGATTCTGAATGAAGACAGATCATTTGTATTACCCATATCATTCTCAGCGAATGACGACTATTGCAAGGCAGGGAATGGTAGCCACATCGCAGCCGCTTGCTGCACAAGCAGGACTGGATATGCTGAAAAAGGGCGGCAATGCAGTCGATGCCGCGATTGCAACTGCAGCCATGCTGACAGTTGTGGAGCCGACTTCGAATGGAATAGGCGGTGATGCTTTTGCACTCGTTTGGATCAAGGACAAGCTGTATGGTCTTAATGCCAGCGGTCCAGCACCCCAATCCATTAGTATCGATAAAGTGAGAGAACTTGGACACGAAGAAATGCCATTGCATGGCTTCCTCCCGGTAACTGTACCAGGCGCACCACGCGGTTGGGCTGCCCTCAGCAAGCGCTTCGGGAAGCTCCCTTTAATCGAAGTGCTGCAGCCAGCAATCTACTATGCTGAAAACGGATTTGCGGTAACGCCGACAGTTGCAAAGCTATGGGAACGCGCATACCAAAAGTTCAGCACATCATGTACAGATACTATGTACACTGGCTGGTTTGATACATTCGCTCCAAATGGAGAGTATCCGAAAATAGGTGACATATGGAGATCTCCTGATCATGCTGAAACACTGCGCCAAATAGCACGTACAGACGCTGCTGCTTTTTATGAAGGAGAGCTAGCTGCTAAAATGACGGAATTTTCTGCTGATAATGGCGGCTTCCTGACGAAAGAGGATTTGGCAGCTTACGAGCCGGAATGGGTTGAACCAATTTCGGTGAATTACCGCGGTTACGATGTGTGGGAAATTCCACCGAACGGCCAAGGGTTGGTTGCTCTTTCTGCTTTGAATATTTTGAAAGGCTTCTCTTTCCAGGAAAAAGAATCGATTGATACGTATCATAAGCAAATGGAAGCGATGAAGCTTGCATTCGCTGATGGTCATGCATACATAACGGAAGAGCAGCATATGCCTGTCACTGTGGAGGAATTGCTGTCAGATGCTTATGCGGCCAAAAGACGGGCCGAAATCGGAGAGACAGCACAAGAACCAGAGGCGGGCGAACCGAAAGCAGGCGGAACAGTGTATTTGGCAACGGCAGACAGCGATGGAAATATGGTTTCCTTCATTCAAAGCAACTACCATGGCTTCGGTTCCGGACTTGTTGTACCAGGTACAGGTATAGCGCTGCAAAACCGCGGACATAATTTCAGTCTCGATCCTGAGCACGCCAATAGTTTGCAAGGCGGGAAAAAGACTTTCCACACAATCATCCCAGGCTTTTTGACAAAAGACGATCAAGCGATCGGTCCTTTTGGCGTAATGGGTGGATTCATGCAGCCGCAGGGGCATGCCCAGGTTGTCATGAATATGCTTGATTTCGGGCTCAACCCACAAACAGCTCTGGATGCCCCACGCTGGCAGTGGATCAAAGGCAGAACATTCCACGTGGAAGCCGATTTCCCGAAGCATATTGCAGAGGCACTGATACGAAAAGGGCATGATATCGAGGTCAAAGCGGATAGATCCACATTCGGACGCGGACAAGTCATCTGGCGCGACCCGGAGAACGGAACATTATATGGAGGAACAGAAGCGAGAGCTGATGGCAGTATCGCTTCGTATTAGAGAGGTTGAACAACATGATTTACTGGCAATTATTTATGGCATTTTTCCGTGTCGGCATCCTCGGTTACGGTGGGGGACCTGCATCGATCCCGCTTGTGGAAAAGGAAGTCGTCAAACAGTATAAGTGGATGGACGATGAGGAATTCGATAACACTCTGGCACTTGGCAACAGTTTGCCTGGTCCGATAGCAACGAAGCTGGCAGGCTACATCGGCTATCGAGTCGGCGGCTGGATTGGTATGATCAGCGCATTAATCGCTACCGTCATTCCGACAGTCGTGCTGCTCATCGCTTTATTTTATTTTGTCGATGCATTGAGCGACCAGCCTTGGCTCAGCGGAATGACAACAGCCGTTATCCCTGTAGTTGGGGTCATGCTGGCAGTGATGACATTGGATTTTCTGAAAAAATCCCGTAATGGGTTGAAGAGCTGGCAGATCGTTGCTTTGTTAGCTGCATCTGTCGTGCTGATTGAACTGCTTCATATCCATCCAGCATTCCTTATCCTGGCGCTTCTCCTGTTTGCACTTGTCATACCGGAGAAAAGGAAGGAGGAGGATAAAGCATGATTTATTGGCAAATATTCCTTGCCTTCTTCATTCCTGGAATCGTCGGATATGGCGGCGGTCCAGCTACCATTCCGCTCATTGAAAATGAAGTGGTGGATAGATATGGCTGGATGACAACAGCTGATTACAGCCAGATGCTGGCACTGGCCAACGCACTTCCCGGTCCGATTGCCACGAAACTGGCAGGTGTGATCGGTTTTCAGCAAGCCGGTGTGCTTGGAGCGGCAATTGGTTTGTTCGCTACAGTAGCACCTTCCCTTATTTTAATGATTGGATTGTTAAGTATTTTAGCGAAGTTTAAGGATTCGCCTCGTGTGAAGAGAATGACTGCTTATATTCGACCGACAATCGCTGTGCTTCTGGCTGGGATGGCAATCAGTTTTTTCCATACATCCTATGAAAGTGCAGGCTGGATACATACGATTATCTTGGTTGTACTAAGCTATCTGCTTATGGAGAGATGGAAGGTGCACCCTGCCTTTGTTATCCTTGGTGCTCTGTTCTATGGTGCTGTACTTCTTGGATGAGATCCTGCAGATTTTTTGCAGGATCTTTTTCTCTGGGCAGGAGATGAAAGGAAAAGGGCTAATGTAATTAGTAAAATAAAATTCACTGCATAATCTAGTAGGGAACCGGGTAGCTACTTAACATGGGGAATAGGATAAAAAAAGGAAGAAGGAGCATCTTATGCGCGTTACCATTTGGAACGAATACCGTCATGAGAAGGAAAACGACCAGGTGAGAAGCATCTATCCCCGAGGCATTCATGGAGCAATTGCCGAATTCCTGGAGGACGCCGGATTTGCTGTACAGACAAGGACACTTGATGATACGGAGCAAGGATTGGACCAAGAGACGCTGGACCAAACGGATGTCCTGATCTGGTGGGCACATAAGGCGCATGATGAAGTGAATGACTATTCTATTGAGCGAGTGAAGCAGCGTGTTCTGGCAGGCATGGGGCTGATTGTCCTCCATTCCGGCCATTTCTCCAAAATATTCCGTAACCTGATGGGAACAACATGTGACCTGAAATGGAGACAGGATGGTGAGAAGGAACGAATTTGGGTGGTTCAGCCGAGTCATCCGATAACGAGGGGTCTTGGTGAGTATTTCGAGCTTCCGGAAGAAGAAATGTACGGTGAGCACTTCGATATACCAGAACCAGACCATACGCTGTTCATCAGCTGGTTCGAAGGCGGCGAAGTTTTCCGCAGCGGCTGCACGTACAATCGAGGAAAAGGGAAAATATTCTATTTCCGACCCGGTCATGAAACGTACCCGACTTACTATGATAAAAATGTGCAGACTGTTATCCGAAATGCTTGCGAGTGGGCAGCAGCACCATCAGCTGTTGTCCCGCACTACGGAAAGTCAGAAGCCTTGGAGCCGATACTGCGCCTAGCGAAGAAGTGAGTATAAAGCCGTCTTAAGTCGACGGCTTTTACATAAACAGATAAAAATAGAGGAGGAGAAATAGATGCGTGCAATCGGAATATACAAAAACAAATCCGTGGATCAGGCAGACAGTTTTATAGAAGAACAGGTGGATAAGCCAACTGCCTCAGGTGAGGATGTACTAGTCCAAGTGAAGGCTGTCAGCGTCAATCCAGTGGATACAAAACAGCGCAAGCTGAAAGAGAATGATGGTACATTCCGCATTCTCGGCTTCGATGCAGCGGGAATCATCGAGGAAGTCGGAGAGAATGTAGAAGGATTCCAGCCGGGAGACGAAGTCTATTATGCAGGGTCCGTTGCGCGTCAAGGATCCAATAGTGAATTTCAGCTTGTCGACCATAAGGTTATCGCTAAAAAGCCGGCAAATCTCAGTTTTGCAGAAGCTGCAGCATTGCCGTTGACGGCATTGACTGCATGGGAAGCTATGTTTGAGAAGATGCATATCCCGCTGGATGAGGAAGCGAATAAAGGCAAGACGATATTGCTGGTCAATGCAGCCGGTGGTGTTGGGTCGATTGCATCTCAGTTCGCGAAATTGTATGGGCTGAATGTTGTCGGAACTGCCTCACGGGAAGAGTCAGTTACATGGGCGAAGCAGCACGGAACCGAACGGGTAATCAATCATCATGAACAATTCCAGCCGCAGCTCGAAAAGCTGGGAATTGAAAGTGTTGACTATGTTTTCTGTATGCATCAGCTGGACAAGGCATGGGATGACATTATTGAGGTCGTAAAACCAGAAGGCATCATAAGCGCTATTACAGGACCGGTCGAAGGTATTAAATTAACAGATTTGACGTCCAAGAGCCTCACACTTGTCTGGGAGTATATGTTTACACGTACGCTCCATCAGACACCTAGCAGACATAAGCAAGGCGAGATCCTGTCCAAAGTAGCAGAACTGATCGAGGACGAACGCATACGTACAACGAAGGCACAAGAGCTCGATGGCCTTACCGTCGAAAATCTGCAGGAAGCACATAAACGATTAGAAGATGGCAGCATGATCGGAAAACTCGTCATTTCTGTATGACAGAGGCAGGCTTCATGCCTGTCTTTGTTCTGTTTCCTGCCAAACTTGTTGTATAATAAAACTAAGACATATATGGTGGAGAGGTGAACCGATGTTACATAAAGTGGCTGTTATAACTAGCGGTGGAGATTCACCGGGTATGAATGCTGCTATACGGGCAATCGTCAAGGCGGCAAACTATCATGATATTGAAGTTTATGGTGTGGAAGGCGGTTACCAAGGTCTGATTGAGGACAAATTATCTATCATCCGCACACCTGATGTAGAGACGATCGCCAATAAAGGCGGAACAATCTTGAAAACGTCACGCTCGCTTGCTTTCATGGATGAGTCTGGCAGAAAGCAGGCAGTGGAAGTGCTTCGCAACTATGGTATTGCTGATGTTATCGTCATCGGTGGGGAAGGTTCACTTCAAGGTGCACAAAAGCTGCATGAATTAGGCATCCGAGTCATCGGCATTCCGGGAACGATTGACAATGATCTGGATTACACCGACTACTCTATCGGTTTCGATACCACATTGAATACAGTGCTCAGCTCCATCGGACGAATCAAGGATACTGGTCTATCGCATAACAAGACGACCATCGTGGAAGTAATGGGCAGACATTGCGGCGATCTGGCATTGTTCACTGCTGTAGCAGGAGAAGGAGATATCATTTCCACGCCTGAATATAAACTTAGCTTCGAACAGATTTGTGAGAAGCTCCAAGACAAAATTTCCAAGGGCAGGAATGATAATATCATTGTTGTCACGGAACGGATGTATGATTTGGATGAACTCCAGAAATTCATCGAAGAACAGATGAATATCGAAGTACGTACAACAGTCCTTGGATTCATTCAGCGCGGCGGTGAACCATCTGCATTTGACCGGATTCTTGCAAACAAAATGGGTGTCAAAGCGGTGAATATGCTGATGGAGGGCCAGTCCGGTTACGCAATCGGAATCAAAGCAAATCAGCTGATTGAGAAGGATCTACTTACAATGCTCGATGAAAAGACGGATAAACAAGCAAATTATGATTTGCTTGATATGCTGTTGCATACTATATGAGGAAGAGGAAAGGAACACGTCTGAGACAGGCGTGTTTTTTTCTTTGGCGAAACTTGTATATACAATATTATTGAAAGCGTTTGCAATATTATGATAAACTTTTTATAACTTCTGCAGAAAAGACAAAATTTAGGGGGATAGGCTTAATCTTACAAAAAGGAGGGAATGAGATAACCGCACTAAAGAAAGCGTTTACCAAAATGCGAGGAGGAGCTGTGATGAAGCGAAGCTTTCTGATGGTTGCCTTACTTGCCGGCATTGGGCTGGCAGGCTGCTCGGCCGTGACGAGCGGAGATGGTGCGAGTGATGACAGAGTCCAGATTACATACGCGAGGGGGACGGACACGACTGGTGCCACGGATATACTAGTCGAAGCATTCGAAAAGGAGCACCCGGACATTGATGTGGTGGTGAGGGAAATGCCATCTGATACTGGGGAATCCCATAACCAGTATGTGACAATGTTCAGCGGCAGAAGCCCGGAAATCGATGTATTTGATGCAGACATTGTCTGGTCTGCAGAGTTCGGCCAGGCAAACTATGTGCTGCCGCTCGACCGATTGATTGAACGGGATCAAGTGGATATGGACGCTTACTTCCCAGCTACGGTAGAGGCAGGCAGATATAACGGCAGACAGTATGCTATGCCTGGTTATGCAGATGCAGGATTGCTTTATTATCGGACGGACATAACCGATCAAGTGCCCAAAACCTGGGATGAGCTGGAACAATTAGCCCAAGAGAATATGGGGAAGGAAGGTACTGAATTCGGCTATCTTATGCAAGCAGCTCAGTATGAGGGCATCGTGACCAATGCCATTGAGTATATTTACTCCTACGGCGGTCAGGTATTGGATGCTAATGGAAACGTTGTTATTAACAGCCCTGAAGCAATTGAAGGCTTACAGAAGATGATCGACATAACGAATAGTGATTTTGTTCCGAACAATATACTTAACTTCCAGGAAATCGACACAGAGTCTTCTTTCAATGAAGGAAATGCCGTCTATGCAAGGAACTGGCCATATTTGAATGATACAGCGAATGATCCGGAGATATCAAAGGTAGCAGGGAATGTCGGCATTGCTACGCTTCCGGCCGGAAGTGAAGGAGCTGCGTCATCACTTGGAGGATGGATGCGGATGATCAACCGCTACTCCGATGAAGTAGAAGCGTCCTGGACTTTCGTGAAATGGATGAGCGGAGAAGAAGGGCAGAAGATCAGCGCACTCGAAGGTGGTAAAGCTCCGACATTGGAAGCTTTGTATGACGATAAAGAGATCACGGATGTCAGTGCCGTTCTTGCAAGCGAGGATTTCTACGATTCGCTTCAGAATGCGATACCGCGCCCGATTACGCCAATTTATCCAGAAATCTCCGATATCATGCAAATCGAGCTTTCCCGTGCGCTGGCAGGAGATATTACTGCTGAGGAAGCGGTAGAGCGTATGGAGACGAAAATGCAAGCTGCGTTGGAATCCGTAACCAATTAAAGGAGCTGAGTGTATGAAGCAACCGAAAAAAAGACGGTTTCAGCTGAGTGAACGGCAGCTTGGTTACGCGATGGTCGCACCGTCTATCATTCTTATTGCCGTCATCATCATTTGGCCGATTATGTTGTCAGCATGGAACAGCTTGTTCGATTACCGCTTGAATGACCCGGCCAAAGCAGAGCGGATTTCATCCTTGAGCATCAATCTCGAGACCTATGCCGATAACCGATATCTCGTTTACGACACAATGGAAGATGTCAGAGAAGCGATGCCGGATGCGGGCGGGGCATTGGATGATATCACAACAGCATTGGATGAACAGCATGAAACATTATTGAATACCGATGAAGGACTTGCAGACCGGTATGAAGAAGTCAACACTATGCTGGAAAATTTCCAGCCTGTAAACGATGAGGAGCTCCGGCTGACAGAGGTGCCCGAGGAGTGGGCGGATGGCTTTGCCAACACGTTGGATGAGCAGACGGCCGCTGTCCAGGCTTTGCGGGAAGGTGCTCCTGAGGAAGCTGTCCAGCCGCTGACGGACCTGGAATCCCAGCTTTCGAATACGCAAGGTTCGATTCTTGAGCCGAACTTTGTTGGGTTAAAGAATTATACAACTTACCTTGGTGATGGACGTACATGGACGGCGATGCTTAACACGTTATTGTTCACCGTCGTTACTGTAGGTGTCGAACTTGCCATTGGGTTAGCTGTTGCTTTACTGATCAACCGTGTGTTCATTGGACGTGGGCTTGTCCGCGCTGCTGTACTCGTGCCATGGGCGATTCCGACAGCGGTAGCGGCAATGATGTGGACCTTCCTGTTTGATGGCCAGTCCGGTATCATGGCTCATTATATGGCTCAGTTCGGTCTCATTGATGACCCAGGCGCACTGCTTTCGACTGGGGCGGGCGGTATGTTCTCTATCATGTTTGCAGACATTTGGAAAACGACACCGTATATGGCACTTTTACTTTTAGCTGGCTTGCAGACCATTCCTCGCTCGCTCTATGAAGCAGCGGAAGTGGACGGGGCAAATAAATTCCAGCAGTTCATCTCCATCACTCTGCCGATGATCCGTTCGGCAATCCTAGTTGCAGTCTTATTCCGTGCATTGGATGCTTTCCGTGTGTTCGACCTTATCTACGTCCTTACTGGCGGAGGTCCAGCCAACTCGACGGAATCCATCAGCGTCTATGCTTACAAACTGCTGTTTGAACAGCAGAATTTCGGTGCAGGTTCTGCTTTGAGTGTAATTGTATTCTTGAGTGTCGCATTGCTCAGTACGATTTTCATCAAGCTGATCGGCTCGGATTTGTTCAGCGGAAGGCTAAAACAATAGGACGGAGGAGGAGAATAGTATGGTAAAACGTGCTGGCGTCGGCTTCTACATTTTTTTAATTATCTTTGTATTCCTGGTCATGTTCCCGTTTATTTGGGTGTTCCTGACATCAATTAAACCACAGGGAGAAATTTTTTCCTCCTTCCAATGGTTCTCAAGCAATATGACATTGGATAACTATGCATCGGCATTGGAAACAAGGCCGTTGCTTATGTACATGCTGAATAGCTTTGTTGTGGCAACGCTCACCACGATCATCTCCATCATTGTCGCATCATTCACAGCCTATGCGGTCACACGGCTGCCAATCCGCTTCAAAGGATTAATTCTAGGATTGGTACTTGCTGCATCCATGTTTCCGCAAATCGCAGTCCTATCACCGATCTTCAACTTTGTCACCGATGCAGGCTTGCGCAACAGCTATCTTGGTCTGGTAATCCCGTACATTACGATCAGTTTGCCTCTGGCAATCTGGATTCTATCGACATTTTTCATCAAAATTCCGCTTGCACTGGAAGAATCAGCGAAGCTGGATGGAGCTACCCCGTTCCAGACATTCCGCAAAATCATCTTCCCGCTGGCAGCACCAGGTGTGTTTACGACAGCCATTCTTGTCTTTATTGCTGCCTGGAATGAATATCTATTTGCCTTGACGATCAATACCGATGATCGCTGGCGCACAATACCAGTCGGTATCTCTTTCTATCAAAGTCAATACACCGTTCCGTGGGGAGATATCACTGCTGCAACCGTTATCGTGACGATCCCGATCGTTGTTCTCGTACTCTTGTTCCAGCGTCGTATCGTCGCTGGTCTTACAAGCGGATCTGTCAAAGAATAATAAACTTGGAGGTACTGCTGGATAATGAAAACCTTACGCGTAGGAGTAGTCGGACTAGGAAGTATTGCACGTAATCGCCATTTGCCGGAGCTTGAAAACAACCCGAATACTGAAATCACTGCTGTTTGTGATGTGGTGCCGAGCCGGTCGGAGGAAATCGCCAAAGAATATAACGCAACAGCATATACCGAATATGAAGAGCTGATCGAGGATCCGCGAATCGATGCCGTTATCGTTTGTGCTGCCAACCATTTGCACGCACCGGTATCGATCGCTGCTCTGCAAGCGGGGAAACATGTGCTTTGTGAAAAGCCGATGGCAACGACATTGGAGGAAGCGGATGACATGATCGCAGCACAAAAGGCGAGTGGCAAGCTTCTGCTCATAGCACATAATCAGTGCTTTGTCCCATCTCATCAAAAGGCGCGGGAGATGATTCAAAACGGCGAGCTTGGCAAGATCTACAGCTTCCGGACGACATTCGGTCACGGAGGCCCGGAACAGTGGAGTATTGATGGGAAAAACAGCTGGTTCTTTGATAAAGACAAAGCTTATATCGGAGCGCTTGGTGATCTAGGCGTGCATAAGTCCCATTTGATTGAATTCCTTCTCGATGAACCGATTCACGAAGTAGCGGCATTTGTCGATACGTTGGCAAAGCCTTATGCAGACGTGGATGATAATGCAGTTGCGGTATTACGTACAAAGTCAGGAATCATCGGGACACTTACGGCCAGTTGGTCGTATGTAGCGGAAGAAGACAATTCCACGATTATTTATGGCGAGAAAGGGGTCATCCGTCTCGAGGAAAGCCCTGAATACAGTTTGGTTGTCGAGTATCATAACGGAAATCGCAGTAATCATTCACTTGGAGCGATTCAAACGAATGATTCCCAGACACAATCGAATTCTGGCGTCGTGGACGCGTTTGCCAGCTGTGTACTCGAAAACAATTCCACATGTCCAATTACGGCAGAAAAAGGCCGATCCGCGCTAGCTGTCATCTTGGCAGCCTTGGATTCCAATGGCACGAAAAAAATAATTTCGCTTGCAGCAGAGGCAGTAGAGAAAGGGGAACAAGTATGAAACTAGGCGTTTTTACGGTTCTGTTCCAGGAGCTTTCACTCGAGGATATGCTTGCACGCGTGAAACAAGCAGGATTGGATACAGTGGAAATAGGCACCGGCGGCTATCCGGGAAATGCGCATTGCCCGATTGATGAGCTGCTGCAGAGTGAGGATGCGTTGAAGCAATACCAAGCAGCATTTGAGAAATACGGCGTTACGATCGGAGCTTTCAGCTGCCATGGCAACCCTATTTCACCAGACAAGACATTTGCCGAAGAATCGGATTGGACTCTGCGCAAGACGATCAAGCTTGCTGCTAAAATGGGTGTTCCGGTTGTAAACTGTTTTTCCGGCGTGGCAGGTTCTGAAGAGAGTGCAACGAAGCCGAATTGGCCGGTCACCGCTTGGCCGACTGAATATGGCGATGTGCTGAACTGGCAATGGGAACAGAAGCTTGTTCCTTACTGGAAGGAGCTTGGCTCATTTGCAGAGGAGCATCAAGTCAAAATTGCGCTGGAATTGCACGGCGGCTTCCTCGTTCACACACCATATACAATGCTCAAGCTTCGAGAGCTGACGAGTGATGCTATCGGAGCAAACTTTGATCCAAGTCATATGTGGTGGCAGGGAATCGACCCAACCGCTGCCATTAAGATACTCGGTAAAGCCGGCGCAATCCATCATTTCCATGCCAAAGATACGTATATCGACCCTGAAAATGTGAACATGTATGGCCTGACTGACATGCAGCCGTACAGCAATATCAAACAGCGGGCATGGAACTTCCGCACAGTCGGGCTCGGACACGGTCAAGAGGAATGGAATAAGATGATCAGTGCGCTGCGCACATATGATTATGATTATGTCATCAGCATTGAGCATGAAGACTCGTTGATGTCGATCGAAGAAGGCTTCCAGCGAGCTGTCGATAATTTGAAAAATGTCGTGATAAATGAACCTGCCACTACGATGTGGTGGTCGTAAAATTTGAGAGCACCTGCCATATTGGCAGGTGCTCTTTTTTTTTGTTAGATACGCTAACATCTCCTAAAAACCGCGGTTTGTCAGGGTTCCTGACAAATATACATAATATTAATAATTTTCTAAAAACTATCTTGACTTGCTTCTTTAGCCTGTATATTATTAGACCTAACTTCGAGGCGGCACGTACATAATCTTACAAACGCTGAAAGAAGCAAAGGGGGAATACAGATGAGGAAGCAAGTAATGGCTTTAGCGATGACAAGTACATTGGCACTTGGTTTTTTGGGGGCATGCGGTAATACGGATTCTGCATCGGGCGGAGGAAGCAGCGAAACAGTGAAGATTGCGCTTCAAGCACCAATGTCTGGCGGCAGTGCGACATTAGGAGAAGCGATCAAAAATGGAGCTGCTATGGCGGTGGAAGAGGAAAAAGCTGCTTTCGAGAAAGCAGGTTTCAGTCTGGAACTAGTGGAATACGATGACCAAGGTGATCCGCAGAAAGGGGTTTCCAACGCGCAGATCATCGGTTCCGATCAAGATGTGTACGGTGTCGTGGCTCATTTGAACTCTGGAGTTTTCATACCTTCAAGCGAAGTGTATGAACGTTATAATATCCCTTCTGTATCGCCGGCTTCAACAGCAACTGATGTAACCGATCGTGGATTGAAATCGGTCAACCGGATTGTAGCGCGAGATGATTTCCAAGGACCAGCTGGTGCTGAATATGCAGTCCAGGAGATTGGTGCAAAAAAAATCTTTGTCATCAATGATAAGACAGCTTATGGGCAAGGCTTGGCAACTGCTTTTGCTGAGGCAGCTGCAGAAGAGGGTGCCGAAATCGTAGGGGAAGCCGGAATCACTGTCGGAGAGAAAGATTTCAATGGTGTGCTGAATCAAGTATCAGCGGCTGATCCGGATCTTGTCTATTTTGGCGGCCTGTACTCAGAGGGTGGATTGCTGATCAAGCAGGCACGTGATAATGGTATCGATGCAGCCTTTATGGGTGGTGACGGAATGGATTCTTCCACACTTGTCGAGATTGCTGGTGACACAGTCAGCAATGTTTATCTGACTTCGGTAGCCGGCGATTCAAGTGCGACTGAATTTGCTAAAAACTATGAAGATGAATATGGAGCCAAACCGGAATCCTTCTCCATTTATGGCTATGATTCAGCCAAGGTGCTGATGGAAGGCATACTGGATGCAGCAGAGGAGAACGGAGGCAAGCTTCCTGCTAAAGATAAAGTCGCTGCTGCTGTACGTGCAGTCGATGATTATGAAGGGGAGATGACTCAGGTCAGCTTTGACGATAAAGGAGATAACGAATTCGCAAAAATATTCATTTACAAATTCGATGAAGCAAGCTATCCAGCCAAAATCCAAGGCGAAATTTCACAGTAAGAAGTGAAAAGGATATGGTCACGGAACCATATCCTTTTTCATTACAAGAAAGGAGTTGGAATGATGACACAGGTTTGGGATACACTTCCGCAAGTACTGATTGATGGCCTGACGCTTGGCGCTATCTATGCAATCATCGCTCTCGGCTATACGATGGTTTACGGCATTTTGGAACTTATCAACTTTGCTCACGGAGAAATTTTCATGGCAGGAGCTTTTATCGGAACAGCCGTACTGATCGGCTTGACTGGTCTTGGCTGGGTTGCTGTCATGCCAGCGATATTCGTTTTGCTTCTTGTTTTAGTAATTACAGGAGGGCTAACCGGTATGCTCGGCATGGGTATCGAACGACTTGCATACCGCCCGCTCCGAAAAGCATCGAAACTGATTACCTTGATTACAGCAATCGGCGTTTCCTTTTTGCTGCAGGACATTGTCCGCTTTATCACAGAGACACAGCAGAATAACTATATCGTCAATACACCATCGCTTTTCCCAGGCAGTTTGTCGATTAGCGGCTTGAACATCCGCTATTCTTTCCTCGTCGTCATCGTGGTTGCGATTCTGATGATGATCGCATTGGAGTTTTTCGTCAATCGGACAAAGTGGGGACTGGCCATGCGTGCTGTTGCGCAAGATCAGGATACTGCTTCCCTGATGAGTGTGAATGTAAATAAAGTTATCAGCGTTACCTTCTTTGTCGGATCAGCTTTAGGCGGTGCAACGGGAGTGCTGTTCGCCATTCATTATGGCACAATCGACCCGTATATCGGCTTTATCCTTGGATTGAAGGCCTTCACTGCTGCGGTTTTGGGCGGAATCGGAAATATCCGCGGTGCCATGGCTGGCGGTATGCTGCTCGGACTATTGGAAATGTTCGCAGCTGCAAATCTTTCAGCAATAACAGCGGGCGTCCTTAGCTCCGAATACAAAGATGTGTTTGCTTTCGCCATCCTTATCCTCGTATTGATATTCCGGCCAGAAGGCTTGTTCGGCAGAGCCGCAATCGAGAAAGTGTAGGTGACATATGAAAAAAATCCTGGAACAAATTCGTGGGAACAAGTGGCTACAGCTCGGGCTCTTAGTCGGCTATATCGCGCTCACTTCCCTTAGCTTGATCTTGGCACAGCGTTCGGTCGCGGCATTTTTGCTGCTGCTGTTATCGTTTTTGCTCTTGTACTATACCAAGCTGCCGAACTGGTCAAAGTGGGCAATCGGTCTTACCATCATGTTCTTCATCCTGCCATTTTCTGCGATGCAGGGACCTGCTTATCAGGAATACATGGATGTAGCAACGCTTGTCGGTATATATGTCAGCATGGCACTTGGTTTGAATATCGTCGTCGGAATGGCGGGTTTATTGGATCTTGGTTTTGTGGCCTTCTTTGCCGTCGGGGCTTATACATACGGTATTTTCGCCACAGCACAGGCGTCCAACTTCATGCCGTTCGGTACGTATCCGTTATCGGGGAACAGCTTCTGGATCTTCATCATCATCGGCTGTTTCGTCGCTGCACTGTTCGGTGTGTTGCTTGGAATCCCGGTGCTGCGGGTGAAAGGTGATTATCTGGCCATTGTTACACTGGGGTTCGGGGAAATCATCCGGATCGTTTTCAATAACATGGATCAGCCAGTCAATATTACGAATGGTGCACTAGGTTTGTCTTCGATCGCACCACCTAAGATTTTCGGTATCGAACTGCTTTATTCCAACCAGATTTATTTTGTCGTTTTGTTCATTTTGCTTTTCGTCATTTTCGCTGTTCGCAGTCTGGAGCATTCGAAACTGGGCCGTTCCTGGAAAGCTGTTCGTGAAAATGAAATTGCGGCTCAAGCGATGGGCATCCCGCTCGTAAAAACGAAGCTGATGGCTTTCGCAATCGGCGCATCATTCTCTGGTATGATGGGCGTCGTTTTTGCTGCCAAGCAAGCTTTCATTGACCCAACCAGTTTCACGATGCTCCAATCGATCAACATTCTTGTCATGGTTCTGCTCGGAGGGATGGGGAGTGTGCCCGGTGTCATCCTTGGTGCTGCCGTCGTGACCATCCTGAATGCCCAAGTGCTGAATGAACTGACGATGTGGTTCAACAGCTTAAGCACCGCAGGCATCATCACCTTGCCAGATGCCATGTCACCGGTGAAAATGCAGCGCTTCTTCTTTGGCGCATTGCTCATATTGTTTGCGCTGTATCGATCGAAAGGCCTAATACCGGCAAAGAATGTCGTATACGATAAACGCAAATTTTTATCTGAGAAGGGCACGAAGAAACGACTGCAATCCGTTGGTGCACCAAAGGAGGATGAACATGGCAATACTGGAAGTTGAGAAACTGACCAAAACATTCGGAGGATTGACTGCCAATAAGGAAATCAGCCTACGGGCCGAAGCCAATAAGATAACAGCTGTAATCGGTCCGAACGGCGCTGGCAAGACAACTTTTTTTAATATGATTACTGGTGTTTATAAACCAACATCCGGTAGCATCAAGCTGCGCGGGGAGTCAATCGGTGGTCTGAAACCTCATGCGGTTGCTAAAAAAGGTATCTCCCGTACATTCCAGAATATCCGCCTGTTCGGCCCAATTACTGTTTTGGAAAATGTACTAGTCGGTATGCATACACATTTGAGGGCAGGTATTTTCGGGACGATCTTTCATTTGCCAGGAGTGGATAAGGAAGAACGCATAGCCGAACGGGAAGCATATCGGCTGCTGGAATATGTCGGACTGGAAGAGCATTACAATGATGAAGCTGCCAGCTTGTCATATGGCAGTCAGCGACGTTTGGAAATTGCCAGGGCGCTTGCGACGATGCCGTCCGTCCTGCTGCTCGATGAACCTGCTGCCGGTATGAACCCAAAAGAGACGGCGGACCTGACAGGTCTTATCCAAAAAATCAAACAAGAGATGGATATGACGATCATCTTGATTGAGCATGATATGAAGCTCGTCATGGAAATCTCGGATTATATTTATGTACTTGACCATGGAGAATTGATTGCAGAAGGACTGCCAGCCCAAGTACGTCATGATAAAAAGGTCATTGAGGCGTATTTGGGTAAGGGAGCGGCCGAGGAACAGGAGGCGGAAGGATGAGCTATCTGGAGCTGAAACAAGTGACTGCTTTTTACGGCGCAATCCAAGCACTGAAGCAAATTGACTTGACGGTAGAGGAAGGGGAAATCGTTACGCTGATCGGCAGTAACGGAGCCGGAAAATCTACTACTCTGAAAACGATCAGCGGACTCGTGCCAGTAAAGGAAGGTTCTGTCATGTATAAGGGCCAAGATATCACCTCCCGAAAAGCCCACCAGACGACGAAGCTAGGTGTAGCACATGTCCCGGAAGGAAGAAGGATCTTCCCGAAGCTGACGGTGAAGGAAAATCTGCAGATTGGCGCATTCGGGGTAAAAGATAAAAAGCTGATTGAACAAAGGATGGAGAAAGTATTCGGCTATTTCCCGCGAGTAAAGGAACGGCTTCATCAGCTCGGCGGTACGATGAGCGGCGGCGAGCAGCAAATGCTAGCCATCGGCCGGGCTCTGATGATGGACCCTGACCTGCTCATGCTCGACGAACCATCCATGGGTTTAGCCCCAATCATCGTTGAACAGATATTCCATATTATCAAAGAACTCAATGACGATGGCATGACCATCCTGCTCGTCGAACAAAACGCCTTCCAAGCACTCAAAGTCGCCCACCGCGGCTACGTCCTCCAAACCGGCAGCATCTGGCGCAGCGGCAAAGGCCAGACGCTGCTTGCGGATCCGACGATTACGGAAGCGTATTTGGCATAGAAAAGACTCGCCGGGAGGCGGGTTTTTTGTTATGAGTTTATTGTCTTTTACACTATAGGATTTAAACTTCACTTTATTACCATGTAATTTATACTTCATAAATTATGTAACTATTTATATACTAACCACACAATCTACTGAAGATAATTATTGTTCCTTATTATTTATCTTCTTCATACTGAAAAAATTTTAACGTACAAATAATGCAATGGCGCAAGTCCCATAAAGATACACAGCCATCATTACGAGGGGTTCAATTAAATAAGGTAAATCTTCCTTTGGAATCACGAAGAAGATAGCGGTTATGAAACAGATAGTACTGGCTAATCCTATTAAAGTACTGTATAGAAGCAATGAAAAGCGTACTGCTTTATTTAAATCTTTCTTATTTAAAGGCATAATTTGAAAGCTCCTGATCTAAAGGGATCCTTTTCGCAGACATAGGAGATTACAACCGTCTGTCATTCGATGTACCGAACCATACAGAGGAAATTTAACATTACTATAAGTATGGTGACAAATAGTGAACGCTGTTATAAACAGGAAAAAGTTACTGTATTTAAATTATTGGATTTAAATTTATGATTCTAAAGATTGAAAATTCTAAATTATGTAAGCGACTTTCGATACCCACATTATCTATTCCCATAACCATGTGCAGGAAAAAATATGTAAATAATTCTCACAAAACACTTCATGAAATTTTATTTTAGTAATATAATCTAAATATGAATTAAAATTTTAAAAATGAAAGCAGGTGATCCTGACAGTGAAGGGCGGTTTAACACTGCTTCGAGAAAGCTTACCTTCGATTAAGCCCTCTGAAAAGAATGCAGCCAACTACATACTTGCTCATCCATCTGAAGTGGTAAAGCTTTCGGTGCAGGAGCTGGCAGGGAAAAGCGGGTCCAGTGAGGCGGCCGTTATCCGTCTTTGTAAATCAATCGGCGTGACAGGATACCGAGAACTGAAGCTGAAGATTGCGGGAGATTTGCAAAATGAAAGCGGTAACAAAAATGTGTTTGGTGAAATCAAGCCGAATGATTCGGTTGCACACTTAATTGAAGCGATTGCCGTGAAGCATACACAATCGATTAGCCAAACGATGCAGGTAAATGAAGCGGCAGCAATCGAGCAAGCAGTATCCATGATTTCCAGAGCAAGGAAGATTGATTTTTATGGAGTTGGAGCTTCCTATCTTGTCGCACAGGATGGTGAGCAGAAATTTGGCCGGATTGGCAAATGGTGCACGGCTTACAGTGATGCCCATCAGCAGCTGGCTTCAGCTGCGAATCTGACGTATGGAGATGTTGCTTTTGCTATCAGTTACTCCGGAGAAACAGAACAGCTGCTACCTGTCTTAAAACAGGCGAAGGAAGCAGGAGCGACGACAATTGTGATGACAAAGTTAGGTCCTAATCGTCTGCAGGAGCTGGCAGACATTCAGCTGTTCACAGTGGCAAAAGAAGCTCGCATTCGCAGTGCGGCTACTAGCTCTCGGATCGTGCAAATGTACTTGATGGATATCATTTACACAGCAGTGGCGGGACAAAATTATGATCATACGATCGAGGCATTGGAAAAATCACGGCAGGCAATTCAGCAAGCATTCCAAACAGAGCAAAAGTGAGGGGAAACAATGCTAGATAAACTGACGACAGAAAAGCGCAACGAAAGTACGATGAAGCTAGATCAGCTTTCCACTAAGGAAGTACTGCAGCTGATGAACAAGGAAGATAGAACAGTGCCGGACGCGGTCGAGGCAGCGCTGCCGGAAATTGAAGCAGCAGTGAAACAAGTAATCTCTACATTTCAAGCTGGCGGCAGGCTCATTTACACTGGTGCAGGTACAAGCGGCAGGCTAGGTATTTTGGATGCAGTAGAGTGTCCGCCGACTTTCAGTACACCGGATGACATGGTGCAAGGTCTGCTGGCAGGAGGAATGTCCGCTTTTCGAAAGGCAAAAGAGGGAGCGGAGGATAATCCAGAGCTTGGTGCAAGAGAGCTGGAGGAGATTGGATTATCAGCAAAAGATACCGTAATTGGGATTGCTGCAAGCGGCAGAACACCGTATGTGATCGGGGCGCTGGATTATGCTGCAGCCGTAGGTGCAGCAACCGTCAGCATTGCTTGCAATAAAGATGCAGCTATTTCTAAACATGCGAAAATCAGCATTGAGGTAGAAACAGGGCCGGAAATACTGACAGGCTCGACAAGACTGAAAGCAGGAACAGCGCAAAAGCTGGTGCTCAATATGATTTCCACTGCCAGTATGGTAGGTGTCGGAAAAGTATATAAAAATTTGATGGTCGATGTGAAGCCGACGAATGACAAACTGCAGGAGCGTGCCAAACGCATCATCATGGAAGCAACTGGTGCGAAATATGATGCAGCTGAGAAAGTTTTGGATCTAGCAGACGGTCAGGTAAAAACAGCGATTGTCATGCTGCTGCTTGATGTTACAAAAGAGGAGGCAGAGTCGGAGCTTCTTAATGCAGAGGGATTTGTCCGTTCAGCGATAAAAGCGTAAAGGGGAGGAATCAGAATGGCGAAGATGAAGCAATTGGCAGAAGACATTCTCCGCGAAGTTGGCGGAGAACAGAACGTCGTCTCATTGACACATTGTATGACACGAGTGCGTTTACGGGTTAAGAATGATAACAAGGTGAATTTTGATGCTCTGAAACGAATTGACGGCGTCATGGGCGTAGTGGCAGATGATACGATTCAAATCGTAGTCGGACCTGGTACTGTAAACAAAGTCTCCGATGAAATCAGCCGAATCACCGGTCTCGGTGTCGGGGAAGAAGCAGCCGAAATCGACAATCTTACCTTTGAAGAAAAAGCCCAGCTCAAACGGGAGAACATGAAGGAAAAAAATAAAACGCCGATCAAATTCCTATTAAAGCGTATCGGTAATATATTCATTCCGCTTATCCCTGGGTTGATTGCTTCCGGTATCATCAATGGAGGCGTCAGCTTCGCTGTCAATGCGGGTGCGGATCCTACGCTTAGTATCATCCAGATCCTGCAGCTCATTGGCGGCAGTTTGTTCAGTTTCCTAGCGATACTAGTCGGTTGGAATACGGCGAAGGAATTCGGCGGATCTCCGGTACTAGGTGCCATTGCCGGTATGATTTTGTTCAATCCAGCGCTGGCGAATATTACGTTATTCGGTGAAGCGCTCGTTCCGGGCCGAGGCGGATTATTCGGCGTCATCTTTGCAGCTTGGCTGATGAGTTTCATCGAGAAACGCGTAAGAAAATTCATGCCTAATAGTATTGATATTATTTTTACCCCTATCTTAACTGTTCTGTTTGTCGGCGTTGCATCTTTGCTAGTCATTATGCCGGTTGCCGGTGTGCTGTCAGATGGCATTACTACCGGAATCAACGCTATTCTTGATGTTGGTGGTGTCGTAGCAGGTGCTTTGCTGGCTGGATTCTTCCTGCCACTCGTTATGGTTGGTCTGCATCACGGCTTGACACCGATTCACATGGAGCTGATCCAGACTTTCACCTTTACAGCATTGCTTCCTGTATTGGCGATGGCTGGCGGCGGGCAGGTCGGAGCTTCCATTGCTGTCTTCGTCAAAACGCGCAATAAGCGTCTGCGGAATATTATCAAAGGTGCCTTGCCAGCCGGATTCCTTGGTATCGGTGAGCCGCTATTGTACGGGGTAACCTTGCCGCTCGGTCGTCCGTTCTTAACAGCATGTCTTGGGGCCGCTGTCGGTGGAGCTACGCAGGCGTTGTTTGCGACAGGCGCGACTTCAATCGGTGTTTCCGGACTTTCTTTAACGCCGCTCATCGCGGAAGGAAAGTACCTGCAATACTTGATTGGTATTTTTGTCGCTTATATCGCTGGGTTCGTATTTACTTACTTCTTCGGGTTTAAGGAAGACATGGCAAAGGATATATAACTATAACAGGGCGTCTGTATGACGCCCTTTTTTTACATAGGAGGGATAAGGATGTTAGGGATATCTGTGTATTTACAGGAACGTATAGAGGAAGAAAAAATCAGGCGATTTCATGCAGCTGGCTTCCGGAGTTTGTTTACATCGCTTCACATCCCGGAGGAAGATGCCTCCGCTTATCAAACAAAACTGCAGCTTCTTGGTTCAATTGCTTCTGCCCTGGATATGGAGTTGATTGCGGATATTTCAACGGCTTCGATGGAAAAGCTCGATTTGGACTGGGATACTGCAGAAACGGTATTGGATTGGGGACTGACAGGTTTACGGATAGATTATGGGATTGAGGATGATGTTATTGTCCGCTTATCTCAAAAGATGAAGGTCGCTTTGAATGCTAGTACACTTACAAAAGACCAGCTAGAGCGACTTATTCAACTGGGTCTGCGTACTACCCACACAGAAGTTTGGCACAATTTTTACCCTCGGCCGGAAACGGGGCTTGCACTCAGTGATTTTTTGACAAAGAATCAGCTGTTTCAATCATATGGCTTGAAGGTCCAAGCCTTCGTACCAGGCGACCGTAATCTTCGAGGACCGCTTCATCTAGGATTGCCAACATTGGAACAGCATCGTATGTATGGAACGTATGCAGCCTTCACAGAACTGAAAGCGTACAATGTGGACAAAATCCTGATTGGAGATCCAGATGTGACAGATGGGGCTTTGATGCAGCTGAAGGATGCATCAACTACGATTACACTTCGTGCGCAACCTTATGGTGAATTAACGGAAGCGCATCATTTACTGGAAAAAGGGACACATAATCGTCCGGATCGGGCTCGGGATGTAATCCGATCAGAGGAGTCACGGATGAGCGGGATGTTCGAGGATGCAGATGTGACACCTTTCAACTGTATCGAACGAAACGAAGGCAGCATAACCATCGATAACGATCTGTATAAGCGTTACAAAGGTGAAATCCAAATCACTAGGAGAAGCTTGCCGCAAGACGATAAAGTCAATGTGATCGGACAGGTTGTATCAGAGGATGTGCCGCTTTTAAATTATATTGAAGGCAGCAGGCATTTTAAGATCATATGGGTATAAAAAAAGTAGGCGAGGAAAATCCTCAGCCTACTTTTACTTCTTCAGAACCGCCATTGTTCAAGTACTCTTTATTCAAATTGAATTTACCTTCCCATTTGGAAACGACGATAACTGCAAGACTGTTACCCACAACGTTTACCACAGTACGTCCCATATCAAGGATACGGTCGATACCAGCGATGAATGCAAGTCCTTCGACTGGCAATCCTACAGAGCTCAATGTTGCAAGCAATACGACAAAGCTTGTCCCAGGTACCGCTGCGATACCTTTAGATGTAACGATCAGCAATGCCATGATTCCGAGTTGCTCCCAGATAGTCAAATCGATACCATACATCTGTGCGATGAATAGAGACGCAAGTGCCTGGTACATGGTTGATCCATCCAAGTTGAATGTGTAACCAGTCGGCAGTACGAAGGAAACAATGGATTTAGGTGCACCCATGCGTTCCATCTTATACATGACACGAGGCAATACTGTTTCACCACTGGAAGTGGAGAACGCAAGCAATAGCTCATCTTTCAATACTTTCAGCATCTTGAACAAGTTGATGCCTACAATCTTAGCGATGATAGTGAAGATGACAAGGATGAAGAACGCCATCGCACCATATGTTACAAGTGCAAGTTTACCTAATGGAACTAAAGACGAAATACCAAATTTCGAAACGGTAACACCGATAAGTCCGAATACACCGATTGGCGCTAATTTCATAACAAGGTTCGTTACCCAGAACATGGTCTGACTGACGCCTTCGAAGAAGTTCAGTACAGGCTGTCCTTTTTGACCGATGGCTGCTACCCCAAGGCCGAATAGGGCGGAGAAGAATACGATAGCGAGCATATCGCCCTCACCGATTGCTTGGAAGACGTTCGTCGGGATGATTTCAAGAATCGTATCCACGATAGTTCGATCTTCTTGTGTCTCGGCAGTCTCTTCATACTGAGAAATGCTTGTTGTTTCTAGCTCGGCACGGTTGATACCTTCGCCGGGCTGGAAGACATTCGCAAAAGTAAGGCCGATTGCTAATGCAATGATTGTAACAATTTCGAAGTAGACGAGTGTTTTAAAACCTAGTCTACCAACTGATTTACCGTCACCAGTGCCGGCTACACCAACAATGATAGAGGCGATAACGATCGGTATAACAATCATCTTAATCGCGCGTAAGAATAAATCGCCAAGAGGCTGTAGAATACTAACGGCAGTTTCATTGCCGTAGAAGATGGAACCAACAATAACACCTAGCACTAAACCAATTAAAATCTGGTAGGCTAGTCCAATTTTAAAACGCTTCATGTTGTACCCCCACGTTGTAAGATTAATAAATCCATAAGTGTAATAATAGCATAGCTTACTAGAATCATGTCAACTTTCCTGACAAGGAAAGGAAGGACACAGATGTGCCCTCCCCCGGCGAATCAGAATAAATTGATTAATTCGTTGACCATTAATGCACCGAATAACAAAATACTGATCCCCAATACGCCATTTGTAATCCAGCCATTTCTGTAATCTGGTTCAACGCGCTTCGAGTTGAGCAGCCATATGAGTGTAATTGCCAAGAACGGCATGAGCAATGCTCCCAGTGCTCCTTGAATCAATACAAGTCCGACCGGTTCGCCGAAGAATAACAACAGCATTGGCGGAAATGTAAGCCAAACAAGATAAAAACGATAAGCAGGATCTTTTTCGGAGACAGGTTTGTCTTCTGACTGCCCTTTTTTTCGAATGGTACGGATGAAATCCGCAAACAAGTATGGAACGCCATTCCATACTCCGATTAACGAGGAGAATGCAGCTGACCATGCACCGATCATAAACATCCAGGAAACAACACCGTTGAATTCCTCTCCAAGCATGCCAGACAGTGTGATTAAGCCTTCTTCTCCATTAATCTGGATATTGGAGCTGTGCAAGAACTCTGCCCCGATGACCATCAAGGAAAGTGTGAAGATGGCAGTTACGATGTAGGCGACGCTGTTGTCGACGCGCATCATAGAGACCCAAGCTTTTCCTTGCCATTTCTTCTCCTGCAGCCAGTAGCCATAGGAAGCCATCGTAATCGTTCCTCCGACGCCGCCTATCAAACCCATGACGAGCAAGAAGCTTCCAGCATCCATTTTCGGTATGACAATACCTTGAACGATATTCCCGATATCAGGAAGCAAGATAACTGCAGTTCCTACTACTGTGACAAACATGATACCGATGAAGACGAGCATCACTTTCTCGAAGAGCATGTATTTACCTGTCCAGATCAAGGCAAATCCTGCGAGAAGATGGATGATGGCCCATGCCCAGAGCGGCATGATCGGAAACATCGAACGCATCATCAATGCACTCGTGGATCCTGCTGCGGCACCATAAAGGATGCCCCAGATAATTGCGTAGACACCGAAATAGCCGGTTGCCCATTTACCAAGAGAGTGCCAGCCTTGCAGGATGGTCTTGCCAGTTGCGAGATGCCATCTGCCGACCCCCTCGGTGAGGAAATATTTGATGATAGAACCTAAAATGATTGCCCAGCCGAGCATCATGCCGAAGCCTGATCCGGCTACAAGAGCTGCGATAAGATCGCCTGTTCCGACGCCCGTTGCTGCGGTGACGAAGCCAGGTCCGACATTGCGGAGCTTCTGGCCGAAGGTTTTCGGAGGAGTAGGACTGGCGGGCGCCAACGATTTGTTTTCGTTTTCCATACACGTACCCCCTTCGCTACTGTGATTGTAAACATAAAAGACAGGTGTTGGCAAGATAAATTTGTAAGGCAAAAAATCCTTGCTGATTACAAAAGGAATGATAGAATAATGATTGAGTCAGAGAAACCTAGATATATCAACAATTTTGAGTCAACAAACAGGATGGAAAAAGAGATTTTGTAATTTTTACAGGTTAGTACTTGTCAGACAAAAAAGGAGAAGAAGTATACAACATGAAAAAGGAGAAGGTGGCGCATCGTATTGCGGCTGAAATATTGGAACAAATAGTGGAAGGAGATATCAAACCGGGACACAAACTGCCAACGGAGAAGAAGCTCTGTGAAAAATATGGCGTTAGCCGTGCTTCCATACGGGAAGCATTGAGCGAGTTGAAAGCACAAGGTGCCGTTACATCAAAGCAAGGCGGCGGTACGTACGTGGAGCAAGCATTTCATGGTGAATTCTTCCACCAAGTGATGGTAGATGAATCGAATCTTGCCAGCTTCCGCTATCTTTTCGAAATGCGGAAGATCCTTGAGCCGGAAGCAGCCATGCTGGCAGCAGAACGACGTACGGAGAAAGAATTGGATGAAATGCGCTCTGCACTTGAACTAATGAAGGAAGTCGATGTTGACAGTGTTGGATCACTTAAAGGGAGAAATGCAGATTTTGCTTTCCACCTTGCTGTGATGAAAGCGACACATAACCCGGTCATGATTCAGACCTTTGCCAATCTGGACACTGTCTATAAGAAAGCATTGGCGTTGTCATTTGAAGAAAAACAAGATCTTTTGCGAAATAAGCAAATCATTTACAAGGAGCATGAGAATATCTATGAAGCCATCCGGGCAGGGGAAGCAGAGCTAGCTCGTCTGCAGTGCTTGATTCATCTGCGGAATGTCGAGAAGAAGCTAACCCCTGAAGACTAAAAAGGGGCGATACAGATGTATGACATAGCTATTGTTGGAGGCGGTATTGTTGGTTTGGCCACTGCCTATGCGATATTGCAGGAAGCACCTGATAAGAGAATTGCTATCCTGGAAAAGGAGAAAGAGCTGGCGATGCATCAAACCGGCCATAACAGCGGCGTGATCCATTCGGGCATCTATTACAAACCTCGCAGCTTCAAGGCCGCTTTTGCGAAGCGGGGAAGTGAGAGCATGCTTAACTTCTGTCGGGAAGCAGGCATTGAAGTTGAGCAATGCGGTAAGGTAATTGTTGCGACCAAAGAAGCAGAGCTGGAACAATTGGATCAGCTGTATCGCCGAGGTCTGGCTAATGGACTTGCTATTGAGAAAATAGATAGGGATCAGTTACAGCAAATCGAACCTTACGCGAATGGCATTGCGGCTATTCGTGTCCCGCAGGCAGGTATTGTGGATTATAAGCAAGTCTGTCATGTGCTGGCAGAACGAATTCAGTCAAAGGGCGGTACGATCCTGCTTGGCAGTGAAGTGGTGCAGATTGAGGAAAAGCTGCACCAAGCAGTCGTACATACAAAAGCAGGTTCGCTTCAAGCAAGCTATGTCATCAACTGTGCAGGTCTGCACAGTGACCGAATCGCGAAAGCGGCTGGTTACTTGACTGACACGAAAATCGTTCCGTTCCGCGGAGAATATTATGAGCTTAAACCGCAAGCTAAGCACTATGTCAAACACTTGATTTATCCTGTGCCGGATCCGGCATTCCCATTTCTAGGTGTCCATTTTACCCGGATGATCGGCGGTGGAGTAGAAGCAGGGCCGAATGCAGTGCTCGGTTTTAAGCGGGAGGCATACCGAAAGACAGATGTCGCCTTTGCAGATGTGGCTGATACACTGCGCTTTCCGGGGTTTTGGAAGCTTGCCGGAAAGTATTACCGGCAGGGAGCGGCGGAGTACTTCCGATCTTTCTTTAAAAGTCAGTTCGTCAAAAGTCTTCAGCAGCTTATTCCTGCTATTGAAGCAGATGATCTGGAAGCTGCCCCGGCTGGCGTGCGTGCACAGGCATTGCAGCATGATGGAGGGTTGGTGGATGATTTTCAGCTGGTACGCGGAAAGCGTACACTGCATGTATGCAATGCGCCGTCCCCAGCAGCGACAGCTTCGCTGGAAATAGGTAAATATATTTGGAAACAAGTGCAATAGAAAACCGAGCAGTCCAGGCTGCTCGGTTTATTCTGTTTCTACAGGTACTGCTGTCCAGACAAAACGTTCTGGAGCATCTCCTACATAAGAAAACGGGTAGCATGTTGTTACAGTCAAAACTTCCTCTGGAGCAGTTGGAACGATGACAGTTAAATCATCTTTATCGACGATTTTCGTATTCTCAACTTTATAGGTAAAAGAGCCGTATGGCATTTCAACCACAAAGGTATCGCCTACTTTCACTTCCCCCATATTGCGAAATACTGTATCGCGGTGGCCGGATAAGACAATTTGGTCATTTTGGAGCGGGTAGGCAGTTCCTTTATAATGGCCAACACCTTTGTCCAGATCATCTGCATCTGTACCTTCGACGATCGGCAAATCTGCATCCAGCTTCGGTACATGCAGCACACCAACAACATCGCCCTGGCCTGGTTCGAAACTGCTGGCTTCCTCTTCTGCTTGCTCAGGTGTCAGCTTCTCTGCTGCATGAGCTTCATGAAGCATTGATTTCGCATCGGACAGGGAATCTTTCTGGGCCTTTGCGGTCGTATACCATTCAAATCCTCCATATCCTACTAACAAAAGCCCCGCAACAACTAGTATGACAGCGAATCGTTTCATATGTTCTCCTTTATGTACAAGCAGGCTTGTTTATTTTCTAAATTATATTATATATAAATATTTTCCAGCGCGGAAGCTGTTTCGTGTAAAGGTTTAGTAAAGTGAAGCAGAGGATGAGCTGCCTTTCTATGTGCTGTTATGATATAATCGAATCTTATCCAGAAAAAGGGAGGGGAGAATATGAGTTTGAAAAAATGGGTCTATGGTATGCTGCCGCTGGCTTGCATCATCATCATCTTCCTATTTTCCGCCACCCCTTACCAGGAGCAGGACATCAAGCCGATGCTTGCTTCCCACATTGATTTAAGTCCGCTTGAACCATTCCTGTCCCCTATCAAATTCGCCTATCATGGACAGGAAGTCAGTGTCCAGGCAGTAGGAGTATATTCTGTCGTGGAATTCTTCATAAGGAAAGCAGCTCATTTTGGTGTCTATTTCTGCCTTGCAATTCTTGCATTTACGGCGCTTTATAAGGGATTTGGTTTGAAATATCGCTTGTCACTGCGAATAGCATTGGTGATTTCGATCCTATATGCCTGCTTCGATGAATTTCATCAAAGCCTGACACCCGGCAGGACACCATATGTTGGAGATGTGGTCATCGATACAATCGGTGCATGTGTGGGACTGCTTGTGGTAATTATCGGCAGAAATCTGTATCAGATTTACTGGAAACGATCATAACTGCTACAAAATCCTCATTTATGGCAAAAATAGACATCCTTTTGCAAAAAATGTGGTATATTCACTATGATTCACACGATTCAGATTACGTACATAACGTATTGTATCGATTTATCAAACGAGGTGACATAGTGAAAGAGCAGGAAATATACAAGAGCATCCTAGTAAAGCTGATCTCCCAGACAGAAAACAAACAGATCAACAATATGGAAGACATGATGACAAAGCTAATTCAAGAACTACAATCATATCGAACAGTAAGCCAAAGTTAAAAGAGCAGTGTTCCGGAATCCGGCGCTGCTCTTTTTGTGTGCCCTTAACGGTAGAAGCTGCTTGTAAACGTGTATTTGTCCGCTCTATACGTACTCGTTACATACTCGAAGGGCCGGCCATCGTCCAGATAGGATAAGCGATGGATGCGCAGGACGGCATCGCCGGGTGTTACTTTCAATAAGTCAGCCAAATACTCGTCCGCTAAATCAGCTTCAATTTCCTGTTCGGCGCGATGAAGTGTCAGCCCCATTACCTTTTCTAAATAAGCGTAGAAGCTCTCCTCCAGCTTGTTCTCTGTCAGATCCTTAGCCATTTCCAGAGGGGAAGTTATGGTTTCGACAGCAATCGGTTCCTGATCTGCCGATCGTAAACGTTTGATTCTGATCGCTGAGGAACCAATTTCTTTTTGCAACTTGTCTGCAGCCAGGCTGCTCAATTTTATTTCCTTCCATTCCAATATACTGCTCGATGCAGTGAGTCCCCGGGCTTGCATATCTTCACTGAAACTTGTCAATTTTGATAAAGATTGATGATAAGGACGAACTTTCACGAAAAGACCTTTGTTTCGTCTTCTTTCCAGCAGTCCATCTTCTATCAGGGCTTGCATTGCATGCCTAACAGTCATTCGGCTTATACCTAAAGACTCGGTATAATGCCTTTCAGGCGGCAGCATCTCCCCAGGAAGCAAGCTGCCCGACTCGATGCGCTCACGGATCGCCTGCTCCAGCTGAAAATAAAGCGGAATGGGTGAATTTTTATCGATCATGTGGGTGCTCCTCTGTCGTTATATTTTGCTTAGTATACCATGTCATTTTTTAATTGTATACACATTGTCTATATGGTTAGACAATGTGTATACCTTGTGCTAAGCTATTGATACTATCAAGGAAAGAAGGAATCTTGCTATGGGTGACATCTTGCTTCGGAATGTCCGAATATGCTTGCCAGAAAAGCTGGTAACGGGTTATATCGGCATAACGAATGGGGAAATAGTAGAAATAGGAGAAGATAAGCCATCTCTGCAGTATGATCAGGAAGTTGATGGGAAAAATCAATATGCACTGCCTGGCTTTATCGATGGGCATATTCATGGGGCTGCAGGAGCAGACACGATGGATGCGACACAGGAAAGTCTGCACAAGATGGCTGCCTGGCTGCCGAATGAAGGAACAACTGCCTTCCTGGCTACTACCATCACCCAGGAAAAAGAGGCAATTGAGACTGCGCTGGAACAAGTGCGTTTGTATATACATCAACCGGAAGAAGCTGAACTGATCGGTGTACATTTGGAAGGTCCGTTTGTCAATCCGGTAAAAGCAGGAGCACAGCCGCTTGCACACATTTGTAAGCCAGATACAGAACTCTTCCAGAAGTGGCAGAAGCTCTCAGGGAATAAAATCAAGGTAGTGACGCTTGCGCCAGAGTGCGACAAAGACTATGAGCTGACGCAGCTGCTTGCTTCGGAGCAGATCACAGTATCAGCAGGACATACGGATGCCTCTTTTGAGCAGATAAAGGAAGCAGCTGAACAGGGCATTACGCAGCTGACTCATTTGTGCAATCAGATGAATGGCATCCACCACCGTGATATAGGAGCTGTCGGTGCTGGTTTTTTACTGCCAGCGCTTATGTCCGAGCTGATAGCGGATGGCATTCACGTAGCACCTGAAATGCTTCGATTGATTTACCAGAATGTTGGTTCTGACCGGTTGATTCTCATTACAGATTCCTTACGCGGAAAAGGGCTGGAAGACGGTACTTATGATCTTGGCGGGCAAGCTGTTAACGTGAAGGATGGTAAAGCTTTGCTTCCGGATGGGACTCTTGCCGGCAGTATGCTGCAAATGAAGGATGCTATACGGAATATGGCTGCATATGCAGATGTCTCTGTTGCTGATATTGCCAAGATGACGGCAGAGAATCCAGCCAAGCAGTATGGTATTTATGACAGAAAAGGTTCACTGGAAATAGGCAAGGACGCCGATATCGTTCTGCTGGATGACCAGCTGACATTGCAAGCAACCTATTGCAGGGGGAACTTGGCTTATCACAAGGAGGAAGAATCATGCTGACAATGGAAAAAGCAAAGGATTATAACGAGCTTAGCAGAATGGCTGCCGAGCGTATTGCTGAGAAGCTTTCTAAAAAAACTGATGCTGTGCTTGGGCTTGCAACCGGATCAACACCGGAGGGCATGTATGACGCACTTATCGAGATGTATAATCAAAAACGCATCTCTTTTGCAGAAGCTGAAACTTTCAATCTGGATGAATATGTAGGACTTCAGTCAAATGACGAGAATAGCTATGCACATTATATGAACCAGCATCTGTTCCGCCATATTGACCTGTCTCCAGAAAAAGCGCATCTTCCGGATGGTAGAGCAGATGATATGGATGCAGCGTGTCAGGCTTATGAGGACCTGATTGAAAAAGCAGGCGGTATTGATTTACAGGTGATCGGTATTGGTTTGAATGGGCATATTGGTTTCAATGAACCACATACACCATTTGAGCAGCGGACCCATGTGGTGGAGCTGGACAAGACGACCAGAAATGCGAACGCCCGCTTTTTCCCAAGCTTAGAAGCTGTTCCGACACATGCCATCACGATGGGTATCCAAAATATTATGGAAAGTAAAGAATTGCTGCTGCTTGTGGCAGGAGAACAAAAAGCTTCTGTATTGGAAAGGCTAGTATACGGTGATAAAACCGAAGCATTTCCTGCATCCATCATTAAAGAGCATCCCAATGTCACCATCATCGCGGATCAGGGTGCACTAAGCGGTTTGAAGGCAGCGGACTATCATACAGGAGATTGATTTCCCGGGTAATATTTTGTCGAAAAAAAGATGTGTAGAAGTCGCGCTGACTTTTACACATCTTCTTCTATATATTCTTGACCGCCAAATGTGATTTCTGCCTGTGCATTTGTCATGTCTGTAACATATGCTTGGAACTCCTCTTCCTGTCCAGATTGCAAGGCGACGTGCAGCACGACGCGGTCAGCATAATCAATGGTTCGCAATGTATAGGCAGATTGCCGCAGTTCGTTTTCGACTTTTCCGAGCAGTGTATAGTCGATATGAATCTCTGCAAGCTGCATGAGCTGCCGTTTTACGACACCGATTTCGTCGATCGATTGAGCAGCAGATCCGGAATAAGCGCGAATCAGACCGCCAGCTCCAAGCTTAATGCCGCCAAAATACCTCGTGACGACAACAGCAGTATCCTTCAAGCCCTTCTTTTTCAATACTTCCAAAATCGGCACACCAGCAGTTCCGCTCGGTTCGCCATCATCACTGGCCTTTTGAATCAGGTCGTGTTCGCCGATCATATAGGCTGAGCAGTTATGAGTGGCGTCTTTATGCTCTTTCTTGATTTTCTGAACGAAGTTGACTGCTTCTTCTTCTGTCTCAACGCGCTTCACATGACCGATAAAACGGGATTTTTGGATGACAATTTCGTGTGAACCTTCCGATTTTACGGTAAAATAAGTTGTAAGCATCTTGCATTTTACCTCCTTGAGCACTCATTATATAAAGATAGCAGAAAACATGACGAATTACATAGAAAAGTATCCCGCAAACCCCATAAAGCAGTTGGGTAATTCGAATGATATAGCATACAAGATTGGAGAAATGAAATGGGTAAAAAAATCGAAGACAAAGCGCTCGACCGGATCATCAATGAGATGGTGGAAGCTGTCGAGAACAGCAAGGATGAGATTTTTTACATAGGGGAAGAGTCACGCATGGAATATGAGCAGCTTCTTGCTGATCTGCAGCTCACAAAGGAAAAAGTGGGTGATATGATCAAGGAAGGTGATCAGCTGGAGCAGAAAGTCCGCTATTCCAAAATGCGTTTGTCTGATGTGAGCCGTGATTTTGATCGCTATTCGGAAGAAGAGATCCGGGAAGTGTACGAGCAGACCCATAAGCTGCAGATTGAGCTGCGCATGTCCCGTGAAAAGGAAAAGCTTCTGCGTGAACGCCGTGATGAGATTCAGCGCCGATTGCAGGGGCTGGAACTGAAGATGAAGCGTGCAGAAGGTCTGGTAGGCAAGATCAGTGTGGTCCTCAATTATTTGAATGACGATTTCAAACAAGTTTCCCAGCTCATTATCGATGCGAAGGAGAAACAGGAATTCGGTTTGAAAATCATTGAAGCGCAAGAGGAAGAACGTCGCAGGCTCTCCAGGGAAATGCATGACGGCCCAGCTCAAATGCTTGCGAATATCCTGCTCAGATCCGAACTTGTTGACCGTACTTTCCGAGAAAGGAGTACAGAGGAAGCGCTGCTCGAGATCCAGAATATGCGTAAGATGGTCCGCAGCTCTCTGTACGAAGTGCGCCGCATCATTTATGACCTTCGCCCGATGGCGCTGGATGATCTCGGTTTGCTGCCTACGATTAGAAAGTACTTGGCCAATATCGAAGAATTCAATAACATCCATATTGATTTCACAGCATTAAAGGCAGAAAAGCGTCTGGATCCGAAGTATGAGGTGGCATTGTTCCGTCTTACCCAGGAAGCAGTCCAGAATGCAGTCAAGCATGCAGAACCAAGTACAATCAAGGTCCGCCTGGAAGTAATGCAGGACTTGGTAGTTATTAGCATTATTGATGATGGAAAGGGCTTCGATGTTACAGTGAAGAAAGAAAACTCATTCGGAATTATCGGGATGCGCGAGCGTGTCGAGATGCTGAATGGTTCCATTGCCTTCCATTCCGATATCGGAAAAGGGACCCGAGTCCTAATCAAGGTACCGCTTACAGAAGGATAAAAAGAAGGATATAAGTGGCGGTAATCAGGTAATTATGCTTATAATTAGAAGCATGTAATGTCAACCGCTTAGACGGGACTTGTTAACGCACTTATATTGACAACTTACTCATAATTTCTTAGAGCACACAGCAAAAGATGAAAATGACAAGAACTTGTAGGAGGAGCGAACACATGAGTACTGGAATATTATTGATTGACGACCATAAGCTATTTCGAGAGGGTGTCAAACGCATCCTGGAATTCGAACCGGCTTTCCAGGTTGTAGCAGAAGGAGACGACGGGTCAGAGGCACTTGAGCTTGTTGAAAAGTTCAATCCTGACGTCGTACTGATGGACATTAATATGCCGACTACAAACGGTGTACAAGCAACAGCTGACTTGATCAAACACCGTCCAGATATCAACGTCATCATACTTTCCATCCATGATGATGAAAACTACGTAACACATGCTTTGAAAACTGGCGCACAAGGGTATTTGCTGAAAGAAATGGATGCAGATTCTCTGATTGATGCCATCAAGGTCGTCAGTGAAGGCGGATCCTATTTGCACCCGAAAGTCACTCATAATCTTGTGAAGGAATACCGACGCCTTTCTGAGGAAAGCAACTCATCCATTTCCAGCAAAATCGGCGAACACCGCCGTCCATTGCATCTGCTTACACGCCGGGAATGTGAAGTGCTGCAGCTGCTTGCTGACGGAAAGAGCAACCGCGGCGTAGCGGAAGCACTGTATATCAGTGAAAAAACAGTCAAGAACCACGTTAGTAATATCTTGCAAAAAATGAATGTTAATGATCGTACACAAGCAGTTGTAACAGCAATCCGCAACGGCTGGGTCGAAGTATTGTAAGGTGGGAGTCCGGGTGATAAAGCCCGGGCTTTTTTTGTTTTTCTGATGGAGAGCTAGGACAAAACTGTGATTCCAGACTGGGAATCTGTAAATCACTTTAGAATGGCATGAGATGAATTCCTAATTGATGGATGCAAAAAGGACAGGCATAGGGTAAGATAGAAGGCAGAAATCGTTAGATAGAAGGCAGAAAAACGTAAGGGAGACCGATAGCATGAATATTGCTGTAATGACAGATAGTACAGCATATCTTACGCCAGAACAGCGAGAAGCATTTGACATACATATGATCCCATTGCAGGTCGTTTTCGACGATGCAACGTATGAGGAAGAAGTGGATATCACTGCTGAGGAATTCTATGACAAGATAAAGCAGCAAAAGGCATTGCCTAAGACATCCCAGCCAGTCGTAGGTAAAGTGATCGAGAAGCTGGAGGAGCTGAGCGAATCCTATGATGCCGTTATCAGTGTGCATCTTTCCAGTGGAATCAGCGGTACGTACCAAAGCATGGTGGCTGCCGACGATATGGTAGAAGGAATCGACGTCCATGCGTATGATTCCGAACTGAGCTGTATGGCCCAAGGCTACTATGCATTGGAAGCAGCACGTATGGTGAAACAAGGCGCAAGCGTTGAAGATATTCTTAAGCGTTTGGATGAAATGAAAGAAACGATGATAGCGTATTTCATCGTTGATGATTTGTCCAATCTGCAACGCGGAGGACGCTTGAACGGAGCCCAAGCCATTATCGGCAGTCTGCTCCAGGTAAAACCGGTTCTTCATTTTGAGGATAAAAAGATCGTACCGTTTGAAAAGATCCGGACGAAGAAGAAAGCAATCAGCCGAATCAAAGCATTATTCGATGAGCAAGCTGCAGATGGTGCAAAAATGAAGGCCTGCATCATTCACGGCAATCGACCTGAGGAAGCAGAAAGTCTGCGTCAGGAATGGGCGGCCGAATACCCAAATGCAGAAATAGAAGTATCTTATTTCGGCCCGGTTATCGCCACCCATCTTGGCGAAGGTGCCATTGGATTTTTGTGGTACAAAGTGTAAGGGGAGATAGTTTCTCTCCCCTTTTTTTATAGAAAGGAGCAAGTAAATGGAACTTGATCCAAAACGCTATGCTGGTAAACGATTATTAAGCCGTGAAATTCCACTCTCAGCTAATGCCCTTCAGGAAGCTCTCCAACAACATCACTTCAAACAGATTCCAACAATCCGAAAAGAAAAAAACAGCTTATATTGTAATCGGTGCAATGCGACACAGCCTCATTTGCAAAGTATTAACTGTCAGATCTGTGGCAGTATCCATCTTTATTGCAGGAACTGTATTCAAATGGGAAGAGTAAGTGCCTGTGAACATCTCTATGAATGGACTGACCCGGAGCCTGAGTGGCCCTATCATGATAATCCTTGTGCTTGGGAAGGAGAACTGACCAGGTATCAGCAGCTTGCCGCAAATGCAATTGATTTGGCGATGAAGCAGAATGGGAAGCTGCTGGTACATGCTGTCTGCGGTGCGGGTAAAACGGAGATGCTATTCCAAGGGATTACGATCTCGCTCCAACAGGGCAAACGAATTTGTCTTGCGACACCGCGAGCGGATGTGGTCAGGGAATTGCTGCCGCGATTCCAACAGGCATTCCCAACTGTCACTGTTCAAGCATTATATGGCAGCAGTCCGGATAAAACGGGTGACGGTCAGCTCATCCTGGCGACCACGCATCAGCTGCTGCGGTTTTATCATGCTTTTGATGTACTCATCATTGACGAGATCGATGCTTTTCCATATCATACTGACCCGATGCTCCATATCGCCTCGGAAAAAGCCAGGAAATCGACATGTGCCTCCATTTTCCTCACTGCAACACCACGGCGAAAAGAAAAGCGGCAAATCGCTGCCAAAACCCTCCCTCATGTTTTCGTTCCCGTACGCTTTCATGGGCAGCCTCTTCCAGTACCTGCATCAAAGCTTTGCTTTGGTTTGCAGAAACAATTACGAAAAGGGAATTTTCCGAAAAGGCTGCTGTTTTGGCTCAACAAGCGCAGTAATCCGACAAGGCAGGTACTGATTTTTCTTCCTACCGTCGTGCTTGCTGATAGACTGCAAGAAGAGGCAAAGGAAGTGCTTCGTCCATCCGCACAAAAAATCCTGCCAAAAAGAGATGCGGAAACACTAATAAGAACTGTCCATGCTGCCGATAAAGACAGAGAGGCAAAAGTGCAGGCATTCCGAAATCGGGATATAGCCATTATCCTAACGACAACCATTCTTGAACGAGGTGTGACGTTTCCTTCTGTGGATGTGGCAATTTTGGATGCTGGTCATGATGTTTTTGATGAGGCGGCATTGGTGCAGATTGCAGGCCGCGCCGGCAGAAGTCCAGCTGATCCGACAGGAGAGGTTGTCTTCTTTCATGAAGGAAGAAGCGATGCTATGGATAAGGCAGTGCGGTCCATCACCGACATGAATCGAAGGGCAAAGCGGCTATGAGTCTATGTGTAGGATGCGGAGAATCGTACGCTTCCCGTCCCAGCTGGTCCACTTTCTTTTGGCCGGAGCGGATATCACTCCTTTGTTTGGATTGTGAAGTGTCTTTTCACAGACTGAAAGAGCCGGGTTGCACAAGTTGCATGAAACAGACGGCTTCTATTACTTGTTCAGATTGTCTCGAGTGGGAGAAAACGAGCTATCAGGCTATGCTGGAGAGGAATGTTTCTTTGTACAGCTATGAGCCATTTATGCAGGATTATATAGCAAGATGGAAATATCGCGGCGATTATGTGCTGGGAAAAGTGTTTGAAGCCGAATTTCGGAAACTCTATCTTCAGCATTTCAAGGAGTCCAAGTATGAGGTTGTTCCTATTCCATTAAGCGCAGAGCGGATGGCAGAGAGAGGCTTCAATCAAGCGGAAGAGCTGGCAGCTTTTACACGGGCCAAGCGGAAGAATGCACTAGGAAGAAAGCATGGAGAAAAGCAATCCAAGCGTAGCCGATTGCACAGAGTGACAGCTGATAATCCGTTTTATTTACTATCGGAACCACCCCAATTCGCTGTTTTGATCGATGATATTTATACAACAGGAACAACGCTTCGGCATGCTGCGCAGGTTTTGAAGGAAAATGGTACCGAATTTGTAACGGCCTGTACGTTAATCAGGGGGTAACTTTCCCATATGCCAAATGTCGTGTGAACCGCGGGTTTATTATATTATCATGCTATAATTATACTAATCAGGTCACTTACGAGTGTACCTATTATACTAGGAGGAGGGCGTTAGCCTATGTTAGAACTAGCAAATTGCGTCCGCTGCGGAAGCGTATTCGCGCGAGATTACCGAGATATTTGTCCGAATTGCCATCGAGAGGAAGAGCGTTCCTTCCAAATGGTCTACCAGTATCTGCGCAAACGTGAAAATCGCCAAGCAACCATCCAGCAAATTACGGAAGTCACAACCGTACCAGAATCATTGATCATCAAATTTGTCCGTGAAAAACGATTGCAGCCAAGTCAATTCCCGATGCTGTCATATTCTTGCCGCAACTGTTCCAATCAAATTACAGAAGGCGAAATTTGCACAGATTGCAAAGATCAAATGCGCAAAGATCTGGACGTTGCTCGCGAATTGGATGAGAAACGTGTAGCAGCTGCCGGTGTTAAAGAGCAGCGTGTCTATTACAATGCAAATCGTTCTGTGAAATAATTCATTAAATCGCTTAACATTTCCCCGATGTTGACCGATACTATCTGTAAGAGTGTTAAGAAGTTGGAAAGGGGTGTAGATCTTTGAAAATTCAAGGTCCGAACCAATCCGGTTTCAATCCGTACACAAAACAGCTCAAGCAGCAGGCAGATTTGCAAAAAGCAAGTCAGCGCCAGGATAAATTGGAGATTTCCTCAGAGGCGAAACGCCTTCAGGAAGGCGACAAAATCCAGGCGAGCCGCCAGAGCCATGTGGAACAGATAAAAGCCGCAGTACAAAATGGCGAATATAAAGTCGATGCAGAGAAAACCGCTAAGAAAATGATGGATTTTTGGTCATAAGACCAAGGAGGAGCAACCATGGCTTTACAAGCATTATTAGAAACGATTGAAAAACTGCATAAATTGCATCGGAGTCTTCTTGAAATCAGTCGGCTGAAAACAGATCATCTGAAATCAAACGACATGGAAAGCCTGCAGAAGCAGCTGCTTGCAGAAAAGAAGCATGTGCAAGCTGTCGCCCAGATTGAGAAATTGCGAATTCAGCAAACAGAATCATGGGCTGTTGCTTCTGGACTTCCGGTGCCGTCTACTGTTTCGGAGCTTTTGGAACTGATTACAGATCAGAAGTCAGCTCTTCAGTTTGAACAACAACTGATCGGCCTTACTGAGACGGTGACGGAGCTCAAGAAGCAGGAAGCGCTCAATCAGCAGCTGCTGGAGCAGTCGATGCAATTCTTGCAGATTTCACTGGATATGCTTGCTCCCTCCATCCAATCATTGAATTATGGTACACCTAACCAGGATCAGCAGCGACCGCAGAATCGCGCCTTGTTTGACTCCAAAGCATAACACAGATACGGAAAAGCTATCGGTAAAAGGGGAATATACATGGGATCAACATTCCAAGGATTAGAAATCGCCCGCTCTGCGCTTTTTGCGCAACAGACGGCGTTATATACGACAAGCAATAATATTGCGAATGCAAATACAGAAGGCTATACAAGACAGCGCGTTAACTTCGAACAAATCTCCCCATATCCAGCCGCAGGACTAAATCGTCCACAAATAGCCGGACAACAGGGAACAGGGGTCCAAGCAGGTTCAATCGAACGTATCCGCAACAGCTACCTGGATGCGCAATACCGTTCGCAGACTGGAACTTCTGCTTACTGGAGCATGAAATCCGAAGCATTGAACCGAATGGAAGGGATTATTAACGAGCCGTCTGATTCGGGCTTATCTGCTGTTTTGGATGATTTTTGGAGCTCCTTACAGGATCTTTCGGCTACACCAGATGAATCAGGAGCCCGTTCTGTTGCCTTAGAAAAGGGTAAGGCAGTAGCAGATACGTTCAATTATATCTCTGACAGCCTTACGAATGTTCGTGGCGACCTACGTGATCAAATTGATAATGTGTCCGTGAAGAGCATCAACTCTTATATGAACCAAATCAATGAATTGAACAAACAGATCGCCGAAATGGAACCGCACGGTATGGTGACAAATGATTTGTATGATAAACGAGATGTACTCATCGATGAGCTTTCCTCGATGGTCAACATCAAAGTGGAATACCAGGAATCAGGCGGCTTAGCTCCAACAGCAGCTCAAGGTATTGCGAAAATCACATTGGTTGATGAACAGGGTGCAGCACAAGCAGTATTGGTTGATCCTGACACGAAAACCTATCAGCCTTTATCAGTCCAGTATGGTCAAGATGAGAACGGCATGCAGGCTGTTGAAAGTATTACTTTTGGAGATACAGAGATTTCTGTAGAGGATTTTACTTCCAAAGGGGAGCTTAAGGGCCTGATGGATTCATACGGATATCTGGAAGATGGTTCTATTAAAGGTACATATCCGGAAATGATGCAAAACCTTGATAAAATGGCGTTCAACTTTGCACAGGCTATCAATGCAGTGCAGCAGACTGGCTATACAAAAGGTGGCACCCTCTCTGGAATTGATTTCTTTGACGCAGGCGGATCGCAGTACGGAGCTGCAGCAAATATCAGTTTGTCCGATGAGATAAATGGCAATCCTGATCTAATAGCAGTAAGTGCAGACGGTACTTCCGGTAATGGCGAAAATGCGAAGAAGCTCTCCGAAGCGATGCGTTCCCCATTAGAAGGACTAGGTAACACTTCCGTCAGCAGTTTCTATGAAGGTATGATCGGTACATTGGGCGTGAACGCACAAGAAGCAAAGAGACAAGCAACTAACTCTACTTCGTTAGTCGATCAAGCTGATTTGCAGCGTCAATCTGTTTCCAGTGTGTCACTAGATGAAGAAATGACCAACATGATCAAGTTCCAGCACGCTTATAATGCTGCTGCCCGCAGCATGACAGCTGTAGACGAAATGCTCGATACAATTATTAACAACATGGGATTAGTAGGGAGGTAAGTGAAACATGCGTATAACACAAAGTATGATGTCCAACAGTATGCTGCGTAATCTGAGCAACAGTTATAGCGACTTGAATAAGTATTCTGAACAGCTTTCATCAGGTAAGAAAATCACAAGGCCTTCTGATGATCCCGTTGTTGCGACAAAGGGTATGAGTTATCGAACTGAAGTACGTGATGTAGCACAGTACAAGCGAAACCTATCAGAGGCGCAGACTTGGATTGATAACTCTGATTCTGCTCTGAGCAACGCTACAAGTGCGCTGCAGCGACTTCGCGAATTGGCTGTCCAAGCGAGCAATGGTACATATGAAGAGGGACAGCGAAGTAATATTGCAGAGGAAGTTGATCAGCTGAAAGAACAGCTGGCAACAATTGCAAATACACAAGTGAATGAGAAATATATTTTTAATGGATCCGCCACTAATACTGCTCCAGTTACGATTAATGAGGATGGCAGTACTACTGTAGATTTTAATTCTAATGCAGTTAATCTGACTTTATCCAAAGGTGTTGATGTTAAAATCAATGTCGATGGAGGTGCAGTATTCGGAAATAAATTATTCGATGACTTGAGTAATTTCTCTGCAGCACTCCGCTCAGATGGTTCTGATGAAGACTTAGATCAGTATATTGGACTAATAGACGAGAATATCAATAATCTTGTCAACGAAAGAGCAGATATAGGTGCACGGATGAATCGGATGGATCTTGTAGAATCCCGCTTGGGTGATCAGGAGCTGTCTGCCACAGAATTGATGTCCAATAACGAGGATGCCGAAATGGAAGAAGTTATAATGAATCTTACTTCCCAGGAAGCAGTTCATCGAGCGGCGATGTCAGCAGGTGCGCGAATTATTCAACCAACCCTTATGGACTTTCTACGATAAAAATAGATAAAGCTCTGCCAGTAGGCGGGGCTTTTTGTATAGAAAGGAGTAATACTTATGCAAATGCCTCAAGTGCGATTACAATCTCAGCAGGCTAAGATCAGTATTAATACAACCGATGCGACAGTGAATATCCAACAGCCTGAAGCAGAACAAACGATTCGTCAGCCCCAAGCTGAAATTACGATGCATACAACACCATCCAAGCTTACGATTGATCAGACACAAGCGTGGAATGATATGGACTTGAAATCTGTCTTTAAACGGATAGAGGATTTTGCGGAGCTTGGCAAGAAATCTAACTTGGAAGGCATCGCGCGCCGTGTCCAGGAAGGTAAGGAAATGATGGAAATTGAAAAAGGCGGAGATCCGATTGTGGCCCAAGCAAAACGGATAGATGAACGGAAACTGAAGGATTTCGCAATTGGGTGGATCCCTTCTCGATTTTCTGTAAAGATCGATTATCAGCCTTCTGATTTGAATATCGATGTGAAGATCCACTCTCCGGAAATAAAGAATACGCCGAATAAACCGCAGTTTGCCTATGAGCGAGGCCAGGTGGATACAGGTATCATGCAATACCAGTCGCTTAAAGTAGACTTCGAAAACTTAAAATTCTATGGTGTTAATGGGTTCGAGATAAACATATAAGGAGTTTAGAAATGGATATTGAAACAAAATATTTTGGAAGTATGTCAGTAGATGAAAATAAAGTGATTCACTTCGTGAAAGGTTTACCCGGATTCCAGGATGAAAAGATGTTTGTATTGATTGATTTTCCTGACAATCCTGTATTTCAGATCCTGCAAAGTACTGTAACAGCCCACGTTGCATTTGTAGTGGCTAGTCCATACCATTTCCGTAAGGAATATACATTTGACTTAGGAGATCAAACGAAAGACGAGCTGGCAATCACAACTCCGGATCAAGTGAAGATTTTATCTATACTCACATTACGGAAACCTTTTGAGAAGAGCACGATTAATCTATTAGCACCGATTATTATCAATGTAGATGCATTGAAAGGGCAGCAAATCATTCTTACGGATGATTTCTCCTCCCGTACACCTTTGCAATCTGAGAAAGCGAGGGCGGAATAATGCTTGTTCTGACAAGAAAAGTAGGAGAGTCGGTTAAGATTGGTGACGATATTGAAATAAAAGTCCTGAGCATCGATGGAGAACAGATCAAGCTTGGTATAGATGCTCCTAGAGAGATAGCTATACATCGTAAAGAAGTTTATCTATCGATTGAACAAGAAAATAGTGCTGCTGCAGACACTTCTGTCGATTTACTTAAATTCTTAAAAAAAGAATAAAGAAAAAGCTAAACATATGCTGAAATCCTCCGATATAAATAGTACAGCAAAGGTAAGCTCGGGCGGCCGACCGCTGCGAACCAATAAAACCACAAGGATGTGGGCTGTACTTACACTCAAGGAGGAATTTTTAAAATGAGAATCAATCATAATATCGCTGCTCTTAACACTTACAACAAACTAAGTGCTAACTCTGCTGCAACACAAGGATCTTTGGAAAAACTATCTTCAGGTCTTAAAATCAACAAAGCTGGAGACGATGCTGCAGGTCTAGCAATCTCCGAAAAAATGCGCGGACAGATCCGTGGTCTTGACATGGCTTCCAAAAACGCACAAGATGGTATCTCTTTGATCCAAACTGCTGAGGGTGCTTTGAACGAAACTCACTCTATCCTACAGCGTATGCGTGAATTGGCTACACAGTCTGCCAACGACACTAACACTGATACAGACCGTGCAGAGCTTCAAAAAGAAGTGGATCAGTTGGCTCAAGAGATCACTCGTATCTCTACAGACACTGAATTCAACACGAAGAAACTAATCAACGGTGATGTAGCTGCAACTGCAATGACATTCCATATCGGTGCTAACCAAGATCAAAACATTGAACTTACAATTGCTGACATGGGTGCTTCAGCGCTAGGCGTAGAAGGTGATTCTGCTACTGCTGGTATCAACATCTCTTCTCAAAGTGATGCTAACGCTGCGATTTCTACAATCAACGCTGCAATCGAAACAGTTTCTGCTGAGCGCTCTAAACTTGGTGCTTACCAAAACCGTTTGGATCACACAATCAACAACTTGCAAACATCTTCAGAAAACCTAACAGCTTCTGAATCTCGTATTCGTGACGTTGACATGGCTTCTGAAATGATGGAATTCACTAAAAACAATATCCTTTCTCAAGCTGCACAGTCTATGCTTGCACAAGCTAACCAGCAGCCACAAGGTGTATTGCAACTTCTTCAGTAATTTCATTATAGGCGAATTCTTTTTCGCCTATAAAAATACTGGTCCAATTTTTTGGACCAGTATTTTTATAGATTGAGGTGGTGTTTATTTTGAAAAAACCAATTGTTTCTCTTTGTATGATTGTAAAGAATGAAGAGAAAGTGATAAAACGTTGTTTAGATTCGGTTGTGGATTTAGTAGAAGATATTGTTATTGTCGATACGGGCTCTACTGACAGTACAATCGAAATAATTAAAGAGTATGAAAATGTACGTCTATTTTACTTTGACTGGAATAATAGCTTTGCTGATGCAAGGAATTTTGCTGCTAGTCATGCTCTAGGTGAATGGATTCTTGTATTAGACGCAGATGAATTTCTTGAGGCAACAAATGCTCGCGCTGTAATCGAAGATTTGAAAAATAGTAAAGACGATGTGTATGCAATAAATATAGTTAATTTCGTGGGTGACAATGGGAATCGAATTGTTGAAAATAAACATGTCAGATTGTATAAGAATTCCGGTGCTTACGAATATACCAGAGCTATACATGAACAAATAACACATAAAGAAAATAAGAATATCACTGTTAAATTATCTGATCTAATCGCATATCACTCTGGTTACATGGAAGAAGTAGTGAAAACAAAGCAAAAGACAAATAGAAACAAGAAATTAATAAATCTACAACTTAAGAGAGAAAAAAGTGGTTTCGACTATTATAATCTTGGTAACGAGTTGAAGATAGAAAAGAAATACGAACAAGCACTTGATGCCTTTGTAACTGCATACAAGAAAAAAGAAGATCCTTTTATAAATTGGGTTCCTATATGTTTGCTTAATATTACAGAAACATTGATTTTGTTGGATAGACATAATGATGCGCTTAATGTACTTCAAGATGCGATAAGAATATATCGAGATGCAGCAGATTTCCTATATATTAAAGGTTCTATTTATATAGCCCAAGGTAGACTTGAAGATGCTAAGCAGGTTTTCACGCTAATATTAAGTGAAAAATCAACGTTTAAAACTGTTGTGAAGAGTTCGGATGCAATTGAATATCTACCATCTTTAAGGTTAGCTAAAATTTACGAACTCGAAAAAGATATGGAGAAGGCCGTAGCTTATTATTCCAAAGCTTTGAATATAAATAACCGCTGCTTTGACTCACTCACAAGCCTTTTGAAGATACTAGCAATCCATACTTCTGCAAAAGAAACATTTGTTATCACAAAACCCTATCTAGAGTTCCATCTATATGATGTCATTCGTTTTCTTCTAAATGAAGGTCTATATGAACTTGTCAGAGAAATTGCAAACAATGTAAAACTGGATAAAGACGTTTTAGACATTTTGGAAGTGAAAATATCTGCAATTAGATTTGCAGGACTTGAAAATGATTGGCTGAGAAACGACGAACAAAAACTTGCTAAGGCTTTACAACTTAGATTTATCGATGCAGGGGATATCTATTTATTACATCGCTTAAAACCTTCCCAAAACTTAAAACATGTATATAGAAATATCATACTTAATTCAGTATTAGGTTTTATGATCGATGACGATTTTAATAAAGACGAACTGAAAAAAGAAGATTATACTTTAGAATTTAGTTATATGATTAAGAAATTAATCAAGTATCAAAATTACGAAATTGCTAATGAGTTGCTGGAACAAATTTCTTTATTCTCTCCATCAATATATGCAAAACTTGGAGGAATATTGTTCGAATTATCACAGCAAGATCTCGCTATGATTTTATACGAAAAATCAGAAGAACATACTTTAGAAAGACAAGACTACCTAAATATAATTACATGGTTAAAGGCGCACGATAATTTAGAAGAAGCTAATAGAATAGCTAAAGAAGCGTTACATAAATATAATGATGATTACCTATTTTATAAGCAGATAATTGAAACTGACGCGGATCCTGAGCCATATGTGATGAAAGCTTTAGATTTATTCAAGGATAGTATGTGGCTTGAAGAGAAACTATTAGGAATTTAAAAAAAGCGCACCTTATATAAGGTGTCTTTTTTATGATTTAAAAGAGAGAAAGAGGCGAATATGATGCTAATTGATATCGTTTTAGGATATGCAGAAGGAAAAGGCGGTTTAGAGGACGTATTGACTACTGTTGTAAATGGTCTTGTGAGAAAAGGGAATAGAGTGCGTGTATTACAAACACATTCCCCGCAATTTAAAGCTTGGGCAGATACAATACCAGAATTATATTATTATGGCCAGGGTGGAAAGGTCGAGGAAGAGACTGTCTCTTCTATGCAAGCTGGTTATACAAACTTCTTGAAGAGCGCGGAACTTCCGGATGTAATCATAGCCACACATGCTCCCATATTAAGCTACATTTGCAGGTCGGCTATTGCCCGCTTTAAACCTAATACTCCTGTAGTATCTTGGCTTCATGGACCCCCGGCTTATTTCGGAGGAGGAAGATTTCTTAAGTATAGCGATACGCATTTTGCAATTTCTTCAAGTATTGGACGCACAATAAAAGACATTACTGAGGAACAGCCGATCTATTTAGTGAACAACCCTGTAGACATAGAACAAAAAGAAATAATTCGTCCTGATGAATTGAAGATTATATTCATAGGTAGATTGAGTAATAAGGAAAAAAGACTAGATTTATTATTAGGGGCGCTAGCGGGTGTTCATGATGAATGGGATCTAACTTGTATTGGAGATGGTCCTGATAAGAATATGCTTTATAATTTAGCAGATGAATTACATATTAATGAAAAGATAACATGGTTAGGGTGGAAGGATGCTCCCTGGGACGAGATAGATGAAGCGTCAGTTTTGGTTTTGCCATCTGATTTTGAGGGGTTTGGATTAGTGTTGGTAGAAGCGCTCTCCCGCGGCGTGGCGGTTATCTCAACTGATTGTGATGGGCCCATGGATATAGTTAAGAATGGTATTAACGGATGGATTGTTCCCAAAGGGGATGAAAATAAATTAAAAGACCTTCTTAACGATATACAATCTGGAAAAGTTAAGCTGCCTGATCCACAGGTGTGTATCGATTCAGTTATAGAATACGAAGCTGAGAGAGTGGTAGAGAGAATGGATGATATTCTCCGAAGTCTAACAACTAATGACTTTATTGTAAATGAAAAAGTTGTTAGTGAGAGTCATGTAGAAGATGAAGTTACTTGTAAATTCATAACTGCGGATATTTATCCTGCTCTAGAAAAACGCTTATCAGGGAATGGCATCCATTGGTATGACTTGAAAATCAATGCTATTAATTATTCTTACACAAGAGCAATCGTTCGTTTTAGCTATCAAAAAGACAGGCATGATAATATAGAAGAAGTCAGAGTGAAAATTGTGAACGATAATGGAACTTGGCAGGTAAAACGAATCTTTTAATATAAAGGAGTATTTACCATGATCATTGATTTTGCCTTTATCTACGCTGATGGCAACGGCCACCTGGAACAGATTATAACCAAGACTGCAAGTCTGCTGGCTAAACGTGGTCACCACGTGCGTGTGTTCCAATCCTATCGACCAGAGGATACAGAATGGGAGTCAACATTGCCAGAAATCCACTACTATGGAGAGAAGAGCGGACTGGAATATGAGAATCCAGATTCTTTAATCGAAGGGTATACAAATAGCTTGCGGCATCATGGCAAGCCGGACGTGATAGTAGCAGTACGTGCACCGCTGATGAATTATGTATGCCGAACAGCAGTAGCGCAGTTGTATGGTCCGTTACCGAGAATCTATTCTTGGCTGCAGGGAGCACCAGAGGAATATGGATATGAAGAGGCGCTGAAATTTAGTGATCGTCACTTAGTGATGAATGAGCAACTGGAGGAAGCTGTGCAGCGCTATTCTTTTCAGGATCAGTGGCTGCATTTGATCGGAGAGCCAATTATACAGGGGAAGCCTGCTGTGATACCTCGTCCAGAAGATAAAGTCCATTTCTTTTTTGTCGGAGAGTTAACTTTGTTTGATAATTATTTCGAACAGGTTTTTACCACTTTCAGGAGCATACAGGACAATGTGGCCCTAACGATAATCGGTGATGGACCTGATAAGGCAGCTATACAGCAATTGGCTCAGCAGATTGGGGTAGAGGAAATAATTGTTTGGAAAGATAGCGCTGCGGACTTTTGGTCACTTCTAGAATCTGCGACAGCTTTAATTTTAAATGGCAGCTATCCCGAATCGAATCAGATGAAAATAGAAGCGCTGGCAAGAGGCGTTGTTCCTATCAACCTGGGTTCTCATGGGTCGATGCCTACACTTGAAGATGTGCCAGCCATTGCAGAAGGTAAATATGAACTGCCTACTCCTGAAGCTTGTCAGGCTATGGTTCAGCCGTACTACATTGAATCGGTAATTGATCAATTGGAAACTGCCCTGAAAGAGGAGAGCTCTGCAGAAATTCCAATGCAGGCGATACATGACCCGCAATATCTTTATTATAAAGTCCTTAATGATATCCTGGCTTGTGCGATTGAAGGGACAGAGTTGGTTGTTCAATCAGAGGAAGAGATTGACTACTTAGCCAGCTTTTTTACCCAGCGATATATAAGCGAGGAGTTCAAGCCTGTAGATGCTGATGTAACAAGGCAGGTTGCATATCCAAAAGTAGAATCTGTCGATTATCATTATAAAAGGGCCTCGGTACGTTTACTTCTCATCCAAATGTGGAAGGAGCAAAATCGGTCCGAGAAAATCTATTGCCGGCTTGAGTTAATAAATAAAGCTGGAACGTGGAAAATTGATCAGCTGCATCGGGAGGCGCCTTTCCGTACAGAGGAACAATCTGTATCTACAACTGGTCGTAAAAAGCTAGTCATGGTAGCGCGTAATAGCAGTGGTTCGAACACGTACGCTTTAGCCAAGCATATTCCGGAATCCATTCATGATACATTTGATGTTGAACTGCTGCAGCAGCAGGAGACACAGGAGTTTCAGGAGAAAGTCAAGGCTGCCGAAGTGCTGGTTATTACCGAGGCGAATATCAAGCATAATAAAAAGCTTTACAATCCTAATCAGCTGATCATAGACACTTGGCATGGCTTCCCGCTTAAAGCAATGGGATTCCAGGACAAAAATGAACAGAGCAAGCATGTGTTGGCAGATCGTTGGGGAAGCATCAACTATGTGTGTTCGTATTCTGAGTTCTTCAGTAACTTAATGATTCGCTGTTTTAAACTGAATCCAGAGCATATCCAGCTGACGGGTGCACCACGTAATGATCTGATTCTGCAACGGCCTGATATGCACTTTCTAAGAGAAGAATTCGATATAGACCCAAGTGAAAGCCGGATGATTTTCTTCATGCCGACGTATCGGCAAGTGGCGCACAATGACCGAGCCGATACAAACCTTAATCGAGATAATCTTTTTGGGATGGAAAGTTTCGATAATGATCAGTTTTACGATTTCTTAGAGAGAGAAAATTTGGAGCTGATTGTAAAGCTGCATCCAGCTGAAGAAAAGCTATTCTTGAATCATTTCGAGATGCAGACACGTGTTCATTTGCTTACAGATGAGATGCTGACTCGTTATGGAATGGATTTATATGAAATTATGCCGCTTGCAGATATGCTGATTACGGATTACTCCTCCATTTATTTTGATTATTTATTATTGGATAAGCCGATTATCTTTTCACCTGTTGATCTTCAATCGTATCAGCAGAATCGTGGATTCATTCTCGATTCCTATACGAACTGGACACCTGGACCAAAGGTGACGACGCAGGAGGCACTGCAGGATGCTTTGTCGACCTTCTTAGAGAATCCTTCTTGGTATAGCGCTGAACGGAAACAGATTCGAGACCAAGTGCATCACTACCAAGACAGCAAGTCTTCTGAAAGAGTATGGCAGTTTATTCAGGAGAAAATTTCAGCTTATACCCAGCCAGTATAAAACCGCCTTTTCAGGGGCGGTTTTATTATTGTTATAAAAGAGATACATTTTTAAAAAAAGATGTTTTGAAACTCAGCTATATGGGTACAGGGAGGGGTCTATTCTTCCTAGTACAAGAGAATGGGTCAGTTTCCAGAAATTTTCTTATAAATTTACAAAAAAGCCGAAATTACGTATATTTAAACAGGTATGATGTCAAATGAATCTCTAGGAGGAGCAGGAATATGCATAGGAATAAGGACTTATATTTGTTTTTAAAGGAAAAAGCGAAGGAACTTAACGACAGATGGTATGAGCAGCTTGATAAATCTAAAAGTTCAGGCGTTTACGCATCCACTGATCCAGAGACCATACAAAACCTCAAAAAGCAAAACTACGATTTTCATCTTCATTTCTTCCGTATTTTCATTGAGGATAAGGAGACCTTCAATAAGAGCTTTGAAGAGTGGATTATTTCTACAGCTCGTGATGAGAATCACTTGAGTACGCCGACTCATCAAATAATCCGTGAATTTGTTGTAACTCGCGGACAGCATCTAGACTTAATAAATGAATTTTATACTTTACATAAAGACACTATCAAACCTGAAATGCTCGATCTTTGGAATCGTGAAATTATTACAGCTTTTGATCAGGTAATCCTTAAAGTTACAGAAGAGATGCATCATTACTCAAACCGGAAACTTCAGGCTCAGCAGGAAATGATTAATGAACTTAGTTCGCCAGTAATCCTTTTAAATGATACGACAGCACTTCTGCCATTGGTAGGGGATATTGACACAAACCGTGCAAAACTTATTTTGGAGAATACCCTTCGAAATTGTACTGAGCAGGATGTGGATCTATTATTCATTGATCTTTCTGGTGTCATCATCATCGACACAATGGTAGCACAGCAAATCTTTTATCTAGTAGAAGCATTGAAGCTAGTCGGTGTCGAAACGGTAATCTCAGGAATGCGCCCGGAAATCGCGCAAACTGCGGTTCAGCTTGGTGTTAGCTTCAACGCTAGAACAACGGCAACATTGACGCAGGCAATCCGTACAAGTAATCGTATCTCTATCAAATAATATGTGTGAAACTTCTGACAAGTTGAGCCTACTGTCCTGGGGGTTTCCGCGCTAGTATAAAACGAAGATTACCACCAACAAAATTGCGCTTGACCTCATTGAGAAACCTGAAGATTATTCCTGCATGATAGATTAAGCTATCTTAATCAATGGCGGTATTCTCTAATTGATTTTAGGACAGGCGGGTACAGCTGCTGTACCCGTTTTTTTTATGCTTTTTTATTTACATCTCTACACATCCTGCCTATCCTGCCGATATAAAAAGAAACGCATGTGCAAGGAGTTGGCTTTTTGATGATAGACAAATTATCTTCTTCTGCTTCACAGCATATTACACACACCTCGGGCGAAAGTCGTCCAGTAGCAAACACAGTATTACATAAACAGGAGACGGCTTCAGATGCCTCCAAAACGTATATCGATTATGACAAATCCGATATCGAAAAAGTGATCGAAACAATGAATCAATTCCTGGAACCAACCCACACAAACATGAAATTTGAACTTCATGAAGAATTGGATCGCTATTTTGTGACAGTAGTTGATTCAGATACGCAAGAAGTCATAAAGGAAATTCCGCCGAAGAAGCTTTTGGATGCATATGCCAAAATGGCAGAATTCATGGGACTTCTCGTTGATAAGAAAATATAAGGAGCAGGTGATCATATGGTAGATAGTATTTCTGGCAGCAACTCTATGCGAGTCGGGGGTCTTGCGTCCGGAATGGATACGGATTCCCTTGTAGAGCAGTTGATGAATGCTGAGCGTCAGAAGCTTTATAAACTTCAGCAGCAGCAGATAAAATTGAATTGGCAGCAGGATGCATACAGAGAAGTAAATACGTCGTTATCTAGTTTTGATAGTAGTTTACTTAACATGAAATTATCCACTACTTATAACGTGAAAACTACATCATCGACTAGTTCTGCTGTTACAGCAACAGCAACCTCTTCGAGCGCAAATGGGACATATTCCATTCAAGTGAACGAGATTGCAACTTCGGCGATTAATGTAAGTCAGGCAGCAATCGCTGGAACAGACTTCGATCCCAAAGCAGAAATCGGAGATCAGAGTTTTACAAATGGTACTGTTACCGCAGACGATTTAAAGTTCTCTATCACAACCTATGATAAGAATGGAGAGGCTCAAACAACCGATTTTGAATTTAGCACAACTGACAGTCTAGATAAAATCCTGAAAGATATCTCAAACTCAGATGCAGGTGTTCGAGCTTTTTACGATGAACAGTCAAAAAAAGTCATCCTAGAAAAAAAGGATACTGGTGATTTTAATACAGCTGGGAAAGAAATTGAATTTAGTAATAACTTTTTCAATAGCTTCCTACAGCTTGATCAATCTGCTGAGACTGGCGGTGTAGATGCCAAATTCACATATAATGGCGCATTGCCTATAACGTCCCATAGCAATAGTTACACGCTAGGCGGTGTTACATTTAATTTTACCGAAAAAACAGATAGTCCAGTCAAAGTTACAGTCTCCAATGACGTTGATGCGGCATTTAACAAGATAAAAGACTTTGTCGATTCCTATAATAAGATAGTAGAAGACATAAATGCTAAACTCAGCGAAAAAGTAAATCGCGATTATCCGCCTTTGACAGATGATCAGAAAAAAGAAATGTCGGAAGATGAAATCAAGCTATGGGAAGAAAAAGCGAAAAGCGGCATGTTAAAAGGAGACTCTGTCCTTCAAAACAGTCTCTACTCACTGCGCTCTGCTTGGTATAATAAAGTAGAAAGTGACGGATCGTATACACAGCTTGCACAAATTGGTATCACTACTTCCAACAACTACTTAGATAATGGAAAGCTGATTATCAATGAGGAAAAATTGAAGGCTGCATTAACTGAGAATCCGGATGGGGTATACAAGCTTTTCTCTAATGACGTGGAAGGCGGAGACAGAGGAATTGTCAATCGGATTGAAGATACATTAAAAACTACGATGGACAACATATATCAAAAAGCTGGTAAGTCAACCTACACAAATGATCAGTTCTCTATAGGTAAAAAACTTAATGATGTCCAGGACCGAATTGATAGCTTCCAAGACTATCTTATCCAAGTAGAGGATCGCTACTGGCGCCAATTCTCTGCTATGGAACAGGCCATTAGTCAAATGAACCAACAATCCGCTTATCTAATGTCCAACTTTGGAGGATAAGCGCTAAAGGAGTAATACAATCATGTCGGTACAAAATTACCAGGCGTATCAGCAAAATTCTGTCCAGACCGCTTCTCCAGGTGAGCTGACGCTCATGCTTTACAACGGCTGTATCAAATTCATCAAATTTGCCCAGCAAGCCATTGAGAAGAAGGATATTGAATCGAAGAACACCAATATTCAAAAAGCACAGAACATCGTGCGGGAGCTGATGATCACTCTAGACCCGGAGGTGCCAATCTCAAAAGAGATCATGCCTTTGTATGATTTCATCAATCAGCAGCTTATCCAAGCCAATACCCACAACGATCAGCGAGCACTCAGCAGTGCATTGGATTTGATTACCGATTTCCGCGACACATGGAAAGAAGTCGTAAAACAAACCCGCAAGCAGCAATTCGGCACAGGAGCAACTGTCTGATGAATCGGGTGCAGGCACTGTATGATACGACTGCCCAGCTAGACACACTCGTCAGCCAGCCGGTAACAGCTGAGAACCGGGAAGAAGTCGTCCAATCCCTTACAGCACTTTTAGAAGTCCGCTCTGGACAGCTGGAGGAGCTGAAGCCGCCTTTTTCGACGGAGGAAAATCTTTTGGGCAAAGAGCTTCTGCCGATGAATGAACGAATCAGCAAGCAGGTTCAAAATATTTTCGACCAGTTAAAGACTGATATTCGTACAATTAAGAAGCAGAAGCAGTCCGGCAAGAAATATATAAATCCGTATGGCAGCATGCATATGCTTGACGGCAGATTCCTCGATAAACGTAAATAAAAAGTGCCTGAACCGATTTGGTTCAGGCACTTTTCTTATGTAAAGTTTTGTTGAGAAATTCGTGACAAACTTCGATTAAACTTCTTATTTTTCTGACTCTTTTCTGTGTTTATGAAGGTATTGTAAAGGGAATGTAGAAAGTATCCTCATAAGGATGAAAGGAGGACACTTGTTATGAAGTACAATATTCGTGGCGAGAATGTCGAGGCTACAGAAGCGATCAAGGACTACATCGAGAAGAAGGTAGGCAAACTGGAGAGATATTTTGATTCCCCGGTAGATTCCGAGGCTCACGTAAACTTGAGTGTGCATAACAATGAGTCGAAGATTGAAGTGACGATTCCGATGAAGAACCTGCTGTTGCGGGCAGAGGAAAGTCATTCTGATCTATATGCTGCAATTGATCTGGTTGTTACGAAGCTGGAACGTCAGGTTAAAAAGCATAAGACGAAAGTGAATCGACGCTCCCGTCAAAGCGGAGATGCACCGAAGCATGCATTCGCTGCAATGGAGAATGAAAGTGCAGCTAGTGCTGTCGTCGCAACGGAGGAAGAAGAAGATCTGAGTCCGTACGAGATTGTGCGAAACAAGCGTTTTGACTTGAAACCGATGGATTCCGAGGAAGCGATTTTGCAGATGGATTTGCTGGGTCACAACTTCTTCGTATATACGAATGCGACGAGTGGAGACACAAATGTCGTTTACAAGCGTAAAGATGGAAGATATGGGCTTATCGAGCCTACCTAAAGAAAACTGGAACGCGGCAGACGCATTTGCGTCTGCCTTTTAATTTGGTCCGTTTTGCAAAAACGCAGAAGGAATATTTCAAAATCACTTAAAAATTGGGATGAAAGCTGTCGGATGATGACGAATTCTAGTGTTTTATGGAGGAAGTCCTTCGTCGTTTTACGAAAACGGTCGTTTTTCCTTTCGAAAGTCCCATGATATAAATAAGTCAGCTACAACAAAAGGAGGTACTGACCATCAGAGATTCAGATTATGCTGTCCACCGAGTCTCCCATTCCCAACTCACACAGCATGAGCATACGATCACACAGCTGCTCGAGATCATCGCAGCGACCAATCGAAGGCTGGCGGAACTTCAATGGAAGCAAGAGCAGCTCGAACGCTGGTGCATCGAACAAATGCAGCGGGATCTGTCCTCCAGATCACGTGTCTTCTGAGGGGCAGTCTTCCTTTTCCCCCGCAAGACTCCACCAGGATGTCGCAGCCTCCTCCCTTGGGGCTGCGCATTCCAACTGATGGTGGCTCATGCGGCTGGAGTAGCGATTACAATATTGCGAATGTCTGACATGGCACTCCTTCCATGTAAAGCGGCGTCCCGGGACTGGGCGCCGCTGTTTTTTTGTTTTTGGAAGGAGCTGGTTTCCCTTTCTTGTAAACCGCTAAACCTAGTGTTATTATTATTTTTGGACTATACTTTTTTGATTTAAAAGAGGAGCGTTATTATGCGTGGACTACTTAAACGGGTGTTTGGAGACGGTACGCAGAAGCAAGTCAGCCGTGCCCAGAAAACAGCCGAACAAATAGAAACATTAGCAGATGAATATCGAGCATATACAGATGAACAATTAAAAGAAAAGACAAATGAATTCAAAAAGCGCTATAAGGATGGCGAGTCCTTGGATGACTTGCTGCCAGAAGCATTTGCAACCGTAAGAGAAGCAGCTGATCGTGTACTCGGCATGCGTCCTTTCCATGTACAGTTGCTAGGCGGTATCGCCATTCATGGCGGAAACATTGCCGAGATGAAAACAGGGGAAGGTAAAACACTTGCAAGTACGCTGCCTGCATACTTGAACGCTTTATCTGGCGAAGGTGTGCATGTTGTCACAGTCAATGACTATCTTGCAGGACGTGATGCTGAGAATAACCGTCCGCTATTCGAATTCCTTGGGTTGACTGTCGGACAGAATAGCTCGGGCATGACACGTGAACAGAAGCAGGAAGCATATGCGGCAGATATCACATATAGCACGAATAATGAGCTTGGCTTCGATTATTTGCGTGACAACATGGTGCTGTATAAGAACCAGATGGTACAGCGTCCGCTCAATTTTGCCATCATCGATGAGGTCGATTCCATCTTGATCGATGAAGCGCGGACACCATTGATCATTTCCGGTTCAGCTGCTAAATCAGCAAGCTTGTATACACAAGCTAATTCCTTTGTTCGTGTGTTGAAGAAGGAAGAAGATTATACGAATGATATCAAGACTAAGTCCGTTCTTCTGACTGAGGAAGGTATCAACAAGGCAGAGAAATTCTTCGGCCTGGAAAACTTGTTCGATTTGAAGAATGTATCCATCACGCATCATATCAACCAGGCATTGAAAGCCCATGTGACGATGCAGCGAGATACGGACTACGTTGTAGAAGACGATGAAGTCATCATCGTTGATAGCTTTACAGGACGTCTGATGAAAGGACGCCGCTACAGCGACGGTCTTCACCAGGCAATCGAGGCGAAGGAAGGTTTGCAGATCCAGAATGAAAGCATGACGCTGGCATCGATCACTTTCCAGAACTACTTCCGTATGTACAAAAAGCTTGCTGGTATGACCGGTACAGCGAAGACAGAGGAAGAAGAGTTCCGTAACATTTACAATATGGACGTGCTTGTGATTCCGACGAATAGAGATATCACGCGTCAGGATAAAGCTGATTACATCTTTAAATCCATGGAAGGCAAGTTCCGTGCGGTTGTAGAGGAAATCAAGGCTCGTCATGAAACTGGTCAGCCTGTGCTTGTCGGTACAGTAGCTGTCGAAACTTCCGAGCTGATCAGCAAGCTGCTGAAACGTGCTGGTGTACCGCATAATGTATTGAATGCGAAGAACCACCACCGTGAAGCGGAGATCATTGAGGATGCCGGTCAAAAAGGTGCGGTGACCATCGCAACGAACATGGCTGGCCGTGGTACAGACATCAAGCTTGGTGAAGGTGTACGAGAGCTTGGCGGACTTGCTGTTATCGGGACAGAACGTCATGAATCCCGCCGTATTGATAACCAGCTTCGCGGTCGTGCCGGACGTCAAGGTGACCCTGGTGTGACACAGTTCTACTTGTCTATGGAAGATGAACTGATGCGCCGCTTCGGATCCGATAACATGCGCAGCATGATGGATCGTCTAGGCATGGATGACAACACGCCGATTGAAAGCAAGATGGTATCGCGTGCTGTAGAATCAGCTCAGAAACGAGTGGAAGGGAATAACTTCGACTCACGTAAAACAGTTCTTTCTTATGATGATGTCCTACGCGAACAGCGGGAAATCATTTACAAACAGCGCTTCGAGGTAATCGATAGCGATGACCTGAATGCTATCATCGATGAAATGGTCCGCGATACGGTTCATATGGTTGTTCAGGCACATACTGCTGACGATTCAGAGGAAACTTGGGAGCTGGATGCATTGGTGGAATATGTACATGCCAACCTGCTGCCACAGGACAAGCTTACAGTTGATGAGCTGAAGAACAAAGACGAAGAAGAAATTGAAGAATTGCTGCTTAAGAAAATCGGTGAGCATTTGAAACAGAAGGAAGAAGAAATGACTCCAGATCAAATGCGCGAATTCGAAAAAGTTATCCTGCTTCGTACAGTTGATACGAAATGGATGGATCATATCGATCAGATGGATCAGCTTCGCCAAGGTATCCACCTGCGCGCGTATGGTCAGAACGATCCGCTTCGTGAATACCAGCTGGAAGGGTACAACATGTTCGAAGCGATGATTAGTTCCATCAAGGAAGAAGTTACGCGTTACGTACTGAAAGCAGAAATCCGCGATAACCTGCAGCGTGAACAAGTTGCCAAAGGTGTCCAAGCTGTCAGTGGCGATGATACACAAGCCGATAAGAAAAAGAAAAAAGCTCCAGTTGTCAAAGGTGACACGATAGGGCGAAATGATCCGTGCCCATGCGGCAGCGGCAAGAAATACAAAAACTGCCATGGTCAGTGATTTTGACAAACCCCTACTAATGGTTGCACGGGTTCTGTCCCAGTCATAGAGTATGATGGTGTGTGTTATAGACTTATATGAGGTGAGAGAAAATGGAATTAGCAGAAATCAGAAATGAACTTGATCGAATGGAAAAACAACTAACTGACTTTAGGGGGTCTCTTTGACTTAGATCAGAAGAAAGCCCGTATTGCCGAGTTAGAAGATTTGATGCTTGAGCCATCCTTCTGGGATGACCAGCAAGGAGCACAGAAGATCATCAATGAATCCAATGTCCTGAAGGAATCAGTGGAAGGCTATGAAAAGCTAGTATCCCAGCATGAGGATTTGGATGTTAGTTTCGAATTGGTGAAGGAAGAAGACGATGAAGATCTTCGCAATGAGCTGGAGGAAGAAATCGTCTCCATGCGTGAAGCAATGGATGAATTCGAACTGCTTATGCTTTTGAGTGAGCCGTATGATAAGAATAATGCGATTCTGGAGCTGCACCCAGGTGCCGGCGGAACGGAATCTCAGGACTGGGCGAGCATGCTGCTTCGTATGTACACGCGTTGGGCTGAAAAGCATAACTTCAAAGTGGAGACGCTTGATTACCTTCCTGGTGAGGAAGCTGGCGTGAAAAGTGTAACGCTGTTGATCAAAGGTTTGAATGCGTATGGCTATCTGAAGGCTGAAAAAGGAGTGCACCGTCTTGTGCGTATTTCCCCATTTGATAGCTCAGGTCGTCGTCATACATCATTCGTATCCTGTGATGTGATGCCAGAATTCGACGATGATATCGATGTGGACATTCGGACAGAGGATTTGAAAATCGATACGTACCGTTCAAGCGGTGCCGGCGGACAGCACGTCAATACGACGGATTCTGCCGTAAGGATTACACATCTTCCTACTAATACTGTCGTGACATGTCAATCCGAGCGTTCACAGATCAAAAACCGTGAGCATGCAATGAAGATGCTGAAAGCAAAGCTGTATCAGCTAGAAATTGAGAAGCAGCAGCAAGAGCTGAACGAAATTCGCGGGGAACAAAAGGAAATTGGCTGGGGAAGCCAAATTCGTTCCTATGTATTCCATCCATATTCCATGGTAAAAGATCATCGGACGAATGAAGAATCCGGAAATACACAAGCTGTAATGGATGGACAGCTAGATCCATTCATCAATGCATACTTGCGTTCCACAATTTAAGAGCTTTTTGTAAAATTCCTGTAACATAACAAGCTGAACCGTTATTCCATCCCAAAGAAAAGGATGCGATTCTCTTGAAGAAACTAGTTTTAACTGGCTGCAGTTTGATGTTCATGCTCTTCCTTGCTGCTTGCGGGAATAGTGATGACACGGCCGGAACACCGCAAGAAGCGTATGAAAACAACTGTGCCATGTGCCATGGTCAGGACTTGAGCGGCGGCAATGGCGGTCCTCCGCTTGATAGCCTTGGTTCTACGTATACAAAAGAAGAACTCGTGGATATCATGGAAAACGGCAAAGGCGGTATGCCTGCCGGACAGGCTGAAGGAGAAGAGGCGGAAAAAATCGCCGAATGGCTTCTGGAACAGCAGAAGTAATAAACGACAAATACCCATACAGAAGCTGTATGGGTATTTTGTTGTGTTTTTTTCCTTAGCAGCGAGTGGATGCGACAAGATACTACGCAATATATTTCAAAAACCGAGTCTATTGTCATATATTGAAACACAAATGTAATATTATTATGTCTAAAAAAATAGGAATAAGATGTTATAATGGTTTCAGGTTTGAGAGCTTTTTCGTTTGCTTTCGCCAATGTTCGACATACTTAGTTGATGAATTAGCAGATTAATATAAAAACAAAGGTGAGTTAAAACATGATAGAAATGAAGGGTGTGCATAAGACGTATTCCAATGGCGTTACAGCGCTGAAGGGTGTCGACGTGCATATCGACAGTGGGGAATTCGTGTATTTAGTAGGACCGAGCGGAGCCGGTAAGTCAACCTTCGTGAAGATGATCTTCCGAGGTGAGAAACCGAGCACGGGTATCGTGAAAGTAGATAACAAAGATTTGAGCACGTATAAAGAACGCCATATTCCAAGAGTCAGAAGGAAAATCGGTGTTGTGTACCAGGATTTCAAATTGCTTCCGAAACTGACAATCTATGAGAATGTTGCCTTCGCCCTGGAAGTAATAGAAGAGTCTCCTAAAGTGATCCGAGATCGTGTGATGGAAGTACTCGATCTTGTTGGAATAAAAGATAAAGCTAGATCGTTACCTGATGAGCTTTCCGGAGGGGAGCAGCAGCGTGTGGCAATTGCCCGGGCAATTGCGAATAACCCGAAGGTCGTGATCGCTGACGAGCCGACAGGGAACTTGGATCCAGAAACATCCTGGGGCATCATGAAGGTGCTGGAGGATATCAACAACAAAGGAACAACCATCATCATGGCTACACACAGTAAAGAAATCGTTAATACGATCAAAAAACGTGTCATCGCCATCGAAAACGGCCGTATCGTCCGTGACGAAGCAGGAGGTGACTACGGGTATGAAATTTAATACCGCGAAACGCCATCTGCGGGAAGGATCAAAGAACATCTTCCGTAACGGCTGGATGACCATCGCCTCGATCGGGGCAGTAACGGTAACATTGATCCTGGTCGGTGTCTTCCTGGCTGTAGTATTCAACTTAAATAAATTCGCTACCAATATTGAGTCAGATGTTGAAATGAGCGTTTATCTGGATCCTACACTTGCTGAAGACCAGGTTCAGTCAATCCAAGGTCAGCTTGAATCGATTGATAAAGTTGGTTCTGTAAAGTATTCCTCAAAAGAAGAACAGTTAAACCAGCTCATGGAAGATATGGGACAAACAGAATGGGATTTGTTTGAACAAGACAACCCATTGAGTGACACGTATATTGTCAAAACATCTGATCCGCATGACATAGCTTCTGTATCGGAAGAAATTTCGAAACTGGATGGAGTCGACAAAGTGGATTATGGTAAGGGGACGGTAGAGAATCTCTTTACTGTAAACAAGTACGCTCGGATTATCGGTGCGGTCTTGATCGTTGGTCTTGTGTTCACGGCCATCTTCCTGATTTCAAATACAATTAAAATAACAATCATTGCCAGAAGCAGAGAAATCGGCATCATGAAACTGGTTGGAGCAACAAACTCCTTTATCCGCTGGCCTTTCTTTATCGAAGGTCTGCTGCTCGGAGTATTGGGTGCCATAATACCAGTCGCACTAGTTCTTGGCGGGTACTACTACCTGTCACACAACTTGACTGATAACATCAGTATCGGTTTCGTCGAGATTCTCCCTTATGCACCATTCGCATTCCAGCTTGCAGGTATACTGCTGGCAATCGGCGCGATCATCGGTGTTTGGGGAAGTGTCATGAGTGTCCGCAAGTTTCTTAAAGTCTAATAAACCTACCATATATGCTTTTAAAGGAAGAAAGGGAATGAGAGAAGAATGAAGAAGATGATCAAGCCTGTTCTTGTAGCTGTTCTAGCTACGGGAGCAATCCTACATACTCCAATTCACACGTTCGCGAAATCCTCATCTGATGTACAGAGCGAGATAGAGGATCTGCAAAAGCAGCAAGAGGAAAACAGCAATAAGCAAAGCGAGCTTGAAGGTCAAATCAATAACGCAGAATCTGAGCAGTCTGAAAACCTGGAAGAGCAGGACAATCTGCTGGCGAAACTGGATGATTTGAATAACCAGATCGATAAGAATGAAAATGCTTTGAATGACAAAGAAGACGAAATCACTGAGACGAACGAAAAGATCGAAAAAATCTCTGGTGAAATCGTAGAAACGGAAGAAGACATCGACAAGCGTGAGGATAAATTATCTGACCGTCTCGTCAGCATCCAGCAAAACGGCGGAGACGTACAGTACTTGCAAGTATTGATGGGCTCCAAAAACTTTGGTGATATGGTAAACCGTCTGAACGCGGTAACTACTATCATGGATTCTGATAAAGAGCTGTTGAACGGCTACATCGAAGCGAAGCAGAAGCTTGAGGATCAAAAGCAGCAGCGTGAAGATGAAAAACAGAATTTGCAGGATCAAAAAGATAAATTGGAAGATATCAAATCTGATTTGAAATCCCAAGCAAGCGAGCAAGAAGACCTAAAACAGCAGCTTGAGGATGAATATGAGAGATTAGGCGAGCAAATTCTTTCTGCTGAAGAACAGAAAGAGCTTGCAGCTAACCAAGCGGAAGCACTTCGTTTAGCACAAGAGGATGCCGAGTCTGAGAAAATGGATCTCGCAGCACAAGAAAAAGCAGCAGCAGAAGCGAAAGCAGCAGCTGCCGCAGCGAAAGCTGCTGCGCAGGAGGATTCTACCTCAAGCAAAAAAGAGTCTTCTTCATCCAGCTCTAAATCCAGCAGCAGTTCTAGCAGTTCTAGCAGTTCATCGAGCTCCAGCAGCTCATCCAGTGCAAAATCAGCACAAGCTGGTATCTTCTCATGGCCGGCAGCAGGTCGCTTAAGCTCTGGCTTTGGTGTCCGTCAAGATCCATTCGGAAGCGGATCAACTGGCAACCACTATGGACAAGATATAGCTAATGCTACAGGAACGCCAATCTATGCTGCGGCAAGCGGCGTAGTTTCTTACAGCGGTACGATGAATGGTTACGGAAATGTTATCATCATTACACATTCCATAAACGGCCGTACGTATGAAACACTTTATGGTCACATGAGCAGCCGTGGTGTTTCTCAAGGAGAGAAAGTCTCCAGAGGACAGGAAATTGCGAAAATGGGTAACACTGGCGGATCAACTGGTTCCCACCTTCATTTCGAAATTCATGAAGGTAAATGGAACGGTGCGAAGAGTAACGCAGTAGACCCAATGAAATATTTCTAATATCAGAATTGTAAAAGGCATTCTCCATTAATGGAGGTGCCTTTTTCACATCAATTGCTTCTTTTAGTGATAAGATAGAGGGAGTTTAGCATAATAGTAGGATTAACGGATTGGACAAGTAAGAAAGGATGAGAGGCGAACGTGCAGATTAGAAAAGCGACATTCGTAATAGCGATTATTGTGGCATTGATTGTCGGGGCAGGCGGCAGCTATGCTTTTACATCATATGCAGATAAGGAAGAGTCTGGTTTCCAATCAGCTTCAGATGATTCGGGCAGTCTGACCGAGGTGGAAAATGCGTACGAGCTCATCAAGGATAATGCGTTAGCGAAACCAGATGCGCAGCAGCTGCAGGAAGGGGCAATCCAGGGGATGCTGGAAACATTGGATGATCCGTACAGTTCCTTCCTGGATGAAGAATCTTCTACACAGCTGAATCAGCAGCTGGAGTCTTCGTTTGAAGGCATCGGAGCTGAAGTGAGCATGGTCGATAAGCAGGTGACAATCGTGGCGCCGATCAAGGATTCACCGGCAGAGGATGCTGGTTTACGCCCAAACGACCAAGTTCTTGAAGTGGATGGTGACTCCTTGCAGGGGCTGGATCTGCAGGAAGCAGTAAATAAAATCCGCGGAGAAAAAGGTACGACAGTGACATTGTCCGTCAAGAGACCTGGTGTATCCGAAGAATTGAAGATTGATGTCACCCGTGATGAGATTCCAGTTGAAACTGTCTATGCAGATACAAAAGAAGTGGACGGCAAAAAAGCAGGTGTCTTAGAAATCACATCATTCTCCGAGAGCACAGCTGATGAATTCAAGACAGCGCTGGATAAGCTAGAGCAGGAAGATATCGAAGGATTGATCATCGATGTCCGTGGTAACCCAGGCGGAATCCTGACTACCGTGGAGGACATTCTGAAGAACTTTGTGACAAAAGAAAAGCCATATTTGCAAATTGAAGATAAGAACGGTGAGAAACAAGAGTTTTATACCGAATTGAACGAGAAGAAGGATTACCCGATCAATGTCCTGATTGATGAGGGGAGTGCTTCGGCATCTGAAATTCTTGCTGGTGCGATGAATCAGGCCGGCGGTTATGAGCTAATTGGGAAAACGACGTTCGGGAAAGGTACTGTACAGCAAACTGTACCTTTGGAGAATGAGTCGATGCTCAAACTGACTCTATACAAATGGCTGACGCCTAACGGAGATTGGATTCATGAAAAAGGTATCAAACCAACTGTTGAAGTTAATCAGCCAGAGTATTTCTACAGTTCACCAATCCAGTTGGATGAAAATGAAAAGCTGACATTCAATGATAATAATGACAAGATCAAGAACCTGCAAATCATGCTGGACGGCCTCGGATTTGACCCGAGCCGTAAGGACGGTTATTTCAATGAAAAGACAGAAACAGCAGTCAAGCAGTTCCAGCAGGATAATGATTTGCAGGCAACAGGTGAAGTGGATCAGGAAACAGCAGATCTGCTTCAAACGAAGATCATCGAGCAAGTTCGCGATGGCAAGCATGATAACCAAATGGACAAAGCGCTGCAGCAGCTCTTTAGTAATTGATACAAGGCCTCCCTTCATACGGGAGGCTTTTTCTATTGCCATAGGAAAACAAGAAGTATCATGTTAGAATAGACAATATACATAAGAGTTGGTTTATAGGGAGAGACACATAATGGTGAATGATTGGTTGACCGAACTGCTTTATGGGATCGGAAACTTCTTTTTAAATCCGCTGCTTTATTGGGCAGTGCTGCTGACTCTGTTCGTTTCCAACCGCAGAATCAGAAAAGAGCGGAACAATTTCGGTACGAAGGTATTTGGTTTTGGCAAAGAGTGGACAGGCACATGGGTTCTGTCACTTGTTTTCGGACTTTTGCTTACGGCCGTGAGTGTTGGAGCGGGAATCGTAGTTACACCAGCAGTCGTCTTATTAATCAGCGCTGTAACGATTCTGCTGACGTTGCTGCTTCGTTTCACATGGCTGTCATCCGCTTATATTTTCGGATTCAGTTTTCTGCTCGCTTTGGGCGCAGCGCCATATGCTGCTGACTATTTGCCGGCTGGATGGGCAGATGACCTTACAGGTCTTAATTGGATCAGCTTTGCACTGATCATGAGTATCGTTATGGTTGCAGAAGCTGTGCTGCTGCTTACAATCAAAAGAGAGGATACGTTGCCAGAGCTTGTCAAGGGTCCTCGGGGACGCTGGATTGGCCAGCATCGTTTCCGTAAGCTTTTGTTCATTCCTTTCTTCTTGTTAGTGCCAGCTGGCGCAATTGAACCGTTCGCTCCATGGTGGCCTTTCTTCCATCTAAACGGAACAAGCTACGGCCTGCTGCTAGTGCCGCTGCTGACTGGTATAGACGGTATTGCCAAAGGCCGTCCAGCATTTATTGAGGCACGTAAGCAAGGGAAAATGGTCTTGATGCTTGCGTTGCTTACCTTGGCAGTGAGTTTGGCAAGTATGTATTCCTATTACTTCGCGATCGCAGCTTTCGTTATCGCACTTATCGGCAGAGAGGCCATCACACTCTCCTTCCGGAACAAAGATCGCAAGCGCGCCATGTATTATACGGAGAGCAGCAATGGGATGTTTGTTCTTGGTGTCATTCCGGAAAGCCCAGCTGACAGACTCGGTCTGCTGCCGGGAGAGCGAATCGAAAAAGTGAACGGCGTCCGTGTAACGACAGAACGAGCATTTTATGAAGCAGTGCAATCCAACAGTCAATATTGCAAAATGGAAATCCGGGATGAACAAGGTGAAATACGGATTAAACAACGAGCGATGTATGAAGGCGAGCCGCATGAGCTTGGTATTATCTTTGTACAGGAACAGCATAAGAAGAAAGCTGTGCCTATCAGCAGTTAATGTCAAATTCGTCAATTAAAAAAGCTTACTTAACTGATTACAGTTAAGTAGGCTTTTTATTAGATTCAGATGTGTGGATTACGCTTAGGCAATGAATTTAGTGAACCAAGCTATGTATTCTGCTCCCCATATAAAGAATACTTGAGCTAGTAACGTTCCCAACAGCCTGGACGTTACCATTATGAGCGTCATACTTTTTAGTTTGTTATAACTTCCTCTTTGATTCACGATATCGTCTGCCATGACAGATAACTTGGGATCAATAAAAACTACCAAAAGTATGGTTGCTAGTCCATTTATCAATCCTGATGCCATGATTGCTGTAGTCCCTCTATCTGGAACTAATAAAGCCGCATATAATGCAGCTAGCACCCCGATTGTATAGATTGCGGTAATAAGCATATTTACGAGGAAGAGCCTTATTGGAATATCTTTCACCTTCGTATCCCGTAAATAGAAAATTTTGGAAGACTAAAATGCATTATGCTGCGCTTTATGTAATGTAATGAAAAAACCCTTTTCATTAAAGAAGGGACAGAACCTTTTTCCTCTGATAAATGAATGATCGCTCTTGAAAATAGTGCGATGAAAGTAGGAAGTAAGAGAATACCTAATGCTGTTCCAACTGTTGATGCGCCAATAAGGAAACGGAATTGAGTCTCTACAAACTCCAGCGTATTTTCTTTTGGAGCAGAATCGATTAGACTTCCTAAGAATGGCTGCTGCATCGTATTCGACAATCTTGATACAATAACCATTATGTTAAAGAGAGACAGTGCCGAAGCAATCATTTTGACTCTTGCACCGGATAATCTTACAGCATAAGCGAGTGTTTCTATCGAGTGAATGATAAAAATGAACAAAGCGATAAACAGTAATTTTTCAGTGATGATCTCCATTTTGTTACCTTCTTTTTGTAAATTGGCTTTGTACTCTATTAAACTATCAAGCCTTTAAAAATAAGTACTAGTTTTGATAGTACCATAAAAAGAAAATTATTCCTTTTATTTTTTAGATAAAGGAATAATTGAAACTATTTTCCACTCCACGCGTATACAGTCTAACCAATAATATGAGGTGATTATATGTCTATTTTCAATAAATTGATTGCTAGTGTTGGAATTGGTTCAGCTAAGGTGGATACAAAGATCAGGAATAATTATTTCGTTCAAGGAGAGATTCTGTATGGTGTCGTTGAAATAAAGGGCGGCGTAACTGACCAAGAGATCGACTCTATCAATCTGAAACTGATGACGGTGTATGGACATGAGGATAGTGATCGTCTGTCGCAGGCAGTTGTGTATACGCATAAAGTGAATGAGCCGTTTATTATCTCAAAAGGGGAAAGAAAGGAGATTCCATTTTCTTTTCGAATTCCTTTGGATACACCAATTACGATGCAGGATCCTAAGACATTCAAGAATGTACCGCCGGTTTGGATCGGTACGGATGTGGATGTGAAGAATGCAGTTGATTTAAGTGACATAGATCATATATCCATTGAGCCGACAGAAGTGCATGAAAATATCATCGATGCAATAAAGGTAATCGGATTCAGATTCAGGCAAATGGAAAATCAGAAGCCTCCATACGGAATCAAGATAGCCAGACCGTATATTCAGCAGTACGAATTTATCCCTACCCATGGAAGATACTTAAAGAAACTCGATGAACTGGAGGTTTATATCCTGCAGGACGAGTATGAGACGACGATTTACTTTGAAATAGATAAGCGAAGCAGAGGCGTATTTTCTTCATTAATGGAGAACTTGAATTTAGACGAGCATAGAGGAAGTGTTTCGTTTAAGAATGAAGAAATCTTGAATAACAGAAGTCTGGTAAGTGATAAATTCGATGAGATAATCGAATCTGTATTATAAGAAAAAGGAGCAAGCCACATGGCTTGCTCCTTCCTTATTCTACCTGCATGGATAGCAGGCTGCGTATTTCTTCTTCTGAAAGTGTGTTAAGCATCGTTTCACCAGGCTGGATGATTTGATCGACAAGCGCTCGTTTACGCTGCTGTAACTCAAATATTCGTTCCTCGATCGTTCCGCGTGTAAGCAGGCGGATCACCTGAACGACATTTTTCTGTCCGATACGGTGTGCCCTTCCAGCAGCTTGCTCTTCTACAGCTGGATTCCACCATAAGTCAAAGAGGATAACGGTATCAGCACCTGTCAGGTTTAGTCCTGTCCCCCCGGCTTTCAAGCTGATCAGGAAGCCGTCTTTTTCTCCTTCGTTGAACGCTTCTGCCATCTGCATTCTTTCCTTGGCAGGTGTACTGCCATCCAGATAGAAGACGTCCGTTTCATCCAGTGCCTGCTGGATAATTCCCAGCATGCTGGCGAACTGGGAGAAAATCAAGAATCGTTTATTGCTTTGCTTCAATTCTTGGATAACCTGGAGCAGCTGCTCCAGTTTACCTGATTGGCCGCTGTAGTTCTCAATGAACAAAGATGGGTGACAGCAGATTTGGCGCAGTCGTGTCAGTCCTGCAAGTATTTCGAGTTTACCGCGATCGAAACCTTTCTCTGCAATCGTCTGATCGATCTTCCTACGTATACGCTCCAGATAGGCGACATACACTTCTTTTTGTTCCTGCGTAAGATCTGAATAGTTCGTTGTCTCGATCTTTTCAGGAAGCTCGTGCAGAACGTCCGTTTTTACTCGTCTTAGGATGAATGGACGTGTCATCCGGGCGATCTTTTCCGGTTCCAAATCAGTGAATGACCTCCGGCTGCGGAATAGACCAGGTGAGATCGTGTGGAAAATCGACCACAGCTCCTCAAGCCTATTTTCGATTGGGGTGCCACTCAATGCAAATCGTTTACCAGCTTGAATCAGTCCGACTGCTTTGGCAGTTTGCGTTGCATGGTTTTTGATTGCCTGCGCTTCATCCAGGATCAGACTATCGAACACATGCCCAGCGTACACATGATGATCAATCCGCAATAAAGGATAAGACGTGATGATAATATCATGCTCTTCCAGCTGGGAAAGCTGTTCCTGCCGTTCTGCTGCCGAGCCGGAAATAACTAGTGTACGCATGCTTGGAGCGAATTTCTCAAATTCCTTCTGCCAATTATAGAGCAGAGAGGAAGGTACGACGATCAGAGCAGGGCGTGCATCTGGGTTAGCTTCTCGTTCTGATGTGAGATAGGTAATCGTCTGCAGTGTTTTTCCAAGTCCCATATCATCGGCCAGAATACCGCCGAGTCCGTAATAAGCTAGTGTTTTCATCCATTTGAAGCCAGTCAGCTGATAATCCCGCAGTGTTGCCTGCAGTCCAGATGGCAAGTCAAACTCGATTTGTTCCGGATGGCGAAGCCGCTCAATCAGTGTCTGGAATGCTGCTTCCATTTCAGCTCCGCGTAAGGACTCTTCTACTTGCATACTTTGAGCAATCGGTACGAAAATATGCTGATTATTCAGCTGGTTCTTTTTGATTTGCATCTGTTCAAGGAAGTCTTGGAAGTTCTCCATGGATTCCTGCTCCAGATCGAGCAATGCACCATCTGGGATACGGTAATATCTTTTCTTCTCTACCATTGCCTGCAGGACATTGCTAATATGTGCCTCTGATAGACCGGAAACATCAAAGCTGATTTCAAGCATCCCTTTTTCCTGCTGCAGTCTGACGGAAGAGGAAACCTCATGCTGATCATCGGCCTGCATCGCTTGCACCCGACTGGATATATACACTTCAGCCACTTCTTGTAAAGCTGGCAGATGCTCATGAAGGAACACATACATATACTCTACATTGAGCAAGTGGAAACGGCCTTTGGAAAAGCGGAATCCAGCTGCATGCAATTGCTGAAGGACTTTGTCTTCCTTAGCGGGCTGACGTTTGATGACAGGCATATCTGACTGCTGTTGTCCTGGCTGGATGACGTGATCTCCATAATGGAAAGATACACTGGCGTGCAGTACATCGTCCGTCTCATCTAAAAAGACTTTTGCAACAAGGGGAGCCATTTCGACTTTGCTCCGGACTGTTTCAGCAACATGCACATGTCCGATTTGTTCCAGCTTGCCAACAACCTGCGACACAAAACGGTCCACGTTCTTATCCGATACAGTCTGAGGTGTATCATGGCGATAAGGAAGGATGGCGAACAGTTCCTTGACCAATTCCCGCTGGTCGGGAGGTACAGGATATAGCGTGTCATCCTTGACTAGGTAATGGTAGTTTTTGATATATTCATATGCTGCGATATCCTGTACTCCTAGCTGCAGCATGTCGTCTTCATCCGTCGAAAGATAGAAGTCCAACCGTGCTGGCTGACTGCTCACTTGAAATGTATCCATCGGTTCAGTATGCAGCAAATGGAGTGAGGCACCTGCATCTGCAAGCTGCGGCAGCAAAGTCTTGGCTAGTGAAGGCGTCAGCTTGATCGCGCGTTTTTCCGACTGAAGGGAAGAAGCTGTGAAATCATGAATCATACTGTTCTCACAAGCTTCCAGCAATCGCTCCAGGATAGCTTTGTCCTCGGGGGTAACAATATGTACACGAGGATCGAATGCAAAACTCGGCGTCAGCTGATAGCGGGTTTGATGCAGCACACTTCGGAGAAAGTCCTCAGCTAGGCGCACGATGTAGGTGCGGGCTGTACCTGCCTTCAGTTCGACCTCGAAGACCGTGTTACCGTTCGTTTGCATAAAGCGCTGTTCGACCTTATATTCCAGCTTCAAAGTTTCCGGAGGCTTGGATGTCAGTCGTTCGGAAGGAGATACGAATGCTTGTACAAGCCGATCCGTAAAATCAGTTTGACGGGCAGCTGTCGGTGCAGCTGTTTCTTCGGTAACTGTGTATCCATTACTGTCAAACCGGTTCCGGCTGACCGCGATCAGAACGGCAGCGATATGCTTGCATGTATAATGGGTGTGATAGGCGGGGCAGCTGCACACACCATCAAGATCGTCGTCCTCAAAGAAGAAAATCCGTACAGGATAGTTTTCGGTGCCGCGGACAACAGCCTTCCATTGGTTGATGGATGGCGTGAAGCTCAGACCTTGCACACGCCCTTTATTGACATACTCCAATCCTCTTCGGTAGAATCGATCGCCTGTCACTTTGATGATATCTTGTTTGTCGAGAAAATAAGATTGCATGAAAGCCCAGTCTCCAGTCTAAAAAAATCATTATCCTATCATTATAACAGATATAGCTATAGCCTTCCCTAATAGGGCAAAATAAAAAACGACAGCACATGGCTGCCGTTTCAATTTATTTCTTCTTGACTTGGAATATCTGAGTTTCTCCAGCGATAGCTTGTTCCGGGTAGAGTGCTTCCAATGTGTACTCGCTTGCTTCGTAGTTGGTGACGATCACCGGGGTGATGCTGCTTTTCGCATTTGCTTCGATGAATGCTTTTTCGAAGGTAACGAGCTTATCGCCAGCAGAGACTTTATCGCCTGCTTTGACAAAAGTCTCAAAGCCTTCTCCCTTCAGATTGACAGTATCCAGACCGATATGAAGGAGCAGCTCCAACCCCATTTGTGTTTTCAAGCCGATGGCATGCTTTGTTTCAAACACTTGAACGACTTCTGCATCAATAGGACTGACAATTGTCTCATCTGTCGGTTCAATAGCGATACCGTCTCCCATCATCTTTTCGGCAAACACTGGATCAGGTACTTCCTCAAGCGGGACCACTCTGCCATTGACAGGGCTTACAAAACTTTCTTCCGTAATATTCTTACCGAATAGTTTCTTTAGCATATTATGTCTCTCCTCGGGATAGATCGAATTTTGATGAAAATCTTATTAGTATCATATTAAAGCGTTTTCTCCTTGTGGGTCAATGAAAAACATCCAGTCAGTTGGATATTGCCTAAAAGCGCTAACATTAGGTATAGTAGAGAAAGACTGATTTTTGGAGCGGAAATGAGGTTTGACGCAGTGTGATATAAGAAATCAATCACAAAGACAATCAGGCTATACGAATGATAATAGAACGGTAGGTAATGAACCGATGCAAATAAAACAAGAAGTACAGAAGCGTAAGACTTTCGCCATCATTTCCCACCCGGATGCCGGGAAGACGACAATGACTGAGAAATTGCTCGTATTCGGGAATTTGATTCGTACTGCAGGTACGGTAAAAGGAAAGAAATCAGGCAAATTCGCAACATCTGACTGGATGGAAATCGAAAAGCAGCGTGGAATTTCCGTTACATCATCTGTAATGAATTTCCCATATAAAGATTATCAAGTGAATATCCTGGATACACCAGGACACGAAGATTTCAGTGAAGATACGTACCGGACGCTGACGGCTGTGGATAGTGTTGTCATGATTATCGATGCGACAAAAGGGATCGAAGCACAGACATTGAAACTATTCAAAGTTTGCCGGATGCGCGGTATTCCGATCTTTACTTTCATCAACAAGCTTGACCGGGAAGGCCGCGAGCCGCTGGAGCTTTTAGAGGAAATCGAAAGCGTATTGGATATCGAGACTTATCCAATGAACTGGCCAGCAGGAATGGGCAAGCGTTTCCTAGGTATTTTCGATAGATACAACAAGCAATTTGTCCGCTTTAATGGAAATGAAGAAGAATCATTCATTCCTTACGATGAGCTGGACGATCCGGCGTATGCCGATTTAACAGGCAATTCCACTTTTGAGGATACGAAAGGTGAACTGGAGCTTTTAGAGGAAGCCGGCGACCAATTCTCATTGGATCGTGTGCTTGCTGGTAAGCAGACACCAGTTTTCTTTGGAAGTGCACTTGCACCATTCGGGGTACAGACTTTCTTTGATACATTCGTTAATCTTGCACCTGCGCCGGGCAGCCGCCGCACGACAGAAGGTATCATGTCTCCCGAGAAAGAAGAGTTCTCTGGATTCATCTTCAAGATTCAGGCAAACATGAACCCGGCTCACCGTGACCGGATTGCTTTCCTGCGGGTCTGCTCAGGTAAATTCGAGCGTGGTATGAGCGTCAATTTATCTCGTTCAGCTAAGCCGATCAAGCTTTCCCAGTCACAGCAATTCGTCGCATCATCCCGTGATACAGTCGAAGAAGCTTATGCCGGCGATATTATCGGTATTTACGATCCGAACATCTACCGAATCGGGGACACACTCGTCGAAGGCAAAGCGAATTTTGAATTTGATGAGCTGCCGCAATTTCCGCCGGAAGTGTTCAAGAAAGTTACCGCCAAAAACGTTATGAAAGCCAAGCAGTTCCAGAAAGGTATCGAGCAGCTTGTTCAAGAAGGAGCAATCCAGCTGTTCCGCGGTAAACGCGACAACAGCTATATCTTAGGTGCAGTCGGAGAGCTTCAGTACGAAGTATTCGAATATCGAATGAAAAACGAGTATAATGTAGAAGTGGTATTGGAATCGATGGGAGAACGCATTCCTCGCTGGCTGAAAGCCGAGCAAGTGGATGAACGCCTATTCGACGAGCGCAGTCTGCTCGTACAGGATCGCGAAGGGGATTACTTGGCATTGTTCAAGAACGATTTCGCCCTCCGCTGGTTCACGGATAAAAATCCGAAAGTCGATTTGATTGATCTATTCGAGGTCAACCAATACGACCAAGCTTCTAACTAATAATAAAGCCGTCAATTTTTGGCGGCTTTTTGCTATCTATTTGTTTATGTTTCGTATATTAGGTAAACATCTATACTAGCAGGTATGTGGAATTTTAAACGAATGTTTGTTCGTGTTTTTATATATTTTATGCTATGATGAAAATAGCAAACAGAACGGAGGAATTTGGCATTGAAGGAAAAGGAAACGTTTGAGTTAGTATCTAAATACAGCCCTCAAGGCGACCAGCCGAGAGCAATTGACCGTCTTGTTGACGGTATCCATCAGAAAAAGCGGCATCAGACATTGCTAGGTGCGACGGGTACCGGTAAGACGTTCACTATTTCAAATATGGTGAAGGAAATTAATCGCCCAACCCTTGTCATTGCCCATAACAAGACATTGGCGGGTCAGCTGTACAGTGAGTTCAAGGAATTTTTCCCAAACAATGCAGTTGAATATTTCGTCAGTTATTATGATTATTATCAGCCAGAAGCATACGTACCGCAGACTGATACCTTCATCGAGAAGGACGCAAGCATCAATGATGAAATCGATAAACTGCGCCACTCTGCTACATCTGCTCTTTTCGAGCGCAATGATGTGCTGATTGTGGCAAGTGTGTCCTGTATCTATGGTTTAGGTTCCCCGGAGGAATATAAGAGCCAGGTGCTGTCTGTTCGCGTCGGTATGGAGAAAGATCGGGATGAGCTGCTTCGTAATCTAGTTGACATCCAGTATGCACGAAATGATATCGACTTCCAGCGCGGAACCTTCCGTGTACGCGGCGATTCTGTCGAGGTCATCCCGGCTTCCAAAGAAGAGCATTGTATCCGTTTTGAGTTCTTTGGTGACGAAATCGACCGGATCCGTGAAGTGGATGCGCTGACAGGCGAAATCATCGGCGACCGCGAACATGTCGCGATTTTCCCTGCATCCCACTTCGTAACCCGCGAAGAAAATCTTAAAAAAGCTATCGTTAATATAGAGAAAGAGCTCAAGGATCAGCTGGCTGTATTCAAGGAGCAAGGCAAACTGCTGGAAGCACAGCGTCTTGAGCAGCGTACAAACTACGATTTGGAAATGATGCGGGAAATGGGCTTTTGTTCGGGTATTGAAAACTACTCGGCTCAGCTTACCTTCCGTGAACGTGGTGCTACGCCGTATACACTATTGGACTTCTTCCCGGACGACTTCCTTGTCGTCGTCGATGAGTCCCATGTTACGCTGCCGCAGATAAGGGGAATGTTCAATGGTGACCAAGCGCGTAAAAAGGTGCTTGTAGACCACGGCTTCCGTCTGCCATCTGCAATGGATAACCGGCCGCTCACATTCGATGAATTCGAGAAGAAGACAGAACAGCTTGTCTATGTCTCTGCAACTCCGGGACCTTATGAAATCGAACATACACCGGAAATGGTCGAGCAGATCATCCGGCCTACAGGATTGCTTGATCCGGAAATCGACATCCGTCCGATTGAAGGACAGATTGATGATATTATCAGTGAGATTTATAAACGGACAGAAAAGAATGAGCGTGTATTGATCACGACACTCACGAAGAAAATGTCTGAGGATTTAACCGATTATTTGAAAGATATCGGTATTAAAGTTGCTTATTTGCATTCAGAAATCAAAACGCTGGAGCGAATAGAAGTAATCCGGGATTTGCGCGTTGGGAAGTATGATGTACTTATCGGAATCAACTTGCTTCGAGAGGGATTGGATATTCCAGAAGTTTCCCTTGTTGCTATCCTTGATGCGGATAAGGAAGGATTCCTGCGATCCGAGCGTTCGTTGATTCAGACTATGGGACGGGCAGCTCGTAATGAGAATGGGCATGTCATTATGTATGCAGATAGAATCACCGACAGTATGCAAAAAGCAATAGATGAGACGACTCGACGCCGTGAAATCCAAATCGCTTACAATAAAGAGCATGGCATCACACCGCGGACGATTCAGAAGGAAGTACGGGATGTCATTAAAGCTACGATTAGTTCCGAAGAGTCCGGAACAAATAAGAAAGATACACCGGATTTGACGAAGCTGACGAAGAAAGAAAAAGAACAAGTCATAGCCAAGATGGAAAAAGAAATGAAACAGGCTGCACGCGACCTCAATTTCGAGCGCGCTGCCGAGCTTCGTGATCTTGTATTGGAACTTAAAGTGGAAGGGTGAAGAAAGTGGCGAAGAAAAATATTTCTGTCAGAGGCGCCCGCGCCAATAACTTAAAAAATATCGATGTTGATATACCAAAGGATAGTCTAGTCGTATTGACTGGACTGTCAGGTTCAGGGAAATCCTCGCTCGCTTTTGATACCATTTACGCAGAAGGACAGCGGCGTTATGTGGAATCTTTATCTGCATATGCCCGCCAGTTCCTTGGCCAGATGGACAAGCCCGATGTGGATTCAATCGAAGGCTTGTCGCCAGCTATCAGTATCGATCAGAAAACGACAAGTAAGAACCCGCGCTCTACAGTCGGAACCGTTACGGAAATCTATGATTACCTGCGTCTTCTGTATGCCAGAGTAGGACGTCCGACTTGTCCGAGGCATGGTATTGAAATCAGCTCTCAAACAGTGGAACAGATGGCCGATCGAATTTTGGAATTCCCAGAGCGTTCTCGATTGCAGGTACTTGCACCTGTAATCTCCGGTAAGAAAGGTGAGCATGTGAAGGTGCTCGAAAAGCTTAAAGCGGAAGGCTATATCCGTCTTCGTGTTGATGGAGAAATGATGGAGATTCATGATGACATCAAGCTGGAGAAAACAAAGAAACACTCTATCGAGGTTGTTGTCGATCGTATTGTCATAAAAGAAGGTGTTACTGGTCGTTTGACAGATTCCTTGGAAACGGCACTTGCGCTTGGAGACGGAAAAGTCATCGTGGACGTGATGGATGTCGAGGAGCTGCTTTTCAGTGAGCATCACGCTTGCCCGATTTGCGGATTCTCTATTGGAGAACTGGAGCCTCGCATGTTTTCTTTCAACAATCCTTTTGGTGCGTGCTCGTCCTGCGACGGACTTGGTACGAAATTAGAGGTCGATCCCGATCTTGTCATCCCGAATAAGGATTTGACACTGCGCGAGGGTGCCATTGCTGCATGGGAACCGACTAGCTCCCAATACTATCCGAAGCTTCTGGAAGCTGCCTGCAGCCATTTTGGTATCGATATGGATGTACCAGTGAACAAACTGCCGGAGGGACAGCTTGATATCCTGATGAACGGTAAGAAGAAGGACAAGATTCACTTCCGCTATGAAAATGATTTTGGCCGCGTCAGAGAAAGCAATATCGAGTTCGAAGGTGTTCTGACTAATATTGCTCGGAGGTATCGGGAAACAACATCCGATTTCATCCGTGAACAGATGGAAAAGTATATGAACAACCGCCCGTGTCCGAAATGTAAAGGTCACCGCCTGCGTGAGGAATCGCTCGCGGTTCTTATCAACGGACATCATATCAGCAATGTTACAGCCAAATCCGTGATTGAAGTGAAGCATTTCATGGAGGACCTTGAATTGAACGAGAAGGAAAGACAAATTGCCTTCATGATCACCAAGGAGATAATAGACAGGATCACATTCCTGAATAATGTCGGCTTGGATTATTTGACGCTTTCCCGTTCGGCGGGCACATTGTCTGGCGGAGAAGCGCAGCGTATCCGTCTTGCTACACAGATTGGATCAGCTTTAACTGGTGTCTTGTATGTACTGGATGAACCTTCCATCGGACTGCATCAGCGTGATAACGACAGACTGATCGAAACGATGAAACGAATGCGTGATCTTGGCAATACGCTTGTCGTAGTTGAGCATGATGAGGACACGATGATGGAAGCGGACTGGCTAATTGATGTCGGACCTGGGGCTGGTGAACATGGCGGGCAAATCACGAGTCAGGGAACACCTGCAAAGGTGATGAAAGATAAAAAGTCCCTTACTGGACAATATTTATCTGGTAAGAAATTCATTCCGCTGCCTTTTGAACGACGCAGTCCAGATATGGAGCGTTCCATTGAAATCATCGGAGCAGAAGAAAATAACTTGAAGAAAGCATCTGCCAAGATTCCGCTTGGTTTGTTCACAGCGGTGACAGGTGTTTCTGGATCCGGTAAAAGTACATTCGTCAATGAGATCCTGCACAAAACTCTGGCACAGAAGCTTAACCGGAGCAAAATAAAACCTGGTAAACACAAAGAAATTAAAGGATTGGAGCATCTGGACAAGGTGATCGATATTGACCAGTCTCCAATCGGGCGGACTCCTCGTTCGAACCCGGCTACGTATACCGGTGCTTTCGACGATATCCGTGATGTGTATGCCAGCACGAACGCTGCAAAGGTTCGCGGCTATAAAAAAGGCCGTTTCAGCTTTAACGTGAAGGGCGGACGATGTGAAGCTTGCCGCGGTGATGGAATCATCAAGATTGAGATGCATTTCCTTCCAGATGTTTATGTGCCATGTGAGGTTTGTCACGGTAAACGATATAACCGTGAAACACTTGAAATCAAATATAAAGGTAAGAGTATTGCAGATGTACTGGATATGACGATTGAAGAGGGATTGGAGTTCTTTGCCAACATCCCGAAAATCAAGCGTAAATTACAGACGATATCTGATGTAGGTCTTGGCTATGTAAAACTTGGACAGCCTGCTACGACATTATCCGGCGGTGAGGCGCAGCGCGTGAAGCTTGCCAGTGAATTGCATAAACGCAGTAATGGTAAGACATTCTATATTCTGGATGAGCCGACAACCGGCTTGCATGTAGATGATATTTCCCGATTGCTGAAAGTGCTTGAGCGTATTGTGGAAAATGGGGATACCGTCCTTGTTATCGAACATAACCTCGATGTTATCAAAACAGCTGACTACCTTATCGACTTAGGTCCTGAAGGCGGGGATCGAGGCGGAGAGATTGTAGCGACTGGTACACCGGAAGAAGTGGCAGAGGTGCCTGCATCTTACACTGGGAAGTACTTGAAGCCGATTCTTGAGCGTGACCGCGAACGTACGACTAGCCAGATAGAGTATGCAACGCATGTTGCGGAACGCTAAAAAGATACAGCGTGGCTTTTGCCCGCTGTATCTTTTTACATAGGAAAACGTCAAGATGAGCATTACAGTGGAATTTGTAGTAAAATATTTGTTTAGATATAGCTTTGGAAGGAGCGACTTACGGTGAAGCCGATTGATTTGAATGAAGTGCAAGAACAAATAGATGCATTTGCTGGAAAAAAAGTGTTTATACATCTGGAAACGACAAATGGTGCATATGCTAATCATGTAAACGAAAAAGCGTACAATGTTGGTGCTTTTATCCGGAATGCACAGATGACTTATGAGCATGGCAAGATAAAAGGTGCTGGAACGGCCTATCGCGTTGGATTGAAAACAGACAATGGCTGGGTTTACGCAGAAGGACTGAATGCGTGGGAATTGGATGATAAGAATCGTCTGCTCATGGCTGGTCATGATCGGGAAGGCCGATTGATGGTTTCATTGGAAATAAGCGAGACAGCGTTCTAAGGAGGAGCAATAATCATGGAAAAACACGTAGTAGTCATCTTCCCGCATCCGGACGACGAAGCTTTCGGAGCTGCTGGTACAATTGCTAAGTTCAGACAGGAAGGTGTGCCGGTTACATACTTGTGCGGTACATTGGGAGAAATGGGACGCAATATGGGTAATCCAACTTTTGCGACTCGTGAGTCTTTACCTGAGATTCGGAAGAAGGAATTGCAAGATGCTTGCAAAGTGATGGATGTGGAACTGCAGATGCTCGGTTACCGGGACAAAGTGCTGGAATTCGAGGATCTTTCGAAAGTCAGTGATCATTTGAAAGAGCTGCTTGAGAAAATCAAACCGACACTTGTAATCACGCATTATCCGGAATATGCAGTTCACCCGGATCATAATGCACTTGGTGCAGCTGCGATCGATGCTGTGTCACGGATGGAGGAAAGTACCCGTCCGAAAGTTTGGGCGCAGGCGTTTATGCGCGGATACCAGGAGATCTTAGGAAAACCTGACGTCGTACAGGATATCCGTCCTTTTGTAAAAACGAAAGTGAAGACGATTCTTTGCCATAAATCCCAAGCGCAAGGTGTGCTTGGAAATGTCACTGGAGCAGAACTTACAGAAGAGAACATGGAAGCCATCGCACTGGAACATTTCAAAGAGGAAACATTCTATACTTGGAACTTCGAAAACATATAATCCGTATATGTGAAAAGGAGGCTATGTATGAGAACAGAGAGAAAGAGAATTCTGAAACAGCTGGAAGAGGGGAAGCTCACAGCCGAGGAAGCAGAACTGCAGCTTGCGGCTCTTGATGAGCGGGCCTTTGGTGCTTTGCAGGAGCAGGATACCAACGAAGAGAAGGAACTGGTAGTCCAGGAGCTTGTGACGGCAGGTGAAGAATCTAAAACGCAGCGTACCGGGGGCAAGACAGTCAAGAAAAAGACTGTCGGTCCGAAAGTGCTGCAATATGTTCAGCAGGCTTTCAGTAAGATAAAGAATGCTGACCTGGATTTAAATTTCGGCGATCATTATACGGTAGAGCATATTTTCCAAGCAGATGAGACATTCGCGAAATTGGAGCTGAAAATCTATAATGGCTCGATTACGGTCAAGAGCTGGAATGAGCCTTTGGCACGGCTAGAGACGAAAGCGAAGGTCTATCAGGAGGAAGATGAGCAAGCAGCAAGGAAACGGTTCACTGATAAAGCATATTTCGCTATTGCAGATGGCAAGCTGCAGTTTTCCCTGCAGGATAAACGAATCAAACCTGAAATTACATTGTACGTTCCGGAAGCTGTATATGAGGAATGTATCGTAAAGACCTTCAATGGCACGATTCGTGTAGATTCCGTTAGCAGCACGAACATATATTGCAAAACGACGAATGGAAGTATCGATCTGCAAGGAGGAGGCGGTTCAATCGTCAGTGCTGAAACCTCCAATGGCAGTATCAAGCTGAAGCAAGTGACAGCAAAGGATCTTCTGTGTGAGTCCGTTAACGGCTCGCTTCGACTGGAAGGAAGCTTCCGTAAGCTGGATGCGCAAACGTTCAATGGCAGCATCCATTGCGAGTGGCATAATGAGGATCCTGACAGTGCCTTCTTCAAGGCCACCAATGGAAGTATTCGCTTGAAATCTTTAGCGGCGATCCCGCTTAATGGACGGATTACGACAAATATCGGATCCCTGCATTGTGATTTGGATGAATATATCGTCATTGATGAATCGAAGGAAGTTGTCAAAAAGGCTCTCAAATTCGAAACGCATCCAGCTGCAACGGAGAAGCTTCACCTGGAAGCGAACACGAAGACAGGTTCTGTCTGGGTCCTTCCGTAACATGGAGATAGTTTATGCTTAGATGGATTTTGACGCTATTGCTGAACAGCGTGTCACTGGTTATCGTCAGCTATATATTCGATTCTTTTTATCTAGAGGGATTTGGTACCGCCATCTTGGCAAGTTTCATTTTGTCGGTGCTTAATCTCCTAGTGCGGCCAGTGCTGATCGTGTTGACGCTGCCGTTGACTGCTTTGACATTTGGATTGTTTTTGTTTGTTATCAATGCAGTAACTTTAATGATCACACAAGGTCTCATTGGAGAGACTTTCATAATCGAGGGATTCGGTACAGCGATCATTGCGGCAATCATCCTGGCATTGCTGAACCTTATCCTGAATTGGCTCATCCGTGATCGGATTACGAGCTGAAGGAAGCTCTGCGGCAACAGCTGCAGGGCTTTTTTGTGCCTAGGTATCTATCTTTTCTGGAAGTATGCTAGAATAAACAAGAATTGTTAGGATGGAGGGTTCTTATGGCAAAAGTGGTCATTCAAGATTTATTGGATCGTTTCAATCTGGAATTGCTGACAGGGGATACAGGCGTACAGCGTGAGATTTTCATGAGTGATATTTCCCGTCCTGGTATAGAGTTGACTGGTTATTTTAAATATTATCCGAAGGATCGGCTGCAGCTGTTCGGGAAGACAGAGCTTTCTTTCCTTGAGGAACTGACAAGCGAGCAAAAGCGTGAGCGTTTCGAAAAGATATGCTCTGATGTGACGCCTGGTCTTATTATCACAAGAGGCCAGGAAGTTCCGCCTGAAATGAAGGAAGCGGCAGAAGCTGCTGGTGTACCGATATTACGTTCACCACATAAGACGACGCGCGTCATCAGCCGGATTACGAACTTCCTGGAGGCGAAATTTGCGCCGTTTACCGCAGTCCATGGTGTATTGGTGGATATTTACGGTATAGGTATTCTGATCACCGGACAGAGTGGTGTTGGTAAGAGTGAAACAGCATTGGAGCTCGTCAAGCGCGGACATCGTCTTGTTGCAGATGACAGTGTTGAAATTCGACAGGAGGATTATGATACCCTTATCGGAAATTCCCCGTCTTTAATCGAACATTTACTGGAGATTCGAGGACTAGGCATCATCAATGTGATGACACTGTTTGGTGCAGGTGCAGTGCGCAGTCACAAGAAAATTTCCATCGTCATCAACTTGGAAACATGGGATCAGTCGAAACAATATGATCGAGTTGGTCTGGATGAAGACACGATGAAAATCATGGATGTAAATGTGCCGAAGATGACAGTACCAGTCCGTCCTGGACGTAACTTGGCAGTCATCATCGAAGTAGCTGCGATGAACTTCCGTCTGAAGCGTATGGGCGTGAATGCAGCTGAAGAATTTTCACAGCGTCTTACCAAAATGATTGAAACTGGAAAAGATAATGAGGGAGACATGACGGATGGAAATGTGTGAAGTACAACCGCTTAACCGGGTATTTCTGCAGCTCGGTTCAGTGTCGATTTATTGGTATGGCGTCATTATCGCAGTCGGTGCGGCGCTTGGACTATGGCTTGCTATCCGCGAATCCAAAAAACGCGGATTACATAAAGATACATTCGTCGACTTCCTTGTATTTGCGATACCAGCAGCCATCATTTCGGCACGTATCTATTACGTCGTTTTTGAATGGGAAAGCTATGCGGATGGTCCGTTTTGGAAAGTGTTTGCAATATGGGAAGGCGGCATCGCCATCCATGGTGCCTTGATCGGTTCCATCATCACAGCAATTATTTTCTGCCGTGTGAAAAAGATTTCCTTCTGGAAGCTGGCGGATATAGCGGCTCCTAGTTTAATTCTTGGACAGGCAATCGGACGCTGGGGCAACTTCATGAACCAGGAAGCGCACGGTGGACCTGTTTCAGCAGAAGCATATCAAAACTACATTCAGTATCTCCCGGATTTCATCAATAACCAAATGTGTATTGAGGGCGTTCTTTATCACCCAACATTCCTTTATGAATCATTGTGGAATATACTTGGGTTCGTTATTTTGCTCGTCCTTCGCAGAGTGAATCTGAAACGCGGGGAAATGTTCTTGTTCTACCTTGCTTGGTATAGTCTTGGACGCTACTTTATCGAAGGAATGCGGACAGATAGTCTTGTAGCTGAGGGATTGCGTGCAGCGCAAATCGTCTCAATCGTGGCCATCGTCATTGCGATAATTATAGTTATTCTCCGCCGACGTCCTGGTGCGAATACACCTCGTTATAAAGATTAAGAAATAGAGAGGCGAGTGGGAAATGACAATCACGACATTGTTGTTTGACCTTGATGGAACGCTGATAGATTCTAATAGTCTGATTCTAGCTTCGTATACTGCTACACTGGAGCAGTATACGGGGCGGACGTATGAGCGGGAAGAACTTCTTCCGTTCATAGGTCCTCCGCTGATGGATGTGTTCGAAAATATCGATCCTGTAAGAGCGGAAGAAATGATTGCAGCATACCGGGAACACAATCTGAAGCATCATGATGCTTACGTTGAGGCTTACCCGTATGTGGCAGAAACATTGCAGCAGCTCAAGCAGGCTGGCTTCAAGCTAGGTATCGTTACGACGAAGATGCGCGATACTGCTAAGCGAGGGCTACAGGTATGCGGGCTTGGCGGATTGTTTGATGTGGTAATCGGGTATGATGATATCAAACAAGCAAAACCTCATCCAGAACCGGTTATGAAAGGTTTGGAGGCGCTCGACAGCTTGCCAGAGGAAGCGATCATGATCGGAGATAATTACCATGACATCGAATCTGGTAAAAATGCCGGCACTAAAACTGCGGGTGTGGCTTGGTCAATCAAAGGCAAGCAATCTTTGCTGGCTTATGGACCGGATTATATGCTTGAGGATATCCGTGACTTATTCGATATCGTAAAGGAAGAAGTACATGCGCAAAACGGAAAGCTATCCCGTTAAAGGGCCGAATTCACTTTGGCAGCTTTATAAAACAGTTTCCTTTTGGAAGGTAGTAAAGAATTTCATCGTCATCCAAATTGGCCGCTATACGCCTTTTCTTGGTGTGAAAAATTGGCTGTATAAGACATTGCTTAAGATGAATATCGGCAAAGAAACAGCACTGGCTCTCATGGTCGTGCCTGATTTCCTCTTTCCGGAGAGGATCAGGATTGGTAAGAATACGATTATCGGCTATAATACGACGATTCTGGCTCATGAGTATTTGACGACAGAATACCGTCTTGGTGACGTCATTATCGGGGATAATGTGATGGTAGGAGCCAATACGACGATACTGCCAGGTGTCACGATAGGAGACGGAGCGGTTGTCTCAGCTGCCACGCTCGTCCATCGGGATGTGCCTCCTGGTGCGATGGTCGGCGGTAATCCGATGCAAGTGATTTATACAGCAGAACAACGCAAGAACAAGCAGACAACTTAGTGTGTCTGCTTGTTTTATAAGGAGGAATAGAATGGATTTAGGACAGCGCATTTTGCCTGCAGCTCGTAATGAAAGAGACTTCGACGAATTGCTTCAGCGGGAAGATATGCAGATGATGGTCCTGCTCGAAACAAGGATTGCACAGCTTCCTTCCCAGATCAAATATGCGAAGAAGGCTGGTAAGAAGGTGTTTCTGCATGTCGATTTGATACAGGGATTAAAAACGGATGATGCGGGTATGGACTTTGTCTGTCAGCGTCTGAAACCGGATGGTGTCATATCGACACGGACGAATGTCATCAATGCAGCTAAAAAATATAAGATAACTGCAGTTCAGCGATTATTTCTAATTGATGGACATGCATTGGATCACAATCTTTCTTTGATCAAGAAAACACAGCCGGACTTTATCGAAGTGTTGCCGGGGTTAATTCCTCATATGATAAAAGAAGTATCCGAGCAAGTAGGCATCCCGGTCATCGCCGGAGGGCTCATTCGGACCCGTGAAGATGTGGATTCTGCATTGGAAGCAGGTGCGACAGCGGTTTCAACTTCTAAAAAAAGTTTGTGGTAAGTTGTTGACACCGCTTTCAAATAGGTGTAAAGTCTACCTATAAGTTAATATTTATGATCGGAGATACGGAGAATCCATTACCTTTTTAGTACACGCCAAAGGGCATACTATGTTATATTAGGTGATGGATTTTTCTTATCCAAAAGACAGCGCTTCCTTGTAATATTTTTAGGATGATCTTAGCTATTTTCTATGATTCTTCTGAAGCGCAGTTATTTTGGACGCTTAATGAAAGCGCTCTCCAAAAAAATCTATCAACAAAGGGGAAAATCGTAATGAGTATCTTCGCAGCCGAAACAATCGGCACAATGGTTCTAATACTCTTCGGGGGAGGAGTTGTAGCAGTAAGCAACTTGAGTAAGTCAAAAGGGGAAGGCACAGGCTGGATCACAATTACAATCGCTTGGGGTCTTGCAGTAGCTATGGGTGCCTATGCAGTAGGTGGCTTCTCGGGAGCTCACTTGAATCCGGCAGTGACACTTGGTTTGGCGATTAACGGAGATATAACTTGGGGTCAAGTACCAACATATCTAGCTGGTGAAATGCTAGGGGCATTCTTGGGTGCTGTACTCGTATTCCTAGTCTATTTGCCGCACTGGGCGAAAACGTCCAATCCGATGGCAAAGCTATCTGTTTTCTCTACAGATCCTGCAATTGATAGTCCTGTTTCTAACATGCTGACAGAAATCATTGGCACATTCATCCTAATGCTTGGTATTCTATTCATTGGAGGCAACTCTTTAGCAGAAGGATTCAATCCATTATTAGTAGGTTTGCTCGTAGTTGTAATCGGGATGGCGCTTGGAGGTCCGACAGGATATGCTATCAACCCAGCCCGTGACTTAGGTCCGCGTATCGCTCATGCATTGCTGCCTATCCCAGGCAAAGGTTCTTCAAACTGGAAGTATGCGTGGGTTCCAGTTGTTGGTCCGCTGCTTGGTGGAGCATATGGTGCATATTTCTATAACGGATTTTTCAAGGAAGACTTGCAAGTAGGTTTCTGGATTTTATCTGCTGTCATTTTAGTTATCATTATCGTTGCAGTCCGAGGGGAACTTGCAAAAGCTAATGCTGAAGCAGCGACTAATGGTGTGAAAACAAGGGGGATTAAATAATGGAAAAATTTATCATGGCACTTGATCAAGGTACAACAAGCTCACGCGCAATCTTGTTCAACCACAATGGCGACATTGTGGAAACTGCACAAATGGAGTTCGAACAGTTCTTCCCGCAATCCGGCTGGGTAGAGCATGATGCGAACGAAATTTGGACATCTATCTCTGCATGTATGGCAGAAGTGCTTCGTAAAGCGGATATCGACGCGAAACAGGTTGCGGGTATCGGTATTACAAACCAGCGTGAAACAACAGTCGTATGGGACAAAAACACTGGCCGTCCGATCCACAAAGCAATTGTTTGGCAATCCCGTCAGACAGCTGACATCGTAAATGAATTGATTGAAAAAGGCCATAATGATTTATTCCGTGAGAAAACAGGTTTATTATTGGATGCTTACTTCTCCGGAACAAAAGTGAAATGGATCTTGGATAATGTGGAAGGCGCACGTGAAAAAGCTGAGAACGGCGACTTGCTGTTCGGTACAATCGATACATGGCTTGTTTACAAGCTGTCCGGCGGTAAAACACATGTAACGGATTATTCCAATGCAGCTCGTACATTGATGTACAACATCCATGAATTGAAGTGGGATGACGAGCTGTTGGAAATCCTTGATGTACCGAAATCAATGCTTCCGGAAGTAAAACCTTCCTCAGAAGTGTATGCCAACACAATCGATTATCACTTCTTCGGTGAAGAAGTACCAATCGCTGGTATCGCTGGTGACCAGCATGCTGCCCTATTCGGTCAAGCTTGCTATGAGCCAGGTATGGTTAAAAACACTTACGGCACAGGCTGCTTCGTCCTTATGCATACAGGTGAAGAAGCTGTAAAATCTGATCATGGTCTGTTGACAACAATTGCTTGGGGACTTGATGGAAAAGTGGAATATGCGCTGGAAGGAAGTATCTTCGTAGCAGGTTCAGCAGTTCAATGGCTGCGTGACGGCTTGAAGATCATCGAATCTTCTCCGGATAGTGAGCGTCTGGCTACAAGTGTTGCCGATAATGGCGGTGTTTATGTAGTTCCTGCTTTCGTAGGTCTTGGCACACCATATTGGGATAGTGATGCTCGTGGTGCAATGTTTGGTATCACGCGCGGTACAACTGGTGCGCATATCACACGCGCAACATTGGAATCACTTGCTTTCCAATCCAAAGATGTAGTTGACGCAATGATCGAGGATTCCGGTATCGATGTGAAGCAGCTTCGTGTTGATGGCGGTGTCGTGAAAAACGATTTCCTTATGCAGTTCCAAAGTGATATGCTTGATGTAGATGTAGAACGTCCAGTCATTCAGGAAACAACAGCCTTAGGTGCTGCCTACTTGGCTGGTTTAGCAGTCGGCTTCTGGGAAAGCCGCGAAGCGATCGCTAACAAATGGCAGATCGATCGTACGTTCAAACCGAATCGTTCCAAAGAAGAAAAAGATCAGCTCTACGCAGGCTGGAAAAAAGCTGTGGAAGCGACACGTACTTTCAAGTAATATAACTTTTCAAATCGGGAAGAGCATGTTATACTGAAATCACAAGTTAATGATTCGGCCCGAGACTTTGGAGAGACCGCGAATATCTATACATTGTATGGATTATTTGTGGTCTCTTTCTGCTTTCTATACATGACTTCTACACTAATGGGGTATAGAAATAATGGGAGCGCTGAATCTAAAAAGGAGTGTTCATGCATGGCTGTTTTCTCTAGTAAAAAACGTAACGATATTTATGCAAATTTAACTGATAAACCTCTAGATGTTCTTGTAATCGGTGGTGGGATCACTGGTTCTGGTATTTCTCTAGATGCAAGAATGCGCGGAATGAACGTAGGTCTTGTTGAAATGCAGGACTTCGCAGCAGGTACTTCTTCTCGTTCAACAAAATTGGTTCACGGTGGTTTGCGCTACTTGAAGCAATTTGAAGTGAAAATGGTTGCTGAAGTTGGTAAAGAACGTGAAATCGTATACGAAAATGGTCCTCACGTAACAACACCAGAATGGATGCTGCTTCCTTTCCACAAAGGTGGAACATTCGGTCCGTTTACAACAAACATCGGATTACGCGTCTATGACTTTCTTGCAGGAGTAAAAAGAGCGGAACGTCGTACAATGTTGAAACGTGATGAAGTATTGGATAGAGAGCCACTAGTTAAATCGGAAGGTTTGCTGGGCGGCGGTCGTTATGTAGAATACAAAACAGACGATGCGCGTTTGACTCTTGAAGTTTTGAAAAAGGCCGTGGAAAAAGGTGTCCACGCAATCAATTACACAAAAGTGATTGAATTCATCTATGATGCTGGCGGTAAAGTGACAGGCGTTGTAGCAGAAGACCTTACAACTGGTGAAAAACACCGTATCTTCGCGAAGAAAATTGTAAATGCCGGCGGTCCTTGGGTAGATACACTTCGTGAAAAAGACGGTTCTAAAAAAGGCAAAACGCTGCACCTTACAAAAGGTGTGCACTTGGTATTCGATGGCGAGCGTTTCCCATTGCGCCAAGCGGTATATTTCGATACACCAGATGGCCGTATGGTCTTCGCTATTCCGCGTGAAGGCAAGACGTATGTCGGTACTACAGATACAACTTATAAAGGTGACATCAAGCACCCAGTTATGACAGTTGAAGATCGTGACTATATCATCGATTCCATTAACTACATGTTCCCAACAGTGGAAATCACAAAAGATGATGTGGAATCCAGCTGGGCAGGTCTTCGTCCGCTTATCCAGGAAGAAGGCAAGAAGCCTGGTGAGATTTCCCGTAAGGATGAAATCTTCGTTTCTGACAGCGGTTTGATTTCCATGGCTGGCGGTAAGCTTACTGGCTACCGTAAAATGGCAATCGAAGCAGTTAATCTTGTGGCTGATCAGTTCAAGAAAGAGGAAGGCATCCTTTATTCCCAAGCGGATACGAAGAACCTTCCGATCTCTGGGGGAGAAGTTGGCGGATCCAAAGGCTTCGAACGCTTCAAGGAGCGTAAAGTGGATGAAGGAAAAGCAATTGGTCTTTCTGCTGAAGATGCACTTAAGATGGTAAGCCGTTACGGAGCAAACGTTGATAAAGTATTCGAACGCTTCGAAACGCTGAAGGATGAAGCAAAAGCTGCTAACATCGATCCGCTTGTATTTGCACAGCTTCGTTATGCAATCGAAGAAGAGCTTGCATTCAAACCAGTCGATTTCTTTGTTCGACGTACAGGTGCTTTGCTATTCAACATCAACTTTGTTCATACAAACAAAGATGCGGTTATCGATTACATGGCTGAAACACTGGGCTATTCTGCAGAACAGAAAGCTGAGTATACGCGTGAGCTAGACGTATTGGCGAAAGAAGCAGTTGTGCCGGTAAAAGAAGACGACCTGCAAACTGTATAAGCTTCCTCATCAAAAAGAGACTGTTTCCCTAAGGGGGAGCAGTCTTTTTTTCATCAAGTGTAGGAGCAAATGTGGAAATATGGTATACTTCTTGGGATATCTAAAAGCAGTAGGAGGAAACACATGCAAACGCTGGAACCAGCAGAGCAGCAGGCACGACCGTCAAATATCATCCCCTTCATCCCAGAAGGAGATTTCTATTATACAAAAGGCATTGAAGCCTATCGAAGCGGTAAGCTGGACAAAGCTATGAAATGGCTTAATAAAGCGATCGAAAAAGAACCGACGGAAGTGATCTATCACTGCCAGAAGTCGGTTATTTTTACGGAAATGGGATCATTCCATAAAGCAATTTATATACTGGATGACATCATTAAAGAGCATGGAGATGATTACGCGGAATGCTTTTATTTGCTTTCCCATAATTATTCCAAGCTTGGTTACATGCACGATGCAGAGAAGTACGCTAACATGTACCTGGAAATGGATCCGGAGGGTGACTTTCGGGAACAGGCAGAAGAACTATTGACGTACGTGGAAGCCGAGGAAGAGGACGATGAGCTTTGGACAACAGAGGAAGAAGATGAGCTCATCATGTTCCAGGAGTCGGCGTTTTATTATTTAGAGCGGGAAGAATGGCAGTTTGCTTTGCCTATTCTGGAAGAGATGATGAGCATGTTTCCGGAACATATGCTGGCGAAGCATGAGTTTGCCAAAGCACTTTTCTTCTCCGGAAATCAAAAGGAAGCAGTGCGAATGGAAGAAGAGCATTTATTGAGTGAGCAAGTCTCGGTATACACACATGTTAATCTCGCTATGTTCTACCATGACATGAATCAATTCGACCAAAGAGACGAACATCTTCGTCTGCTTCGCAATATCTTCCCTATCCATGAAGAGCAGCATTTACGTATCGCATGTGCCTTTTCCATGACAGGATACTATGAAGACGCCGTTGAACGCTTCCTTCATCTGGATAAAAGACGAGTGAAAGGACATGCTTCCTATTATAAGTGGTTCAGCTTGGCGGCAAAGAAGGCTGGTAACGGAGCTTATGCTGAAAAGCTATGGCAAGAAGGCAGCCGCAGATTCAGCCATCTGACAAAAGAAGATTTTTATTGGCTTTCTTAAATGCTATAGGCAGAAAGATGGACGTTATGCACAGAATCTTATATGCTAACGAGTAGATAAAACGACTGATAAAGAGGAAAGGGGTTAATTTACATGACTGAAGAAAGAATTTATGACGTGATCATTGCAGGTGCGGGACCAGCTGGTATGACTGCAGCAGTCTACACTTCCCGTGCGAATCTTGATACGCTTATGTTAGAAAGAGGTATTCCGGGCGGTCAGATGGCAAATACGGAAGATGTAGAGAACTATCCTGGTTATGATTCCATCCTAGGACCTGATCTTTCCAACAAAATGTTCGAGCATGCGAAGAAATTCGGTGCGGAATATGCGTACGGAGATATTAAGGAAGTGAAGGACGGCAAGGAATATAAGACTATAATCGCCGGAAACAAAGAATATAAAACACGTTCCCTTATCATTACTACAGGTGCTAAGTGGAAAAAGCTTGGTGTACCGGGCGAAGACGAATTGAGCGGACGCGGTGTTTCTTATTGTGCCGTCTGTGATGGTGCGTTCTTTAAAAATCGTGAATTGATCGTAGTCGGCGGAGGAGACTCTGCGGTTGAGGAAGGTGTTTACCTGACTCGTTTTGCTGATAAGGTTACAATCGTTCACCGCCGTGATAAATTACGCGCACAGCCGATTCTGCAGCAGCGTGCTATCGCAAATGAAAAAGTTGAATTTATCTGGGATACAACCGTTGAGGAAATCAATGGTGAAAATAATAAAGTATCCAGCGTAACGCTTTTGAATCAGCGTACTGGAGAAAAATACGAAAAAACTGCTGATGGTGTATTCATCTATGTCGGAATGGTACCATTGAGCGAACCGTTCCAATCTCTTGGCATCACAAATGATCTTGGCTATATTCATACAAATGAACGCATGGAAACAGCTGTACCAGGTGTTTTCGCAGCCGGGGATATTCGTGATAAAGAGCTTCGACAAATCGTGACAGCAACAGGAGACGGCAGTATCGCTGCCCAAGCTGCTCAAGGCTATGTGGAAACTCTGAAAGAAGAGCTGAATGCTATCGGCAAGTAATTAGCTAGGCCCTTCCTGTAAATGATTCTTAATGCTGCTGTAACATGGGCGACATAATCATTTGCTATACTGGTTTTAACTAATTGACCCCCTTTTAATAGATAAATTAGTTATTGGCATAGGTGTCTCGGCACCTATGCATTTTTTTTGTTCTTTTAGGGATTAACGGCGATTTTTGGTAAAGACTTAGGAAACATAATACTGTTTGAAGATAAACAGAAATAGTATAATATAGAGTGATGTGTAAAACGAACCCGACATGTCCACTTACACAGAGAAAGAGGTGGAAGCATGCAACGTGTTGCAAACTGCATCTTGGCAGTTGATGACAAAGTTCTTTTATTGAAGAAACCGAGTAAAGGATGGTACTCAGCGCCTGGCGGAAAAATGGAACTAGGTGAGTCCGTCAAGGAAACTGCTGTCCGGGAGTTCTGGGAAGAAACAGGATTGACGATACATGAACCCGAGCTTCGAGGTACGTTTACTTTTGTTATAAAGAAAGGCGAGAAAGTTGTGCATGAATGGATGATGTTCACCTTCTTCGCTGAGGAATATACTGGTGATCTGCTTGAAGAAAGCCAGGAAGGTAAGCTGGAATGGATAGATAAAAAGAAAATCAAGGATTTGCCGATGGCAGAGGGAGATCGGGATATATTCGCCCATATGTTTAACACAGATGAGCCATTGTTCGGCACATTCGTCTACACGGAGGATCGCCAGCTGCTGCAGTCCAAGCTGGATCCGACGACACCAGAATAAAACGGGGGATACGCATGGAGAAACAGTTGAATGAAACCAAGCTCGTCATCATTACAGGTATGTCCGGAGCAGGCAAAACGGTTGCCGTTCAAAGCTTCGAGGACTTGGGTTACTATTGTGTGGATAATTTGCCCCCGGCACTCCTGCCGACATTCCTTGATTTGATGCGTGATGCTGCCAATGATATTAAGAAGGTAGCACTTGTCATGGATTTGCGAGGCAGGGAATTCTTTGATTCTTTGTTTGAAGCATTGGACAAGCTGACACAGGAGAATTGGCTGGAGCCGCAAGTCTTATTCCTCGATTCAAAGGATGAAGTGCTCGTAACCAGATACAAAGAAACACGCAGGACGCATCCGCTTGCGCCGGAAGGTCTTCCTCTGGAAGGTATCCAGCAGGAACGTGCACTGCTTGATCAAATGCGTGGAAGAGCACAATTCATCGTGGATACTTCGACTTTGAAACCGAAGCAGCTTCGCGAGAAAATTATGAAACGCTTCAAGGATACCGATTATGAAGAGTTCACGGTTCAGATGCTGAGTTTTGGTTTCAAGTACGGGCTCCCAATTGATGCGGATCTTGTCTTTGATGTACGTTTCCTTCCGAATCCTTTCTATGTAGAGAATCTCAGACCGCAAACGGGCTTGGATGAACCTGTTTCGTCTTATGTATTCAAGTGGTCTGATACGCATACTTTCCTGCAGAAGCTTGAGGATATGCTCACCTTCATGCTGCCTCAGTACCGCAAGGAAGGCAAAAGCCAGCTTGTGATAGCCATTGGCTGTACTGGCGGGCAGCATCGTTCAGTAGCTATCGCAGAGTATCTGGCAAAAAGGTACAGCGATAATTATGCGACGCATGTGACGCACCGTGATGTAGAAAGGAAAAGCCACTGATGATAAGGAAAAAAATAGTTGCAATCGGGGGCGGAACAGGTATGCCTGTTCTGCTGCGCGGATTAAAACAGCTTCCGGTGGATCTTTCTGCAATTGTAACGGTAGCTGATGATGGCGGCAGCTCAGGTAAACTGCGAACCGAGCTTGCGATGCCGGCACCAGGAGATATCCGTAATGTCATCGCCGCATTGGCCGATGCAGAACCGATGCTGATTGATTTATTCCAGCATCGGTTCAAGGATGGCAATGGATTATCGGGGCATTCGATGGGGAATCTGCTGCTGGCGGCGATGACCTCTATATCCGGGGACTTTTATAATGGAATCAAAGAAATATCACGTGTACTTAAGGTGAAGGGCAATATTTATCCGATTGCCAATCAGAATGTCGTGCTGCATGCGGAGATGACGGATGGAGAGATTGTAACGGGAGAATCAAATATCCCGCTTGCGAATAAACAGATCAAACGAGTATTTGTCAGTCCGCTGCCGGTCAAACCATTGCCGGATGCAATCGAAGCGATTAAGCAGGCGGATTTGATTGTCATCAGTCCAGGTAGTCTCTACACGAGTGTTATGCCGAACCTGATTGTACCTGAGATTGAGAATGCTTTGCGAGACGCACCTGGCAAGGTTGTCTATGTATGTAATGTAATGACGCAATACGGCGAAACGACGGGTTATACAGCAGGAGATCATATTCAAGCTATACATGATCATATCGGAGTAGATATAGTGTCAACAATAGTCGTCAATAATAGTGCAATTGAGCAAGATATACGTGAAAATTATGCAGAAGAGCATGCCGAACCGGTCGTATATGATATCAGCCGCTTAAAGTCTTTAGGCCTTGAAGTAATTGAAGCCGATATTATCGACCATCACCAGCGCAAGCTCCGGCATGATACACATAAAATAGCTAAGCTGCTTTACGCAATGCTGTAAAAGCGAGGCACGAGAAGGGGGGAGAGCTTCGTGAGCTTTGCATCAGAAATAAAGAAGGAATTGACGACAATTCCAATTGAAATGACGGATGTAAAAAGCGAGCTTGCAGCTTTGATCCGGATGAACGGCTCTGTCTCCTATTCGAGACAGGAATATATGCTGGATGTCCAAACAGAGAATGCGGCCATCGCAAGACGTATCTATACACTGCTGAAGGCGATTTATCAGCATCCAATCGAATTGCTTGTACGAAAAAAGATGAAGCTGAAGAAAAACAATGTGTATATCGTGCGACTGAATAAACAAGTGGATGACCTGCTGCGTAATCTGGAAATCCTCGAAGATCAATTCACTTTTGTCCGTACGATCAGCACATCTTTCACAGATACCGCTGAAAAGCGCAGAGCTTACTTGCGTGGTGCATTTTTGGCAGGAGGATCAGTAAATAACCCGGAAACATCCTCCTACCATCTGGAGATATTCAATACGCATAAAGAACATAGTGATGCGCTTTGCGAGCTGATGAACACATTTGATCTGCACGCCCGAAGTACAGAGCGCCGTAAGGGCTTTATTACTTATTTGAAGGAAGCGGAAAAGATCACGGAATTTCTCAATATTGCAGGTGCTCACAGTGCATTGTTTAAATTCGAGGATGTCCGGATTGTCCGGGATATGCGTAACTCAGTTAACAGGCTGGTCAACTGTGAAACAGCGAATCTCAACAAGACGATCGGAGCTGCCTTCCGCCAAGTCGAGAATATCAATTTCATCAAGAACACAGTTGGAATAGAGGCACTTCCTGATAAGCTGCAGGAAATCGCTGAACTTCGCGTCCAGCATCAGGATGTTTCGCTGAAAGAACTCGGCGAGCTGGTTTCCACCGGAAAGATCAGTAAATCCGGAATCAACCACCGCCTTCGCAAAATAGATGAATTTGCGGATAGACTTCGTAATGGAACATCTATTAAAAAAGCGTAAGCAGGTATAAAGCCGATATAGCTTGTGGTATACTTAGAAGACACTCAATTGGGTGTTTTCTTTTTCATGATTTTGATAGCGCTTACTTGGAAGATGGGAGGAATCACATGTGATCCAAAAAACCTTGCGTGTCACCCTGGATACTGGTTTGCAAGCCAGACCTGCAGCAAGCTTCGTCCAGCAAGCCAATCGTTTCAGTGCCTCTGTGTTTGTGGAAAAAGGGAACAAATCGGTAAATGCCAAAAGCATCATGGGTTTAATGAGCCTGGCTATAGCCCAAGAAGAATTAATCACCTTGAAAATCGACGGCTCGGATGAAGTGGAAGCAATGGAGGAGCTGACAGCCTTCATTACCACTCCCTCAGCAGCCAGCTGATTTTCCCGCAGAAAAGTCCTGAATAATTCAGGGCTTTTTTTGCTAATATGTGGTAAGTGAGGCTATCCTAGTGTAGGCTATGTATTGTAAGATTTTTATAAGAAAGAAAGGAGATTACATTTTGAACGCAAAACGTTGGATTGCCATCGGTATCGCAGCGGGGCTGCTCGCCATATCGGTCGGTTTTCAGACCTTGTTCGCTGTGATAAATAGCAACTTCACAGACGCGATTGATACAGCAACAGGAAGCACTTTTCTGAGTGAAGAAATTGTGGAAGATGGAGATGTGATGAATCGGATTGCTGTATTGAAAGTGGAAGGCACGATTCAGGATACGGGAGAAGAAGCTTCGCTATTGGGAAGCGGTACATATAATCATGCAGCCTTTTTAGAGCAGTTAGAGCAGGCGGGCATGGATGATACAGTTGGTGGTGTCATCATTGAAGTGAACAGTCCTGGAGGCGGAGTTGTCGAAAGTGCTGAAATTCACGATAAGGTAGTGGAAATTCAAGAGGAATACGGAAAACCTGTTTATGTATCGATGGGGAACACGGCGGCTTCCGGCGGCTATTATTTAGCGGCAAGTGCGAATAAAATTGTCGCACACCCAGCTACACTCACAGGATCAATCGGTGTTATCATGTCTACACTCAATTATGCGGAGCTTGCTGATAAGATCGGTATCAAAGAGGAAGTTATCAAGAGTGCGGAGCATAAGGACATCATGTCTGGAGCAAGAGACATGACGGATGAAGAGCGTGATATCCTGCAGTCCATCATCGACGATATGTATGCTGACTTTGTCCAAGTCATCGTAGACGGACGCGGTATGCCGGAGGATAAAGTACGTGAACTTGGTGACGGACGTGTGTATTCTGGTAAACAAGCAATGGAAAATGGTCTCGTCGATGATTTAGGAGATCTGGAAGATACTATCGCTATGATGAAAGAAGAGCAAGGACTTGAAAACGCGGAAGTATTCGAATATACAGGAGATGGCTTTGGTATGGGCTCCTTCTGGGCAACAGCAGCCGAAGGTCTGTTTGTTTCCGATTCTGATTTGCTTGGTATCAAGCAGCTGATGGGTAAATCGAACTCACCTGAAGCTATGTACCTTTATACGGAATAGGGGGCGTTAGAAAATGGATAAAGAGAAACGTGAGCATCCAGAAGAACTGACGTCATCCGATCAGGATTATTCCAGAACAGATATACCTGAAACAACGGACACTGACGAATCTACCGCGCCGGAGAAAGCAGCGGATGCCTGTGAAAATACGTATCAGGGAAAGCCAGCTGCTGAGATAAGGAATGACCAACAAGAAACAGAGATTTCTCTGACACCATTAGCAGATGAACGACGCTATGCAGGATTTTGGATGCGATTTTGGGCATATATCGTTGACCTAATTGTCGTATTCAGCTTGACGGGTCTGATCGTCAAACCATTCACGATGATTGATTCCTTCCGTGAAGCTACGCTTTGGATCTGGAGCGTCAGTGGTTTGCTTGGAGGCTTGGTATTCTTTGCTTATTTCCTGTTCATGACCAAATGGCGCGGGCAGACATTAGGCAAAATGATATTCGGCCTTCGAGTCATTCGGAAGGACGGTGAGCGGCTGTCTTGGTCAGATACACTGATCCGGGAAGTAGTCGGCCGTTTCATTCATCGTCTTCTGTTTTTGTTTTTCCTATACGCAGTAGTAGCTTTTACACCAAAAAAGCAAGGCTTGCACGATTTGTTCGCTGACACACTTGTTATCCATGAAAAAAGCCATCCAGCATAAATGCTGGATGGCTTTTTCTTATGTCTTAAACTGGTTTTTTCTCCATTACTTTGTCGATCAAGCCGTAGTTCACTGCTTGTTCAGCTGTAAGAAAGTTATCACGGTCTGTATCGCGCTCGATTACTTCAAGAGGCTGACCGCTGCGTTCTGCCATGATTTCGTTCAGTTTCTTTCTCATTTCGATGATACGACGAGCATGGATTTCGATATCACTTGCTTGTCCTTGTGTACCACCTAGCGGCTGGTGAATCATGACTTCACTGTTTGGAAGTGCATAACGCATGCCTTTTTCACCAGCAGTCAATAGGAATGCACCCATGGATGCAGCCATACCGATGCAGATAGTGGATACTTTCGGCTGGATGAACTGCATTGTATCATAGATAGCCATACCTGCTGTGATGGATCCGCCTGGTGAGTTGATGTATAGGGAAATATCTTTTTCTGGATCCTCTGCTGCTAGGAATAACAGCTGGGAAACAATGCTGTTGGCAACATTATCATCGATCGCGCTGCCAAGCATGATGATCCGGTCTTTTAGCAAACGGGAGTAGATATCGTAAGCACGCTCTCCTCTGTTTGTCTGTTCGATAACTGTAGGGATTAGATTCATGGTAGATCCTCCTTTGGATATGAGCTCATTATTCTAAGTAATGACTAACCTTATATTACCTAAAAGGTCAATAAAGGTCAAACAAAATACTTACTTTCTTTCGCCTATTCCATGCTTCCCTAGTTGGGAGGCATATAAACGCTTGAAATAGAGTCTCTCGTTAACTTTGACTTTTAACTGATAAACTCCTGCATACTGGTTTATTTTTCATTTAAATTACATCATTAGGAAGTGGTTTAGAAAATTTACCAGGTGGAATGTAAACAGCGAAAAGCAAAAAACTCTAGGAGGTAACACATGTTCAACCATTCGAAAGTACTACAATATCCAGCAAGACCAGACAAACCGGACGCACTGTTTGCGAAGAAAATGCAGGAAATCTTGGGTGGACAATTCGGTGAAATCACTGTAGCCTTACAATACTTATTCCAAGGATGGAGCGCACGAGGCGAGGAGAAATATAAAGATTTGATCATGGATACAGCAACTGAGGAAATCGGTCACGTTGAAATGATTGCAACCATGATTGCCCGCCTTCTTGATGGAGCACCTGTTAAGGAGCAGGAAGAAGCTGCGAAGGACCCTGTCATCGGTGCTATCCTAGGCGGCATGAATCCACAGCATGCAATTGTTTCAGGTCTTGGACCACGCCCGACAGACAGCAATGGTGTTCCTTGGAATGCAGGCTATATCATCGCAAGTGGCAACCTTCTAGCAGATATCCGTGCCAACATCAACGCTGAGTCACAAGGCCGTCTGCAAGTGGCTCGACTATATGAAATGACCGAAGACCAAGGTGTACGCGATATGCTATCCTTCCTGCTTGCACGTGATTCCATGCACCAAAACCAATGGATTGCAGCAGCGCGTGAACTGGAAGAGAAGAACGGCATCATCGTACCAGGCTCCTTCCCAAGAGAATTGGAAGTGGCTGATTATGGCCATACTTTGATCAACTTCTCTGAAGGGGAAGACTCTAAAGAAGGCAGCTGGGCAAATGGTACAGCTCCTGATGGCGGCCAATTCAACTATCAAGAAGCGCCAACAGCACACGGCGAAAAACAAGAGCTGCAGCCAGCACCAGAATATATGTATCCAAAATAAGCAGAAGCCCCTGGTGAGGGGCTTCTATTCTATTTAAAAAGAACTTGCTTATAACTGCTGATTATCGTATAATTATCGTTGTCACATTAATTACATATGCGCTCGTAGCTCAGTCGGATAGAGCGGTGGTTTCCGGTACCACGTCTGCCGGGGGTTCGAATCCCTCCGAGCGCGCTTATACATAGAAAACAGCAAGAGTTTGGCTTTATGCCGCTCTTGCTATTTTTTTGTTTATAAGCACTTTGCAAACATATTGCAAACCTTCGTGTTCCGAAATAAATTTAATCTCTTCTTTTATTGAAAAGCTGACCCAGCATTTTAGCAGCTGCTGATTGCATACCAGGAATTAAATGAGAGTAGGTATCTAAGGTTATTTGTATGCTGGCATGCCCCAGTCGTTCTTGCAAAACCCTAGCGTGAACGCCAATCTTTAATAGAAGGGTTGCATGAGTGTGGCGCAACGAGTGAAATGATATCCGTTTTACACCTGAATTCTCTATAGTCCGCCAAAATACCTTATTTAAATTTGGAGGAGTAATATAGTTTCCAGTGTCGGTTGCATTTACTAAGTTATAATCAGCATATTTAGTTAGGATTCTATTGCACATGGCCGCGCAGCCTGTTGATGCTGCAGAAAAATTCTTCTTCAATGTGGAGGTGAGATAATATGCCAGGACAATTCAAGGCACAAAATACAATCTCAGGTAAAGAAGGACGTCTTTTCATGGACGGCGAAGAAATGGCTTAATGGCTTGGGGGATCGTGGATGCTCTATGTGAAATCTACGGAAAGAAACCGACAGCCCCTGGCTCCGATGCTGACAAAGGTGCTAATGGTAAACTTGTCGTTGTGAAGGACAACTCCGATTGCTGGCTATGGACCTATAAAAGCGCCAACTGGAATGACAAAGCAATCAAAGTAAAACCCGGCGAAGCATTCACAATCACACTGTGAGCGGTTCCAAAATGTATCAAATCAAATCCGGTTTGTACATCACCGCTTCCAGCAAGTATGTAGATGTACGATAGTAAAAACCCCCCTCCTGAGAGGGAGGGGGTATTCCACATCTATTTCTTTTCTAGTGGAAATATCTAAATGTATCGTCGGTAGATCTAATGTTGAGACGTTGTATTTTCTTCCAAAGGCTTACTGCTGCTGAGCTTGCCATTACCAATGAAAAGAGCAAAAATAACGGCAACAGCTATCAGTCCTGCGGAGAGCAGAAATAGTGTATGAAGCCCATCTATAAATATTGTCTGCAGAGCATTATAAGCATTTTGTGACATTCCCTCTGAATTGCGTAATGCATCTTGAATGTTCTGGCTAAGAACACCAGCAAGATCAGGATTTTGATGAAGACTGGATTGTGCATCATTAGCTACCTGACTATTCAGTACGCCTCCCAGTAAACTTATTCCTATTGTAGCTCCTAGTGAGCGAAATAAGTTTATTGATGCGGTAGCTGCCCCAATGTCTTTCTTAGGTACTAGTTCTTGTGTCAAGGTTGTTAAAGCTGGCATTAAAACTCCCATTCCTAAACCGATAATTCCAGCACAACAGCCAAAGTACAACAGCGAGGTACTCGAAGTGAGAGCGGATAACATTAAGAAACCACCAACCATACCAAGCAAACTAATGACAAGAAGATTCCTATATTTGACTCTTGTTAGAACAAAACCGCCAAATATACCTGCAATCATTGCACCAAGCATCAACGGTAGTAGCATGTATCCAGACGCCGTTGCAGACATCTGCTTCACATTCTGCAAGTAAAGTGGGAGGAAAGAAATCGCGCCAAACATACCTAAACCCATAAAGAAACTGACAACTGATAAAATAGAAGTTATTCGATTCTTAAATAAATACATAGGTAGAATAGGATCTTTTGCTTTCGTTTCAATCCAAACAAAGAGCGCAAGTAAAACTAAACCCCCTATCAATAAAGTAAGCACCAATGGGGATCCCCAAGTATGGCTTGCTGAATCTCCCCCTTCACCGCCTGTTAAAACTGTTGTCAATAAAGTAGCCAGAATACCGAGAGTAAGCGTAATAGCTCCCCACCAATCAATGGATGGTTGTTGTTTTTCAGTACTTTCCTGATAACCTACCCAAATGAATACTGCGGCTATTAAAGCGATAGGAATGTTAATAAAGAAAATCCAATGCCAGCTTAGATTCTCAGTCAAAAACCCGCCGATTGCTGGTCCGATGATACTTGAAATCATGAACATGGAGCCAAGAACTCCCGATATCTTTGCGCGCTGTTCCACAGAATAAATATCGGCAATCATAGTAAAAGCAAGAGGCAATAGAGCTCCAGCTCCAATTCCCTGAATTCCCCTAGCGATTACTAGTAAAATAATATCGTGAGCTAATCCGCACAATATAGATCCGACCAAGAAAAAGCCAAGACCGATCAAATATATTTTTTTTCGGTCGAATAAATCGGATAACTTTCCGAAGATTGGAATGCCAATAGATTCAGTAAGCATGTAAACCGCTATGACCCAGCTGTAAAAAGCTAAGCCTCCAAGATCGCTTGTGATAGTAGGAAGGGCTGTAGATACAATCGTTTGGTCCAAAGAGGCAAACAGCAATCCGAGCATCACGCCAATCGTAACTAGCGTTTTATTTGTTGTTCTACTCTTCATAAGATTTCCTCGCTTTCTTTAAGAGCCAAGGAAACAGACTGCGCGATGGCCTTGAGCTCATCTAATTGAGATAAGTAGTGTAGTACAGTATTTAGAAGATATTTTCTAGGTCTAGATGACATCAACTCTTGCTGTAGAAACGTTATATTTAAGAGATAATCACTTTTGTCTTCCTCATCGATAGGACTGTTTTGAATAATTCCTGTCATACGATGTATTTTTTCTAACAAAGAGTTTTCCTTTTCCAAAGACATCTGACTCTCATCATAAAGGAGTTGATTTATTAAAGAGGGTTGCTTGATAGTTGCATAATCCTGTGTTTGAACAATTATTTTCATAGTTGATACAATATTCTTTGCTATTTGTAGAAAGTCAGCTTTATCCTCATCATAGCAACGAATTATATTCAGCCATTCCTTATACAATCCTTCAAAGATAATAGCTAAATTCATTAAAGAATCCTTATTAAGATTAATATCAAAAGCAAGTTTGAAGTTATTCATATACATTCTATAATTTTGCAACTTAGCCGGTTTTTCATACTTTAATAATTGGCCAATCTCCTCTTTTGAAAAAGCTTCATTGATAGAATCAAAAAAGATACGGTTAAAATGGTGGTGAGAAATAATCATTTCAACCTTTTTAGTAAGCTTCTCATGTTCACTATCGTTAGTTAATTCTATCTCTGCATTTTTTTTATAAATTTCTTCATGTATTTGGGCCAGTGCTGCAAGTAATATTTGTTTCTTTGACTCAAATTCTTTATACAATGAAGCTTTAGATATATGACATTTTCGTACTATATCTTCAACTGATGTACGGTTATAACCCTTCTCTTTAAATAAAACAAGGGAAGCGTCAATTATTTTTCTTTTATTATTCATGCTTTCTCTCCTTTCTAGAATAAACTACAGTACCTATTAGTACTGAGTCAAGTTATTTGGTTATTTTAATAGGATTGAATTAAGTACTAATCAGTTTTAGGAAAGGGACATGGTCTAAATAAAAAGCCCAATCCCGTATAGGGAGTGGGCTTGATTATAGCGGAAACTAAATATTTCCTTTATGTATAACTGCCATATCTTTTCTGAACAAGTCCTCTAATGCAAATATCTCACTCGGTGTGAACTTTCTAAGCATCGGATGCTTCGGTGTTATTTCCGGAAATGGAATATCATCTTCTTCAGATAACACCCACTTAAGCAAATGATCCTTTGCAATTTCATTTTAAAAATTGGTTTCCGGTACCACGTCTGCCGGGGGGTCGAATCCCTCCGAGCGCGCTTATACATAGAAAAACAGCAAGAGTTTGGCTTTATGCCGCTCTTGCTGTTTTTTTATTTGCAAAAAAAAGACCAGGCAATATATCTCAACAACAAGCATACAGTGTAAGCATGAAGCGCAACCACTTGTATACTAGTATCATTTTCGAATTATACAATCCAGAGGATAAAGAGTTGATAAGAATGAATAAGTTGACTGTCCAGCGTAAGACACTGGCTTATGAAGTTTATAAACACTTATACAACAAGATTATCACGTTAGATTACAAGCCGGGGCAGATGATTTATGAAAACACGATAGCCGAAGAACTAGGATTAAGCAGAACGCCTGTAAGGGAAGCCATTCAAATACTTGCTTCAGAGGAGTTCCTGCAGATTATTCCCCAAAAAGGTATCCGGGTGAAATATATTTCAAAGAAAAAGGTGCAGGAAGCGTTACAGGTTAGAAAAAGTCTGGAAGCAGTTGCATTTCAGGAAGCAGCTGGCAGGTGGGATGAATCCAATTTACAGGTAAGTGACTACAAGGCGGATTTACTGCATATTATGAACCAACAAAGAGATGCAGCTAAAAAGCAGGACGTTATTACTTTCTACCACTATGATGAAGTGTTCCACGATAAGGTCCTTGAAATTTGCGGCAATCATACTTTAGGAGCTATCGTACGTCAGGTCAGAGGTCATGTGAATCGGATCCGTTATTTGGAATTTTTCGAAACAAGGGAAATGGATCGTGTCATACATGACCATGACGAGTTGATTGCGCTGATACAGAATAATGACAGGGAAGGGGTTGCACGAAGGCTGAATCAGCATCTCGATACAGCTGCCAGGCACTATGGCGACATAATGGGAAAATATGCTGATTATTTTGAAGCTCAATCTCAGTAGCTGAGCTTTGTGTCGTCCATAACTTGTATACTAGTATGCTAAAAGGAGGAATGGAGTTGAAGATTGCGGTACTCGGTTTGAATCATGGCTTTACATTGGCTCAACAAGCGAAAAAGATGACTGGAATTACATTGGTGGCTGTAGCTGGTAGTAACGCGAGTGCAAAAGATCGGGCTAAAGAACTGGATGTGCCTTTATATGAGGATTATAGGGAACTCATCGATGAATGTTTGTTGGATGGGGTGATTATCACATTACCAAATCACTTACACAAAGAAGCTGTGAAGTACTGTGCGGATAAAGGTTTACATTGTCTGGTGGAAAAACCTATCGCTGACACACCTGATGCCGCTCAGGAGATGATAGATTATTGCCGGGAAAAACAGGTACAGCTTTTAGTTGGTCATCATCGTCGTTATTCAGCAAAGATCAATCATTTGAAGCACCTATTGGATAGTAAGGTCATCGGGGACTTAATCGGCGTGAATATGATGTGGGCCCTTGCCAAAGATCATGACTATTACAAAGAAGCGTGGCGTGTAAAGGCAGGCGGAGGGCCGCTTTTGATCAATGGCATTCATGACTTGGATAACTTACTTTATGTTACCGGTTTAAAAATTGAAAGCGTTTACGCTGTTGGGAAGAATAAGATACGGTCTGGAGAAGTGGAGGACGCGGTAACGGCAATCCTGGAGGCTGAAGATGGGACTGTTATCCAATATTTCCTTTCTGATGGTGTGCCATCTCCTTGGTCTTATGAATTCAATCTGAAGGAAAATCCAATCTATCATTTTTATGAGGAAGATTGCTATTACTTTTTCGGAACAAAAGGGAGTTTGGCATTTCCAAGCTTTCGTTGCTATCAATACAGTGAGGAAGCGTATGGCTGGAAGCATCCTTTGATTGAGAAGCGATACTTGCCTGAAGATACTGTGGATCCAATAGCTGCAGAATTAGCCCACTTTGAAGATGTATTGAGGGGGGCAATTATTCCTCGCGTACCAGGAGAAGCTGGATTAAGAACGTTAGAAGTACTGGAGGCAATCAATCTTTCCATTCGAGAGAAGAGAAGTGTGAAGCTACAAGAAATTTCAAGTAAATAAACACAATCGTTCCATTCAGGAGAAAGTGGGGGTTGGATGAAACAATTGTTTCTGTTTTTATCATTTTTTAGCATGCTGTTATTTGTAAGCGCTTGCAGTGGAGATTCTTCAACAGAAAAAGAAGTGAAAGTCATGCGTCTTGCAAACGCTACGCCTGATGATCGTTCTTTAAGTAAGGCACTGTATATGTTTGAAGGCAAGCTGGAAGAAGAAACGGATGGCTCCATTGATGTGGAAGTGTATACGAATACCGTTATTGGAGGAGACAGGGAAATATTTGAAGGGATGCAGTTGAATACGATCCAGGGGGCTTCCATGTCGACAGGACCAATCGCCCAGTTTGCTGATACATTCAATGTGTTTGAACTTCCGTTTCTATTTGCAGATGAGAAGGAAGCTTATCAGGTATTGGATGGTGAAGTTGGAGAGCGTCTCTTGGCTGAACTGGATGATCAGAATGTGGTTGGTTTGAATTATTGGGAAAATGGGTTTCGAATGCTTAGTAACAATGTACGGGAAATCAAAACGGTAGACGATGTCAAGGGAATCGATATCCGGACATTGGAAAATGAATGGCATATGGAACTTTGGAGTGAATTGGGTGCCAATCCAACCCCGATGAACTACGGTGAATTGTATATAGGACTGGAGCAAGGCACCGTCGATGCACAGGAAAACCCGGTGGGTAATGTAGTGAACAGTCACTTCTATGAGGTACAGGATCATCTTACAGTCACGAATCATATTTACAATGCGAGTCCGTTCATGGTGAGTAAATCATTTTGGGAGTCGTTGACGGCAGAGGAGCAAAAAGCTGTTAAGAAAGTTGCTGATGATGTGCAGCAGGAGCAAAGAAAGATGAATCAACAGGAAGTGGAGGACAGCTTTGCTTTTATAAAAGCGAAAGGCATGAAGGTTACGGAGTTAACCGAGGAAGAGCTGGGGCGTTTTCGGGAAGCAACAAGGCCGGTACGTGAGAGGTTTATCGAAAAGTATGGAGATGATTGGTTAAGGCAGATAGAAGCAGAAACCGATTGATGGATTGAAGGGGGTACGTATGAAATCTATTCGATGGCTAAATCGCTATGCTGAGGAATGCATGATGGTCTTTCTGCTGTCCGTTATGGTCATAGTCATTTCAGCACAAATCATGATGCGTTTTATCTTGGGATCGTCTATTGGATGGTCGGAAGAATTAGCTCGTTACTGCTTTATATGGCTTGTTTTTATTGGAATAAGCTACGGAGTGAAAAAGCAGCGGCATATAAGTATCGATGCAATTTATAGATTGTTGAAGGGGAAGCAGCGTGTCATCCTCCATATCATTGTAAATATGCTGTTTTTATCATTTGCTGTCATTCTATTGATTTATGGCGGTAAAATCAGTAACCAGATTTATCTGTGGGGGCAGAATTCTCCTGCATTGCAAATAAATATGGGGTTGGTTTACATGGCAGCACCTGTCAGTATGCTGCTGACATCCTGGCGTATAATCCAGCAGCTTCTACAGCATTTTCGAACAATCCGCAACGGGGAAGAGCTTTCCGATGAAGAGCATCCATCTGTGTTTTAATGCTGGAAATATGATATTGGGAGAGTGAGAAATGTCTGCAATCATTATGTTTGGCAGCTTTGGCCTCTTGCTGTTATTAAGCGTCCCGATTGGTATTGCGCTTGCTTTGTCATCCATCGCTACACTGTTATACGCGCAAGATATGCCACTGGAATTTTTAGCTCAAGGATTAGTTACATCTGTAGACTCTTTCCCGATCATGGCAGTGCCATTCTTTATTTTAGCCGGAGAAATCATGGGAAAGGGAGGACTTTCAAAACGATTGATCAAGGTAGCAGGATCGATCGTTGGAAATATAGCAGGCGGATTCGCAATGACGGCGATAATTACATGTTTCTTCTTTGCTGCCATATCAGGGTCTGGTCCAGCAACTGTTGCAGCCGTTGGGGGAATTCTGATTCCTGCAATGGTTCAGATAGGGTATAGCAAGCAGTTTGCCGCTGGCATAGTTGCGGCGGCAGGGACATTAGGAGTGATCGTGCCTCCGAGTATTCCAATGATCGTATACGGCGTAGCTAGCGGGACTTCGGTTGGTGATCTTTTTATTGCTGGCGTACTGCCAGGTCTTCTGATTGCCATTTTAATGCTGATCTATGTATATTTTTATGCCAGAAAGAAAGGATTTAGCGGAACCGGAGAAGCTTTTTCTTTTAAACGTTTGTTACGTGCTGTCTGGGATGCCAAATGGGCGTTAATAGTACCTGTGATCATTTTAGGTGGGATATATGGTGGTTTCTTTACACCGACAGAAGCGGCGGTTGTCGCAGTTGTGTACGGTTTGATAGCTGGTGTGTTGTTGTACAAGGAATTGCGACTAAAGGACTTGTATGAAGTATGTCGGAATGCAGCGTTGATGACAGCAACTATCATGCTGATCATCGGAGCGGCTACAGCATTCGGAAAAATCATGATCATTGAACAAATGCCCGCTAAAATTGCTGGCGGAATGCTGTCGATTTCCGACAATCCTATTATTTTGATTGCTCTGATTGTAATCCTGCTGCTTTTCGTCGGAATGGTAATGGATACAACGGCAGCAATCATTATTTTCACACCGCTGTTGCTGCCGGTTGGAGTGGAGCTGGGATTCGATCCGGTACATTATGGGATGATCATCATTCTAACACTGGTGATCGGATTCATCACACCACCTATCGGAGTCAATCTATTTGTTGCCAGCGAAATATCCGGCTTATCAATCATGAAAATCTCAAAAGCTATCGTCCCTTATATTGCAATCATGCTTCTAGCACTGATTCTTCTCATCCTCATTCCGGAAATAGCACTGCTCTTATTGGGTGGATAGTCTCAAATAAAAAGAAAATGGCGGATTTTGCTCAGAAGATAGAATACAGAAAGGTTGATCACTTTGAAGGATCAATTTTCTTTAGCGCATCTGACAGCATTGGCATGTCCTCCCCCAACACTAACTTATATTGCAGCCAGGGCAGGCTTTGATTTTGTAAGCATCAGACCGATTTGTATGGGACTGAAAAATGAACCGGATTATAACTTGGCTAGCAACCGAAAGATGCTGAGACAAACAAAAACAGCACTTCGTGAAACTGGTATCCAAGTGTTAGATATAGAGCTAGCCAAAATAGTGGATGGTATGGATCCGAAACAGTATGAACCAGCTTTTGAAGTCGGAGCAGAGCTTGGAGCTCGGCATGTGCTTTGCAGCGTTTGGACTGATGATCTGGTATTTGCAACCGAGCGTTTTATCCAATTATGTGGATTAGCAAAAACCTATCAATTGACGGTAGAATTGGAATTTGTGCCAGTTGCATCCGTGGCTACATTAGCGCAGGCTGTCAGCATGCTCACAACTGCTGCTCAGGATAATGCAGGGCTGATGATTGATAGCCATCATTTTCATCGTTCGAAGGAAAATGTAGGCGATATCAAAAAGATACCCGCTGAATGGTTTCATATGTTTCATTTATGTGATGCGAGCAAAGAAATTCCAGCATCGAAAGAGCAGATGATCAAGATAATGAGAGAGGAACGCCTCTATGTTGGAGAAGGTGGTATTCCCCTCAAAGAGATTTTACAGGAGATTCCGAAAATCCCATTTTCTTTGGAAATTCCTCATTTGCAGCGAACAAAGGATTTAGGGTTCGAAGAGTATGCGAGAAGATGCTTACAATCGGCGAAGGAATATATCAGTCTGAATCTGGATGACGTAAACATATACTAGTGTACAAGATTGAGATTTTGCGAGGTGAGAGAATGAGTGGACGAAGTGCATTGGAGCATTACAAAAAAGGCGGTGCCTGGTGGGAAACAGAGATTAGCGACATCAAGAAAAATCAAATCGTTCTTCGCGGTAAACGAATTGAGGATCTCATTGGGAATGTATCTTACAGCCAAATGCTGTTTTTTCTGCTTGTCGGCAAGGAACTGACCGATCAGCAAGCTGAATTATTCGAAAGTGTGCTTGTAGCCGGTGCGGATCACGGTCCGCGCGCCCCTTCGATAGCGGCAGCAAGAATGGCAGCTACTTGCGGTGTTAGTTTTAATTCGGCTGTTGCTACAGGAATCAATATGCTGGGAGACATTCATGGCGGAGCTGTCGAAGGTGCAATGGAATTATTGTATATAACCAATACAGAACTAGCATCTAATAAAAATGCTGTATCGGATACCTTGCAGCGTTTCCTTGCTGAAGGGAAGAAGCTTCCTGGTTTTGGCCATCAGCTGCATGATCAGGATCCGCGAGTTAACAGATTGTACGATCTGGCGCAAAGAGTGATCGACAGCGGAGAAATTACCGGAGAATATCTTGCGATTCTAGAAAATTACAGGCAAACGATGTCAGCAGTAAAAAATCGAGCGTTTACGATCAACGTCGACGGCATTTCTGCAGCCATTCAATGTGAACTCGGTATCCCGGCAGAAGCCGCCAAAGGGATCTTCTCCCTCTCGAGGGGAATGGGAATCGTTGCGCATGCCTATGAAGAATTAATGCAGGGCACATTGATCAAAGGCCCGTGTCCTAATGAAGAGAAGCTAGTTAAATATACAGGAAATATACCAGAAGATATGCACAAGGAGTGATAGGGAATGCGAAAGGCCAGACCTTTTGTAAATGGTGTATGGATTGACGATGATCGTGAACATATTCCGGTGCTGGGTCCTTATAAAAATGAACAAGTTGGCTTTCAATTAACAGCAAATAAAACAGAGGTCGAGCTGGCATTGGCAGCAGCTAAAAGCAATAAAAAGCAAATTGCGGCTCTTACACAGGCCTTCCGGGCTAAGGTGCTGTATCGGGCTGCTGCTTTGCTGGAAGAGCGCAGAGATGAATTTGCGAATTTGATAGCAAAAGAAGTAGGGAAGGCTCTTAAAAATACGCGGGATGAAGTTGCTCGTTCCATAGAAACATTGCAGCTGTCAGCGGAGGAAGCCAAACGACTTTTGGGTGAGACAATCCCGGGAGGAGCTTCAGAGCGAGGATCGTCCTCCATGGCTTTGACGTTTCGTGTTCCTGTAGGAGTAGTGGCAGCTATAACACCGTTTAACGCACCGCTCAATTTGATATGTCATAAAATCGGACCAAGTTTTGCCGCTGGTAATATCACTGTTCTAAAACCAGCTCCGCAAGCGCCTTTAATTGCGACTGCACTTGTGGAACTGCTGCTGGAGGCTGGCATGCCGGCGCAGGCAATCCACATGATTCTAGGTGGAAAAGAGATAGGCGAGCAGCTCGTCCAGGATGATCGAGTCAATCTTGTATCTTTCACTGGAGGAGTTCCAGGTGGCAGGCAAATCAGCAAAACGGCTGGCATGAAAAAGGTACTGCTAGAGCTTGGGGGAAATGCGGGAACCATTGTCCATAAAGATGCCAATGTTGAGCGGGCCGCTGCCATTTGTGCGAAAACAGCATTCAGTAATTCCGGGCAAAGCTGTATTTCCGTCCAGCGTATTTATGTGCATGAACAAATCTTGAACGCATTTGTTGCAGAGCTAGAGCAGCGGACAGCAGAGCTTATTGTTGGGAATCCGGAAGATGAGCACACAGATGTTGGGTGTGTCGTGAATAGACAGACAGCAGAGCGGATCAGTGAATGGATCGGCGACGCTGTTGCAGAAGGGGCGGAGCTAATTCATGGCGGGAAGGTGAATGGCGCTTCCATAGTGCCGGCAATTCTGCTTCGTCCGAAAAAGCAAAGTAAAGTTGTCTGCCAGGAAGTGTTCGGACCAGTAGTCAGTGTGCTGCCCTATCATGATTTGGACGACGCAATCAAAGAAGTGAATGATTCGGATTTTGGTCTGCAAAGTGGCATTTTTTCTAATTCACTGGAAGTGATCCGTAAAGCGGTAAAAGAACTGGAGGTAGGCGGTGTCATCATCAATGGATCATCAAATTTCCGCTTGGATCATTGGCCATATGGCGGTATTAAAAACAGCGGCATCGGCAGGGAAGGTCCTCGATTCGCTGCAGAAGAGATGACAGAAATGAAGATGGTCGTACTTCAGGATTTGCTGTAAGCGAACACGAAGAGCTAGGAGGATACCTTAATATGAAAAAGTTGGTTTCGGAGCAGTTAGTCAAATACCTGGAATCTCGTGGTGTGAAACATATATTCGGACTATGCGGTCACACCAACATCGCAGTGTTGGCAAAATTAGAAAAAAGCACTATTAAGTTCATTAATGTACGACATGAGCAAATTGCGTCACATGCAGCAGACGGATATGCACGGGTAACGAAGAAGGCTGCGGTAGTACTCAGTCACTTAGGACCTGGTTTGACAAATGCTGCAACAGGAGTTGCCAATGCAGCTTTAGACTCTACTCCGATGGTCGTAATCGCAGGCGATGTGCCAAGTTATTATTACGGCAAACATCCGCACCAAGAAGTGAATATGCATGCTGACGGCGCACAATATGAAATCTATCGTCCGTTCGTAAAGCGAGCATGGCGTGTTGATCAGGCGGAGCTGTTTCCGGAAATCCTTCAAAAGGCATTCCAGCTGGCGGAAAGCGGATGCCCCGGCCCTGTTCTTATATCCGTACCGATGGATATATTCTCGAAGAAAATAGACGAAGACAGCTTCAAGCTGTTACAGCACCATACCCAGGTAGTGGAAAAACCATCAATAGATGAAGAAACAGCAGCACGCATTGTAGAGAAATTAGCTGATGCGAGGCGCCCGGTACTGTATGCCGGAGGCGGTGTGGTGCTGGCCGATGCAGCGGAGGAGCTACGGGAATTTGTGGAGCATATGAACATACCGGTAGCTCATTCGCTGATGGGAAAAGGGGTTCTGCCTGACGATCATGAACTGACGCTTGGCATGACTGGCTTCTGGGGAACAAGCTTCATTAACGAGCAAACAAAAAATGCCGATTATATTTTCGGGGCAGGCACTCGTTTTTCAGAAGCAGATTCAAGCAGCTGGTATGATAACGTAACCTTCCATTTTCCAAAAACCAAATTGATTCACATCGATATTGATTCGAATGAGATCGGTCGTAACTATCCGGTTGAGATTGGGGCGGTTGCTGATCTGAAAAAGGCGTTCATTGCACTGAATAGGGTAGCACGTCGTTTATATCCAGACGGCATTGACCGTAATCAGCAACTAAAAGAAGCGATCATAGCCTATCGCAAATCATTACGCGAGCGCATTTCCAAAAATGTGCACAGCACATCCTTCCCGATGAAACCAGAGCGTATATTGGCTGAGGTTCGTGACGTTCTGCCGCGGGATGCCTATCTTACAACAGACGTTGGCTGGAATAAAAACGGTGTAGGACAGCAGTTTCCTATTTATACGCCAGGATCTATCTTAACACCTGGGGGCTTCGCAACGATGGGCTTTGGCAGTTCAGCTGCTCTTGGCGCCAAGATAGCTGCTCCGGAAAAGGTAGTTGTTTCATTGATAGGCGATGGTGGATTCGGACAAAATCCTTCTGTCTTGGCAACAGCAAAAGAAGAAAACATCCCGGTTGTCTGGGTTGTCATGAATAATAGCGCCTTTGGTACAATTGCTGGCTTGGAAATGGCGCATTATGACACTACTTACGGAACGAGATTCCAGATAGATGGTACTAGTTACTCGCCTGACTTCGCTGCAATTGCGAATGGATATGGCATAAAAGGAATCAAGATTGAAAGTGCGGAGCAATTCAAAGGGGCATTAAAAGAAGCGATCGCAAGAAATGAACCAGTTGTCATTGATGTAGCAATGAAAAATGAGCCGGTGCCTACAGATGGAAAATGGAACATAAATGATATTTATTCACCTGATCAAGCTAAATCACATGTAAGCATTCCTTGAGGAAGGAGGGAAGAACTATGCCAACACCTTTGGAAGGTGTAAAAGTGCTAGATGTTTCCACAATGATTGCAGCACCGTTCGGAACGGCATTGCTGGGGGATTTTGGTGCGGAAGTCACGAAGGTCGAGATACCAGGACGAGGAGATACATCAAGAAGTGTTGGACCATTCAAAGGAGATGAACCGCTGCGCTGGCCCGGTCTGTCACGTAACAAAAAATCGTTAACACTTGATCTGCATAAAGCAGCAGGTGTGGAAATCATGAAAAAACTGGCCGCGACACATGATATCTTAGTGGAAAATTTTCGTCCCGGAACGCTGGAGAAATGGGGAGTAGGCTACAATGTACTGAAAGAGATCAATCCAAATTTAATCATGATTCGTGTTTCGGGTTATGGCCAAACAGGACCATACCGGGAAAAGGCTGGATTTGGCACGCCGGCGACAGCGTTCAGCGGTTACACCTATTTACAGGGGTTCACCGATCGTCATCCGGTAAGTCCGCCATTTTCGCTGACTGATTATATATGCGGTATTTATGTCGCCTTTGCGGCTGTGACTGCTATCTATCACCGAGATACAAATGAAGCGGGCACGGGACAGATGATAGACGTTGCGCTTTATGAATCAGTCTTTCGAATGATGGAATTTCTCATAGCTGAATATGATCAGCTCGGTAAAATACGGGAACGTTCACCCGGGCTAGCGGGACATTCTTCTCCTTCCGGGACATTTAAAACACAGGATGATCACTGGGTCGTACTTGTTACAAGTACAGATACAACCTTTAACCGTCTGGCGGCTGCTATGGAACGTACAGATTTGCTGACGGATACGCGTTATCATACGAATGCAAGCCGGCTGGAGAATAATGATAGTATCAATCAAATTGTCGCAGATTGGATTAGTGAGCACCCTCGGGAAGCGTTATTGAAAAAGCTCGATACTCACGGAGTGCCAATCAGTCCGGTACTGAGCATTGCGGATATTTTTGAAAATGAGCACTATCAAGCTCGCGAAAACATTGTCGAAGTGAAGCATCCGAGACTGGGAGAAATCAAAGTACCAGGGATTGTCCCTAAATTTGAAAAGACACCAGGCAGTATTAGGTCTGTTGCACCAGATTTAGGAGAGAATAATGACGAGATTTTAAAAGGGTTAGGTTATTCTCGTGATGAGATAGAAGCGCTGAAGCAAAACGAAGTTATATAAACAGCTGCCCGACGGGAAGTATAGCCTAAGAGCTAAAGCGATGAAATAGCATTTTGGTTTTGCTTAACGATAAGCTTTAAAAATTGTGGGACGCAGAAGTACTTTCTAAGAGCAAGGTTCTGGCAGTTTGCCAGCCTTGCTTTTTTTCTTTTCCGGGAATCTGATTTAGCTGCTTTACAAAGTAAAGTAAACAATTATAATGAGGATAGATTAATTAACTTAACTTAACTTTTTTGATATAGCCCTGCAGCAAAAGGAGAATGATTATTTGAAGAAGCCAATAAAAGAACAAAAATCCGTATTAATTATATTATTAAGCAATTTATTCATCGCTTTTTTAGGGATGGGACTTATCATTCCTGTGATGCCGTCATTCATGGAGATTATGCACTTATCAGGCAAGACGATGGGTTATCTTGTTGCTGCATTCGCAGGGGCGCAATTGATTATGTCGCCATTTGCAGGCCGCTGGGTGGACCGATACGGCAGAAAGAAACTCATTACAGCAGGTTTGTTTCTTTTCGCTGTTTCTGAGTTGATTTTTGGCTTGGCGACACATGTCTCTTTACTCTATCTATCAAGGATATTAGGCGGCTTCAGTGCTTCCTTTATTATGCCTGGTGTCACAGCATATGTAGCTGACATCACGACGAATAAAGAACGGCCGAAAGCGATGGGATACATATCGGCTGCAATTAGTACAGGATTCATAATTGGGCCTGGACTTGGCGGATATATTGCCGAATATGGCATTCGAACACCTTTTTACGTTGCTGCGGTTATAGCATTCCTAGCATGCTTTTTATCTATTTTCATACTGAAAGAGCCTCTGACGAAGGAGCAGCTTGCTGAGATTGCGGACAGTAAAAAGGGAACTAGTTTTCTGGGTGACTTGAGAAGATCATTGAATCCGATTTACTTTATTGCGTTTTTCATTGTATTTGTACTCGCATTTGGTTTGTCAGCTTATGAAACTGTATTTAGTCTCTTTTCTGACCATAAGTTCGGCTTTAATCCAAAAGACATCGCATTAATTATTACGGTGAGTTCTATCTTCGGCGTGATCGTGCAGGTCCTGCTGTTTGGGAAGATGGTAGATGTAATGGGTGAAAAGAAGCTGATACAGCTATGCTTGATAATCGGTGGTGTTTTAGCTGTTGTGTCTACGGTAATTTCCAGTTTCTTATTAGTACTCGCTGTAACTTGCTTTATCTTTCTTGCCTTTGATTTGCTGCGACCAGCTCTGACAACGTTTTTATCCCGAACAGCTGGCAAGGAGCAAGGTTTTGTTGCCGGAATGAATTCAACATATACTAGTTTGGGCAATATCATTGGTCCAGCGTTAGGTGGAATATTATTCGATATAAACATTCATTACCCTTATCTTTTTTCGGCAGTAATTTTGATTATTGGTCTGGCTATTACATTCTTATGGAAGGGCAATAATCAGCAGGAATCCTCATCGGAAAATTAATTTAAGAATCTGGCCCCGCGTTATTATTGTATGTATACATACTTTCGTCCCGACGCTCATATAATTCTGCGTTGGATAAAAACGAAAGAGGTGGGGTGCAACATGTTTTATCACATCAAAGAGCTCCAATACCATGCCAAACCATCTAAACCTGATCCGGTTTTTGCGAGACAGTTGCAGGAAGCCTTAGGCGGACAATTCGGCGAAATTAGTGTAATGATGCAATACCTTATGCAGGGCTGGAATACGAGGGCAGATGCTAAGTATCGGGATTTGCTTTTTGACACTGGTACGGAAGAGATAGCGCATGTTGAAATGCTTGCCACTATGATTGCCAGGCTCCTTGACGATGCACCTTTTGAGGACCAGAAAAGTGCGTATGACCAAGATCCTGTCCTAGCTGCTGTCATGGGTGGTACAAATCCGCAGCATGCAATTGTATCAGGTCTAGGGGCATTGCCAGCGGATGCTGCTGGTTACCCATGGAATGCTAAATATATCATCGCAAGCGGGAATTTGCTTGCTGATTTCCGTGCTAATCTTAACGCAGAAGCTCAAGGGCGTCTTCAGGTAACACGTTTGTACGGCATGACTGACGATCCAGGTGTTCGCGATATGCTGTCATTCCTTATTGCTCGGGATACGATGCATCAGAACCAATGGGTAGCTGCAATCAGGGAACTAGAGGAAAGAGAAGGAGACATCGTTGTACCGACTACCTTCCCAAGAAGCTTGCAGAAGGAAGAAGTCGCGTATACTTTATTTAACTTCTCCAGAGGGGATGCAAGCTCCAAAGGGCGCTGGGCAAGCGGACCTAGTATGGACGGCAGAGGTCAGTTTAATTATGTGGCAGAGCCGCAGCCGTTTGCCGGAGCTCCGAAGCTGAAACCAGCTCCGTTCCTCTATCATGATACGATGCCGCCAAAATCCATGATGTAATATGTAAAGACGTACAGATGCAGCTTGTACGTCTTTTTTATATTAGGTTCGTATCAAATGCACGTTTCTTCTTGTCCGCATAGTATGCAGTACAAGAGGGAGGTGTGACATATGGAACCTATTCAAAATGAAATAATGTACCAAGTACTCGTCTTTGCAACAATCCTTGCACCGATTGTGACAGCGGTGATGGAACTGCTAAAGCGGAGCTTTCCTCGTATGGTGCCTTATCAAGCTTTTCTCAGTCTTGTAGTCGGTGCGATGCTGGGTGCTGCTGCATATCCATTTACCGATTTCGAACTTGCCGCGCGGCTTTGGGCAGGCGGCATTGCAGGATTGGCCAGCACAGGTATTTACAATACGCTTCTTACAAGAAAACAACCGCCTGACAGGTAGTTTAAAGAAGGTGAGATTAAGCTAAGGAGTAGTAAAAGTGGTTGATGGAGTTTTACTCATGAAAAAACTACTCTTAGCCTTGCCTCATTTGTTAGTATTCCTAGCCGCTTGTGGATTGCAGTATGATCCCGAGATTGAACAAGTGATTGAACTGGAAAATGAGCATCTTTCTGATCAAGGCGACGATATGAATTTGACTCGTGATACATCTGATATTTATATATATGCAGATGGCGGGTATGTTGAAATTCGTTATGATAATAGTGCTGGTCATGAGCAGCAGGCGGTATATGAAGAAACAGGTACTGATACGTACGAGCGGCATGATGGAATGCCGGAAGAAGCAGAGAATCTGAAGAGGGAATATGAAGAAGAGTATAGATAAAGGAATCGGCGGGCTTCAGCAGAAGCCCGTCATTTTTGTGCTGTATGGATAAAGACGAGGTGATCTGTCCATTGTCCATTCTCAAAGATGAAACCTTTGCGAATGCATTCATAATGCATGCCAACGCTTTTGGCAAGTGCGATTGATTGCGGATTGTCCAGGTTGATATGAGCTTCAATCCGGTTATAGTGAAGCTGGGAAATCCCAATTTCCAGTGCCAATCGTACGGCTGTCTTACCGTAGCCTTTGCCCCAATGCTGATTATGGATCGTATATCCAATTCTTCCCCAATGGAAATCATCACGTGCCAGAGTGGAAAAATCGATCATCCCAAGGTGGATGCCATCTGTTAGCCGGAAAACAGCAAATATATAGGCTTTATCTTCTGCAGCGAGCTGCTGATGCTTGTCCACTAAATCGGAAAACCAAGAATCTGTACATTCTGTCATATCAAGCAGTCCAGGATCATGGGCATGCTGGGACAGCTTGCGCCGGCTGAAACCGCTGAACCATTTCGCATAATCCTCTTTACGGAGAGGTCGAACTGTAATGCCCTCAGCATATGCTTCGCAATCAAAAGTCATTGTGTGCTCCTCCTTTCCTCCACTATATCATCAAATTCCATGTTTGCCCCTGAACAGTTTGACCATACACATCAAGGGATAACTGCATAGCTTATAACTGTAAGGCGATAACAAAAAAAGAAGGAGGAATAACTGATGGGTGAAAAATGGGAAAAGAAATGCAAATACGAAGGAGGAAATCAAACTATGAGCTACTACAAACACGATCGTGAAGAAGAAGAATTTGAAGGTACAAACGTAGATAACGAATCTGAATCTGAAAGCAAATCCAAAAACTACAACACAGCTAAAGTCGTTAAAAGCGGCAACTCTTGGGTTTACGTGAAAACAAAAGCAGATGCTGAAGTAGAAGAAGAATTTGATCTGGATTTCGAAGATGACGACCATGACCACGATCACGATCATGGACACGACCACGGTAAAGGCCATGGCAAAGGCCACGGAAAAGGCCGCCGTCCAAGACGCAGACGCGGCGGTTCTTGCGGCAGAAGATAAGAAAGAATAAGGAAGGAGAATAAACATGAGCAATGTAAGAAAATATGAAAAAAACCCGTTCTCAACCAGCAGAAATGACAACCGTTCCCATGTTGCCCATAGCGGCAACTCTGATGTAGATGTGATTGTAGAAGTGAATACGATGCCGATTGCCTATGCTATGCTTTGCTCCCTGCGTGCAACAAACCAGTTATCACAGCATGAATTTGAAGATGCCATAAAAAAATTGAAAGATCTTGTGGATGAAGATCGCCGCCACATAGAAAATGACCCGAATACGGCTAAAATCTATCATATAGAATAGTGAAATAAAGGTAGCTCTCCCGCCAGGCCCCCAAGCCAAAAGCGGGATTGCTGCTAGAGCTATCTGCTGTATCGTATGAGAACAATCGCCCTAATGTTACTAGCCTGCTCATGTTCTTCTCCCAGCCAGCCTGAAAATGGGCTGGCTTTTTCACGTAGAAAAAAGCGCCCCCATGAGGGAGCACTTTTCTTACAAGGCAGCCGGACCTTGTTTTCCTGTATTGATATCAATTGTTTGCTGGATTGGATAGACGAATATCTTTCCGTCACCTGCTTTACCAGTATGGAGTGCGCTTTTAGCGGCTTTAATGACGTCATCGACTGGAACTGCACTGACGACGATTTCCACTTTTAGTCGATCAAATACATTCTGTACTTTCTTGACGCCCCGGTATAACTCCGTATAGCCTTCTTCCAAACCGCAGCCTTGCACATGGGAGAAAGTCATGCCAGATACTCCGATTTCAGCCATTTTCATTTTGAAAGCTTCAAGATCCGCTGAATTTCTAGTGATAATCTCAACCTTGAACATGTCACTCATATACCGTTCCTCCTTTTAATTAGTCCTGGTAAGCACGCTCGCCATGCATCGTGAGATCCAAGCCTTTTGCTTCTTCTTCATCAGTAGCTCGTGCTTTGAAGATAAGGTTGACGATTGTGATCAGGATGAATGTCACCACGCCGACGAAGGCAAATGTCGCGATGATGGCAACCACCTGTCTCCATAATAGATCAATACCGCCACCGTAGAAAAGACCATTGTGCTCCACGATTGCGTTAATGGAGTCGCTAGCGAACAAACCAGTTGCGATGCCGCCCCACGTACCGCCTACTGCATGCAGGCCGAAAGCATCCAGTGCGTCATCATAACCAAGCTTCTGTTTCAGCCAGCCGACACCCCAGAAGCAGACAAGGCCGCCGATGAAGCCTATTGGAATACTGGCAATCGGGGAAACGAAACCAGCAGCCGGAGTAATAGCTACAAGACCAGCAATTGCACCGGATACAGCTCCCAGTAGTGTTGGCTTTTTGTTGACGACCCATTCAATGATCATCCAGCCTAGTACACCAGCGGCAGCAGCAGTATTTGTATTGATGAAGGCATACATTGCTACATCATCGAAAGCAAGCTCACTGCCGACGTTGAACCCAAACCAGCCGAACCAAAGCAAAGCGCCGCCAATCAAGGTGAAGATCAGGTTATGCGGTGCTGTGGAACCAGCATTTTTTCGTTTGCCGATGACGATGGCAACAACCAAGCCTGCAAGACCGGAGGAAATGTGGACAACATTTCCGCCTGCGAAATCGAGTGCGCCCATTTCAGCTATCCAGCCGCCGCCCCATACCCAGTGTGCTAGCGGGGAGTAAACGATGAGGACCCATAGAACTGTAAAAAGAATAAATGCTGGGAAACGAATACGTTCTGCATAAGCGCCAGACACGATTGCAGTTGTCAGAATCGCGAATGTCATTTGGAACATCATGAATAAGTTGAATGGAATAGTGTGTCCTTCAGCCGGTTCGAAACCAACATTATTAAGTCCGAAGAAATCTAATCCTCCAATAATTCCGTTACCTGGTGAGAACGCCAATGAAAAGCCGATAATAATCCAGATAATCGATACGATTGCCATTGTCGTAAAGCTATGCATCGCTGTGCTCAGTACGTTCTTGCTTCTTACTAACCCGCCGTAAAAGAGTGCGAGTGCTGGTGTCATCAACCATACCAAGACAGTTGCGACAAACATGAATACCGTATTAGCCATATCCATCTTCTCTACCCCCTGTGAGTATCTTTATTGTTTGAAAATTTAAATCTTTTCTCATTATAAGTGCCAGACAAAAAAATGTAACAAACTTGTCAGGTTATCTTACGTGAATATTTCTGACCAACTTGTGTAAGTGTTTTCAGGGCTTTCGTCATGAAGTGTTACTTAAAATAGGACTGCATCTAAGAAAGATGGGAAATTTAGGGTGGTTTGTGCAGGTTGCTAGCGGGAATAGATAGTCAGCTGCGGAGAAGTGCTACATCGGGAGTTTGACAATAATTGTAAAGCATGATAAGATAGTTAACGTCTTCGATGTTTAAGTAACTTTATCGAAGATCATTGGCATTCTGCTATAGTTTTAATCAGAAGTACTTATTCAGACTGGAGCGGCCTAGGAGCCGTGAGGATGCAATAGAGGTAGGGATTGCATCGTTTAAGTGTAAACTACCATGTGGAACAAGTACCGCGGCAGGAGGATGTATTAGGTATCCTCTACTTACAATAGAAAAGTTACATTTTAGCCCCGCATTGGCATTAGCTGATGCGGGGCGTCCAAATTTCCAGGGATATTTATAACGTAAATGGAAATTTCAGAATTTATAGTTGACTCATAAAATAACACATGCTACAATCCTGTTAACAAATAAATAGCAAGCTCTTATCAAGAGAGGCGGAGGGACTGGCCCGACGATGCCCGGCAACCTGCAAGCAGAAATGCTTATAAGGTGCTAATTCCTGAAAGTGCGTATGCACTTTAGAGATGAGAGAGACAAGTCGGTACATATTGCCACCCTGTCCTCTCAGGGTGGCTTTTTTATTTGAGGGGAGGAAGCGTACGGAACATGAAGTCACAACAGTTATACCAAACCGGCAAACTTCTCATCGGGGATTTCGAGCTTGAATCAGGTCATATCCTTTCAAAGGTAGAGGTTGCTTATGAAAAAAGCGGTCCTGAATCGGGAGAAACGGTGCTGGTCTGCCATGCTCTGACAGGGGATCAGTTTGCGGCCGGCACCAGTGCAGATCCAGGCTGGTGGAGCGGATTGCTGCAGCCCGGAGGTTTTATCGACACCGACCGGTATCAGATAATTACATTCAATGTGCTTGGCGGATGCAACGGGACAACAAGTGCCTTATCAATAGATCCAATTTCGGGAGAGAGGTACGCATCGGCATTTCCTGCTATCACGATTCGTGACATGGTTTCGGTTCAGCGCACTGCGTTGGAGAAGCTAGGAATCTCTCATTTGAGGGCTGTGATCGGCGGATCATTAGGAGGGATGCAAGTGCTGGAATGGGGTGTCATGTACCCGGATTTTATGGATGTACTAATCCCCCTTGCAGCAACTCCTTTTGTGAGTGACTATGCGATTGCCTATAATCACTTGGCCAAGACAGCTATCACATCTGATCCGAATTGGAACAATGGTAATTACACAGCAGACAAATTACCTGCAGCAGGTCTTGGACTTGCACGGATGGTAGGAATGCTTACTTACCGTTCTGATCATCAATATAATGAGCGCTTCCGACGCGCTGCATCCCAAAGGGACGATGCAGCATATGAGGTGGAATCATACTTGAACTACCAAGGAGAGAAGCTCGTCAATCGTTTTGATGCCAACTGTTACATGACATTACTGGAGGCTATGAACAGCCATGATATCGGAAGGGGCAGAGGTGGCTGGCAGTCTGCTGCCCAAAGTATAAAAGCGATTGTACTGTCGTTCGGCTTCTCGAGGGATCTGCTGTTCCCTCCGGAAGAGATTAGCCGCTTTGCGGCAGAAGTTCCAGGTGCGCGCCATGTAGATGTAACAACAATATATGGACATGATGGCTTTTTGCTTGAATTTGAGAAGTGGGGACATCATATCCGTCATTTGCTTCAGCAACCTATAAAAATTTCATAATAGCTTATCAAGAGAGGCGGAGGGACTGGTCCGATGATGCCCGGCAACCTGCAAGCAGCAATGCTTGGAAGGTGCTACTTCCAGCAAACAAAGAGTTTGAGAGATAAGAAGTTCCATGCTTATGCAGCAGCTTCTTACGAGAAGCTGTTTTTTCATTTATAAATAATTGGAGGAATGACAAAATGACAGATCAAGTTTATAAAGCAGAGACATTAGCATTACACGGCGGGCAAGCACCAGATCCGACAACAGGTTCAAGAGCGGTGCCGCTTTATCAAACAACTTCTTACCTTTTCCATGATACAGATCATGCAGAGCGCCTATTCGCCTTGGATGAGCCTGGTAACATATATTCCCGTATTGGTAACCCTACCGTCGATGTATTGGAAAAACGGATTGCATTGCTGGAAGACGGCGTTGCAGCAGTCGGTGTTGCGTCTGGTATGGCAGCAATCAGCTACAGCATTCTCAATCTGGCAGGCGCTGGAGACGAAATCGTAGCAGCGACCAATCTGTATGGCGGAACGTACAATCTTTTCCACACGACACTGCCACGCTACGGAATCAACGTTAAATTCGTCGATCCGACCGATCCGGAAGCTTTCCGCGCAGCAATTACAGACAAAACGAAGGCTGTATTTGCTGAAATCATCGGGAATCCGAGTCTGCATGTACTAGACGTGGAAGCAGTAGCAGCAGTGGCTCACGATGCTGGTATTCCTCTAATCGTCGACAGTACGTTTGCTACACCGATTTTGAGCAAACCGATTACACTTGGTGCTGATATTGTCGTCCATAGTGCGACAAAGTGGATTGGCGGTCATGGTACTTCTATAGGAGGGTTGATTGTAGACGGAGGCAGGTTTGATTGGAATTCACCGAAATTTCCGACATTTACAGAACCTGATCCAAGCTACAACGGCATCCGCTATGCATTTGATTTTGGCACACTCGCTTTCAGCACGAAATTGCGTGTGCAATTGCTTCGCGATTTAGGCGCTGCGCTAAGCCCGTTTAATGCATGGCAGCTGATTCAGGGGCTGGAAACGTTGCACTTGCGCGTTGAACGCCATGTCCAAAATGCAGAAAAGCTGGCAAGCTATCTGGAACAGCATCCGGCAGTTGATTGGGTTGCTTACCCTGGGCTCAGCAGCCATCCATCGTATGAAATAGGTAAGAGAGTGCTTCCGAACGGTGCTGGTTCGATTGTCAACTTCGGTATCAAAGGCGGCAGAAAAGCTGGTGCTACTTTGATCAACAATGTTGCGCTATGGTCACACGTTGCCAATGTCGGGGATGCCAAATCATTGATTATTCATCCTGCGTCAACAACACATCTACAGCTGGATGCGGAAGGTCTCGCTGCTACAGGAGTAAAAGAAGAATTGGTACGTCTATCTGTTGGAATCGAGTCAGTAGATGATCTTATCCACGATTTAGACCGTGCCTTGGAAAAAGCGACGGGAATCCGTTCCGAGTCAAGGAAAATCGTTATCAATGATGAAGCCGTCATCCGGGAAGCACTCGGCAGTGCGACAGATGCGACAGGCCGTCAGAAAACTATTGCAGTAGTGGGCTTGAGCAGTAAGGAACAGCGTCCAAGTAATCGTTTGGCACGGAAGATGCAGCGACTCGGATACAAAATCATCCCTGTTAATCCTGCCGAAACGAGTGTATTGGGAGAAAAAGCTTATCCTGATTTGACAAGCGTACCGGAGAAAATCGATATCGCTCAGATTTTCCGCAGTCCTGAAGCAGCTGTGGAACTCGCTAAAGAAGCGGCGGAAGTTCGTCCGGAAATCTTCTGGCTCCAAGAAGGTGTCGTGTCGCAGGAAGCCGCAGCTATTGCAAGAGAAGCAGGATTGGAAGTCGTTCACAATCGCTGCACATACAAAGAAGCACAACGCTTGCGCGGTTCGATCAGCACGTATGCCTGTGAACTGGATAACAAAGGAGTAACGATTGATGAATAAGATTCCCCTTATAGATAAAAGAAGTTTACTAGCTTTACTTAGTTTAGTTGTCATCGTCTTTCTGGCAGCTTGCGGAAACTCCAGCAGTGCATCAGGTGAACTAAAACAAATTCGCTTGGATTATGCCTACTACTCCCCAGCAAGTCTGGTGATAAAGAATAAAGGATGGGCAGAAGAAGCATTCAAGGATTCTGACATCGAAGTAACTTGGACACTAAGCCAAGGATCTAATAAAGCACTGGAATTTTTGAACAGTAACAGCGTTGATTTCGGCTCTACAGCAGGAAGTGCCGCCTTGCTTGCCAAGGCGAATGGCAATCCGATTCAAGGTATATATCTGGCATCAAAACCAGAATGGACAGCATTGGTTGCTGCTAAGGACAGCGATATCCAAGAACCAGCAGATTTGAAAGGGAAGAAAGTCGCCGCAACTGTCGGGACTGATCCGTATATCTTCCTTCAGCGTTCTTTGCAGGAAGCTGGTTTGGACGAACAGGATGTTCAAATTGTAAATCTGCAGCATGCAGACGGAGCTAGCGCTCTACTTTCAGGTGATGTAGATGCATGGGCAGGACTTGACCCGCATATGGCGAAGCTTGAATTGGAAAATGACGCCCAGCTTTTCTATCGTAACGAAGATTTCAACACATATAATTTCCTGAACGTTCGGGAAGAATTTGCTGAAAATCATCCTGAAGAAGTGAAGGAAGTCTTGAAGCTTTATGACAAAGCAAGAGCATGGATCGAAGAGAATCCAGAAGAGACAGCTGAGATTGTTGCCAAAGAGGCGGGAATCAGCCAGGAAGTTGCAGCAAAACAGCTGGAACGGAATGATTTCTCGGAATCTGTACCAGGTGATACACAGCAGGAGATTCTGAATCAGTCAGGCGCTGTTCTGGAAAAGGCGAATCTATGGAAAGGCAACAAAGATGTAGCGGAAACGGTTGATTCGTATATCGAGCCGAAATTCGCACAAGACCTTGGAGAGGAATGATGATTTATGTGGAAGAAATTAAGAACACATCCTGTACTGCTCGGTTCCCTGCTGCCGATTGTTTTGCTGGCAGCATGGGAGATTCTGAGCAGAGCAGGTGTCATTCCTGCCTATCAGCTACCCGCGCCTAGTGCCATTTTGTCGACTATCATTACATACTTGCAGGATGGTACGCTGCAGGATCATGTATTACTTACTGTTTACCGGCTGTTTGTCGGTTTCATCATCGGAACTATCGCAGCAATTCTATTAGGAACACTTGTCGGCTATTCTGAGCTTTCGGAACGATTTTTCGATCCGCTGATCCAAGCATTCCGGAGCATCCCGTCACTAGCCTGGGTTCCATTATTCATCCTTTGGATGGGTATTGGAGAAACATCGAAAGTTACTTTGATTGCAGTCGGTGTGTTCTTCCCTGTTTATTTGAATATCGTTGATGGTATTCGCGGAGTGGATCGAAAACTGATTGAAGTAGGCAGAATGTACGGCCTTGATGGAGTAGCGCTTGTAAGAAGAATCATTCTTCCGGCGTCCCTGCCGTCTTTCCTGACCGGTTTACGAAGCGGTCTTGGATTAGGCTGGATGTTCGTTGTTGCAGCAGAGATTATGGGTGCCAGCCAAGGGCTTGGTTATTTGCTTATTTTAGGGCAGAACACATACGCTCCCGATGTGATCATCGCCAGCATTTTCTTGTTTGCACTGCTTGGTAAATTGACGGATTGGGTGATAAAGCTTATTCAGAAGCGATCGCTTCATTGGCAGGATACAGCATTAGCGAAATGAGGGGGGATCAGCATGACACTACAAGTGAAGGCGCTTGGACGACGCTTCGGCGAAAAACAAGTATTGCAGCAAGTGGATTTCTCAGTCGGAAAAGGAGAAATCGTAAGTCTGCTCGGTACAAGCGGATGCGGCAAGAGTACTGTTCTGCGGGCACTGGCAGGTCTTGATTCGGATTATGAAGGCAATATCAGCATCCCTTCTGATCAGCGTGTTGGCTTTATCTTTCAGGAACCGCGGCTCCTGCCTTGGAAAACAGTCTTAGCCAATGCCACTTTCGGCTTGAAGGGCGACCGCAAGGAGAATGAGGCAAAGGCACGGCGGTATTTGGAGCTTGTCGGATTGAAAGATGCAGAAAAACTATATCCACGGGAGCTTTCCGGCGGTATGGCACAACGGGCGGCTATTGCACGCGCGCTTGTGACAGAGCCCGATATCCTGCTGTTGGATGAGCCATTCAGCGCGCTGGATGCATTTACAAAAATGCAGCTGCAAGAGCTGCTATTGAGGATCTGGGAAACAACTGGCACAACAATTATTCTCGTTACGCATGATATCGATGAGGCTTTGTATCTGAGTGATCGTGTACTGCTCCTGCAGGGGCGGCCATCGACTTTGGCCAAAGACTTGAAAATAGCTTTATCAAGACCGCGTTCCCGAGGGAGTGCAGCGCTAGGAAAATGGAAAGAAGACATTCTAGATTTACTGGAAGGGAAGGAACAGACATATGACTACAGCCTTGTCACCGAAATTGGACAGAAAGCATAATCTGCCAAGCTATCAAGAGGCAGTTAACAACCATGACTGGAAGGCGCTGGAAGAGGAGTTGTCCGGCAGGAAAGATGGAAAATGCAATGCATCCTATGAAGCTGTCGACCGTCACGTCGAGGAAGGCTATGGTGCGAAAACGGCCTTGCATTATGTGAAAGATGGAGTGCTGCAATCCAGTTTGACATTCGAACAGCTGCAGCAGAAAATTGAGCATTATGCAAAGGTCCTCCGCTCACATGGAGTGGAAAAAGGCGATCGCGTTTTTATCTTTTTACCGAAAAATCCGGAATGCTATGTTGCTATCCTGGCGACGATCCGCATCGGCGCCATCGCAGGTCCTTTGTTTGAAGCCTTCATGGAAGATGCAGTGCGTGATCGGATCAATGATTGCGGTGGTACGCTGCTCATAACGGATCAGGACTTGATCAACCGAGTGCCGGCCGAGGATATCCCCTCCTTGCAGGAAATTCTTTTAATAGAAGAAATTGATGCAGCTGAGCCTGATGCGGCTGTTTCAGGAGAAGTGGAGTGGGTCGACAGAGAAGACGGTCTGCTGATACATTATACGAGCGGCTCGACAGGTAAGCCGAAGGGCGTCCTGCATGCCCACCGTTCTTTCATCCACCATGCTGTATCCGGCAAGTGGGTGCTTGATGTGCAAGATGATGATGTGTATTGGTGCACGTCCCATCCAGGTTGGGTGACTGGCAGCGTCTACGGTTTGTTCGCACCATGGCTGAACCGAGCAACGATAGTTATCCAAGGAGGACGCTTCCAAGCAGAATCATGGTATAAAATCATTGAAGAGCTTAAAGTAACGACACTTTATAGTGCACCTACTGCTTTCCGTCTGCTCAAGGCAAAAGGAGATTTGTACAAGGATTATGATTTATCCAGCTTGCGTCATATCCTCAGCGTAGGAGAACCACTCAATCCGGAAGTCATTACTTGGGCGTGGGATAACTTACAGCTACGTATCCACGATACGTGGTGGATGACCGAAACAGGCGGGCATATCATTGTCAATCTGCCTTCTGAACCCATCAAACCGGGATCAATGGGTCGTGCATTCCCAGGCATTCAAGTTGGTATCCTCGATGAAGAGGGGAATGAGCTGCCGGCGAATTCAATTGGTCAGCTTGCCGTTAAGACCCCATGGCCGGGTCTTATGCAGGATATCTGGGGCGACCGAGGAAAATATGAGAGTTATTTTGTTTATCCAGGCTGGTATATTTCGGGGGATCTAGCATTGAAGGACGAAGAAGGATATATCTTCTTCCAAGGCCGAAACGATGATATGATCAATTCTTCCGGTGAGCGAATCGGTCCTTTTGAAGTAGAAAGCAAACTGATTGAACATCCTGCAGTTGCAGAAGCAGGGGTGATCGGAAAACCAGATCCTGTTCGCGGGGAAATCGTCAAAGCTTTCATCACGTTACGTGATGGGTATGAGGAAACACCAGAGCTGCTGGAATCTTTACGACTGTTTGTCCGTAAGAACCTGGCTGCTCATGCTGCTCCAAGGGAAATCGAAGTAATGGAAGAACTGCCGAAAACACAAATCAGCGGGAAGATCCTGCGCCGGGAATTGAAGCAGCAGGAAATAGAAAAACAATTAGCTTTAAAAGCGCCTTCCAAATAAGGAAGGCGTTTTTTGTTTTCATCACAAGTCATCTCAAATAATTGATAAAAGTGAGGATAGGTTGTTAATGAAATGCAGCGAAAGGAGTTAGAGGATTTGTTATTTTTCTTTGAAAACGCTTCCTGTAAAATTGTGAGAATACTCACTAAACAGCGAGGGGATAAGCGTTTATAGAGCTGTTGTAGAGTTAAAAAATAATTTTTGTCTTTTTTAGGTAAAGCCCTTTACATTCTCAAAAAAAGGATTAATATAGAGTGAGTTTGATTTTAACGAAAAGGAGAATGTCTGTTGGGTAACCCAACTTCTACATCTGAGCAAACATTGTTTCGCATCTCTTGGCCGCTGTTTATTGAATTAGCACTTCATATGGGAATGGGTATTGTTGCTACACTGATGCTGAGTCATTACTCAGATTTAGCTGCTGCCGGAGTCGGCGTAGCGAATCAGCTGATTAGCATTTTTATTTTGGTTTTTAACGTCACGTCTATTGCTTCTATGATCATCATCGGCCAGAAGCTCGGTGCAGAGGATTTGGCGCATGCCCGGCAGACAGCTCGGACAGCGTTCGGTATGAACTTTTGGTTTGGCTTGATCGTTTCTGCTGTTGTCGTTTTGTTCGGTTCTGTATTTTTAAGTTTCTTTGATTTAAAAGGTGAGACACTCGCTTATGCTACCACCTTTGTGAAAATATGCGGTGCATCTTTATTCTTGGAATCTCTATCATTAACACTTAGTGCAATCTTGCGGGCAAATGGCCGGACGAAGGTTTCCATGGTAGTTGCCGTATTGATGAATGTTCTGAGTGTGCTAGGCTATATGATTGCTATCTTTGGATTGTTCGGCATGCCGATCACTGGTGTTGTCGGAGTATCCTGGACGATCGTGATTGCCCGTATTTTTGCGGTTGTTGTATTGTTCTACTTTGTTTATCGTTATCTGGCAATACGTTTTACAGGAACACATTTGATTAAGCTGAACGTACAAGATATCAAGGATATCCTGGTTATCGGTGTACCTTCTGCAGCAGAAAACTTGTCTTATCAATATTCGCAGATTGTCATCACAGCAATTGTAGCGAATTTCGGCGATGCTTCACTGGCTGCGCGTGTATATATCAATAATATTTCCATGCTATGCTACTTGTTTACATTGTCTATTGCAGAAGGTACGCAGCTGCTTGTATCTCGATATATCGGCGGCAAGCAATTCGATCGTGCGCTCAAACGAGGCTTGCGTACCCTGAAAATAGCAATGGTCGCATCTTTCATTGTTTCATTAGGATTCGCACTGACTGGAGCCCCTATCCTGCAAATGTTCACAGATGATCCGGCTATTCTGGCAGTAGGTATCCCGATTCTCTGGGCAGTTGCCTTCACGGAGCCTGGTCGTGCAATGAATATCGTCTTGATGAGTTCACTCAAGTCTGCTGGCGATGCGAAATTCCCAGCAATCATCGGAGTCATCAGCATGTGGGGTATTGCTGTACTCCTTAGCTACACACTCGGCGTATCCTTCGGTCTTGGTTTACTTGGGGTCTGGATCGCGATGGGTGTAGATGAATGGTTCCGCGGCTTCTTCGCTTACCGGAGATGGCGTTCCCGTCCTTGGGAAAAGAAAGAACAGGCAGCTGTTCCGGAAACTGCATTAACATAATATATAGTAGGAAGGCATCGACTTGTAGTCGGTGCCTTTTTGTTATGAAAATGTTAAGTTAAAAAAATATATAAATAAATTGTTTATTTCGATGGATTTAAGTTGAATATAGCGAATCTTACTGTTATGATAATCGTGCAAGAGGAATTTTTTTTATAGCAAGTGGGACAATATATGACATACTGGGACATTTTTGACCCATTAAGCTTTATGAAGAAGGGGTATGTTATGCGATCGATAATAGATCTACAAAAAAAGCTTTTCCCGGATGTTCTGGCAATTATGCAGCGAAGATACGGAATCCTGCAGTTTGTCAAAACAATGGGACCGCTGGGACGTCGCACACTTGCTGAAAACATGAATCTTGCAGAACGAGTCGTCAGAGGTGAAATTGACTTCCTTCAGAACCAAGGATTGATCTATATCACAACAAAAGGGGTACAGATTACCGAGTTCGGCCTGGAAGTTCACGAACAATTGGAAGCTTTTATGCTCGAAGCCTCTGAAATAAGTGTTTTGGAACAGCGAGTCCGGGAAACACTAGGAATAGATAATTGTATTGTTGTCCCCGGTAATAGTGATACCCAAGATTGGGTAAAACAAGAGATGGGAAAACGGTGTGCCCAGCTTCTGGAAAAGACGCTGCATCCGAACTATACGGTTGCAGTGACAGGTGGCACCACCATGGCCGCGCTGGCAGCAGCGATGCCGCCAATTCATACAGCTGAAAACGTCATGTTCGTACCTGCCCGCGGCGGTATTGGTGAGCAGGTGGAAAACGAAGCGAACACGATTTGTGCTGCTATGGCGAAGCGAGCCAGAAGTCAGTACCGGCTGCTGTATGTTCCTGATCCGATCGGGGAAGAATCATATCAGACAATTATCGAAGAGCCTTCCGTTAAGGAAGTCCTGTCCATCATCAACCGTTCGAATGTAGTCATTCACGGTATCGGTGACGCCATGACGATGGCGGAGCGGAGACGGACGCCTGCGCCGCTTGTCGAAAAGATAAAAAGCGGTGTTGCAGTAAGTGAGGCATTTGGTTATTACTTCGACGCTGAGGGGAATGTAGTCCATCGTGTCCGCACAGTCGGATTACAGCTGGAGGACTTAGATAGAGCAGAACATGTAATAGCTATTGCAGGCGGTGCCTCGAAAGCTCGTGCAATCGCCTCATACTTCAAACTGGGAAGAAACAATATCCTGGTAACGGATGAGGCGGCAGCGAACCAGTTAATAAAGGGCCATTGAACCCTTTAATCATTCAGTTATTACAAGGAGGAAATTTTCATGACAGTAAAAATTGGTATTAACGGTTTTGGACGTATTGGACGTAACGTATTCCGTCAGGCGCTAACTAACAGCGAAGCAGAGGTAGTTGCAATCAACGACCTTACTGATGCGAATATGCTTGCCCATTTGTTAAAGTATGATTCTGTACACGGTATCCTTGATGCAGAAGTATCCGTAAACGGCTCTAACTTAGTTGTTGACGGTAGAGAGATCAAAGTTCTTTCTGAGCGCGATCCTGCTAACCTTGGCTGGGGAGATCTTGGTGTAGAAGTAGTAGTTGAATCTACTGGTATTTTCACAAATGGTGAAGATGCGAAGAAACACATCGAAGCTGGAGCGAAAAAAGTTATCATCTCTGCACCAGCTAAAGGTGAAGACCTAACTGTCGTAATGGGTGTTAACGAAAACAGCTATGATCCATCCGAGCATACTGTAATCTCTAACGCTTCTTGTACTACTAACTGCTTGGCGCCGGTTGCAAAAGTACTTCATGATGCATTCGGAATCAAACGCGGTCTAGTAACAACAGTTCACGCGTACACAAATGACCAGCAAATCCTTGACTTGCCGCATAAAGACTACCGTCGTGCACGTGCAGCAGCTCAAAACATCATCCCAACAACTACAGGTGCTGCGAAAGCTGTATCTCTAGTATTGCCTGAATTGAAAGGTAAATTGAATGGTATGGCTATGCGTGTGCCAGTTGCTGATGCTTCCATCGTTGACTTGGTTGTCGAATTAGACCAAAACGTATCTGCTGAGCAAGTGAACACTGCATTGAAAGACGCTGCTGAAGGCGATCTTAACCACGTTCTTGGTTACAGCGAAGAGCCGCTTGTTTCTTCCGACTACATCGGAAACAGAAACTCTTCTACTGTAGATGCACTTTCTACAATGGTATTGGAAGATAACATGGTGAAAGTTGTTTCTTGGTACGATAACGAAATGGGTTACTCCACTCGTTGTGTAGATTTGGCTGTGTTCTTGAAAAGCAAAGGCATCTAATTTTTAATAAGCAGTGGTAGAAAGGGAGGGGGGTGCACCTCCCTCCCTTTTAACCTATGCCTGTTCTTTTTTCTGTGTATTCGACAAGAAGGAACAGAACCTGCCATTGGCGAATACATAGAAGGAACAGATACATAGGTAACAAGTATTCGAGGAGGCGTAGATATGAACAAGAAATCAATCCGCGATATCGATGTAGCCGGCAAGAAAGTTTTCTGCCGTGTAGATTTCAACGTACCAATGGAAAATGGCACAGTAACCGATGATACACGGATCAAGGCTGCCCTTCCGACAATCAAGCACCTTACAGAGCAAGGTGCGAAAGTAATTCTAGCAAGCCATCTTGGCCGTCCGAAAGGCGAAGTAAAGGAAGATTTGCGTTTGGACCCTGTTGCACAGCGTCTTAGCGATTTACTTGATAAAGAAGTTGCAAAAGTAGATCAGGTTCATGGCGAAGAAGTGAACGAAGCAGTAGCTGAGCTTGCTGACGGCGAAGTACTTCTTATCGAGAACGTACGCTTTGAGCCAGGTGAAGAAAAGAATGACCCTGAATTGGCAAAAGCTTTTGCTTCGATGGCTGATGTGTATGTGAATGATGCATTCGGTGCTGCACACCGTGCGCATGCTTCTACAGAAGGTGTGGCAAAACATCTTCCAGCTGTTGCAGGTTTGCTTTTGGAGCGTGAGCTGGAGGTACTTGGCAAAGCACTATCCAATCCGGAACGACCATTCACAGCCATCATTGGCGGTGCAAAAGTAAAAGATAAAATCGGTGTAATCGATAACCTGCTTGATAAAGTAGATAATCTGATCATCGGCGGCGGCTTGGCTTATACATTTGTTAAGGCACGCGGCTACGAAATCGGAAAATCCTTGCTTGAAGAAGATAAAATCGATTTAGCAAAAGAATTCATGCAAAAAGCAAAAGACAAAGGCGTCAATATGGTTATGCCTGAGGATGTTGTTGTTGCTGATGATTTCTCGGAGGATGCCAACAAGCGTGAAGTGAGCATTGAAGAAATTCCTGCTGACTGGGAAGCTTTGGATATCGGACCGAAAACTCGTGAGACTTACAAACAGATCGTTAAAGACTCCAAGTTGATCATCTGGAACGGACCAATGGGTGTGTTCGAGTTGAACGCGTTCTCTGGCGGAACAAAAGCAGTGGGTGAAGCATTGGCAGAAGGAGAAGGATTCTCTATCATCGGCGGTGGTGACTCTGCTGCAGCAGTAGAAAAATTCGGCCTTGCTGACAAAATGGATCATATCTCCACTGGCGGCGGTGCCAGCCTTGAATTCATGGAAGGTAAGGAGCTGCCTGGTGTAGCTGCATTGAACGATAAATAAAAAGACTGAAGGGATGGAGAACTATGCGTAAAAACGTCATCGCAGGAAACTGGAAAATGAACAAAACAATTTCTGAAGCAAAAGAATTCATCGAAGCGACGAAAGCGAAGATTCCATCCAGTGACAAAGCAGAAGCGATTGTTTGTGCACCAGCATTGTATTTGACTGAGCTAGTGAAGCTTACAGAGGGTACGGACCTTAAGATTGCTGCTCAAACAATGCATTATGAAGAAAGCGGCGCTTTCACTGGTGAAATCAGCCCTACAGCGCTGAAAAGCATCGGTGTGGAATATGCGGTAATTGGACACTCTGAGCGTCGTGAATACTACAACGAAACAGACGAGTCTGTAAACAAGAAGACACATGCAGCATTGCAGCATGGAATCACTCCAATCGTCTGCATCGGCGAAACGCTTGAAGAGCGTGAAGCTGATAAAACAAACGAAGTAGTCGGCGGACAAGTTGAAAAGGCTTTGGAAGGTCTGTCTGCTGAGCAAGTTTCAACAGTAATTCTTGCTTATGAGCCTGTATGGGCTATCGGTACTGGTAAGACTGCAACTGCACAGCAAGCGAATGAGGTCTGCACCTTCATCCGTAACGTTGTGAAAGAGAAAGTATCCGCTGAAGCAGCTGATGCTGTACGCATCCAATACGGGGGAAGCGTAAAGCCAGCAAACGTGGACGAACTTCTTGCAGAATCTGATATCGACGGCGCTTTAGTCGGCGGTGCAAGCCTGGAAGCAGATTCCTTCCTAGCGCTTGTGGAGGCTGGTGCAAAATGAGTCAGGACAAACTAGCTGCCCTCATCATCCTCGACGGATTCGGTATCCGCGATGAAGAAAAGGGTAATGCAGTGAAGCATGCCAAAAAGCCGAACTTCGACCGTTACTGGAACAAGTATCCGCATAACGAACTTACTGCTAGCGGAGAGGCTGTTGGTTTGCCGGAAGGCCAGATGGGTAACTCTGAGGTAGGTCACTTGAACATCGGTGCCGGACGCATCGTGTATCAAAGTCTGACTCGCGTGAATAAATCCATCAAAGAGGGCGACTTCTATGATAATGAAGTGCTACTTAAAGCAGTCGACCATGCGAAAAAGAACGACAAGAGTCTGCACCTCTTCGGTCTTTTATCAAATGGCGGCGTGCACAGCCATATTGAGCATTTATTCGCTCTTTTAGAGCTTGCGAAGAAGCATGACTTGGAGAAAGTGTACATCCATGGATTCCTTGACGGCCGTGATGTCGGTCAGAAAAGCGCGAAAGAATTCATTGATCAGACAGAAGCCAAAATCAAGGAACTCGGTGTTGGCAGGATTGCAACACTTACAGGCCGCTATTATTCCATGGATCGCGACAAACGCTGGGATCGTGTGAAAAAAGCGTACGATGCGATGGTTTACGGAGAAGGACCTGCCTATAAGAGCCCATATGACGTCATCGAAGATTCCTATAAAAATGAAATCTATGATGAATTCGTCCTTCCATCTGTCATTACAGAGGAAAACGGCGAACCGGTAGCGAAAATACAGGATGATGATGCTATCATCTTCTATAACTTCCGCCCGGACCGAGCTATCCAGATTTCTCGGACATTCGCAAACAAAGACTTCCGTGACTTTGATCGTGGTGAACACCCTCCAACGATCAATGAATTCGTCTGCATGACGAACTTTAGTGAAACGGTAGACGGCGATGTTGCGTACAAGCCAGTAAACTTGGATAACACGGTTGGTGAAGTGCTCTCTCAGAACAACATCAAACAGCTGCGCATTGCAGAAACAGAGAAATACCCGCACGTTACATTCTTTATGAGCGGCGGCCGCGAAGAAGAGTTCCCTGGTGAGGATCGGATCCTGATTAACAGCCCGAAAGTGGCGACATACGATCTGAAACCTGAAATGAGTGCATATGAAGTGACGGACGCGTTACTTGATGACTTGGATCAGGACAAACACCAAGCGATCATCTTGAACTTCGCTAACCCTGACATGGTTGGACATTCAGGTATGCTGGAACCGACTGTGAAGGCAATTGAAGCAGTTGACGAATGCCTCGGTAAAATCGTCGACAAGATTATTGAAAAAGGCGGTCACGCCATCATCACGGCTGACCATGGCAACTCGGATGAAGTAGTTACGCTTGAAGATAAGCCAATGACTGCCCATACGACCAATCCAGTTCCTGTAATTGTGACAAAAGAAGGCGTTGAACTCCGCAGCGGCGGTATCCTAGCTGACTTGTCCCCTACATTACTGGATCTATTGGATGTTGAGAAACCAGAAGAAATGACAGGCACAAGCCTAATTCAAAAATAAGAGGAGAGAAAAAATAATGCCATACATTACTGACGTATATGCACGCGAAGTCCTTGACTCCCGTGGTAACCCTACAATCGAAGTAGAAGTACTAACAGAATCCGGAGCTTTCGGTTCTGCAATCGTTCCAAGTGGTGCGTCCACTGGTGAATACGAAGCAGTTGAGCTTCGTGACGGCGACAAAGGTCGTTACCTTGGCAAAGGTGTTCAAACAGCAGTTGCTAACGTAAACGAAAAAATCGCTCCAGAATTGATCGGTATCGATGTTACTCGCCAAGTAATCATCGACCAGCTTTTGATCGAACTTGATGGTACAGAAAACAAAGGTAAACTTGGTGCCAACGCTATTCTTGGTGTTTCCATGGCAGCAGCACATGCAGCAGCAGATCACCTTGGAGTACCTCTTTACACTTATCTTGGAGGATTCAACTCCAAAACACTTCCAACACCAATGATGAACATCCTTAATGGTGGGGAGCATGCAGATAACAACGTAGATATCCAAGAATTCATGATCATGCCTGTAGGAGCTCCTACATTCAAAGAAGCACTTCGCATGGGTGCGGAAATCTTCCACAGCCTGAAGAAAGTTCTTCAGTCTAAAGGCTTGAACACTGGTGTAGGTGATGAAGGTGGCTTCGCACCAAACCTTTCTTCTAACGAAGAAGCTCTTGAAACAATCGTAGAAGCAATCAAAGCTGCTGGTTACAAACCAGGTGAAGAAGTACAGCTTGCAATGGACGTTGCATCTTCTGAGTTCTACGAAGATGGCAAATACAACCTTAAAGGTGAAGGCGTAGTTCGTTCTTCTGAAGAAATGGTTGCTTGGTACGAAGAAATGACAAACAAATATCCAATCATCTCTATCGAAGATGGTTTGGACGAAAACGACTGGGAAGGCCACAAGCTATTGACTGACCGCATCGGCGACAAAGTCCAGCTTGTTGGTGATGACCTATTCGTTACAAACACAAAACGTTTGAAACAAGGTATCGAGCAAGGCGTTGGTAACTCCATCCTTGTTAAAGTGAACCAAATCGGTACACTTACAGAAACTTTCGATGCTATCGAAATGGCGAAACGCGCTGGCTACACAGCTGTTATCTCTCACCGTTCTGGTGAATCTGAAGATGCAACAATCGCTGACATCGCTGTAGCGACTAACGCTGGCCAAATCAAAACTGGTGCACCATCCCGTACTGACCGTGTTGCGAAATACAACCAACTTCTTCGTATCGAAGATGAGTTGAAAGCATCCGGCATCTACGGCGGACTTGCATCTTTCTACAACTTGAATAAATAAGTTAAAAGAAGAGGATGAGCTCATATGGGCTCATCCTCTTTTTTAATGCGAATAAGATTTTCGTTGCTTTAAAAAATAGCGGGCGCTAGAATAAATAAATGAAGAAAGCGTTTTCTGAATAGTTGAGTTATATCAGATAGGAATGATCAGATGTCAAATCAATATCCGGTACTAAAAGATGCGGAACCTTTTCACTTCGAGGGAAACCGTATAGGAATTCTCGTATCCCATGGCTTTACAGGATCTACTCAGAGTATGCGTCCTTTGGGAGAGGCATATGCCCAAGCTGGTTATACGGTATGTGGACCGCGTCTGAAAGGCCATGGAACACACTATGAAGATATGGAACAAACAACGTATAAAGATTGGATAGCTTCGATTGAAGAAGGTTATCACTGGCTAAAGGAACGTTGTGATACAATCTTTGTTACTGGCTTATCAATGGGAGGAACTCTGGCATTATATATGGCGGAAAATTATCCGGATATCCATGCCATCATTCCAATCAATGCAGCAGTAACCGTACCATCGATGGAAAACGTGCATGAATTAAGAGGAGTAAGGTACCTGGATGCTATCGGTTCTGATATCAAAAATTCTGAAGTGAAAGAGCTGGCTTATGAAAAAACACCGGTTCAGTCTGTCAAAGAAATCCTGCAATTGATGGAGAAGGTAAGAGGAGATCTTACTAAGATTACCTGTCCCGCACTGATTTTTGTTTCAGATGAGGATCATGTAGTCCCACCGGTAAATGCACAGCTTATCCATGATGAGATTGGGTCAGAAAGAAAGACATTATATCCATTAAGAAACAGCTATCACGTTGCAACCCTTGATTATGATCAGCAAATTATTATTGAAAAAACACTGGAATTTATTGAATCAACAATATAAATTATATATAAAACGTACTCTTTTGTAACAACCTTTTCGACTCTAACTATATTAGTTTTTTTGCTTCTAATTGAAACAGCATTCCAACTATTAAAAGCTTTTAAGTTCCACATAATAATTTGTAATCATAAAACTATTTGGAACATTCTTTCCTATGGGTTTTTAATATGTCTCATTACTAATCCTGAAAAAAGAACCATCCACTAAACTGACCCCATAAGCTGAGACAAATTAAAACACCTTCAATCTTGAAAACGGATTATTATTATCCGAAATAAGGCTTGGAGGTGTTTTTTCTATGGGGACAAGAGTGAGTTATCCAGTAGAGATTAAACAAAAGGCAGTAGAAATGAAATTGGCGGGCTTACCTGTAAAAGAAATTATGAATGAGCTGAACTTTTAGGAACAAGACACAGGTTGATACATGGATTAGATGATATAAATTAGGAAAAGTACACCGTTTCGAACAGCCTGTTGGAAGCAATATGTGTACATGAAAGGGCCCACTTACTCTTCGGAATTAGAGAAGCAGAGAATCGCTTCTTAAGACAACAAAACGAAGTTTTAAAAAAGTCCAAGGAATTGGAAAGGAAGTTGATAGAGAAACGGCAGTCGAACTGGTAGAGGTATTGGGAAGTACAATGACAGTGCAAGAAACATGTGTTCATCTAAGTATTTCACGATCATCTTATCAGTTGGAAGAAGAATGTATTGAAAATGGCGAAGTGATTGCTTCTACAATTGGAGAAAAGCAGGATACAGCTTTTGTATTAGTTACACTCGCTCAGCTACCATTATTACCAGAGAACTGTGTATTACATAGTGATCAAGGTTCTGTCTATAATTCGTATGAGTATCAGGAGGCTGTTAAAGCAAAAGGAATTACCATGAGCATGTCCTGCAAGGAAACGCCCGCTGATAATGCCTACATCGAATCATTTCATTCCTCACTAAAGTCTGAGACGTTCTACTCAACAAACGAAACTAAACAACCAATCACCGATATGATATCGACAATTGGCTGTTTGAAGGTGTTTTGATCCCTGTCTCAAAAACGGAGGTCAGTCCCAAACAATGTATACTTTTGTTTGTTTTTTTAAATATAATTTAAAATGATGTATTTTTGTATAGATAGCTAAGAAATAAAGATTAAAGTGGAATAGCTAGATTCTTCACATCACATAATCAATTATATTCATCATAATGACGCTGTGATATGACCCCCAACTCTAATGCACGGAGTGGGTGGACAAGGAACGCAGGGCTTATTGCATAGAAACAGTAACTAAGAAGATAGATGAATCCGAAAAAATAAACTGCGTCTGTACTTGTCACTAATGTAACGTGTAAAATAATCGTTCCGACAATACCAAGGACAAATATTCCTAAAACGTAATACAAAATAAAGGGATTGTTTTCATTATCTCCCCTAGCACTCTTTCCATTTAGTCCAAGGATAAGTTTCTCTCGGTTGATAAACCCGACCACAAATGTAACAATATGAAATAAAATTGTTAGCCACACTACCCAGTGCCCCCAGATGATACTAAAGAGCGGAACAGCTCCATATGCTGACCACATCATCAACATCACACACACATTAATGCTATTCAGGTGAACGCCGCTGTATCCGTACTTTAACCAAAGGATAAATAGTAAAAGAAAGACGAATGGAAGCGATAGTAAATTGCCAAGAAAAATCTCCAAACTTTCTGTTACAGCACCCGTAATTACCGCGATAATGATGCCAAAAAGTGCAACGGCTACTATATTCGTATCTAAGATTGGTATTCTACCTTTTCTCAACTAAATGCCTCCTATGACTATAGTTGTTAATTGTTAAATTGTTTTGAAAATCTAGTTTAGTATACGATATGGTGTAAATTTAGTTTCACTTAATAGAATAAATAGGCCAAAAGGAAGGAGAGGGACGGTTCTTGTGCTTCCAAAAATTTTAGCTATATTATCTCGCTTTTATCCATTTTCGAAGACAGGCTATCAACTATAATGAAGAAGGAGATTATTACTGAGTCTCATTCTTACGTGAAATATTGCTAGCGATTTGAGGGTATGCTTTTTAGTTAGCTAAACAATAATAAATACGTTGAGCAAAACTCTTGTTGACCCTGTTTAGGGCTGATAATATAAAGCGAATAGACTCATTGAAGGAGGAATTACATAATGGCACAATCATTACAAGGAAAAAGAGCTATCATTACAGGCGGCGGACGCGGCATTGGAAAAGCACTTGCAGAGGCACTTGCAGCAGAGGGTGTGCATATTGGCTTGATAGGCCGTACAGAAGAGCATGTAAAAGCAGTAGCTGCTAGTATAAATGAAGTGAAAACAGCTTACGCTGCAGCGGATGTTTCCAGTCTGGAAGATGTTACAGCAGCAGTCAATAAAGTTAAAGAGGAACTAGGCGGCATTGATATCTTAATCAATAATGCAGGTATCGCTAAGTTTGGCGGATTCATGGATCTTGATCCAGAAGAATGGAAGCATATCATTGATGTAAACCTGATGGGCGTATATAACGTCACGCGTGCGTTATTGCCAGACTTGATCGAACAAAAATCAGGAGACATTATTAACATTTCATCTACAGCTGGTCAAAAAGGTGCTCCTGCTACAAGTGCTTACAGTGCTTCGAAGTTCGGTGTACTGGGACTGACTGAATCTCTAGCTATGGAAGTGCGTAAACACAACATTAGGGTAACTGCCTTGACTCCGAGTACAGTGGCAACCGATTTGGCAATTGAAAACAAGCTGACAGATGGCAATCCTGAAAAAGTCATGCAGTCTGAGGATATTGCAGAGTTTGTCGTAGCACAGCTGAAATTAAACAGCCGTACATTTATTAAATCTGCTGGTCTGTGGTCAACAAATCCATAAGATATAATTAGTAAAGCGGGACATTCGATAGTTGTAATCGAATGTCCCGCTTTTTTTGTACGCTTGCGTCTTGGGGACTTGTGTTCCAGACCACGAAATCGGGTATAGGAAGAGGGAGAAATTCTTTTCTTAAAATTAGAAGCCATACCGATAAATCAGGACAGAGCATGTACTAGTACATATGCTAGCTCATGACCTCCTTTTCGGAGGGAAACATGCCATTAAGGAGGAGAAGCATCATATGACAATAAGAATCGGAGTAATTGGAACAGGTGCTATTGGAAAAGAGCATATGAATAGAGTAGAACAAAAATTATCTGGAGCGAAGATTACGGCCGTTACAGATGTTAATCCAGCAGTTGCAGAAGAGGCTCTTACTGAATTGGGAATCAAAGCTAACTTTTATCCGGACGATCAGGCATTGATAGACGCAGAGGAAGTGGATGCGATATTCGTTACAAGCATCGGACCAGCGCATGAAGCAACAGTACGTAAAGCAATAGAAGCAGGAAAATATATCTTCTGTGAAAAACCTCTTTCCGTTACCGCAAAGGGCTGCCAAACAATCATGCAGGATGAAATGGAATATGGCAAACGTATTGTGCAAGTTGGCTTTATGAGGCAGTTCGACAAAGGCTATGAGCAGCTGAAACAAGCCATTGATTCCAAACTAGTAGGGGAACCGCTCATGGTCAAATGTGCGCACCGTGCTCCAGAAGTTGATGCAGCCTACACCACAGATATGGCGATCACGGATACCTTGATCCACGAAATAAACATTCTGCACTGGCTGTTAGGAGACAACTATGTCTTTGTTCAAGTACTATATCCACGAAAGAATAAACATGCTCTCCCACATCTGCGTGATCCGCAAGTCATCTTACTTGAGACAGAATCCGGAGTTCTTATCCAAGCAGAAGTGTCCGTTAATATTAAATACGGCTATGACATTCAATGTGAAGTAGTTGGAGAAGAAGGAATCGTGAGCCTTCCGGAGACAGAAAGTCTTAAAATACGGCATAACGGGAAACAAAGCACCGACGTCTTACAGGATTGGAAAGTGCGTTTTCAAGATGCCTATGATAAAGAATTACAGGTTTTTATCAATCAGGTGGCCAAGAAAGAGGCATTGCAAGGTCCTTCTGCCTGGGAAGGGTATGTAGCTGCAGTTACATCTGATGCATGTCTGAAGGCACAGGAATCCGGTCAGAGAGAGCCGATAGAGCTAGAAGATATGCCTGCATTTTATAGAGCGGAAGAAGGAGAAGCTCAGATTTTATAAATAAGAGGAAAAAAGAAGATTTTTTACAAAGAAGTAGGAGGGTTACAATGAAATTAGGTTTTAATCAAGCTACAACATTGGAGAATTCTAATTTAGCTACCGATCTCGAGTTATGTGAAAAGCAAGGCTATGACTATATCGAGATTCGCACAATGGACAAGCTGCCGGAGTATTTGGAACAGCATTCGCTAAAGGATCTATCAAATTATTTCAAAGAAAGTCATATCAAACCTTTGGCATTAAACGCTCTAGTATACTTTAATAACCGCAGCAAAGATGATTATGATCGATTGCTGAACGAATTCAAACAGATGCTGGAATATGCCGACAAATTGCAAGTGCCTTATATTGTTGTGGTTCCGCTGGTTACCAAGGATAAAATACTTAAAAAAGATATCAAAGCAAGCAGTGTGGATATACTGAATGAACTAGCCGTTCTTGCAGAACCGTACGGTATTAAGCTTGCATTGGAATTTGTCGGACACCCGGAATGTACAATTAATACATTTGAGCAAGCTTACGATATCGTACAAACAGTCGGTAATTCGAATGTTGGTTTAGTATTGGATTGTTTCCACTTCCATGCAATGAACTCAAGCATAGAAGCATTAAAACAGGCAGATATATCAAAGATATTCATTCTTCATATGAACGATACAGAGGATTTTCCGATTGGAAGCCTAGTAGACGAAGATCGAGTATGGCCTGGACATGGAGTGATAGATTTGAAAGGAATTCTATCTGTACTGAAGGAAAAGGGCTATGAAGGACCAGTGACTGTAGAGCTGTTTCGACCGGAATACTATGAGATGAAAGCGGAAGATGTAATAAGCAAGGCGAAGGAAACTACGATAGAAGTAGTATCACAATATCTTTAAAAAAACAGCTCTCCATTACGGAGAGCTGTTTCTTATTGACCTGTCTTTTGACGGACAAGCTCTTCTACTTCATCAGCAGTGCTTAGAGTCAATGCCTGTTGACTTAGTTCCTGCATGTCTGCTTTAGAAAGCTTCGTGATTTGTGTTCTCGCTGGCAGGATGCTTGTTGCGCTCATGCTGAATTCATCAAGGCCAAGGCCGAGAAGAAGCGGGATTGCGATTGCATCGCCTGCCATCTCACCGCACATACCAGCCCATTTGCCTTCTGCATGTGCTGCTTCAATGACATTATGCACAAGGTTCAGGATAGCTGGGTGGTAAGGCTGGTACAAGTAGCTAACGCGTTCATTCATGCGGTCAGCTGCCATAGTGTACTGGATCAAGTCGTTTGTTCCAACGCTGAAGAAATCAACTTCCTTCGCAAATTGCTTCGCAGCAACGGCTGTAGAAGGAATCTCAACCATGATACCAATCTCGATAGAATCAGAGACTGATACGCCATCTGCAACAAGTTTTTCTTTCTCTTCCAGAAGGATTGCTTTTGCTTGGCGGAACTCTTCCAATGTAGCGATCATTGGGAACATGATCTTCAGGTTGCCGTATACGCTCGCACGCAGTAGGGCACGAAGCTGCACACGGAAGATATCATCACGCTCCAGGCAAAGGCGGATAGCACGGTAGCCTAGGAACGGATTCATTTCTTTAGGGAGCTGCAAGTAGCTTAGCTCTTTATCGCCACCGATGTCTAGTGTACGAACTACGACAGGCTTGTCTCCCATGTTTTCAAGAACAGCTTTATAGGATTCGAATTGTTCGTCTTCACTTGGAAGCTCACTCTTACCCATGTAAAGGAATTCTGTGCGGTAAAGGCCAACGCCTTCGCCTCCGTTGTTTTGAACGCCAGTAACGTCTTCTGGTGTACCGATATTAGCAACAAGCTCTACGTGCACGCCATCTGTTGTAATAGTAGGTTCGTTCTTCAGCTTCGCCCATTCTTGCTTTTGCTGTTCGAAAGCTTCTTGTTTCGCTTTGTATGTTGCTAGTTCATCCTCGGTCGGGTCAATGATGACAGTACCTTCAATACCATCAACAATGATCATCACATCGTTAGCAGCAGAAGATGTAATTGACTTCGTACCGACAACAGCAGGAATCTCAAGAGAGCGAGCCATGATAGCAGAGTGGGAAGTACGTCCGCCGATATCAGTTGTAAACCCTTTCACAAACTGCTTGTTAAGCTGTGCTGTATCGGAAGGGGTCAGGTCCTCAGCGATAATGATAACTTCTTCGTCTATAAGTGCAGGATCCGGGAAGGAAACCTGTAACAGATGTGCCATAACGCGTTTCGTAACATCCTGGATGTCAGCCGCGCGTTCCTTCATATATTCATTATCCATGCTGCGGAACATGTCGATGAACATTGTCGCTGTCTCGTCAAGAGCAGCTTCTGCATTAATGTTGTTATTGCGGATATTGTCTTTAACGGGATTGATCAGTTCGGGATCTGCCAATACAAGCAAATGAGCCGAGAAAATCTCGGCATGCTCGTCGCCAAGTGACACACGAGCATTCTCGCGGATTTTCTCCAACTCTTTTTTGCTGATCTCGAGGGCAGCATCCAAACGGCTGATCTCTTCTTCCGCATTCGCAACAGTTGTTTTATCGAAAGAGAGGTCTGGTACAGCTAAATGGTATGCTTTTGCAATAGCAATACCATTTGAAGCTGCAATTCCGTTTATCATGCTCATCGGAATTATTCTCCTAGGCCTTCGCTTTTGATTGTTTCCGCAATTGTGTTGACTGCTTCTTCTGCATCGTCGCCTTCAGCAGAGATTGTGATCTCAGCACCTTGTGGAATACCTAGGCTCATAACACCCATGATAGATTTAAGGTTAACGCTTTTTCCGTTGTATGCAAGCTGGATGTCGGATTTGAAACCGCCCGCTTTATTTACTAAGATTGTTGCCGGACGAGCGTGTACGCCAGTCTCATCTGTGATAGTCATTGTTTTTTCTGCCATGGTAAATACCTCCAAAGAATTTTTATGTGAATGCTTTCATCCTATTTTTGTGAATGCTTTCATTCTATCTTATTTTATACTTTTCTTAGGTCTTTTTTCAACAGTCCTACAATAATAGCTGTGACAAAAGAACCGATAATGATGGAAAGGAAGTAAAGCAATGGGTTTCCATCTACAAGACTTGCTGAAATAATGCCGCCATGTGGTGCATTCAGGCCAATTGCGAAGAAGGCTGATAGACCTCCTGCTACTGCAGCACCGATAGCTGTCGCTGGAATGACGCGAAGCGGATCAGCAGCTGCGAAAGGAATGACACCTTCTGAGATGAAGAATGCGCCCAGTACGTATGCTGTCTTACCTGTTTCTCTTTCCTGTTTTGTAAACTTATGACGGAATAGGGAAGTTGCCAGTGCAAGTCCAAGCGGTGGTACCATACCACCGGCCATAACAGCAGCCATGAATTCCAAATTACCAGCATCAAGCATTGCAATACCAAATGTGTAAGCAGCTTTGTTGATCGGACCGCCCATGTCAATTGCCATCATGGCACCAAGAACGATTCCTACCAATACTAAGTTCGTACCTCCTAGGCCTTCAAGGAAGTCAGAAAGTGCTACATATACTTGTGTCAAAGATGGATTGATCAATAGCATGATCATACCTGTAATGAAAATACTTAGTACAGGGAAGAAGAGAATCGTTTTCAATCCTTCTAATACAGCTGGAAGACCAGATAGTGCTTTTTTAATACCAAGGGTCACATAACCTGCTAGGAAACCGGCAATTAAACCGCCCAGGAATCCGGAACTAGTTGCATCGCCATGACCATAAGTGACAGCAATCAAACCGCCGATAGCACCAGGTGCGAAACCAGGTTTGTCAGCAATACTGCTGGAGATGAAACCAGCAAGTACAGGAACGATCAGGAAGAACGCTTGGCTGCTTCCGATTTCATTGAGCATTTCAGCAAAGCGGCTGTCCGGGAACAATTCTCCGAATAGGATGCTGAGTGCGATCAGTATACCACCGCCGACAACGAATGGAAGCATATTGGAAACACCATTCATAATGTGCTTATAGAATCCGGAACGCTGTTCTTTCTTTTGTCCGCCCTCAGCTGCTGTTTCTGTGCTGCGACCGCTGTTGTGATGAACTGGTGCATCTTGGGCAAGTGCTTTTTCAATCAGTTCTTTCGGTATTTTCAATGCACGTCCAACTGGTACTTGCAGAACGTGCTTGCCTTCGAATGGACTAAGATCTACATTGACATCAGCTGCAACGATGATCGCTGTTGCATCTTTAATATCTTCATCTGTAAGTCGGTTTTTAACTCCGCCGGCTCCATTCGTCTGGACTTTAATCGGGACATTCATCTCTGCTGCTGTCTGCTTCAGCTTATCTGCAGCCATGAAGGTATGTGCGATACCTGTAGGGCAGGCAGTGATGGCAAGTACTTTACCTTGTGTGCCTGGTGCATCCTGTGCCAATTCTACAGCAGGATTTTCTTGTGCTTCTTCTTCACCTAGCTCTTCTTTTTCCTTCGCATCGATGATGCTCATGATTTCTTCTTCAGTCTTTGCATTTTCAATGTTAGACCGGAACGTACTATCCATTAAGAAAGAAGAAAGTCGGGACAATGTTTCCAGATGCGTCTGGTTTGCACCTTCTGAAGCAGCAATCATAAAGAATAGGTGGGATGGCTGTCCGTCCAATGCTTCATAATCCAAGCCTTCCTTAGAACGACCGAAGGCGATGGCTGGTGTTTTAACAGCAGCAGATTTACCATGCGGAATGGCAATCCCTTCACCGATTCCTGTCGTAGATTGTGCTTCACGTGCAAGGATTGCGTCTTTGAATCCTGCTTTATCATTCAATTTGCCAGCTTGGTCCAGTTTGGAAACAAGCTCCTCGATCACATCTGCTTTTGATTGAGACCCGAGCTGCAAGATGATGGTATCTTTTGTTAGTAGTTCTGTAATGCGCATGATTAACACCCCTCTTAAATAGATGTGAGTTTGACTTGGCTGACTAATTCTTCTATATATTGTCTCTCGCCGAGGTCATCACTGAATGCCGTAGCACTTCCTGCTGCTACTGCGTAGGTGAAAGCTTGTTCGTAATCACCTGATTTTTCATATGCGGCCAGGAAGCCTGCCACCATACTATCGCCAGCACCAACGGAGTTCTTAACTGTTCCTTTTGGTGTCTCTGCTTTCCAGGCATGATCTCTGTTCACGAAGATGGCACCTTCACCACCCATGGAAACGATGACATTTTCGATGCCAGTTTCATGCAGCTTCCGGGCATAGCTGACGATATCTTCAATAGAAGAGATGGTTGTATCGAAAAGCTCACCTAATTCATGATGGTTTGGCTTTACGAGGAACATCCGTTTGCCGATTAAATCTCGAAGTGCAGCACTCGATGTATCGGCGATGAACCTAGTTCCATTTTCTTCACAGATATCAGCCATCCTCGCATAGATGTCAGCTGGAACGGAGCCAGGTGCATTGCCTGCCGCAACCAGGGCATCCTGTTTGCCTAGGCTTCTGATCTGTTCGAAAAGCAAAGCAAGCTGTTCAGTTGTGATGGACGGTCCAGGACCGTTAATTTCTGTTTCTCCGCCTGACTTCAGCTTAACATTTACGCGTGTCGGTTCATTTATTTCAATGAACTGATGTGCAATTCCAGCACCTTCAAGGGTTTCCCTGATGAAGGCACCGGTAAAACCACCGATATATCCTAATGCTGTTGTATCCACATCAAGTCGTTTCAGCAAGCGGGATACGTTAATACCTTTTCCGCCAGCAAAATAAGCTGTCTGTGTAGCACGGTTCAAATCTTCTGCTTTGAAATCGGCCACATGCATGATGTAGTCAATGGATGGGTTCAGCGTACATGTGTAATTCATGAGTCCACAACCTTTATTGATGTAAGTTTCTTGTAAGCAGTCTGCTGTTTTGAACTGACAGTGTCGACGATAAGTTTCGCCTCTGTCAGATCCGCTATATGGGCGAAGGTTGTCTTGTCCAGTTTGCTGCGGTCAGCTAAAACGAAAGCCTCATCTGATCGAAGCAATGCCTGGCGTTTAATGGCAGCTTCCTCCGGATCCGGTGTTGTATAGCCGTTCTCCGGATGAACACCGTTGGTTCCGAGAAAGCATTTATCAAAACGATACTGGGCAAGTGCTGTCATTGCACCTCTGCCGATCAAAGTTCTCGTTTTATCCTTTACTAAACCGCCGGTTACATACACGGTGATGTCCTTTTCATATAGTGCATCCAAATGTGTCAAACCGTTTGTGACGACGGTTACATTTCTGCCTGATAAGAAAGGAATCATCTGAAATGTCGTCGTACCTGCATCCAAGAAGATGCATTCTTCTTCACCGACAAGACTTGCAGCATAAGCGGCGATTTTTTGCTTACTGGTTTGGTTTTGGGTTTCCTTCTCCGTATAGCTCATTTCGTAGCTTAATGATGATACAATCGTCGCTCCGCCATGTACCCGCTGCAGCAGCTTCTGCTTCTCCAGTTCAATAAGATCTCGGCGTATTGTCGAAATGGAGGCGTCAGTTGCTTTCACGAACTCTGGAATCGTTACAACGCGCTGCTCTTGCAGCATCTTTAAAATCATTTTCTGCCGCTCAGGTGTAAGCATTTACATGACCTCCTCCTGAACCTAAGTCCACTATAGAGGAAACGGTTTCACCTTGCAACCAAAAAAGTTCAAAAAACTTCATTAAAATTCATTTTTCGTAAAAATAGTTCATAACTTTGTCGCATATCGTCGATTGGACAAGAACATCTTGCCAATTATCTGACACATATGCTACAGTTGACACAGGTATTTGCTGTTATAGGAGGTGCTGGGATGCAAACAACTTTAGTAGTTCTATTGATAATCGATGCCATTGCGCTAATCGCGCTAGTCCTTTTACAATCTGGTAAGAGTGCAGGCTTGTCCGGAGCGATATCTGGCGGTGCAGAGCAATTATTCGGTAAACAGAAAGCCCGTGGACTGGACTTGTTCCTCCATCGTGGAACAATTGTAACAGGAGTAATCCTTTTCATTTTGACGTTCCTTTTGGCGTACGTCCTGCAATAATCGAATAGCCAATTTCATCCCTCGTCACAACTTCTGTGGTGGGGGATTATTTATTCCCGATGAAGGGAAAACTAGTCCGGAAATCTACTATAAATAATATAGAAATAACAGGGGAGATACATATGGTCACAATGAAACAGCCAGAGCCGTTCACATTTGAGGGAGAGGGAGATCGCGCTGTTCTGCTGCTGCACGGCTTTACTGGTCATTCAGCTGATGTACGGATGATGGGCCGGTTTCTTGCTGGTAAAGGGTACACGGCGCACGCTCCGATTTATCGCGGGCATGGAAAAACACCCGATGATATCGTTGCCTCCAGTTCGGATGAATGGTGGGAGGATGTCCAAGCAGCTTATCAGCATTTAAAGGATAAAGGCTATGAAAAAATCGCAGTTGCCGGCTTATCCCTGGGCGGGGTGCTTAGTTTAAAACTTGCTTATTCCTATCCGGTAAAGGGCGTTGTAACGATGTGTTCACCAATGTTCTTTGATAACGAAACCCAGTTGAACAAAGGATTCAAGTTATATGCAAGACAACATAAACAGCTGCAAGGTAAAGATAACCAGGAAATAGAGCAGGAATTAGCTGAATTGATGGAAGCACCAGCAACATCAGACATGTTTCAGCGCCTTGGTGCTTTTATCACCGATGTGAGCAAGCATGTAGATGAAATCTATGCACCACTCTTCGTTGTGCAAGCAACAGAAGACCAAATGATCAATACAGACAGTGCGAATTTCATTTATGAGCACGCAGAGTCAGATTTGAAGGAAATCAAGTGGTACGAAAACTCTTCCCACGTCATTACGATGGGGAAAGAAAAGGAACAGCTGCATGAAGATGTGTATCAGTTTCTCGAATCGCTTGATTGGGAATAGTTCATACTAGATGAAAAAAGAGCCGAAAAGAAGGTGAAGCAATAATGGAAGAAATCAAACAGAAAATATTGGCTTATTTCAAAGAAAATGCGGCTAAACCATTAACCGTTGAAGAAATCGAGGAGCAATTGGCGCTCGATGATACAAGTGAATTCACTGTCCTTGTCAAAGGCCTGAATGAACTAGAAGCAGAAGGACAGCTCGTGCGGACAAGAAGCAACCGCTTTGGACTGCCTGAGAAATTGAACCTCGTACGAGGCAAGATCCAGATGCATGCGAAAGGCTTTGCTTTCCTCATACCAGAGGAAGAGGGAGTGGCTGATGTTTATATCCACTACTCCGATCTGCAGTCTGCCATGAATAATGATACAGTGCTGGTACGCATCGAGAATCAGGCTGAAGGCGGACAGCGTCAAGAAGGACAAGTTGTTCGGATACTGGAGCGAGCAATACAGGAGGTAGTCGGTACGTATGAAGATAATGGCCGTTTTGGCTTCCTTATTGCCGATGATAAACGTATCCCGAATGATATTTTCATACCGCGCGGTGCATCAGGCGGAGCGACTGACGGCCACAAAGTAATTGCTAGGATCACGAAGTACCCAGAAGGCCGCATGAGTGCCGAAGGTGAAGTCATCCGAATACTTGGTCATAAGAATGATCCTGGCATTGATATACTGTCCATCATTTATAAGCATGGTATTTCTACTGAGTTTCCGCCAGAAGTACTGGAACAGGCAGCAAATACACCAGATACGATCGATCCTGCCGAGATAGAGAACCGTCGGGACATCAGAGATATGATGACTGTTACAATCGATGGAGCAGATGCAAAGGATTTGGATGATGCAGTTTCTGTCAGCCGTCTTGAGAATGGGAACTATCGTCTTGTTGTTTCCATTGCGGACGTCTCTTATTATGTGGAAGAGGGCTCTCCTATTGATGAAGAAGCTTTGGAACGAGCAACTAGTGTTTATCTAGTAGACCGTGTCATACCGATGATCCCTCACCGTCTTTCCAATGGTATCTGTTCCTTGAATCCGCAAGTAGACCGGCTAACATTGACATGTGACATGCAAATCACACCGCAAGGAGAAGTGGTGGAACATGAGATTTACCAAAGTGTCATCAAGACGAATGAAAGGATGACCTATGGTGAAGTGAACCGAATTTTGCTGGAGGATGATCAAGAGCTGAAAGAACGATATTCGGATCTTGTACCGATGTTCCAGCAAATGGAGGACTTAGCCGCTATCCTTCGTAAGAAGCGTATGGACAGGGGAGCAATCGACTTCGATTTTCCAGAAGCGCGGGTTGCTGTCGATGAGGAAGGAAAGGCCATTGATGTTATCCTTCGGGAGCGCTCTGTAGCAGAGAAGCTGATTGAAGAATTCATGCTGGCTGCCAATGAAACAGTAGCGGAACATTTCCATTGGATGGATGTACCGGCCATTCATAGAATCCATACTGATCCGGACCCAGATAAACTGCAGAACTTCTTCGAGTTCATTACGAGCCTGGGCTATACAGTCAGAGGGTCATCTTCGGATATTCATCCCCAGACCCTGCAAAAGATCGTGGAACGGGTAAGAGGAACACAGGAAGAAATGATCATCAACCGACTTATGCTGCGTTCCATGCAGCAGGCGAAATATGATCCGCAAGGCTTGGGTCACTTTGGTTTGGCTACGAAATTCTATACGCATTTCACTTCGCCAATCCGCCGTTATCCAGATTTAATCGTGCATCGGCTTATCCGCACGTATATTGTCAACAATCAGCTGGATAAAAAGACACAGGATCATTGGAAAGAACGGATGCCTGAAATCGCGAGACAGTCGTCAGAACGCGAACGTGCTGCTGTCGATGCAGAGCGGGAAACGGATGATCTGAAAAAAGCTGAATATATGCAGGATAAGATCGGCGAGGAATTCGATGGCGTCATCAGTTCCGTAACAGGCTTCGGATTGTTTGTCGAGCTGCCGAACACGATTGAAGGTCTTGTTCATGTCAGTTACCTGACAGATGATTTCTATCACTTCGATGATAAGCGTTATGCGATGGTAGGAGAACGTACTGGTAACCAATTCCGCATCGGGGATGAAATCACTGTTCGGGTTGTGAAGGTGAATATTGAAGAGCGTGTCATCGACTTTGAAGTAGTAGGCATGAAGCCGCGTAAGCCGCGTGAGAATCGAGATCGTCCAACTATTATCAAAGCCGAAAAGAAAAACAAGCCAGGTGATCATCGCCCGCCGAAGAACAAAGGAAAGTGGAAACCGCCGGCAAGAGGGAAGAAGAGCAAAAAACGCAATACAAGGAAAAGACCATAAACAAAAACGCCCCGACTTTCATAGTCGGGGCATTTGTTATCTGATATATCTTCCGTAAATGAGCCAAGGAGCATCATCTTCCGTAAAGCTGCCACTAAAGGCTGCCGGTATACTGGAGGCATTTTTGGCTGACACATCCAGCTGCGGTACCAGCGGCTTGTCCGATTGTTTGAGATAGTTGAACACAGCAGCCCATAAGCCGTTTTGCTGAAACACATCTGGCCAGAGATATTGGATTTGAGCTATATCCATGCCTTTATGGTCTTCTTGAATTGCCATGACGCGGCTGGAATCAGGATCACGGAATACAGCCAGCTTTTCTATATATGCATCCTCTAATATAGCGGAAGCATAAGGAATCGGGAAATATGCCTCAAATGGATAGAAAGCGGCTTTTGTATCAACAGCTGCTTGTTCGATGGCAGCTCGCTTATTCTCTGTTCCTTCAATCAATTCCCATGGTGCAGCAGAAGGGCTGACAAACTTGTCAGGCGCTTCCATCAGCAGACTGATAAAGGAGCTCTCAGCATGTATATGGAGCTTATCCAGTACTCTCTGAGCAGGAAGATTGGACTTGCGGGTGATCGCACCGACCCAATTCATCGTTGGATCTTTTTCGCAAAAGGCAATAATATGCTGCAGCAAAGCAGTAGCATTTCCTCTGGAATGAAAACGGATATCACTGCGCAATCGGCCGAGAATTCCATTTCCGTTCGGTAAACGATATACTCCTGCCAATGCAGCAATACCTTCTTCCGTTTCCAAGCCGAACAAGGTTTGGGCTGGATTCTCGATCAGCTGAGGGAAGATCCGGAGTACATAGTCGTCCTCAATACCGGTCTGCATGTTGAGCACTGCCCGGTAATCATTTATTGTCAATTGTCTAATGGTTGTCATGTATGTACACTCCAATCAATCGGGATCACTTGTGTATACCCGTTTCAGTATTTGAATCGTTAGGATTATCATACAGTTTCTGATAAAATAAAGCTCGTAGTTAGGAGGAAGAAGACTATGGCTAAGGGACAAGGTAAAGTACTCGCACAGAATAAAAAGGCTAATTTCGATTATGCGATCGAAGAGACGATCGAGGCTGGTATCGTCTTGCAAGGTACCGAGATCAAGTCGATCCGTGCAGGGCGGGTGAATTTAAAGGATAGTTTTGCTAGGATTGACCGCGGCGAAGTCCGTATCATCAATATGCACATTTCCCCTTATGAGCAGGGAAACCGATTCAATCATGATCCGACAAGGACTAGAAAGCTGCTATTGCATCGCAAACAGATAGATAAACTGATCGGTCAGACACAGCAGCAAGGGTATTCTTTGGTGCCGATAAAGCTGTATATAAAGGATGGCTTTGCGAAGATATTGATCGGTGTCGGTAAAGGGAAGAAGAAATACGATAAGCGTGAAGACCTCAAGCAAAAGCAGATGAAACGTGACGTAGATCGTGCTGTGCGCGACCGCGATTACTAAACTTGCATTTTCTAATAAAGATGATATAATGGAAGTTGTCTGGGATTTGATTATCCTGATTGAACGGGTTACTTCCTGTAGCTCCCATTATCATGGGGACGTTACGGATTCGACAGGGATAGTTCGAGCTCAGGCTGCGTGTCGAGGTTACGGCTCGTAAAACGTTACGCCTAAATATAACTGGCAAAACTAACAACAACTACTCTCTAGCAGCTGCGTAAGTAGCACTGGAGGATCCTTGCTGCTATCGCCCATGTGGCAGATTTGAGGGTCTCAAACTTAAGTGGGCTACGCCATTATTCTCGGCTTGCGGATAATCGGAAGAAGACAATCAAGCTAGCCTCGCTGAAAGCCTGTCGTTAGGTCGAAGCGTGTGCGAACTATAATATAACGACTACACACGTAGATGCCTGAGTGCCGTTATCTTTGGACGTGGGTTCGACTCCCACCGTCTCCATCCTTACATATTGGATGGAAAAAAGGCTTTGAAATGCTGATTACAGTGTTTCGAAGCCTTTTTGTTTCTATTTAAGTTTAATGCATCATTTTCGTTTCGGTATAGAATACAATGATAAAATGACGATTTTTGTATAAAATTAAAGCGGGATAAAGAAAGTGGGGTAGAAAAAATGATTGCAAAAACAGAAGAAGACTTTAAAGCTCTGAAAGAAATTGGCAGAATTGTTGCCTCGATTAGAGACGAATTGGTACAAAGAACGGTTCCAGGAATTACGACCAAAGAACTTGATAATATAGCCGGGGAGATGTTTGAAAAAGAAGGTGCAGTTTCCGCGCCGAAAAGTGAATATGATTTTCCAGGCCATACTTGCATTAGTGTGAATGATGAAGTGGCACATGGTATTCCGGGAAGTCGCGTTATTGCTGAAGGGGATCTTGTAAATGTGGATGTTTCTGGCTCAAAGAACGGTTACTTCGCAGATACGGGAATCTCTTTTGTAGTAGGCGAAGGAGAAGAAGTATTAACGAAGATATGCGATGTGGCTAAACAAGCATTTGAAGCGGGCCTTAAGAAAGCAAAACCAGGTTCCAAAAAAAGCGGAATTGGAAGAGCAGTATTCCAAACAGCAAGACAGAATGATTTAACTGTTATCACAAACCTTACAGGACACGGTATTGGACACACCATTCACGAAGCACCTGACCATATTTATAACTACAAGGATACATTTGATGATGAATTATTAAAGGATGGGATGGTTATCGCATTCGAGCCATTTATCTCAACTTCTGAGGAAGAAGTATTCCAAAAAGAAGACGGTTGGACATATGCTACAGAAAAAAGCTATGTAGCTCAAGTGGAACATACGATTATCCTTACTAAGAATGGTCCGATTATTGTCACGCTATGATGCTTTCAAAAGGATTAGTTAATCCGAATTTCTCAACACTTTCATAGTTGGATTGTAGAAGAGCCTGGAACATTTAAACGTTCCAGGCTCTTTTTTATGCAATAGTAGAAGTGTTACGATCGATATCTGGCTCGGTTAATAGGAGAATTAGTTAGCTTTGATATATATGGATACAGCTGGGATAGAAGAAGGTGGGAGGTAATTAATATGAAGGATTTTTGCAGGGTCCGTTGCATTAGTTTCTGTATAGAAATATGAGTAGAATATGTTTATAAGAAAGGCAATGCGATAAAATAACATTGCCTTACAACAATTTAATGAATTCACTATATGTTTTTGCTTTGATCAGTTTTTGCACAATGGATCTGTTTTCAATTATTTTTAATAGGATATCATATAGAGACTGTAAGTCCTCCATACTTTTCTTTTTAACACAGAGTAGTCCTATAAATTGTATGGGTTTATCATTCCACATGATAGCTTTTTCCAATGTACATACGGCTAAAATTGTTTCATTGGATTGAGGTGAGATAGGATGAGGTATAGCTACTAGATTTTCATATGCAGTAGGAGCGATCTTTTCTCTCTCATAAACTGCTTCGAGAAATGTATGATCAACTAACCCATCTTTCACTAATTTACTGTTTAGAAATTCAAGAACTTCTTCTTTAGATGTGAAATTTTCTCTTAAAAATACAAGATTCTCAGGAAAGTAGATTTGATGCTTTTCCTTTTTTGTGAGGAAGTGTCTCTTTATTTTTTGCAGGTCTTCCTCTCTTAATACTGCGTTAACCTCGATTACCGGGACAGCCAATTTTTGCTGAATAGGAATGGAACTGATAATAAAATCAATATCAGTTAAGTCATATTGATTAAGCTTGTAGTATTCCGTTGTACCAACAACATCAAGAGATTGGCCAAAGTAGTTATTGAGTTTATAAAATATAAGTTTTGCTGTCCCTAACCCGGAAGCACAAACAACTAAACACCGACTCGGACCCTTTTTCAACTTGTTTTTTTCTATGGCAGCTCCTATATGTAAGGCAATATATCCCAATTCATTCTCGTCTATTTTAGATTCTATGGCTGCCTCAATGGCTTTACCTGCTATTACAGCGGCTTCGTAAGATAATAGGTAATTCTTTTTTATATCGTCCAACATTGGATTTCTAATATTCATTCCATATTTAAATCGGTTAATGGCGGGTTTTAAGTGTAATGCTAAAGCCATTCTTAATTCATCATCTTCGTTGATTCCCAGGTTCAGTTCTTGTTCTACTTTTTGAAGGGCATAGTCTACTAGTTGACCGATCCCTTCTTCTATAAGCCCTTTAACTGCCCTATTTCCATGTGAATCTGCAACTATCTTCGTTCCCAGTAAGTGAATTGCAATATAGGCGATTTCTTCCTTTGGGAAAGTAACATCAAACGTATACTCAACGTCTTTTACGATCTCTTTGGCGACAACATATTCATGTTTGTCCAATATGTCATCTAGATCGTTCTTAAATATTTTAACGTAGTTATTAAAGTTAATTCTGTTAATAGCAATTGAAATATGAATCAACAGATTATGAAAGGCTATATCAGATAAAGGAATATGGTGCATATTGATTTTTTCTAAAAGGATTCTCTTAACTGTATGGAGTTCTTCCTCAGACATAAATTGCTCACTCAGTAAATAATGATTGCCTTCTGCTTTTCTGTTGAATAAATACTCAGACATACAAAATCGCATTTTCAATTCGTTTCCTGATAATTTCAAGCCATGATTTGGTCGAGATGTGAGTTGGATATTATATTTAGAGAGGGATTCCTTAACGATTTTTAAATCATTTTGTACAGTGGATTTACTAACAAATAATAAATCCGCAATCTCGTCAAGTTTCACATAATGTTCGCTCATGAGTAGATGCTTTATTATAAAGGATACACGGTCTTCTGGCTGACTTGGCACATATTGAAGTTCTAGGTCTCCAGTTATGGAACGAATATATTTATAAAATTGCTTCTCGTGAATAATATGAAGCTGATAACCTTTACCCATTATAGATTCAATGGTTGCACCGTGGTCATTGATTAAAGAGTTCAATATTTTTACATCTTCCCTTATGGTACGGATACTAACTTGAATATGATTGGCCAAATACTTTCCACTTATCGGTGTTTCAAGAGACATCAATTGCTTTAGTATAATTTTGCCTCTTTTTGTTAACATTTTGTAATCACCACTCCTACATTTATGGGAAAGCGCTTTCTATTTTCGTGCTGGAAAGGTTCTGGCTCAAACTGAACCAGAACCGCTTGATAGTATTATCGCTTATGATATTCTGCTTTCTTGGCTAAAATCCATTATTGCGTGAAACTTCGGTAAACCATTGAGCACTTTTCTTTAAAGTGCGTTCCTTTGTTTCAATATTTACTGAAATGAATCCATAACGGTTTTTGTAAGCATTCATCCAAGACCAATTGTCCATGAAAGTCCATAGGTGATAACCCTTCACATTACAACCTTCTTCAATAGATTTATGCAGCCATTTTAAATGTTCACGAATAAAATCAATTCGATAATCATCTTGAATTTGCTCATTTTGTATAAATCTTTCTTCGTCTTCAACACCCATGCCATTTTCGGAGATAAAGGATTCTATGTTTCCATAGTTTTCTTTTAGGTTAATCAATATATCGAATATGCCTTTTTCATAAATTTCCCAACCGCGGTATTTATTCATTTTTCTGCCAGGCATTTCGTATCTATCAAAAAACCATTCTGGCATAAGTGGGCTTTCTGGATTAACAGTATATTCTTTTGCTTTTACACGGCGAGGTTGATAATAATTCACGCCAAGAATATCCACGGTATTATTTTTTATTAATTCTAAATCTCCATTAAGTATAGTCGGAAGCTCACTATATTCTTTGATAATCTCAATTAATTCTGGAGGATATTTTCCAAGTACTGCCGGATCCAGGAAACAGCGATTAAAGAATAAATCTGCAATTCCTGCGGCTTTTAAATCTGCAGGATGGCTGCTTCTTGGATAGGAAGGTGTTAAATTAAGTATAATACCTATCTTTCCATTCTCAAATTGAAGGGAACGATAAACTTCAACTGCTTTTGCACTTGCTACAATTGTATTATAGGCTACTTGTGCTGCTCGTTTGAAATCAACTACATTTGGATAATGCATATTATAGAGATAACCTGCTTCAACTGGAACAATAGGTTCGTTGAAAGTGAACCATTTTTTAACTCGATCACCGAATAAGTCAAAGCATATTTTCGCATAGTCTTTGTATGCTTCAACAACTTCTCGGCTTTCCCAGCCGCCTTCATCTTGCAAATCAAGCGGCATATCGAAATGATAGAGATTAACAAATGGCTCTATACCATTATCAATCAAGTTATCAATTACAGAGTTGTAAAAGCTAACGGCTCTTTGGTTAACTTCTCCGCGACCTGCTGGAATTAAACGTGACCACGAGATGGACATTCGGAATGAATTATGGCCAATTTGCTTCATCAAACGGATGTCTTCTTTATAGCGATGGTAAAAATCAGATGTAGATTCAGGACCGACGTTATTAAAAAAACGGTTTGATTCTAATTCATACCAATGATCCCAGATGTTTTTACCTTTTCCGTCTTTATTTGCAGCACCTTCAATTTGTGTAGAAGAAGTAGCGCTGCCCCACCAAAAGCCCTCGGGGAATGTATAGGATAATTGCATTTATAAACCTCCATCTATAGGCTGCTATTTAAAACGATAAAGTTCTATAAATTCTACTGCCAGGTCTCGAACGGTCATTGCTGTCATTAGATGGTCTTGGGAATGAATCAGCAATACACTAATAATGTTCCCATTACCGTTTGCTTCTTCTTGTAACAGCTTTGTTTGAACACTGTGAGCTTTACTTAATTCTTCACCAGCTTCTTTGATCAATTCATCTGCACGTTCAAAATTTCCTTGCTTTGCTTCCTGTATCGCTTCCATTGCATTTGCTTTACCGTTTCCTGCATAAAGAATGATTTGAAATGATATTTCTTCCATCGTTTCCATTCAATAACCTCCAATATAAGACTTATCTGCGATGCTCATTAGACTTTAAATAGCCATATACAGCGCCTAACAAATTAGCATGTTGTGCAAATTTACATGTAGCAATACTAGGTTTGATTTTAGCTAAGTCGATTTTCCCGATGATAAGATCTAGCTTTTGGTTAATTTTTTCAATTAGGTCTGCTCTTTGGCTGATCCCGCCGCCTATTAATATCACCTCAGGATCATAGATGTATTGCAGGTTATATATTCCGACTGCTAAAAGGTGGTAGAAATCCTCCACAATTTTGTATACCTCAACATCGCCAGATTCAGCTAATTCAAATACCTGTTCTCCAGATAAAACATACGGATCGATCTGTTTTAAAGTAGCAACTTTTTTTACTAAAGCTTTAGTGGATGCTAGCCTGCTCCAGACATCATCGCTATTTGTTATACTGTCAGTGAGCAGCATATATCCAAATTCGCCACCATGTAAATTGGCTCCTTTATGTAAACTGCCATTCTTAAAAATAGCTCCGCCAATCCCAGTACCAATTACCATTACTAAAACATCGTTCTTTCCTTTGCCGTTTCCATCCCAAATCTCAGCATAGCCCGCACAATTTGCATCATTCTCGAGATATACATGCAAACCTGTTTTTTCTCCTATAAGCTGTTTCATATTGGGGCCATGGATGTAAGGAACAGCGCTGGATCCATAAATGATTCCATCATCAGAAACAGCGCCAGGACAACTAACAGCTATACCCGAAATATTACTTAATGATTGACTTAAATGCTGGATAAAATCTAATAGAGATTGGAGGGACTCTGGTGTTTTCACTTTATTTATGCGAGAGATTACAGCGTTTTCTGAAACTACTCCATATTTGACAAATGTTCCACCTATATCAATAGCCAAAAAGTTCTTCATATTATTTTCCTTCTTTGCATTGAGTCTGTCCGTCACTTATTTATATTCTTCTTCTAAAACTTCAAGCTGTCTCGACTCGATCAGTTCTTTATACCAATAACCCGATTTTTTTAGGCTCCGGTTACGATTTTCATTTAAATTGATTTCTACTAGACCATACCGATTTTTAAATGCATTCATTGGTGAAACATTATCTGTAAATGCCCAGAGCATATAACCTGTGCAGTTGGATCCTTCATCAACGGCTTTTAATAACCATTGTAAATGTTCATTTATAAACTCAATGCGATAATCATCTTGAATTATATTATCTTCGTTTTTAAAGCGATGTTCATTTTCAACACCCATACCATTTTCAGCAACGAACCATTCGATGTTGCCATATTCCTCTTTCATTCGAAGTGCGATATCATACATTATTTGCGGATAAATTTCCCAACCGCGATATGGGTTCATTTTTTTCCCTATTAATTCGTGCTTGTCATAATAATATTCCGGATGGAAAGGTGTATCCTCGTTCCATGCTGCAGTTCTTGCTTTCACCCTGTGAGGGAAATAAAGGTTTAAACCAACATAGTCTACTGTGTTTTCTTTAATAAGTCTTAATTCATCTTCCGTATAGTCAAACGTGATGTCATGTTTCTCCATTAGTTCAAATAATTCTGATGGAAACTCTCCCTTAATAGAAGGATCTAAAAATACTCGATTAAAGAATAAATCATAGATGCGTGCAGCTTTTTGATCATGTTCTGCAGAAGATCTTGCATATGTTACTTCAGGATTAATGATATTACCAATCTTTGCACCGAATTTCTCTTTTAACTGCATTTGCTTGAATAGCCTTACAACTTTTGCTGTAGCTAAAGATTTGTTGTAATTCCATTGCATCCATTTTCTTGTATTTTGCTCAAAGGGCCAGCGAATGGCATCTAAATGAACACGGGTCTGTACAACTATTGGTTCATTGAATGTAAACCAATGTTTGACACGGCTGCCGTATCGGTTGAAAACCTTTTCTGCATACTTCTCAAATAATTCCACAACATGTTTTGAACCCCAGCCACCGTATTTTTCAAAAAGAACAGCTGGAAGCTCATAATGTTCAAGGCAAATCATCGGTTCAATACCATTGTTGAGTAATTCATCTATTACGTTTTCATAATGGGAAGCATATTCTTCATCAACTATGGCATTTTCATAATCCACTAAAAACCTGGCCCAATTTATAGAAGTTCGATAATGAGTAAGCCCAATTTGTTTCATCAATTGAATATCTTCTTTGTAACGGTTATAAAAATCGGTTGCTAAAGCCGGGCCATAGCCATTATGCCAGACATTCTTATTGTTTTTATACCAAAGGTCCAAATAGGAGTCCTGAAAATCCTTTTTACCGGTCCAACCTTCTGTTTGCCAGGCAGAAGAAGCTGCACCAATAATGAAGTTATCAGGTACTTTGATTACTTTGTTAGACAATTTTATCATCCCGTCCTTGTTTTTGATCTTTAGCAGTTGTTTGCTCAGTCTGGAAATATTGCTTATCGAGAATTCTTAAGAATGGCAGCCAGATCAGTACAACAATTACTAGGTTCACTAATTGCATGATTGCGCCGGCAATTGAATTCGTAACCAACATACCGCTAATGAAAATTGGTGTTGTCCAAGGTACATGTACTCCAGTTGAAACCGGAACTAGTCCAGTTGACATTGCAAAGTAAGTGACGATAGTAACAACTACTGGAGAAAGCAGCCAAGGAATGATCACCATAGGATTCATGACAATCGGCAAACCAAAGATGAGAGGTTCGTTCACATTGAAAATTGCTGCTGGTCCACCAAGCTTACCAAGGTTTTTTAATTGTCTGCTCTTGGTGAATAGGAAAATACCTAAAATTACTGCCATTGTCATACCGGTTCCGCCCATTCCCACAATGAATGTATCTATAAACTGGTTGTTAACAATATTTGGACGTTCTAGGCCAGCATTAAATGCTTCTAAATTTTCAAGGGATAATGTCATCCATATCGGATCCATGATTGAATTGACAATAATCTGTCCATGAAGTCCAAAGAACCAAAATACCTGTATTAAAAGAACGGCGATAATTGTTGCCACTAAACCGCTTCCTAAAGAAGTTAAGGGTTGTTGAATAAGAGTATAAATAAAATTCTGTAATGTTTCGTAAGGCGTGTAGCTTAAGATAGCGCGGATTGCTAAAAAGAAAGTTAATGTCAAAGTTAGTGGAATTAAGGAGCTGAAAGATTTCGACACAGCATCAGGCACACCCTGAGGCATTTTGATAGTCCAATTTCTCTTAACAAAAAATCTGTATAGTTCTACTGATACAAAGGCCGTGAAAATCCCTAGGAATAAACCTTGAGCACCTAACGCTGAAGCAGGAATAACCCCTGCAACCCCTTCTAAGACTTGAGGTGTTAAGATTATGAATGAAGCTAGAGCAGCGAAGCCGCCATACAAAGCTTCCAACTCATAATGCTGAGTCAATTTGTAGGCGATGCCGAAGATGACAAAAAGACCCATAATACTTAAAGTAGAGGCAGAAGCAGGTCCTAAAATACTTTGATATTCTGCTAGAGCATTTTCGCTAATTATTTTGTCCAGGAAAGGAATGTTCGCTAATACTACAAAAAGAGAACCGAAAATAATAAAAGGTAAAGCAACCATAAAACCATCGCGCAGTGCGCCAAGATACCGGTTATTATTTAACTTATCTGCAATAGGTAATAATATATTTTCTAAAGTCTCGGTAAATTTACTTCCCATAATGGATCCCCCTCATTACACCTTTTTTTGGATCAATTCTAATGCCTTATCCAAAACAGCTTCCCCATCGATGCGTCCATAAGAAATAGGGTCGATCACATCGACTGGTACACCTTTCTCACCAGCAACTTTTGAAATTTTTTTGAAGAGGAACCTCATTTGAGGTCCGATTAACAGTACATCCGCTTTTTCCATGTCGGATTCAGCCTTATCCTGTGCCACCGCCCAAATCTCTGCCTCAATTCCTTTTTCTCGAGCGGCATCTCTCATTTTGGATACTAATAAACTTGTGGACATTCCAGAAGAGCAAGCAAGTAGAATTTTCATCAATATTTCCCCCTGTCACAATAAATGATATCGCTTACAAATTTGATTATATATATTGTTTAGATGAAACTGCACATATTATTTTGCCTCTTTAAGGGTGAAATCTTTAAAATCTATCCGAAGCTAGTTCTTTCATGACTTAGTTTTATGTAAGGTGAATTGGTATAAGGAATTGAGCGGGGATTTAGTATATACATAAAAAATAAGATGATGCTGAGAAAAATCTCGGCACCACCTTATATTTCTTCGTGTTTCCATGTTGTTTCCTCGCCCTTAGCAGGGCATACAGGAAACACATCATTTTCTTTTATTTCGACTCTTTCACCGGACTGACAGATGTATACACCTGTTTGCGGTACACCTTGTCCTGTACGGTATTCGCGCGTATCATTACTCAACTTGTACACCTCCAGATTTACATATATAGTTTATCCCTTCCCTTTTAAACTTACTCTTAACAGTTATAGGAGGTTTTCTTATTGTTTGCGAATACGAAAACAGGCCATATAGTTTCCTTGAGTACCTGTATCGCGATACAATTAAGGCAGCTGCATTATAACGGAGGAAAATAGAACGGAGTGACGACTGATGAATGAAACAATTATAACGTTATCAACAGGTGAGAAAATTCGAACTGAAGCACCTGAACAGCAAATACTGGAGCATATAACGAACAACCAAGGAATGATGAATAAAGCTTTTGTCGTGATTGGGGACGTACATATTGCCACTGCGCACATAGTTAAGATTGAATCCACTCCAGATGAATTCGAGAGACCTATACGGTTTGAACATACAGATAATGGAGAGGGCCAAGAAGAGCTTGAACAGACGGAAGAGGTATCGAATCCGGATCAGTTTGAACTTTTGGAACAGCAATTCAGGGAAGCTATGCAGACGAGAGATATATTTGCATTGGATACTTTTCTGCATGATGATCTTGTTTTTATCAATCATGAGGGCAGCTATGTGACCAAGGATATGGACTTGGAGGCGCATCGAACACTTGCTGTGCGCTTCACGCAAGTATCTTGTTCCGATTTGCAAATCAAACCGACAAAGGATGGAGCAGTAACAATTTCCCGTATCCACCTGGAAGGACAGGAAGGGGACGAAAAGATCAGCGGTGACTTTATTTATACACGTGTGTGGCAGCTGATCGGTGATCAATACCAAGTGATTGCGGGACATTGTTCTAAACTGTAATTGTTGCGCAATTGGTCATTTTTTTGCATAAACTATAGGTGTCTGGCCTAACAGGTAAATAAGGGCATTGTCACGTGTGCGAAAAGTGGTATACAATACAGGTTGGGGCACGCTCATTTGCAGCGGCTAATACAGTAATGAGGGATTATATGATGAATGTGAATGCATTGGAGAGAGACATAAAGCAATTTTTAGAGGCTACAGATGTACTTATAGAAGCACCGCTTGCGGATTATACGTATACAAAAGTGGGCGGAAAAGCGGATGTACTTGTTTTCCCGAGAAGTTACACAGAAATTGAACAGGTTGTTGCTTATACAAAAGAAAATGGAGTGCCGCTGACAATCCTCGGTAATGCATCGAATGTGATCATTCAGGATGGCGGATTGCGCGGAGTGGTCATGATACTGACGAAACTCGATGAAGTGAAGGTAGATGGAAATAGGATCACAGCGCAATCAGGTGCAGCGATAATAGATGTGTCCAGAATTGCACTGGATGCGAGTTTGACTGGATTAGAATTCGCTTGTGGTATTCCTGGTTCCATCGGCGGGGCATTGTATATGAATGCTGGTGCGTATGGCGGAGAAGTCAAGGATGTTCTGGAGCAAGTAGTGGTAATAACTGATACTGGTGAGCGTAAGGTAATGACAAGTGAAGAATTAGAGCTTAGTTACCGGACCAGCATTCTGCAGAAGAATAATTACATCGCTGTGGAAGCAACATTCGTATTGGAAGATGGTGACCAAACGGCGATTAAAGCGAAAATGGATGAACTAACATACCTTCGTGAGTCGAAGCAGCCGCTGGAATATCCATCATGCGGCAGTGTCTTCCAGCGCCCTCCAGGTCACTTTGCTGGTAAGCTGATCATGGATGCAGGGCTGCAGTTGACTCGAATCGGCGGTGTAGAGGTATCAGGTAAGCATGCAGGCTTCATGGTGAATGTAGCCAACGGTACAGCATCAGATTATATCAATCTTATCAAGCACGTCCAGGAGACAGTCAAAGAGCAGTTCGGTGTAAGTCTTCACCGGGAAGTGCGAATCATAGGAGATGCTCCTGATAAATGAGGAAAAGTACATCACTGTAGAGTGGTGTACTTTTTTGGTGTTTAATGTATATCCATAGCCGAATCGAATAAGGCGTAATACAAAAGAAAAAGGATAGATGAACATAATTGTTCATCTATCCTTTTGTTTTATCTTTTAGGATTAAACTTCTTGTGGAAGTGCAATGCCTAGACCGTCAGCGACGCGCTGACCCCATTCTTTATCTGCTTTGTAGATATGACCTACTTGGCGTTCTAGAATGTCTTTTCTTGTAACTGGCTTCATTGCATCAACGAAGTTCTGTACAAGACGAGTTTTTTCATCATCAGTCATAAGACGGTAAAGATCTCCAGGCTGTGTGTAGTGGTCGTTTTCATCGTAACCAACACTGTCAGCTTGTCCGGATACTTCGAATGGTGCCATTTTGCTTGCTGGATCTTCTTTCGGACCGTTGAAGCTGTTCGGCTCATAGTAAACGCCGCTTCCGCCATTGTTATCGAAACGCATTTGTCCATCACGCTGATAGTTGTTCACTTCGTTACGCGCACGGTTGATTGGAAGTGCTTGGTGGTTAGCACCTACACGATAACGGTGTGCATCATGATAAGCGAACAGACGACCTTGAAGCATCTTGTCTGGAGATACTTCGATACCAGGTACAAGAGTTCCTGGAGAGAACGTAGCTTGTTCTACTTCAGCGAAGTAGTTCTCTGGGTTGCGGTTCAATACCATGCGGCCAACTTCGATTAGCGGGTAATCCTTTTGGGACCATACTTTTGTTACATCGAATGGATCAAAGCGGTATGTGTTCGCATCTTCAAGCGGCATGATTTGAACATAAAGCTTCCATTCAGGGAAATCGCCATTTTCGATTGCGTTGAATAAATCTTCTGTATGATAATCTGGATGCTCACCAGCAACTTTCGCTGCAACGGCCGGATCCATGTTTTTAACACCTTGCTGCGTCTTGAAGTGATATTTCACCCAAACGCCTTCGCCTTGTTCGTTCACCCATTTGAATGTGTGGGAACCGAAACCGTGCATATTACGCAATGTTGCGGGAATACCGCGATCAGACATAAGAATCGTAACCTGGTGCAGGCTCTCAGGAGAAAGAGACCAGAAATCCCAAACCGCGTCAGGGTTTTTCAAATGCGTTTGCGGATGTCTTTTTTGAGTATGGATAAAGTCAGGGAACTTGATTGCATCGCGGATGAAGAATACAGGTGTATTGTTACCGACTAGATCATAGTTGCCTTCTTCTGTATAAAACTTAACAGCGAAACCGCGAGGGTCACGTACTGTGTCAGCAGAACCAAGCTCACCAGCTACAGTAGAGAAACGGATGAACATATCTGTTTTTTTGCCTACTTCAGAAAGGAAGTTTGCTTTTGTATATTTGGAAACATCATTAGTGACTTCAAAGTAACCATGTGCACCGGCACCTTTTGCGTGTACAACACGTTCAGGAACACGTTCACGGTTAAAGTGTGCTAGTTTTTCAAGAAGATGCACATCCTGGATCAGTGTAGGTCCACGTGAGCCAGCAGTTTGGGAATTCTGGTTATCTCCAACTGGAGCACCCCAGCTAGTAGTAAGTTTTTTATCTGCCAAGAAAATCACCTCAGAGTATGTAGTGTTTGTAAATCTATAAACATAGTAACATCTTTTTATTAAAAATCAATACTTATTTATAATAATTATAAAGTTATTATAAGGATAATTAGAAAAAGGGTAAACCAGCCTGAAAGCCAGTTTACCCTCTAATATGGATGATACCGTTTTCAATAAATTTTAAAAAGAAGCAACCCATGTGACTAAAGCACATCCTACTATGCTGCCGCTGATTAATAAGTTTGTTTTCCACATTGGCACCCCTCCTCCTTCGATAAATTAAGTCTATCAAAATATGAAAGGGTTTTCAATATACAAAGAAGCCCAATTATTGGAATTGAGCTTCTTTGTGCTGTTGTTTGGATTTGTACATTTCCTGATCAGGAATATCTATCATTTCTGAAACAGTCAGCGTATAGCTTGAGGCATAGTCATGGATACCGAAGCTTGCTGCGATCGGATATCGTTTTATCTTAGCTCCATCTAAATAGGTTAATTTGTCCTGCAGTTTTTTTAGGAATTACTCTACCTGAGGACGAACTTTTTTAGGCAGCAGAATAATGAATTCGTCGCCGCCATGTCGGAAAAGACATCTACCTCCAGTTAAGGTTGATGCTATGGTGGAGGCAATCAGTTGGATAAGCTGATCCCTTGATTGTGTCCGAACTTGTCGTTTACATGCTTCAGGTTATTCACGTCTACGAAACAGAGGCAGAAGGGATGTTTCCCCCGTTGGAGCAAATCCTCTATAAATTGAATGCCCGCACGGCGGTTGAATAATCCAGTTAGGACATCACGGCTGGCATGCTCCTGCAGTTTCTTTTCAATCCTTTTGAAGCTCGTCACATCCGTCACGCTGATTAAAAGTGCATCTTTTTTATTATAACTGAGCAGCTCAAAATTCAGCATCATCCAGGTTGGATGATGTACCAGATTATGGGGGATATAATTCTCGATTTTCACTTCGTTCTTTAGTAGTCCTAGCAGTATTTCTTGCTCTTTTTGGTCAGGTAAGAAGGAGGAGAGGGAAAAGCTGCTGACTGTTTGTTGACTTATACCAAAAAAGTGTACAGCTTGTTTATTGTACAGAATAATATTTTTAGTATGTAAATCAATAAGTACTGCTGGCTGCGGATTGGCAAAGAACAGGCTCTTGAAGTTACGTTTTTCTTCCTCCAGCTGCACTTGGCTTCTGTAGTCTTTTCTCAAGTAGTGATAGAAACTGAGATTGATCACTTCGCTTACTACCAATCCGCCTGTGAAATTGATAAGCATGATATGCGGAATACCTGATATAAGGACATAGAGTATCGGTTGTATTGGTAAAAGTGAAGCGCAGGCAAGCAAGATGATGAGGTATGCATACATATTTCCGTTGCTGAAAACGATTAAAAGAAGAGAATGCGCCTTGGGCAATATACAGACCTATATAACAGCTGCTGAGAATCCTGGAATGAAATGATGTGAGAAAGATAAGGTAACAGGCAGACATCAGCATGCCAGTTAGGTGGACAAGTGCGAGAGGAAGTACATAATCCGGATTAGAAGTAAGTGGAGCAGGAGAGACGGATAATGGTTTTCATTACAAACAAAAAAAGCTGCAATAGCAGCTCTTTACAAATGGTTGTTATAAGCGGTTGTAAGATTTTCCACGATTTCTTCCACGTCATATCCTTCGATTTGTTCACGAGGGATGAAATGAACCAGTTTACCGTCCTGCATCAATGCGACAGAAGGGGAGGATGGCGGTTGATCTGTGAAGTATTCCCGCATCTTTTCTGTAGCCTCTTTATCCTGTCCTGCAAATACTGTTACAAGATGATCTGGTTTTTTAGCGTTTTGTAAGGATTCCCGAACTGCTGGTCGTGCAAGACCAGCAGCACAGCCGCAAACAGAATTGACAACTACCAGCGTACTGCCTTTTGTCTGTTCTACATAGTTTTCAACCTGCTCAGCGTCAGTCAGTTCCTGGAATCCTGCTTGTGTCAGCTCATCCCGCATTGGCTGGACGATGCCGCGCATATATTCTTCGTATGCGTTCATTTTTCTTATTCCTCCTTTTGTTTGGCTGCTTCCGTCATTTGTTTCCAGACGGAGCCTTTTGCTGCTTCGCCTCCGGCAATCCTCTCGATTGCCATGTTTAGCTGCAGCTTCACTTCGAATTCAGTTTCCTGTCTTGCTGCTTTTTCAAGCATCGGCAGGCTTTCGCTATCCCCAAGTTCATATAGAAACATTGCAGCCCGCCACCTGACTATCCGACTCGGATCAGCAAGTGTTGCTTCCATCGCCGGTGTTGCTTCTTTAAACCCAAGATCGGATAGGCAGTCACCAGCTGTGCGTCTGACTGTTACTACCTTATCCTGCAAAGCGCGGTATAACAACGGCAAGACAGCCTTATCTTCTATCATACCGAGATAAGCAGTTGCCAGCCGGCGAATGGAGGCTTTCGGGTCTTGCAGAGCTTTATCCAGGAAAGAAAGATGCTCTTTTTCAGGCTCCAACGCATCCAGGGCACGATAACGTACACGCCAATCATCTTCATCCCACACATCCATTGCAGGCTGCTCTCGCTTTACCGGCGGAGCTTGGGGATTCCTGGCACGTGCTACGAGTTCTTGCAGCCTTTCTGAACTATAGCTTGCGAGCAATTCTTCATATATATCCTGTCCTACCTGATCTGGATTACCGTATCGGGGGTACTGTTCTTCCCATTTACGGGCAAACACAATATTGTCGTCCCCGGCTGCTTCCATTGCTGCTTCCGTAAACAGAGCAGGAAGTCCGATCCGCTTCTCTTGTTCATCAAAAAGAAGCTTGATTTGCATCGGTACACCATAAATCGTCTGAATCTGAACATCTACTTGTCCGTAATGCGGCTCTTGGATGCCAGCTTCTGCAGTCGTATCCTGGCTTTTTTCTCCGAATGCTTCCCGTACAGCAGGAAGTATCGTCTCCCAAGCTGTTTTCGGACTCCGTTCCAGGGCTAGGAAGTCTGCTACACGATAGATCCCTTTGACACCTTCTATTTTGAATAAAGCTTGGATGTAGTCTGGATCAGCAGACGATTGAGCTTCTCGTTTATAATCGTAACTGCTGCCCATTGGCAGCATGTCATCCACCACGATTTTCATCGAATATGGACTCGGGGTAGGCTCGATTGTCACGATTTTCATCGTATTCCCCCTTACTACATTAATCATTTTTCTTCTATAGACTATATCACAAATAAGGTTAAAGGTGCGACAATGTGAACCTAGGACTTCAGCCCAATGAAAACTAAGTCTCTGTTTCTATTAACCTCTTGGGTGCTGTCTGCTAGAATGTTAATTATCCGTAAAAAATTCCACCTTTTCGAGTACAGGATGCTATAATGATTTGGTAAATAATTTACGTTTGGAGTTGTAAAATGGATAATTGGATAACGCAGTTTATGGAACAATTCGGTTACTTTGCGATCGTATTGCTGATGGCAGGCGAAAACGTATTCCCGCCGATCCCCTCAGAGATCATCCTGCTGTTCGGCGGCTTCCTGACAACCACCTCTGATAGTGTCACAGCAGTTGGTGTTATTATCGCGGCAACAATCGGTGCCGTTATTGGAGCTATTATCCTTTATGGCATCGGGCTTCTCTTGGATGTAGAACGTCTGGAGAAAATCGTGGACCGCTGGGGACATATTTTGCGAATAAAAAAAGAAGACATACATAAAGCGGATGCTTGGTTCGATAAGTATGGGGTATGGACAATATTCCTTTGCCGATTTGTACCTGTGATTCGGAGCTTGATTTCCATACCGGCTGGGATGTCCAATATGAATTTCCCGCTGTTCCTCATTTTCACGACATTAGGAACACTCATTTGGAATACAGTATTAGTATTGCTCGGTCTGTGGCTAGGTGAATCCTGGACAACAGTGGAAACATATCTTGGTTACTACCAGGATGTCGTCATCGTAGTACTGGCGATTCTTATCGTCTTGTTCGTCATTTGGTTCATCAGACGGAATAAAAAGAAAAAAAGTAGCTAGAGGAGTAGAGGCATGAGTATCATTGAGTTCTTTTCGGCCTTGATCATGGGGCTAGTCGAAGGGTTGACAGAGTTTGCCCCGGTTTCATCTACAGGCCACTTGATCATCGTTGATGATATGTGGCTGAAGATCCACGAATTGTTCAACGATGAAGTAGCAAATACTTTCATTATCGTCATTCAGCTTGGCAGCATTTTGGCTTCTGTTATTGTATTTTGGGACAAGTTCATGCAGATCCTTGGTATTCGCAAGCTGCAGGGAAAAACAGAATCGATGCCAGGAAAACAAAACAAGTTCAACCTAGGAATCGTTATTGTTGGCTTGCTGCCGGCAGGGGTTCTTGGGCTATTGTTTGATGATATCATTGACGAGTATCTGTTTTCCGTATGGTACGTTATCGTAGCACTAGTCGTTGGGGCTTTCTTCATGATCTTTGCAGATAAAGTATCATCCAAAAAGACAGAAACAATCGATTCATTAGATGGTCTTACGTATAAAAAAGCTTTTCTGATTGGGTTATTCCAGTGTATCTCTTTATGGCCTGGTTTCTCCCGCTCTGGAGCAACGATTTCCGGCGGTGTCATTCTTGGATTGAATCACCGCGTTGCATCTGACTTCACTTTCATTATGGCAGTGCCTATCATGGCTGGTGCGAGTCTTGTCTCGCTGCGTAATCACTTGCATGCTTTTACACCTGATGTGATTCCATTCTTCATCGTCGGATTCATCAGCGCGTTTATCTTTGCACTGATTGCTATCCGTACATTCTTGAAAATTATTTCCAAATACAAACTCGTTCCCTTCGCCTACTATCGTATCGCTTTGGCGATTGTGATCGTAATCTTCTTGATCATCAACAACTGATTCCTGTCTTGTACAGGGGTCTTTTTTTTTGGCTAGAAGTGCCTTTCATATTATGACGCCAAAGACAGAAACTAATGCAGAAAGGAGGAGAAGCATCATGAAAAAGAATCGTGTGGATGGCGGTATCTGGATTGACGATACGTACCAGCCAGGCATGGAGGAAGGGCTTACAGCCAATCGGGATGAACAGGATCCAAACAAGAAGCATGTGCGTGCCGACTATGAAGGCGAGACCGGTGACGCACATACGCTTGGTCATTATCGATGACAAGGCGCAATAAAATACTCGTGCCCGAGGCGCGGGAAGGTCTTGATCAGCTGAAACATAAAATCATTCAGGATGCCAACCAGTCATATCAGACAGAGCAGGCTGATGATTTAGGGAATAGAACGAGCAGAGAAAATGGCAAAACAGGCGGCAGCATTGGCGGTAATATGGTCCGTGAACTTGTACGGATGGCGGAAGAAAATCTGAAGCATCGTTAAGGAGGAAAAGCCCGTGAACGACAAGGATAAATCATTGGAAGAATATTATATGCGTTATACCGATCTGGATGGAGATGGGAGAGATATCTCCTTTTCACAGGAGGAAGCGGATATTGATGATTTGGAAGCACAGGCACGTTCCGATAAAGCAGATGCGCGTGTCGCGAAAAGGCATAAATAACCGGTCATAAGTCCTCGTATGACACAGCATACTAACAAGGCACGACATTTTATAGGGGGTTATCACATTGGAAAATCAGATGCAGACTGCACAGATGAATCAGCCGACAACTTTGCATGGCAAGCAAAACCATGGTGGTCATGAAATTTTTGATACACATGAAATCCTTACGGGGATGATCAGTGTGATTGATCAATATAAAATTTTTGACCAGTTCATTCAAGATCCAGAACTAAAGACGGTTGCTCAGCGCCAAGGTGATTTCCTTACTCAAACGTATAACACGATGGTGGAAACATTTAAGACTGGCCAGGATCCAACAGTTCCAACCACATCTTACAGCATGCAGCAAGGAAATGATGTTGTATATGGAATAAAGCCTTCCCAGCCTAAAAAGCCGATTACTTCCGTTAATGAGCTAACGGACGAATGTGTTTCCACTTATATGCTCACGCAGACAAAGAGTCTAGCTACCATGAGCACACGCGGGGCTTGTGAAATCACTAACCCTGTCTTAAGAAGGATTGTTGCTGATTCGGTACCGAATTTGATCGAAATGAGCTACGAAATCTTCTTGTATCAAAACAAACACCATTATTATCAGGTGGCACAATTACAGCCAAGTGATATGGCTGCCATGATGCAAAGTTACGATTCAGCTCCAATGAATCAAACGCATTAAACAGAAGGTCCGCCACGTGGCGGACCTTCTTATTTATTCTTATTCTGTTGGTAATTTGCTTCTTCTTTTAACTCGTGACGAAGACTATCTACGCTTGCAGCGCGTCGCTCGTTCTTCTCTTTCAAAAATGAGATTTCTTCATCCGTCAAATGCTCACTGTTCGCTTTGACGAAGTCCTCTGTTTGATGCACATTCTGCAGGGTATGCTGGATTGTATCCTCAATCCGTTCGGCATTGTCTGCACGGTTGTCCGGGTTTGGCATAGTAGACCTCCTTTCGAAGCAGATATAAGGTAGTATCCGCTACTGGAAGGAAGTTTATGTATACTTCAATTCCCTATGATGGAAAGGACAACCTCCTTGTATTGGCTCCGCATCATCTCCAATGAAATATTGCTTCCATTCGTGATGACTATGATCACCGAAATGACCGATATCTGGATGTTTCGGCAGCTTGTCCCATTTTTCTACCCGATCCCGGACGGAACCCCGTGATTTTGTCCCCGCGGGCTTGTCTCCTTCCAGCCCGTCGAAGATACTGCGTGGCTGCAGTCCAATGACAAGGGAAGGACCCAGGTCACGTGTGATACGCTGCTTATATGCTGGCGCATTACCAAAAAGGAAGTAAGCCTCACCGCCAATATGATAGTCGAAGAGGAAATGATCCGGATCCCGCGGGCGTTCTGCTGGCCACGGTATGTCGTCCACTTCATGCAGCCGCTGAAGGAAGCGCCAGAAGTAATCGCGGTAATATTCGAGATCTTGTTCCGTTTCTTCAGGCTCAAAGAAAAGGAACAAACCCCGACGCACAGCTTTTTCCTGCGTATGCATCAGTTTTGTGAATTCATTGATAATCTTGAGCGCGTCATCCCAGTTGTCGTGTGGTACGAAGCCATATCGCAAGTCACCTTTCTTTTGAGCTGCAATTCCGAAGTAGCAGGGGAAATCTCGTTTAGTGACTGTTTCAGCAAAAGGCTTATAGGCATCAAGAGCCCAATTAGGAAGCTGTTGGTTTGAGGTGCTGATGTCTTCTTTCTTTAAAAGCGGAAGCATAGATACACTCCTTATGTAGGTTAAATATTGTTATATTTCTTTGTCAGTCCAAAAATCCTATTGACGAGTCTTTTTCCATTTACTATACTAAAGCTAGAATCTAATTGATAATGAATATCAGTATCATTGATGCTGCTGAAGAGGTTTGACGCTTATGAAGTTGATTTACTTGGTTGTTATTACTGTTCTATTAGCTGTTTGTTCCCTGTTTGTCGGGGTGGAAAACGTGTCATTTTCTGCATTGTGGAAGATGGATGAGGAATCCTGGAATATCGTTATGATCAGCCGGCTGCCGCGCATGCTTAGCATTGTCATGGCTGGAGTAAGTCTCAGCATATGCGGGCTTATCATGCAGCAGCTTACCCAAAATAAATTCGTATCTCCAACAACTGCTGGGACGATGGATTGGGCGAGATTGGGGATTCTTGTTTCCTTGCTGTTCTTCACCGATGCCAGCCCGATATGGAAGATGTGTATCGCTGCTGCTTTTGCTTTATTTGGCACATTGCTTTTCATGGGAATTCTACAGAGGCTGAAGCAGAAGGATACAATTTTTATACCGCTGGTTGGAATTATGCTGGGGAATGTGGTCAGTTCGATCGCAACATTTTTTGCTTTAAAGTTTGACTTGGTTCAAAATATGTCCTCATGGCTTCAAGGAGACTTTTCTTTGATCATGGAAGGACGCTATGAGCTTCTTTACATAAGTGTACCGCTGCTGATCATCGCTTTTCTGTTTGCCAATATGTTCACAGTCGCTGGCATGGGAGAAGACTTCGCAACGAATCTCGGTCTTCCTTACAAATATGTTGTGAATGTAGGATTGATTATTGTCGCAATCATAACTGCAGTTGTCATTTTGACGGTCGGCGTCATTCCGTTTCTCGGTTTGATCGTACCGAATATCGTCAGTATGTACAGGGGCGACAATTTAAAGAACAGTATCTGGCATACAGGTGTGCTTGGTGCAGCATTCCTGCTCATATGTGATATAGCAGGACGTTTGATCATCTATCCATATGAAATCTCGGTAGGTCTCATGGTTGGCGTCATAGGCACAGGTATCTTCCTTTATATGCTGTTAAGGAGAAACGCCTATGCTTAAACGAAAAATCATCTTACTGATTATTGTCGCCTTGTCATTGGCTGGCTTGTACCTTTTCATCCATATGAACTTCCAAGCAATGGAGTATCTGCTGCGCACACGGCTGGAAAAAATCCTGGCTATGATCTTATGTGCTGTTTCGATTGGTGTTTCAACTGTCGTGTTCCAGACCATTACGCATAATAGAATCCTGACGCCAAGCATCATGGGACTGGATAGTGTTTATATGTTCATTCAAACCATCGTGGTCTTCCTATTCGGTTCTGGGACATTTGTGATCCTGCAGAGTGATGCGTATTTCTTCCTTACTATCCTGTTGATGGTCGGTTTCGCTTTTGGGCTTTATCAGCTGCTATTCCGCAAGGGACAAAGTAATCTGTTTCTGCTGCTGCTTGTCGGGTTGGTACTGGGGACATTTTTCAGCAGCTTGGCCTCTTTCATGCAGATGATTATCGATCCGAATGAGTTTCTTCTGATTCAGGACAGCATGTTCGCAAGCTTCACGGATGTAAACACGGATCTACTGCTCATTTCAGCAGTAATCATTATAGTGCTTTGTATATACATCTTCCGTTATCGTCACTACTTTGATGTCATGTCCATCGGTCGCGACCATGCAGTGAATCTAGGTGTGCCGTATGAGAAAATCGTCAAACGGATGTTCTTGGTCATTGCAGTACTTGTTGCCGTGTCGACTGCATTAGTTGGACCTATCACTTTCCTAGGATTGCTGACTGCCAATCTGGCACGGGAATTCCTCCAGACGTTCCGGCATACGTACCTGCTGATTGCAGCGAGTCTGCTCAGCGTGATTGCATTGCTCGGCGGACAATTAGTTGTCGAAAGGATCTTCTCTTTCTCAACACCAATCAGTGTCATCATCAATTTCGTCGGTGGTATTTACTTCATTTATTTATTAGTAAAGGAGAGTAAGAAGATATGATCGTTGCAGAAAAGCTTTCCAAGTATTTCGGAACCAAGAAAGTCATTCAGGATGTTTCCATAGAGGTGAAACGCGGTGCGATCACTAGCTTCATCGGGCCAAACGGTGCAGGGAAGAGTACCTTGCTTTCCATGGTGAGCCGCTTGTTAAAACAGGATGATGGTATTGTCTATCTTGACGGAAAAGACGTTCATAAACAAAAGAGTAAGGATTTGGCGAAGACAATCGCCATTCTGCGTCAGTCCAATGTCGTCCAGATGAGACTGACTGTCCGTGAGTTAGTAAGCTTTGGCCGTTTTCCTTACTCCAGCGGGCGTCTTACTGCCGAAGACGAACAAAAGGTTAGTGAAGCTATTGCATACGTGGACTTGGAGGAAATGGAAGATAAATATTTGAACGAGCTCAGCGGCGGTCAGAAGCAGCGGGCATTCATTGCTATGGTACTGGCGCAGGATACAGATTATATCCTGCTTGATGAACCGCTTAATAACCTCGATATGAAACATGCTGTTCAGATGATGAAGCTGCTGCGGAAGCTGGTGGAGGACTTTGGCAAGACAATTCTTCTGGTTATTCATGATATCAATTTTGCTTCTGTTTATTCCGATCGTATCGTGGCAATGAAGGATGGCCAGATTGTAGCAGAAGGACCTACTGAAGATATTATCCAATCTGACGTTCTCAAATCCATCTATGATTTGGATATCGACGTCCATAATATCAGCTGTAATCGTATATGTGTCTATTTCTAAAACCCGTACAGGTTAAAGGGGTGATGCCGTTATGAAGCTAACTGCCTTTCTTGGCCAGCATGTCATACATCAAACAGAAAAAGGAGACAAGATAAAATGAAGAAACTTACATTATTGATGACAGGTCTATTATTCGTACTTCTGCTAGCAGCATGCGGAAGCAACTCCGATAGTGCAAGCGGTGCAGATAAAGAAGAAGAGAAGCTTACAATTGAGCATGAGCTTGGTAAAACAGAAGTGGCAAAAAATCCAGAGAAGATTGTTGCGTTTGATATGGGCGCATTAGACACATTGGATAAACTCGGTGTCGATGTAGCTGGTGTTCCACAAGAGAACCTTCCTGATTATCTTTCTAAATACAGCAGTAACGACTATGAAAATGTCGGCGGTCTGAAAGAGCCGGATTTAGAGAAAATAGCTGAAATGCAGCCGGATGTCATTTTTATCTCTGGCCGTCAAAGCGACTATTATGAACAGCTTAGTGAGTTAGCACCGACTATTTACATCGGCGTTGATACGACAGATTATATGAACTCATTCAAGAAAAATACAGAAACGATTGCACAAATCGTAGGTAAGGAAACAGAAGCGGAAACAGCGCTGGGTGAAATTGATGATGCTATTGCTGATCTGAAGACGAAAACAGAAAGCATGGATGAAAAAGCACTGATCACACTCGTGAATGACGGCAGTGTAAGTGCATACGGCAAAGCTTCCCGTTTCGGAGTCATCCATGATGTTTACGGAGTGCCCGCAGTGGATGATACAATCGAATCTTCTACGCATGGTCAGTCCATCGGCTTTGAATATATTTCTGAGAAGAATCCAGATTATTTGTTTGTAGTGGATCGAGGCGCTGTCGTTGAAGGCGGTTCATCTTCAGCTGAAAAAGTATTGGACAATGAATTAGTTAATGGTACGAATGCAGCCAAGGAAAACCACATCGCTTACTTAAGTCCGGATTATTGGTATCTATCTGGTGGCGGACTAGAGTCTGAAATGGAAAAAGTGAAAGAAGTATCCGATGCATTAAATTAAGAAAGAAATAAAGCGCAGATGCTGAGATGCATTTGCGCTTTTTTAATACTTATCTTCTTGATGGAAGTAATTTGGCTTGATGATTTCATTCTTATAAGGTTTATGGAAGATATGAGTTGCTGCAGGTGACATTGGAGGAATGAGCCAGCTCCACATACCTGTCACATTACGTCCAGCTTTTTGCTCCTGCTTCTCGAAATGGGCGAATTGCTTAGCGGCAGTGTGATGATCGACAATCGTAACACCGGATTTTTGGAAAGATTGAAGCACAGCGATATTCAATTCAACCAATGCGCGATCCTTCCAAAGTGTAGATGCCTTGCTTTGATCAAGTTCAAGAACCTCTGCGACTTTCGGCAGCATATGGTAGCGGTCCTCATCGGCCAGGTTCCGTGCACCGATTTCGGTACCCATATACCAGCCGTTGAAAGGTGCTGCGTGATAGGTTATACCGCCGATTTCCAATTTCATATCTGATATGATCGGAACTGCATACCAGCGTATATCTAAATCAGCTAGTTTGGGATACTCCTCATGCTCGATTTGGACCTCCTTCACTATATCGGCAGGTATTTCTTGAAGTACAGGCGGTTGGTCACCCACTTGTACGACGAGCGGAAGAATGTCGTGCATCGTTCCTTTGCCTTCCCACCCAAAGTTTCTGCAAACATTGGTGAAACGTACAGAAGCAGGGTCACCGATTATGCCATGCTCTGTCTCGTACCCAGCATACCGAAGTAATTGATGATTCCAAATCCGGATATTAGCATCCGGTGAGAAGATAGTGATCATCGGCTTTATTATTCCATCATTTGTAGCTTGTTCAATATGATCGAACAGCTTCTCCATTACCTCCTCTGCATTCGTGGCTTCCCGTGCATCTCTTACAAGAAGGCCATTCCAGAACAAGCGGCCGATACAGCGGTTCGAATTCCGCCATGCCATTCTAGCTCCGTGCTCAAGCTCTTCAGCCGTATGGTTATATGTAGAGTTTTTGTTTATTTCATTTTTGATCTCAGACAGGCGCTGTTGTATTTCTTTATCTGATTTCCCGAGTTCTTGATAGCTTATCTGGATGAATTCTGTTGCTTCTTCCAATAGTTCTTGCATAGCAGCAGCCTCCTTTAGTCAGCTTGTAGTATAGCATGTGGGAAGTAAAAAGGCGTTATTAGGCAGAAATTGTAGAAAAAGGTTCATGAACGGCACATATTAGCCGATAAATAAAAAAGAGAGGAAGGGGGAATTATGATGAAAAAAAGACAAGCCATTAGTGTGTTGAGTACAGCATATCTTTATGCCATTTTGCTGTTTCTGCAAAATGAAAGGGTTTTCTTGTTCGAGTGGTGGGTTAATCTAATAATCGGACTTGTTTTGGCCGGGGGAAGCTTTACTTATGTTTTGCTATCCAATAATCAAACAGAAGAAACAGCAGCTGAACCTGCCGCAGAGATTCCATTTCCACAGGAGACAGCAGCGACGGTTGAGCCGGATATAGAACCAGAAAGAGATTCGGCATCTGATAAGCTGGAACAGACAGGTGAAGCGCTGAATCAAATTGTAACCGCTTTAGAAGAAGTTACGATCGGTTCAGAGAATCAATCCCATGCTTCAGCTGAGTTAGCTGGAACAATGCAGAAGTTCGCTGAGAATGTCATGATGGTGGCGTTAAAAGGGGAAGAAGCCAAGCAGGTTGCTGGTGAGATGGATGCATTGACTAAAGAAGGCGCATCTCATATGGATGATTCCGTCAATCATATGGATACGATAACAAGCAAAATTACATTCTCCTATGAAAAAGTAATCGGCTTGAATGGGAAGACAGATCAAATCAGTGCATTGCTCCAGGCAATCAAGGATATTGCCGAACAGACGAATCTGCTTGCGCTGAATGCTGCCATCGAAGCGGCACGGGCAGGTGACCAGGGTCGCGGATTCGCAGTGGTGGCAGATGAAGTGCGCAAGCTTTCCGATCAAGTCCGTGTTGCTGTAACGGACATAACAGGTGTATTCCAAGCCATCCAGACAGAATCCAAGGAAGCTGTCGATGCTCTTGGTGCAGGAAAGGAAGCAGTTGTTGCCGGATCTGATAAGATCACAACGACCCAAAGCACGTTTGAACAGCTGCAAGCAGAGATCACCATAACGAGCAATCAAATTGAAGCGATTTCAGCAGCTATGTATGAGGTTCTTGATAACACCCGTGGTGTAACTGACAGTATCAATAGCATCGTATCTGTCGCGGAACAGAATGCAGCAAGTATGCAGGAAGTGACTGCTATTACGCAGGATATACAACAAAACTTCACGAAGTAATTCTAAAAGCGGCCAGCGGGTCGCTTTTTTTATCCCAGCTTCGATTCCCTCCTAGCTTTTAAATACTATTTACCTCTTGAAATTACCCCTCCTGCAAAGCGTTAAAACCTGTTAAATTATTTGGATGCGCTTCCTATAAATTTTTTGTTAAATGACCGGGTTATGGTTTGAATAGAGGGCTTTTCTGTTGTATCGTTAGCGGATATTATGTCAGAAAAAAGGAGGAGTTAACATGTCTCTAGCAGGCAGACAATTTAAACCTACGACAGTGATTGCCGTATTGATGGTTTGCGCTTTTTCCATCGGAACAACGGAATATGTCGTCACTGGCGTACTTACCCATATCGCGTCGGATCTCGGTGTGACAATTGCATCAGCGGGTCTTGTTGTCAGCATGTATGCACTTGGTGTGGCAATATTCGGTCCGCTTATGACAACCTTATCTGTCAAATTGCCAAGGAAGCCGATGCTGCTTCTGTTTATGCTGATTTTCATCATCAGTAATATTATTAGCGCGACAGCACCGAATTTTACAGTGCTGCTTATTTCGCGTGTCGCTTCCGCTTTTATGCACGGTCCATTTTTCGCGCTCGCTTTTGTCATGGCAAGTGACCTTGTGGAACCGCGTAAACGTGTCCAGGCGATTGCCGCCGTCAATGGTGGACTTACTATCGCGATCATGATCGGTGTCCCATTCGGAGCTTATCTTGGCTCACTGATAGAATGGCGTCTCGTATTCTGGCTAATTGCAGTTCTCGGAGTGTTAGGATTAATCGGGC